>JAEEYE010000036.1 GCA_016291665.1 Oxalobacter sp. | reverse complement strand
AAATGGTGTGTTTTCAGCCCACAAAGGCCATAAGACGACACCTGAAAAAGATGGAGACTGCCCTTTTGGCGAGGATAACCGTTACAAGATTGTTGGCATGACCCTATGGTATATGGAAGGCAACCCTGCCGCCTGAAGGCGGTTTTTCATGATGCGTCTGGGTCTGGCCTGCGTTTGCCACTGATTGTTAGGACATCCATCTTCCATACGTTTACCCGGTCAAGCATCCGTTCGTCCATGTGCCCAACGCCAGGTTGGTTCCCGTCAGAAAACCGGTTGACGATAAGCCCTAAACCATGCCTTTTTTCTTCATTGGATAAGTTAAGTTTAACCGTACCTTCAAGAATCAGGCTCTCATAGGCTACAGACGCTTCTTTGCGCAAGACACGGGTTTTGCCGACAATGCAAAAAGAGACATGTGGGTTCTTTTGCAAACAGTCAATCTTTCGTCCCACGTGTGCGCCATGGAAATATAGGGTGGAACTGCCATCCCAGGCATAGGTAATCGGTATGCCATAGGCACCATTATCGGACACCATTGACAGGACACCGAATTCTGCTTCGCGAAGCAACCGCAATGCATCCGCATCAATCATGATCCGGTCTTTGCGGCGGAGGGTATGGCTGACAAATTCCATCGGGTAACTCCTTCTGAAACAATGGGGAAATTATGTTTGTGACATTTTAGCAAGCAAATGGAAGTGCTTGTTTTCCCCAATAAACAGCGATAGATTGATGCTAATTGTATGTAGAAAGGGGTATCGAAGTCATACTTGAATTGCGATTCTTGCTTATGCTGAGAGTGGGAATCTATTCTTTAGGTTGCACTTCTAACACATCATATAAATGGAACCTGTTGCATATGGCGGCACAGGAAAACGATGACACTTGGAAAACGATGATGTCTAAACTTTCGATGAAGAAATTACTCCTCCCCGCCTTGTTGGGCACACTTTTTATTGGTGAAAGTGCCGTTGCCAAAGGGAATATCGCCCAGGCAATGACTGAGGTCTATGGTGCCTACAATCCGGCGCACAAGTGCTGGGTACTAAAGGACGATTATTCCTACTGTATGAAGGTCACTTCCGTTCATTCGGCTAAAGATGCGGACGGGAAAGAGACCGTCTTTCTGCTGGCATTGGGCGACGCCATCGAAGATGAGGGACATATCCACGCTTTCAGCACCGGTGGGCGTCTCGGCATGATTGTCTACGAGTCACAAGCACCTGACACGGTAAAGGTCATTGCCACACAGAAAAATGAACCTGTGGGGATGGACGGGTGCGCGCCCCCAGCTGAAAATTTTATGTTCACGCAGATTGGCCCGGCACACTGGGCATGGCGCTTCAATGACTACGAAGGCAGGCAGGGACAGTATTGGCGCAACACCACTTTTTATGCCCCTTGCCAAGGTGCAGTACGACCACTCTTCTCTTTACAGACAGAAACGAGCCTCTTCCTGTACGACATGCCTGAAGAGAAAACGACGATGAAGCGTACAGTTACCGTCAAAACCGATAAGGCAGACGCTTCAGGCTATTATCCGATTGAGGTGGAAGTCACAAAAGCGCCAGAAGAAAAGGTCAAGCCCGGGAAATATGTGTTCCGGTTTTCTGCAGAAAAGGACAAATATATGCCTGAACCCGGCTCATCGATGGCGATTGAGCTTGTCAACCAAGGTGAGAACTGACCGTTTCTTGGTTGATGGCATATTCATGTCATTCTAATATACTGAGAATATCTTTTAGACATCCGATGTACTTCCAAAGGGCAAAGTGGCTATTGTCTGTCGTGCCACTTCGACCTGAAAGAGGTTGACACTTTTTGGCGGTGTTTCCGTTTTGGTTGACAGATTCAGGGATGTGAACGGAATGGGTTGGCAGTTTGCTGGACATTTACACCATCTATCCAGATTGAGCCTGTAGCCCCCTTTCTTTCCAGAAGCACTTCTTTAAAAGCCCCCTTAGCAGTGATAGAATCCTTCTTATTGCTTCATGCTGACATAGCTCAGTTGGTTAGAGTGCCGCCTTCACACGGCGGAGGTCGCTGGTTCGAATCCTGCTGTCAGCACCAGAGCCTTCATTTCTTTGTATTCTCGAAAAGTCTTATTTTTATTCGATAAGAGGATAAATAAAAGCGCAATAGGTGGCTATTCCCCTATGGATGGCAATATAATCCCTTTCTTTTCTGCGCTAGGCCATCTGCGAGTCCAATCAACCCGCTAAAATCTCCAACTTACTTACCCTGTTATTCAATTAGCGTTATTCAATTAAAAGCGGCTTGAACGCACTGCCGAGCCGCAAAAAGAATGTCCCATCAAAGCCAGTCCAGCAATCTCGGCAAGACCGGTTATCGCCACGACAACACCATGACGCAAAATTGCGGTTAGAGATAGTGGCAGGAGAAAACGAAGCGCCTGATTTGGCGCAAAGAAGGACGATGTGCCGTCAGTACAAATAGACGGTTGCTGACAGGAAGACGCGGGAATTTTTCAACATGCCGTTTTTATCAAAAAAATAGCATTTCAACATGCCGATTTTTGCAATATTTTATAGTTTTAACCCTCCTTTTTTTTGCAAATCCGCCTAAAAATTTGTTATATTTCAGTATGTTAGTCACCCAAAGAGCCCACCATGTACCTTCTCCGAAAAATTGATACGATTTTACGAGTGTGGGCGGCATCAGATGACCGGCATCTCCTATTGTTATGTGTGGTATCCGACAAGCCGGCAAAACCAGCGCTGTCCGTCATTTAGGCAAGGCATTCACGTTTTCAAGGAAATTGCTGTGCTGTTTTTTCACGTTTTCAAGCTTTGAAGTGCATCAAATTTTCACGTTTTCAAGAAGGGGGTTAGTTTTTAGCTGTCGCGCAACAATCGTATAGACTTGTAGAAAACTGCCGAAAAGGATGCGGTATAACGCTATAAAACTTTGGATATATGCTTTACACCGCGAGGCAAGTTACGGACACTATTAAACAGGCATCCTAGGAAAGTATCTTGTCACGAGCCGCCCAGCTTACCTGTGTCTTTGCTGAAATGCAGGGTTTCACCATCGAAAGGAATCAGCACCCTATCCCGTATTCCCTGCCTGTATGTATACTCTGACAGATCCTTCCTATCCACAGTCATATGGTTGATGGCATCCATATGGACTGACACAATGGCAGCCTTGGGAGCCAACCGGTAGGCGCGCAGGGTGTCTTCCTTTCCCATGATGATATAAGGATTGTCCCTGAACTGCTCATGGGTCAATGCGGCCCCTCCGGTATTCAGCACGATGACATCAGGGGCATTTTTCTCAATAGCCTGCTCAACACCAGGAAACCATACAGTATCTGCTGCAATATAGACGGTTTTCATGCCGACCTTCTTGAAAACGATCCCCATCACACTGCCGAGCAACGGACCAACGGTCTTGTCGGCAAACATAGCTTCAGAACCATGCTGACACTCCGTCCTTTCCAGGGTAACACCTTCGACAACCATCTTATCCTGAAGGATATGGACATTCTTGAAGCCCTGCGACCGGATTAAGGCGGCATCCTTCGAATCCTGCACAATCAGTGGTACCTCCTTGGGAATCGCCTGTTGTGCCGCATCATCCCAATGATCCAAATGGGTGTGGGTGACAATCACAGCATCAATTCCCTGGACAACCTCCTTGGCTGGCATTGGCAATGGCACAAGCGGATTTCTCAGTTCACTCCGATAAGTGTTGTCAAAGCCTGGATAGGCACCAGTTTCTGCCAACATTGGATCCACCAGAAACGTTGCATTACCGTAACTCACCCTGACAGTTGCATTACGGATCAGCTGGATGGTGACATCTTGCGCCCCCGGTTCACCGGCAACGGAAAACTTGCCTATAAGCAAGGTACATACAACCATACAGATACTGAAAATGTGCCTTATCCGCATTGCGATCCTCCTGACTGGAATGATATGGGTTTATTTATTTGAGCTAGTTGCATTGCCGCCTTACTCTTTCATTATACTTTCAGGATGAAGCTTGACGACTACAGCTGACGTGAAAGTTATTGTTCTTTTGCAATTGATGGATCAATTGTTGCTTATAGCTAGGGCACACTCTGCCCCTAACATCAATCCTGATGAATGCCTAGGGCTGCGGTTATTTGAGTTTGAGCATCCTTTCAATGCGGCGGATCTTTTCTTCAAGCATTTCTGAGCGCTTGGTTTCCTTAGACAAGGCGACTTCCAACCGTTCAATCTTGGCATCCGAAGTCGCAATCTTCGAGTCAGCGGAAGCGAGCTTCGCTTCAGAGCTGTTTAATTGCGCCGAAAGCTGACGGTTTTCTTCAGAGAGATTCGAAATCTGCCGTTTCATCTCGTGGATGTTGCTTGGCGAGGTCTTGTTGCCTGACCCTGTACCGAAGCGGTAAGACATACCTGCATTGACCATCGAGTCATTTTCATTCAAAGATGCCCCGACGGAAAACATCAAATTCTCTGTCGGACGGTAGAACGCACCGACCGCTATCGCACTGGAGCCATGGTACTGTCCGATACCGGCAGAAGCCGTGAACTTATGGTCTTCGTCATAGTCCAGAGGATGCAGTGCGGCAATCGCGGCTGCGTGCGCACCTGCCCTGTAGATCTTGCGTTCCAACTGGGCGTCTCGGTGGGCGAGTTTTTTCAGTGCGTCATCCTGGGAACTGTTCTGCTGCTGGATGTCATAGAGCTGTCCGCCCGTGACGGCTTCCTTACTGCCTTTCGCGACCTTACCATCTTTAACGTTGGAAATGACCTGATCACCGGCGTCGATGCCATCAGCCGTCATCGAAGGCCCGCCATTACCCGTCTTGAACCCGTCTTTTGTCACCGTAACATTACCTGCCTGGAATCCAGTACTGTTGAAGGTGTTATCTCCTGCATAGAAGCTGTCTGCCCTGACAGTCGTTGCAGTAACTGTAGCCGCCTTCACGTCAGTAGCATTGACGGTTTTCGTCGTGACAGAACTGCTGTCAATGACCGTATCGCCAACCGTGACACTACCGCTTTCACCCAAGTTCACGTCTTTGGCGAGCTTGACGGTCAGGGTGTCGGTTCCATTGGATTCAACCCCGATATTGCCTTCGGTCAGATCACTTGCCGGTTTACCGACGATATTGAGGGTGGTTGGGTTCGTAATGGTCTCACCAGTATCACCTGCAAAGGATGTCCTCTGGGCAGCCAGGTCATAGGTGGTGACACCTGTCGCCTCATCGACAGTTTCCTTGACTTTGACACTCTTATCGCCGGAGGTGACTTTCGTGTCCTTGGCGTTGATTGTGTAGGTGACCGGTCCCTGTGTGTCGTCTCCGTCCACGGTTACGGTGACATTGTTGCCTTTGACAACCTTGTTCCGGGTGTCGGTGTCATAGAACGTAATGCTGTCTTTTTTATCCAAGTCATTGGTGATGGTCAGCTTCGATACCTGGCCCGATTGAAGCCCTTTTGTGGTGACTTCATTGGTATAGGTGGTGTCTTTGGTGTTGATGACCGCAGCACCATCTTCCTCGGTGATGGCGACATTTTCACCAGCCTTGACGGTCAGCGAAGCAAGTTCCTTGTCGGTACCATCTGTACCAGTGCCTTTTTCAGATACCGAGATTGCCGCACTACCCTTTTTGACATCCGTTGCCGATTCTGCACCTGTTACAGATGCCTCTGCTGTGTAGGTGGTATCCTTGGCGTTGATGAATGCAGCACCATTGTCTCCCGCGGTGATGGAGATATTTTCACCCGCATTGATGGTCATAGAACCGCCACTGGCCGTACCATCTTCAGGTTTGACATTGAAGGTGGTTGAACCATCTTTCGTGACCTGTTTTGCGGTATAGGTCGTATTGTGATCGGGCAGATTACTGCCATCGATAACTATGCCTTCTTTCTTGTCATAGCTGACCTCTATGCCATTCTTACCTGTAATGGCCAGTTCCTGGCGGGCATTAGGATTGTCTGTCCCTGTCAGGGTCACTACGGCATTCTTACCTCCTGAACCGCTATCACCGCCCAGTGTATAAGTCGTATCATTCGCATTAATGACTGCTGCGCCATCTTTCTCACTGATGGTCACATTCTTACCGGCAATAACCGTAGCTGTTGGGGTTGCACCGTCTTCTGCTCCGACAACATTCAACGTTGTCTGACCTTTTCCGCCATCAACGCCCTCTGCAAAAGCATCAACCTTCTGCTCATAGGTCGTATCTTTCCCTGAAATGAGGATGCCATAGCCATCCGTAGCAGCAGAAACCGTCTGAAGCGTTATGTTATCTCCTGCAATCAGGTTGATATCCCCAGAAGGGTTACTGTCTTTGTCCAAGAGGGAGACCTTTGTTCCTCCTTTGGTTTCCTCATTAACCGTGAAATCTTGGTCAGCTGGCGTTGAAAGACGGTAACTGGATTTTGCCAGCTTCAGCTGGGCGACATTGACCGCATCGGTATCTGCCGTACCGGCAGCAACCCCGGTAATCTGGCGGGTCTGTTCAGCAGCTTTTCCAATCGAACCATCAGCAGAATCACCACCGACAGAAACTGCTGCCAAGGTACTGGTCCAAGTTGCAGAGTCATAGCCTTCACCCGCATAGTTGGTGCCCGTGGAGACATCATAACCAGTATTGCTGGTTGTAGCACGGGTTTCATTAACGCTGTTTCTTTCCGTGGTGGTCGCCGTACTAACACCGTTATTTGCCGTCCTTTTTGCAATGGATTCTGAACCTAAGGCAACAGCGGTATCCACGGAAGCCTGTGCTTTGTTACCGATGGCGATGGTGTTATCAGCCAATGCCTTTGCTTCCTTACCGATGGCATAGGTGTAATCTTTCTGGGCATTAGAATCTACTCCAACGGCGACTGCACCGGTTCCCGATGCTTCTGCTACATCACGGCGAGTTGCTCTTCCAGCGTTTTCACCATTGTTTCCTTCGGATGCTGGATCTTTACCGGTTGTACCACCCAATGCGGCCAGGGAGTTCTGTCCATAGGCCTTGGAGTTAATACCAAACGCCGTGGAAGCATCACCGGTAGCAACGGTTTCTTTGCCCCAGGCCGTAGCACCTTCGCCGCTGGCTTCTGTTTCAATACCGAATGCGGTGGACGCATCACCGCTTGCCGTACCGCCTTGACGGTATGCAATAGGAACACCATTCTCATCAACCTCAACCCAGCCACCCCAGGCTGTAGCGGCAAATCCGTTGGCATTCGTATTGACACCGAAAGCCGTAGACGATTCGCCGCCAGCATTTGTACCCTCTCCCCAGGCAGTCGCCTGCGCATGAGTGGCATGCGTAGAGTATCCCCAAGCAGTCGCCTTTTCGCCAGTCGCTTCCGTAGAATTACCCCAGGCAGTCGCTTCTTTTGCGGTTGCATGGGTATAGTAGCCCCAAACCGTGGCATTTTCCCCTTCCGCTTCTGTATTTTCGCCAAAGGCCGTGGCACGTGCTCCACGGGCTAATGTATCGTCGCCCCAAGCGGAAGCAGAGTAGCCTAACGCTTTCGCTCCATTCCCCCACGCCGTGGCATACGTGCCAGAAAAAATTTCGGAGTTACCACTGATTTGAACAGTTCCCATGCCGGCTACCGTGTGGTTACCCCAAGCAGTGGAGCCTTCGGTATTGGCAGTTGTCCGATAACCAAACGCGGTGGCATTTTGATTGTGGATTAGACCAGCCACCTGATTGGCCGATTCGTAAGAGTCATAGCCTTTCCCACCATTGTCATTTAAAGGCGTACCATTGATATCGTGGGCATCCACAATCTTGTATTTATAAGGACCTGAATCATCATCCTTATAACTGACAATGAGGGCTTCTGTACTACCATACAGCAATAAGCCTGCCCTGGTCTCTTCACCCCAGGCCGTCGCTTGGTCACTGAGTGCTGCAGTCCCCTTGCCAAATGCTGTAGAAGCCAAACAGTCGGCAGTTGTCTCTTTTCCCCAAGCAGAAGAATTAACATTATAAGAGTTATATTCTGTGATATTAACGGAAGCATTAGTCGCCTTAGCTCCCCACGCTGCCTGCTGTCCCAAACCAGCCAGACACGCGCCAAGAAGCACCGTACGCAAAACCTGTGATACCCGGCTGCCCTTACCATGGCTTTTTGTGAGTTCTGAGACCACCACAAATGATTGGTGGACTTTGCTGTAGATAATCTTGTAACACTGGTTCATGGTTCAACTCTCTTGGAATGGGATCTGATAGCAATCCAACGGGGTTACGCTTGCCGATACATTGGAAAAAACGGAATGCCAATTATCGGCATTTATCTTATCTATTCTAGCAGTCTAAAAAAAGTAACGGTTGCATATCCGGTATACTGCTTTCAGAAAATGGATTCCTGATATGCTACACGTTGCAATGAGACAAAACCGCAAAACGTCATACACAAAACCTGAACAATCCCCTATCCGGGATGGGAATGGTTAACGAACGGTAGGCATGATTTAAGTACAAAAGTCTTGAGGGAAATTTCCGGGCAAACAACCATCCCCTAAACTGCAAAATGCTGGAAGCATCCAGCATCATATTCCATTGACATCCTCCCCTCGCTAAAGCAAGTGGATTCCTACCGAGCCAGGGCACTTGTGCCCTGGTCTCCTCGGTGGGTTCCTGCTGCTGACGGCATTACTGCACCGTTCACTTCACAGGCTAACCGGGCGTGCCCC
>JAEEYE010000020.1 GCA_016291665.1 Oxalobacter sp. | reverse complement strand
AGGCAAGCATCCACAGCTCGTCTTTCAGGTTGCATGCAAAGAGCCGTCTGGGGGCGATGATGACAAGGCATATCCAGGCGATGATTGAGCGGTACAGGAAAATGGCAATCGGCGAAAGCTCGTTCTGGATTAAGACTTTGGTCGAGACAAAGGTCACACCCCAGAGCGTGACGGTGACCAAGGCAAGCAGGTGGAACCAGATTTTTTTCTTGAAAACCATGGGGGAAAAGGGGACCGATACTTGCAAAATCGAAAGGGAGGATCCCTCCTCCCTTGTACCCTGTCTAAGCAGGGATTTGTGTGTGCCTGAAAGGCAAAACCATGATGGTTCTATTCATTCCCTCTAGGGGAGCATAAGAGCCGGTAAACCGACTTTGTCCGTTTGGACAGTTTCATAGTATCAATACACTTTATGCCCTGTCAACACGCAGGATGCATTTTTTTGTAGTCTCATCGTTACTTGCTTCGTTCTGGACTGTTAATGCTGTCGAGTAATGAGGGAGGGACAAACTGACGTGCCAGCGGTGTCTGATCCAAGGCGGCCTGGCAGATGGCCGTATTTCGCAAGGCTTCTGGCACATGGGCGAGCATCATACCGTCCTGCCTGACAGCAGCTAAGCACAGCTCCTCTGTCCGCAGGGGTTCTGGGATGTGTTTAAGGAGTGCGCCATTGCCCCGGACAGCGGCTAAGAAGTGTTCCGGTGAGAGCATCGTCCGCTTGAGTTCACGCAGCCAGTCGGGTTGGCTCATGGCTTCCTTTTGCGCCTTAAGGTGTTGGGCCTTCTGCTGCCGCTTGGTGTTGGGTCTTTTGACGGCAGCACCCATCCAAGGGTTGGTTGCCTGTGTTTCAGCCGGAGCGTTGGGTTTTGACGTCTTCTCTGCCATAGTGCACAGTCTTAGCCGTATATGAGCGTCGAATACTTATTCGTTGAAAGAATAATTACATTCGTGTAATTTATTGATAAAAATAAAAAATCCCGCATCTGCGGGATCAATTTTCTGGCGGAGACGGAGGGATTCGAACCCTCGATACAAGTTTTAGCTCGTATGCTCCCTTAGCAGGGGAGTGCCTTCGACCTCTCGGCCACGTCTCCGAAACTGCCATCTAAATGCAGTCAGAATAGAGATTATAGCTTACGCTGGTATGGGGGTCAATCTACAAAATCGTGCATAGGGGAAATTACCCTACACCGCAACATCTCTTGGTTATTCCTTCTCTTGAATCAATTCAATCTTGTAGCCATCGGGGTCTTCCAGGAAAGCGATGATGATGTCAGTCCCTTTAAGAGGCCCGGGTTCGCGGGTGATTTTGGCGCCGGTGTTCCTTAGTTTTTCGCAGAGGCTGTAGATGTCACTGGTGGATAAGGCAATGTGGCCGTAGGCGTTGCCCATCTCGTATGAGCTGACACCATAGTTGTAGGTCAGTTCAAGTTCTGCCTGTTCCGGGTTGCTGGCATACCCCAGGTAAGCCAGTGTGAATTTCATGTCAGGGAAATCCATTGTCCGGATGAGTTTCATACCCATTACATCGGTATAAAATCGGATGGAGCGTTCAAGGTCGCCCACGCGGATCATGGTGTGGAGGAAGCGCATAACCAGTCCTTTCGTTATTCTTTGTTTTTTGTATAGTCAATGAGGAACTTCACCATATCCGGGTCGGTATGGGAAATGAATAAGCTTTCGTCACCATCCATGGCAGCAATCGTCTGCATGTCTTCAATGGAGAGTGTAAAGTCAAAGACATCAAAGTTTTCGACCATCCTCGCTTTGTGGACCGATTTGGGTAAGACGGATACACCTGCCTGCAACAGGAAGCGCAGGGCGACCTGGGCATTGGATTTGCCGTACTGCCTGCCGATCTTGGCAAGCGTTGGGTTTCGGAACATATTGCGCTTGCCCTCTGCAAAAGGTGCCCAAGCGACGACTGCCGTGCCATAACGGGTGTAGAGGTCGCGTGCCTTGGTCTGTTGGTTGAAGACATGGCATTCAATCTGATTGACGGCAGGGGCGATGCCTGTGCATTCGACGAGGTCGACGAACCGGTCAGGGAAGAAATTGCTGACGCCGAACGATTTGACGAGGCCTTCACGCTGCGCCTTGGTCATGGCACGGTAAGTGCCATAGTAGTCGCCAAACGGCTGGTGGATCAAAAGGAGGTCGACATAACCGGTCTTGAGCTTTTCTAAGGATTTCTGGATGGAGGCGTAGGCCTTTTCTTCACCAGCATTGGAAATCCAGACTTTGGTCGTCAAAAAGAGCTCTTCGCGTGGGATGCCGCTTGTTGCAATGGCTTCGCCTACTTCGGCTTCGTTAAAGTAAGCCTGTGCTGTATCAATATGGCGGAAGCCGACATCCAACGCATCCAGGACACATTGGGTGGTCTCTTTCGGTGGGATCTGGAAGACGCCGTATCCGATTTTCGGCATCTTGGCGCCAGTATTCAATGTCTGGTATTCCATGGTGAGTCCTTTCTCGGCTGACAAAGGGTATGCAGGAACAGATTATTCCAAAAGTTGTCTTCTATTATAGATTGCCGCGCAGGGCTGCGACAATGGATGCGGCGCCTGGATGGCCGCTAATGTGGGAACAGCTGGAAAAGCTTCGGTCCTTCAGCGTTCAGGCGTTTGCGCATGCTTTTCCAGTCGGGGCACCAGGCTTCGACAATCGACCAGAAGCGTGGGCTGTGGTTCATTTCTTCCAGGTGCGCGAGTTCATGGACAATCACATAGTCAGCCAGTACAGGGTCTGTCAGGATCAGCCGCCAGTTGAGCCGGATGTTGCCTTTGCTGGTGCAGGAACCCCAACGGCCTTGGGCGTTGCTCAACCCAAACCGGGCGTAGGTCGCGCCCATGGCTTTCGCCTTGTTTTCCAGTTTGCTGCTTAAGATGTCAAAGGCCTGGTTGTGCAGCCATTTGAGGATTGGCAGCGTAATCGATGTATTGTCCGTCTGTAATGTTTCTATCGTCAGGATCCCGTCTTCGTACGAGAGCTTGGGTTTACGGATAAAGTCTTCGACGATTTTGAGCTGGCAGTTCCTGCCTTGGAACGGGAAGGTCGTCCCGTCCTGCCACTGGATGGCTTTGAGTTGGGATTTGACGCGTCCCAGCGCATTGAGGATCCAGGTAGCCTTGGTGTTTATGGCCTGCTCAACCTGCGATTCGCTCGTTGAATAGGGTGCCATGACGGTTAACCCGTCCTGGTCAACCTTAAGACCGATCGTGCGTCTGTTGAAGGAACGCTTGAGCTCGTATGTGATGGTCTTGCCTTTGAGGGTGGCTTTGCGTTTCACTTCGGTTGCGTATCTGGGTAAAGGTGTGGGGAAATCCGGCGCATTTCCGCTTCAATCCAGGTTTCGACTTCCTGTGTGAGTTCACCTGCCTTGCGGCCTTCGGTTGGGATCGGTTTGCCGAAAGAAAGCGTAATCGTCCCTGGGGTTTTCAGGAAGGTGGTCTTAGGCCAGCATTCACCGGAATTCAAGGCAACGGGGATGACCTGTGCATGGGCGCGGATGGCAAACATCGCACCGCCGTTCTGGTAGGTGCCTTTCGTGCCGGGTGCTACACGCGTGCCTTCCGGGAAAATCATGATCCAGTGCCCGTCGTGCAACCGTTTGGAGCCGATATCGAGCATCTGGCGGAACGCATTGACCTTTTTGCTGCGGTCAATTGGGATCATCCGCAGGAACGCCAGGACCCAGCCAAAAAACGGGATGTAGAGGAGGGACTTTTTGAGGACAAAGGATACAGGGCAGGGCAGTACCAACATCGTAAAGAGGGTTTCCCATGCGGACTGGTGTTTGCTCAGTAAGACGACAGGTCCTTCAGGGAAGTTTTCCCTTCCCTTGACCTGGTACTTGATGCCGCAGATGACCCAGGCTAAGCCGGTTGTGACCCGAGCCCAGATTGAGGCGACCTTGTAGCGTCCGGAAAACGGCAACCAGCAGGTAAAGAGGCAGACGAACCCCCAGAAGAAGGTGTATGTCCACCACAGGAAAAAGAAAAGGACGGAGCGTATGAATCGCATGGGTGACGTACCTGTTTGCTATTGTGTCTTGCTGGTTGTGGCGCGGGAGCGCGTCCGTGGTTTTTTAGGAGCTATATCCGTTGGCCTTGGGCTGGCAGCCGCCTTTTTGGTGCTACGTGATGGCTTTTGGGTTTCCAAGGAGGCGAGTTTGGCCTTGACTGCCGCCTTAGCCTTCGCTTTGGGTTCGGTGTCGGCGCCTTGTGTTTCGGTTTTTTGGGGGGATTTGGGTGGTATGTCAGCGGCAGCCTGCGACAGCCTATCCTGTTCAATCAGGTGTTCAGCAACGGCTTTCAAGCTGTCAAAGACAACCGTCCCGGGTGGTGTCCCGCCTTTTTCTTGGGTCAGGGTGCCTTTGCCGGTTAAGACGAGGTAAGGCGTGCAACCTGCGAGGTAGGCTGCCTGCAAATCCCTTAACGAGTCACCGACGGCAGGCACGCCCGTTAGATCCACATCAAAGCGCTCCCCAATGGTTTTGAACATCCCTGGCCTAGGTTTCCTGCAGTCGCAGTCATCGGTCGGCAGGTGAGGGCAGAAGAGAATGGCGGCAATAGCGCCACCCGCAGCCTTAACCAAATGCATCATCTTTTGGTGGATGGCGTTTAAAGTGTCGATATTGAAAAGCCCACGGCCTAAGCCGGACTGGTTCGTTGCGACGACCACAGTGTAGCCTGCCTGGGTCAGGTGGGCGATGGCTTCAATGGCACCAGGAAGGGGAATCCATTCGTCTGGGGATTTGATGAATGCATCCGAATCCTCGTTGATGACACCGTCCCGATCCAATATGATGAGTTTCATGGTCAGCTGAGTCCCAAGGTCAGGAAGCCAGTTTCGAGATGTCTGCTACCTGGTTCATCATCGTATGCAGTTCCTTTAGGAGCGCAATCCGGTTGTTCCTAAGTTTCAAGTCGTCTGCCATCACCATGACATCATTGAAGAACGCATCGACATCGTCGTGCAATGTCGCGAGCGTCTTCAGTGTCCCGGTATAGTCCCCAGTTGCAAACTGTCTGTCGGCTTCTGGTTTTAAGGACAGTAAATCGGCATAGAGTTTCTTTTCACTGTCTTCAACCATCACATCTTCATAAACCTGACCTGCGGTCACACCGGACTTTTTCAGGATATTGGTGATCCGTTTGTTTGCACCAGCCAAGGACTGGGACTCAGGCATCGCGGCAAATGTCCTGACGGCATCAAGCCTGTCGATGATATTGTCAAAGCGGTCTGGGTTCTGTGCGAGGACGGCTTCCACTTCGGCAATGGTGTAGCCTCTGTCACGCAGAAGGCCCCGTAAGCGGTCCATCGTAAAGTCGATGACGGCATCCGTTGGGTTCGTAAAGAGTGTGTTCTTCGAGAGGACATCTACCGCATCTTTCAACAGCTCACGCAGTGACAGGGGCAGTTTTTTCTCAATCAGGATACGCAGGATCCCCAGCGCATGGCGGCGCAGTGCAAATGGGTCACGGTCGCCCGTTGGCTGCAGCCCGATCCCCCAGATGCCGACTAAGGTTTCCAGCTTGTCGGCAATCGCCAAGATTGTGCCGGTCAGGGTGGTTGGCAGGGCATCCCCGGCAAAACGTGGCTGGTAATGTTCGGCACAGGCCATTGCCACTTCTTCCGATTCCCCGTCATGGCGGGCATAGTAGGTGCCCATCGTGCCCTGGAGTTCTGGGAATTCACCGACCATTTCGGTTAAGAGGTCTGCCTTACACAGCTGGGCTGCCCGTTCAACAGAAGCGGTTTCAACGCCGAGCTTCTTGGCGATATTGACGGCTAGGATCCTGACGCGGGCCATGCGTTGGGCCAAGGTACCGAGCTTATTGTGGTAGACCACATTGACGAGCCCTGGCAGGCGTGATTCCAGCGTCTGCTTTTTGTCTTGTTCAAAGAAGAACTGGGCATCTGAGAGCCGTGGGCGGACAACGCGTTCGTTCCCATCAATGATGCGCTGCGGGGTTTGCGTTTCAATGTTCGAGACAATCAGGAAACGGTTGGTGAGTTTGCCGTTGGCGTCAGTCAATGCAAAGTATTTCTGGTTGGTCTGCATCGTGAGAATCAGGCATTCCTGCGGAACCTGCAGGAACGATTCCTCAAAATGGCATTCATAGACAACCGGCCATTCGACCAGGGCAGCGACTTCATCGAGTAAGGCTTCCGGCATTAAGATTGTGTCGCCTTTTGCCTGGGAAAGGAGCATCGTGCGGATGCGTTCTTTCCGTTCATTAAAGCTGGGGATGATTTTGCCTTCGGCTTCGAGTTGTGCGGCATAGGTGTCGGCACTGGTAACCGTTATGTCACCCTTGGACAGGAAACGGTGGCCTTCTGTCGTGCGGCCAGCCTTCAGTCCTAAGAAGGAAATGGCAACTGTGTCTTCACCGTGCAAGGCAATCAGCTTATGGACTGGGCGTACAAACTGCACTGTCTGCCCATCTGGACGCTGGTAGGTCATCATCTTGGGTACCGGCAGGCCGGCGGCTGCTTTTTCAACCGCTTCCTGCAGTCCCGTTGCCAAAGGGATACCACTTGCCGTGTAGTTGTAAAAGAGGCAGTCGTTCTTGCCGTCGCGTGCCACTTCCAGGGTTGATACATCAATGTCGGCAATACCCATTGCCGCGAGTTTTTTCTTCAGTGGCGGCATCTGGTTGCCGTCTTTATCAAAGGCAACGTTGACCGGCAGTACTTTCTTGCGGATTGGGCGGTCAGGGGAGACGGTACGCACATCCGTGATGGCTACTGCCAAGCGCCTTGGGGTGGCATAGGTCGTTGCTTTCGAAGCGTCTGTCAGGAAGTCGCCCTGGCGGAGGGTTTTTTCAATCGTACCTGCAAATGAATCGGCGAGTTTGGCCAGTGCCTTCGGTGGCAGTTCTTCAGTATTGAGTTCAACGAGCAGGGTCTTATTCATCATCAAACCTTTTTCCTTTGACCAGGCATTGGGTTTGCCTGGCATCAATCTTTATTCTTTTGGGGTGGCCGTTATGCCGCTTTATCCGTTTCATCGAGCATCGGGAAGCCCAGTTTTTCACGGGATTCGTAGTATGCCTGCGCAACAAGACGAGAAAGGGTACGGATCCGGCCGATGTAGGCGGCGCGTTCCGTTACCGAAATGGCGCCACGCGCATCCAACAGGTTGAAGGTGTGTGCGGCTTTGAGGATCATTTCGTAAGCTGGCAGTGTCAGTTCTTGTTCTTCAGCAATCAGGCGTTTTGCTTCAGCTTCGTAGTTCGTAAAGAGCGAGAACAGGAACTGTGTGTTGGAGAATTCAAAGTTATAGCGTGACTGCTCGACTTCGTTCTGGTGGTAGACGTCACCATACGTCAAGCGGTGAATCTTGCCGTTTTCTTCCCATTGGGTCCATGTCAGGTCGTAGACGTTTTCAACACCCTGCAGGTACATCGCTAGGCGTTCCAACCCATAGGTGATTTCGCCCAACGTTGGTTTGCAGTCGATGCCGCCGACCTGTTGGAAATAGGTAAACTGGGTGACTTCCATGCCGTTTAACCAGACTTCCCAGCCCAAGCCCCAAGCGCCCAACGTCGGGTTTTCCCAGTCGTCTTCGACAAAGCGGACATCGTTCTGCTTCAAATCCAGCCCCAAAGCGGTAAGGGAACCCAAATAGAGATCGAGGATGTTTTCTGGGGCGGGTTTTAGGACGACTTGGTACTGGTAGTAATGCTGCAGCCGGTTGGGGTTGTCACCATAGCGGCCATCCTTTGGACGGCGGGATGGCTGCACATAAGCGGCAAGCCAGGGTTCCGGCCCAATGGCACGCAAAAAAGTGGCTGGATGCGATGTGCCTGCACCGACTTCCATATCCTGTGGCTGGAGCAGCGCACAGCCCTGCTGGCTCCAGTATTGGTTGAGCCTGGAAATAATTTCCTGGAAAGTGATCATGTTGGTATCCTTTTCCTGTATGGCGGCACAGGGTATCTGGGCGCACCACGGAGTTTCATTCATAACCTTACAATTCTATCTTTTTTTGTCCAACGGGTGGGCAGATTGTCCCGAGAAAACCCATAAAGAAAGCGCTGCCTTGGCCAATCCATCTGTTTGGCAGCGGCTTTGTTGGTTTTTGGGGATTTGCCTGGCGGCTATATGGCCAGCGAAAACAGTAGAGACAGGCGGTTTTAGCCGCCTGCCATAGCGTCTAGCGGTTTGGATACCTGCTATTTGGCTTCGTGGTGGTAGCGGGTAATCAGCTCGACTTCTTCTTTGGAGCCTAAGAAAACCGGTACACGCATATGGAGTTTTTCCGGTTTGACATCCATCAACGGGATTAAGCCGTTTGTTGCCGCGCCGCCAGCCTGTTCAACCAGCATCGACATTGGGTTGGCTTCATACATCAGGCGGATACGGCCCCCGTTTTTAACATTCCTTGCATCAGCCGGGTACATGAAAATCCCACCACGGTTCAATATCCGGTGGATGTCTGAGACCATGGCGGCAACCCAGCGCATGTTGAAGTTTTTGCCACGTACACCTTCGGCACCGGCTTGGACTTCTTCGAAGTAGCGGGAGACCGGGGCAAACCAATGGCGCTGGTTCGACGCGTTGATTGCATATTCAGCGGTCTGTTCCGGGATCTTGATGTCACGCACCGTGAGTTTCCAAATACCTTCAGCACGGTCTAACGTGAACGCGTTGACGCCGTTGCCGGTGGTCAAAACGAGCTGGGTCTGGGGTCCATAGATTGCATAGCCGGCAGCGACCTGGTTCCTGCCGTTTTGCAGGAAGTCTTTTTCAGTGACTTCGCCTTCGCCTTCCGGGCGTTTTAAGATTGAAAAAATCGTACCGATGGATACATTGACGTCAATGTTGCTGGAGCCGTCCAATGGGTCAAAGAGCAGCAGGTATTTACCTTGTGGCTTGTCGGCAGGGACCGGCAGTACGGTTTCCATTTCTTCGGAAGCTACGCCGGATAGGCACCCACACCATTGGGTGGCATGGATCAAGATGTCGTTTGAGATAACATCGAGTTTTTTCTGGACTTCGCCTTGGACGTTGACGTCACCCTGGACACCCAAGACACCAGCCAAGGCGCCTTTGCCGACTGCGGTGCCAATGGATTTGCAGGCCTGGGCGACGGCTTCAATCAGCTGCTTCAAGTCAGCAGGTACAGTGCCGGACCGGCGGTCTTCTTCAATCAAGAATTGGGTCAGGCTGATAAACATCTCTGCCATTTGTGTTTCCTCTTTCTATTGTCCCAGTGATTTACTGATGATTTCACGCGTGTCTTTCGACAAGGAGCCCTTGGCGACTGCCTCCAGCGTTTCTTGTGCCTTTTCTTTCAACGACGGGATATAGCGCTTCCAGCGGTCCATCATGCGGGCCAAGCGTGCCGCTACCTGTGGGTTGAACGTGTCGATTTCAGTGAGCACATCGCGCCATAACTGGTAGCCGCTGCCATCTTCAGCATGGAATTGTGCCATATTGGCGTTGCAAAAGCCAAAGACAAGGCTCCGTGCCCGGTTCGGGTTCTTGAGTGTAAAGGCAGGGTGAGCCATCAGTTTGCGGACTGCTGCCGTATCTGTTGTCGGGGAGGTCGCAAGAAGTGTGAACCATTTGTCGATGACCAGTGGTTCATCGGCGAAAGTCTCATAGAAATCGGTAATCAGGCCTTTTGCCTTGGCAACCGTTTCGGTGGCGCCCGTGTGGACGAGTGCCGTTAAGGCAGCCAGGCGGTCGGTCATATTGTCAGCCATTTCATACTGTTCAATGGCCATCGAAACAGCGCCGGTGCTGCCGGCTTCCAAGAGGAAAGTCAGGGCCAGGTTCTTTAAGGCGCGTTTACCGATATCTTGCGGTGTCGGGGTATAGGCACCAGGCGTTAGGTTGGCGTCATAAGCTTTTTCCCATTCGGCCGCGAGTTTGGATGCTAGGGTTTTGACCATGAAACGGCGGGCCGTATGGATGGCTTTCGGATCAATGGCCTCCATCCGTTCAGCTACCATCGATTCAGAAGGCAGTGTCAGCGTCAAGGCACGTAATGCTGGATCCAATGCTGTATCGGCTAAGACGGCTGCAAAGGCGTTGATAAAGGCATCATCAAGCGTTAAGGCTTCGCCTGATTGGGCTTTGGCCGTCAAAGCTAAGAGCCGGTTCATTGCGAGGGACTGGCCTGCTTCCCAACGGTTGAATGGGTCACTGTCTGAAGCCAACCGTAAAAGCAGTTCTGCATCATCCTGGTCAAAATCGAGGATGACCGGTGCAGAAAATCCCCTTAATGCGGAGATGACCGGTTTTTCAGGGATGTCCGTAAAGGTGAAGGCCTGCGTCTGTTGCGACAATTCCAGCATACGTGTGGTGGTTTTTGAGCCGTCATCATTGGTAAGGATCATGTCCTTGCCGTTCTTATCCATGAGGCCAACGGCAACGGGGATTAAGAAAGGCGCTTTTTCGGCTTGGCCGGGTGTTGGAGGGCATGATTGTGTCAATGTAAGCGTCAATGTCTTGGCGGCTTCATCGTAATTGCTTTCGAGTTTGACCCGCGGTGTGCCTGCCTGGCTGTACCAGCGCTCAAACTGGGAGAGGTCTTTGCCATTGGCGTCAGCCATTGCTGCTAAAAAGTCGCTACAGGTCACCGCTTGGCCATCATGGCGCTTGAAGTACAGGTCTAAGCCTTTCCTGAACCCATCGCGTCCCAAGAGGGTCTGGTACATTCGGACGACTTCGGCACCTTTTTCATAGACGGTGACGGTATAGAAATTGTTGATTTCCTGGTAGGAGTCAGGTCGCACTGGGTGGGCCATGGGACCCGCATCTTCTGGGAACTGCGCCTGGCGCAGCACGCGGACGTCTTCAATTCGTTTGACCCAGCGTCCTGTGTCTGAGCCGGTGCGGTCAGCCGAGAATTCCTGATCCCTGAAAACAGTCAGGCCTTCCTTTAATGAGAGTTGGAACCAATCACGGCAGGTGACCCTGTCGCCTGTCCAGTTGTGGAAATATTCGTGGCCGACGACCGATTCAATGTTGGCAAAGTCTGTGTCGGTTGCAATCTTGGGATTGGCTAAGACGTACTTCGTGTTGAAGATGTTGAGCCCCTTGTTTTCCATTGCGCCCATATTGAAATCGGCAACCGCCACGATGTTGAAGCGGTCAAGATCCAGTTCCAGCCCGAACCGTGATTCATCCCAGCGGATACTGTTTTTCAGGGATTCCATTGCGTGCGCTGTTTTATCCAAGTTGCCGTGTTCAACCCAGACCTGCAAGAGGACATCGCGTCCGTCAGCGAGCCTGAAAGTTTCTTCCTGGCAGACTAAGTCACCTGCAACGAGGGCAAAGAGGTAAGACGGTTTGCGGAAAGGATCCTCAAAGACGGCGTAATGCTTGCCGTCAGGCATATCGCCTGATTCAACCAGGTTCCCGTTGGAGAGGAGGACCGGATAGTGGGTTTTGTCAGCCGTTAATTTCACCGTATAGGTCGCCATGACGTCCGGGCGGTCTTGGAAATAGGTGATCTTACGGAAACCTTCTGCTTCGCATTGGGTGAAGAAATTCCCGTTGGAGACGTAAAGTCCCATTAAGGAAGCATTTTTATCTGGATGGATCTGGGTTTTGACGGTCAGTGTGACGTCGTCAGGTGCATTGGGAATGATGAGTTTGCCATCGGCTAATGTGTAGTCATTATCTCCCAGTGTTTTGCCATTTAAGGTGATGTCAATCAGTTCGGGTTCTGACCCATAAAGTGTCAGTGTTTTGTCGTTTTTGTCGTTTACGGCAGGGTTTCGCTTTAATACGGTTGTTGCCGTGACGGTTGTGTTAGAAGGATCCAGTGCAAAATCAAGGTCAACGTGGTCGGTCAAAAAGGTAGGTGCTTTGTAATCAAGGCGGTAGACCGTTTGGATGTTTGCTTCAGTCATGGTTCGTGTGGTTTAGGGAAATTGCTAAAAGCGGACAGGTTATTAATGGATGCCATTATCCACCAAAGTGGCGGCTAATGGCAGGGTGTGAGGATATTTCTGGAAAATAAAAAACCACCGCACCGTTTCCGGCAGGGTGGTTTTTTTAGCACGGGAATAAATCCCGTTAGGCAGATTACTTGATCAGATAAGGGGTACGGTCTTTAGCGTTTGCAATCCACTTTGGTGGTTTGCCACGGCCAGTCCAAGTGCTGCCGGTTGCTGGATCGCGGTATTTTGGAGGAACAGATTCACGCTTTGAACCTTTGCCTGGACGGCTCAAGTCTTTAAGGGTGATGCCATATTCGTCCATTAAGGATTTAATCTGTGCGATGGCACTGGATAATTCCTGTTTACGTGCCTGTTCAGCCTGGATTGTCAATTCTGCAATCTGAGCCTGGATTTCCTGATAAGTTGCCATGGTGTTGCTCCGCTTTGTGTGTTAGCAAAATTGTTTTATTAATAAACGAGGTCATTATAGTCCCAACAATTTCCATAAATAAAGCATTTTTTTCAATAAAGTGTATTGGATTTTCAACAATCCAACAGTTTGCACCGTACTGAAACCAACAAAACGGACGGTATTTCTAGCTTATTGATTTGCTTTTTTTACCTTATATGCTGGTGTTTCAGGGTAGGTAAGGGCAGTAGCAAAAGCAAATGCTTTTTTTCAAGAGGAATTTGTCTTTTAGGGGAGGCAAGCACAGCAATAGGGAACGCTATTTGCGTGTTTTGGATTTGTTATTTATTTTATGTAATGAAATCAATAGGTTATGAATACAATTTTGGCGTTTGAGAAGACTTGCTGGCAACCTATTGTTGGGTGTCCTTTTTGAACGTACTGTGAGGTAAGTTATCGCTTGGGACTTTTAGGATTCTAGATTTTCAGAAATCCAGATTGCGGGGGTGACAATCCGAAATAGCCCTCTTTTACGGTTGTATCTGTTCAATTTCAATAACGCCTTATCCTTGGTAAATAGGAAGGTTGCATTGGCATCATAGGCAATTTCAAGGAATTTCTGGTCGTCGCTGTCTGTGCATAGCGGCAGGAGCGTTTTGTCTTTGGTGGGTACCGTTAAAACGGCGATTGATTGGTCAAAAAGTGCAATAGCCTGATCCTGTTCATTTTCTGATAAGCCAAGTTTTGGGTAAGCCAAAACCCGCAGGAATTCTTCACGGCAGTCTTCGCGGGTTATTGCCGTAAGTTTATGCGTATTGACTGCTTCGAGGACGTGGCTGGAAACGGGGTCTTTGAATACAAAGAAATCTAGACAGATATTCGTATCAAATACGGCTAATGGGGTGGCATTTGGTGAATCCATTTTCAAATGGGTAACATTCAGGTTTCAGAAGGGAAAAGGCTGTCTCAGTTTGTTGTTTGGATTTGCTGGGGGTTATTGTCCTTCGAAAACAAAGCGTCGATGCCTTTGGATTCGAGGATTAACACAATCTGGCGTTGGCCTTTAATGGCTTGGTTCCAACTCGAATATCGCCAGCAGGGTAATAGGTCACCTTCTAGGCCTAATACCGTCGTTTCAAAGAGGAGTTTTGGCCCATTGCCGAAATTGCGGTCAATGCCGGTAAATATTGTTGAGACAGTGAATTTGCCAACTTTGCGCTGTTCAATGATGCGGTTGGCACCGGATTTCATGAATTGTGCCCATTCTTCCATCGAACAGGGAACAGGTTTTTTGCCGGCGAGTTTATAGAGGTGTGCGTCGATTGCATTTTCCGCTTTTTTGGGGGTATTGGTTGTTTCAGGCATTTTGGGCTCCTTCGCATCGATTTTAAACGAATACAGCAATCGGTGTTGTGTTTGGATACGCTATTTTGTCGCTATAATGGTTTGTCATTTGCCCAAGAGGGGTGCTTTTAAAAGGAAAATATGATGGATGTTTATGAAAATCTGAAGGCACGTAATATCACGCTGCCTCCTGTTGCAAAACCTGTTGCGTCTTATGTGATGTATGTCCAGTCGGGCAACCTGGTATACCTGTCCGGCCATTTGGGCAAACAGGATGGCAAACCCCGCGTCGGACAGTTCGGCAAGGATATTACGGTCGAAGAAGGGCAGCGCGTTGCCCGCCAGGCAGCGATTGATATGATTGGTACGTTGCAGGACGCCTGTGGCGGGGACTTGAACCGTGTTAAACGCATTGTCAAGGTTGTCTCTCTCGTGAATTCAACGCCTGATTTTACCGACCATCATCTGGTGACGAATGGCGCCTCCGACCTTTTTGTCGAAGTCTTTGGTGAAGCCGGCAAGCATGCGCGTTCAGCTTTTGGTGTTGCCCAGATCCCAACGGGCGCATGCCTTGAGATTGAACTGATTGCGGAGATTGCCTAAATCCCCGCGGAAACAGTATCTGTAGCCTACTGGGCGTCTTCGGTCACAGGCTCAAGCCCGACGGGGGTGAAGCGTGATTCGACCTGGCGTCCTTTCCGTGCGCGTTTGCTGTTGTAGTCTTTTCCAGCACCGGTGCCGACTTTGACCTGATAGATCTTGCCGTTGCCGGACTGGCAGTTCACATAAAGCCCTGCTTCGGTTGCCGGTAAGATGGCTTTGATTTTTTCGCCGTCTTCCAAGGCAATCAGGGTGGAACCGCGCCCACCGGAAGCCAATGTGCGCAGTTCTGCGCGTTCAAAGACAAGCAACCGTCCGTTTTGTGAGAGTACGGCCAGCCATTGATGGGCATCTTCTAAAACCGCTGGTTTTAAGAGTGAGTCGCCTTCTTCGATATTGATGAAGGCTTTGCCGTTCCGGGTACGGCTTGCCATATCCCCCACAGAGGTGACAAACCCATAACCGGAGGCAAGGGCAATCAGTATCTGGGTGTCGGTAGATCCGGCATGATAGTGGACGATGGTTTCACCACTGCCGACTTCCGCCAGGGAGGTCAGCGGTGTACCATCCCCACGCCCGCCTGGTAGTTGGTGGACAGGTACGGTATAGATCCGGCCGATGTTGGAAAAGGCCAGCAGGACGTCGGTCGTGCGGCATTCAAAAATGCCATAAAGGGCGTCACCTTGTTTAAAAGCCAGGGTAGAGAGGTTCAGTCCATGACCTTGGCGGTTCCTTAACCATCCGTTCTTGGAGACGATGACGGTCACGGGTTCATCAACGACCTGCTGCTCGACCGTGGCTTTTTCTTCTTCCTGGATCAGCGTACGGCGTTTGTCACCGTATTTTTTCTTATCGGATTTGATTTCACGGATGATCAGGTTGCTTAGTGCCGACGGTTTTGCCAGGACATTGCTTAAGTCTTCTTTTTCAGCACGGAGCTCATCAAGTTCTTTTTCAATCTTGATGCTCTCTAAGCGGGCCAACTGCCTGAGCCGGATTTCAAGGATGTCTTCGGCCTGTGTGTCGGTCAAGCCAAACCGTGCCATCAACGCTTCTTTCGGTTTGTCAGCTTCGCGGATGATGCGGATTGCTTCATCAATATTGATGAGGATCAGCATCCGGCCTTCCAGGATATGGATGCGCTCATTGACCTTGCCCAAGCGCCAGCGTGTGCGGCGCCGCACGGTATCAAAGCGGAATTCCACCCATTCTTTCAAGATATGGGTAAGGCCTTTCTGCCTGGGGCGTCCGTCAATGCCGATCATCACGAGGTTGACCGGTGCATTGCCTTCCAGGGAGGTGTGCGCCAAAAGCGTCTGCATGAAGGTTTCAGGATCGATGCGGCGGGATTTGGGTTCCAAGACGATGCGCACTGGCGCGTCGCGGCCGGACTCATCCCGCACGGTGTCCAAAAGGGTTAAGAAGAGCTGTTTTAAGGTGTTTTGTTCAGCTGAGAGCGACTTTTTGCCCGAACGCACCTTGGGGTTTGTGAGTTCCTCAATTTCCTGTAAGACTTTCTGTGTTGAGGTACCTGGGGGTAGTTCGGTGATGACGGCCTGCCACTGGCCGCGTGCAAGTTCTTCAATCGTCCAGCGGGCGCGGACCTTCAGGCTGCCTCGTCCTGTCTTATAGGTTTCTGAAATCGCCGCTTTACTGGAGATGATCTGCCCACCACCAGGGAAATCAGGGCCTGGAAGGATTGCCATCAGCTCGTCATGCGTGAGTTCAGGGTTTTCGATGAGGGCGACAGCGGCGTCAGCTACTTCATTTAGGTTGTGCGGCGGGATTTCGGTAGCCATCCCGACGGCAATACCGGATGCGCCGTTCATCAGCGTCATCGGCAACCGGGCAGGTAGCATCGCTGGTTCTAAGGAAGAGCCGTCATAATTGTCTTGGAATTCAACGGTACCCTGGTTGATTTCTTCCAGTAACAGCCGTGAGACAGGGGTGAGGCGTGCTTCTGTGTAACGCATCGCCGCTGCGCCATCCCCATCGCGGGAACCAAAGTTGCCATGGCCGTCGACCAAGGGGTAGCGCATTGTAAAGTCTTGGGCCATGCGCACCAACGCATCATAGACTGACTGGTCGCCATGGGGGTGGAGTTTGCCTAAGACGTCACCTACAACGGCGGCCGACTTGCGTGGTTTTGCATCAGGCGCCAGTCCCAGTTCATCCATTGCATAGAGGATGCGCCGCTGGACGGGTTTCTGCCCATCACAGACATCGGGCAGCGCCCGTCCCTTCACGACGGAGATTGCATAATCTAAGTAAGCCTGCTCGGCAAAGCGCGCCAGCATCAAGGATTCCTGTGAGGATTCGGTTTCTTTTGGCGTTTCTGGCACTGTTTCAGGCTGAACTATGTCAAACAGGGAGGGTTGCTCGCTCATCTCGTCTTTTCCCATAACTGTTTAGATATCTGCGTCGGCTTCGTTGCCGTGTTCTTCCATCCAGGAGCGTCTTGCCGCCGCTTCACCTTTGCCCATCAGCATCTGGAAGCGTTTAACCGACTCTTCCCGTCCTAAACTGCCGACCAAAACCGGCAAAAGCCGCCGTGTGTCGGGGTTTAATGTTGTTTCCCACAGCTGTTCGGCACTCATTTCGCCTAAGCCCTTAAAGCGGGAGATACCTAAGGCATTGTCTTTATGGCCTTCTTTGTGGAGACGGTCCAAGGTGCGTGTCAATTCGGATTCGTCCAACGCATAGAGTTTCTGGACGGGTTTCCTTCCCTTGGCTGGGGCATCGATACGGAAAAGCGGTGGCCTTGCGACATAGATGTTGCCGTTTTCAATGAGCTTGGGGAAGTGCCTGAAAAAGAGTGTCAAAAGCAGTACTTGGATGTGGGAGCCGTCCACGTCCGCGTCGGACAGGATACAGATTTTGCCGTAGCGCAGCCCGGAAAGGTCAACATCATCATCAACGCCATGCGGGTCGACACCGATGGCAACCGAAATGTCATGGATTTCCTGGTTCGCAAAGAGCCGGTCGCGGTCGGTTTCCCAGGCGTTCAATACTTTGCCGCGCAATGGCAGGATGGCTTGGTATTCCTTGTCGCGTCCCATTTTGGCGGAGCCGCCTGCCGAGTCCCCTTCAACAAGGAAGAGCTCATTCCTTTGAGTATCGTGTGATTCGCAGTCAGTGAGTTTGCCTGGTAAGACAGCAACGGACGAAGATTTACGTTTTTCAATTTTTTGCAGCTGGCGCATCCGGGCTTGGGCCTGACGGATGGCGAGTTCTGCGAGTTTGCGCCCATATTCGACGTTCTGGTGCAACCACTGTTCAAAGACCGGGCGCGTGCAGTGGGAAATCAGCCGTACCGCATCGCGGGAATTCAGTTTTTCTTTGACTTGGCCTTGGAACTGCGGATCCAAGACGCGGGCAGAGAGCACAAAAGAAACCCGGGCAAAGACGTCTTCCGGCAGGAGCCTGACGCCTTTAGGCATCAATGAATGGATTTCGGTAAAGCTTTTGACTGCATTGAAAAGCCCGTCACGCAGGCCGTTTTCATGCGTGCCACCGGCAGGTGTCGGGATCAGGTTGACATACGATTCACGTACCTGCGGACCTTCAGCTGTCCAGACAACGACCCAAGAGGCGCCTTCGCCTTCGGCAAATTCTTCTTCCTCTGCATTGGCGTAATGCTCACCTACAAAAGGTGGAATGACCGTGTCTTCGTCAGAGACGAGCCCCAATGACTCAAATAGGTAACCTTTCAGACCATCGGCATAATGCCAAGTCTCGGTCTTCCCGTCAGGCTGTGTCAGGGAAACAGTCAGACCCGGCAGCAGGATCGCTTTAGAGCGAAGCAGGTGTTTCAACTCCGCTTGAGGGATTGCCAGGTCGTCAAAATAGGTGGCATCCGGCCAGACGGTAATCCGGGTGCCCGTTTTTTTCTCGCGCCGCGGCAGTGGCGTTGACGTTAAGGGGGAAGAGACTTCCCCATCGGTAAAGGCGATATGGTGTTCGGCTTTGTCGCGCCAGACGGTAACATCAATCTTTTTTGATAAGGCGTTGGTGACTGACACACCCACCCCATGCAGACCACCTGAAAATGCATAGGCGGAGTCGGCACCTTTGGCGAACTTCCCGCCGGAATGCAGTTGGGTGAATACGATTTCAACGGTCGGTATCCCTTCTTCGGGATGGATGCCAACGGGAATCCCGCGGCCGTTGTCTTCCACTGTGACACTGCCATCTGGGTTTAATGTGACGGTGATGGCTGAGCACCAGCCGCCGATGGCTTCATCAGATGCGTTGTCGATGACTTCAGTAATGATGTGTAACGGATTCTCTGTCCGTGTATACATGCCGGGGCGTTGGCGGACGGGTTCAAGGCCTTTTAAGACCTTGATGGATTCTTCACTGTATGCGGTATTCTTTTCTGCCATAAAGATTGCCAGGCTATCAGCCGACTAAGGGGATTTTTAAGCGGGATTGTACAACGAGGGGCGATGATACGCCAAAAAAGGGGAAGGGGGCACTTGTTCCTGTGAATGGGGCAGCGCAAAGTATCCAATCGAAGCCTTTTGGGGGTTTAGTGTGGCATTTGGTTTTTTTGTTGTCGTGTTGTCGTTGAAAACATTGAAAAATGCCGGTTTTTTCTTGGCGCTAAGCCCTGTCTTCGTATATAATTGCATGACATTACAGGTTTCGCCCGCCAGCAATGGGGGCAGAAGGAAGAAACGGATGGGCTTTAGCCCATTTTTTTTTCATTATGCCCAGTAAACATTGCCAGGTTGTGCGTGGCGTATCACTGTTATTGGAACAGGAGCATTGATTGTTAGAAGAACTGATTGAGAAGACAGTATCCGGCTGTGGCTACGAACTCGTGGATATCGAGCGTGCGCCAGGCGGGATTTTGCGTGTTTATATTGACTGCCTCCCTGAGAAAGCAGTCACGGGTGGTATTTCCCTGGATGACTGTGAATTGGTCAGCCGGCAGCTTTCCTATGCCTTGATGGTGGAAGATGCCGATTATGACCGTTTGGAAGTCTCCTCCCCAGGGCTTGATAGGCCACTGCGCAAATTCCAGGATTTTGTCCGTTTTGTGGGGGCAAAAGCCTGGGTCAGGCTACGCCGTCCCGTTGAGGGCATCAACCGTAAGACGTTTGAGGGTACCCTTTTGGAACCGGAAGGCGATGAAATCGGCCTTGAATACGACAATCCGGACGGTAAAACCTGTTCCGTATTACATTTCACCATCCCGGATATCGACCGGGCACACCTGGTTCCCCAGGTGAATTTTAGGAGCGGCAAAGCATGAGTCTTGAAATTCTTCAGTTAGTGGATGCGCTGGCGCGCGAAAAGAATGTTAGCAAGGAAATTGTTCTGGAAGCGTTGGAACACGCGATGGCCCTTGCGACCAAGAAGCGTTACCCAGGTGATGTCGACATCCGTGTTGCTATTGACCGTGATACCGGTGAACGTGAATCCTTCCGCCGCTGGAAGGTGGTTCCAGATGAAGCCGGGCTGCAGCAGCCGGATCAGGAAATCCTGTACTTCGAAGCCAAGGAACAGTTCCCAGACATCGAAGTGGGCGAATACATTGAAGAACCGATTGAATCGGCTGACTTCTTGGGACGCCGTTTTGCGCAGGATACGAAGCAGATTGTGTTGCAGCGTATCCGTGATGCCGAACGTGAACAGAACTTGAATGATTTCTTGGATCGTGGTGAGACAATCGTAAACGGTGTCATCAAACGGATGGAAAAGGGTGATGCGATCGTTGAATTCAGCAAGGTCGAAAGCCGGCTGCCACGCGACCAGATGATCCCTAAGGAAAACCTGCGTGTCGGTGACCGGGTTAGCGCCAGCATCCTGCGCGTTGACCGTACGCCTCGTGGTACCCAAGTGCTTTTATCCCGTACGTCGCCTGACTTCATCAAGCAGCTTTTTGCACGGGAAGTCCCGGAAATTGAAGATGGCCAGTTGGAAATCAAGTCCGCTGCGCGCGATCCTGGCATCCGCGCGAAGATTGCCGTCCATGCGTTGGATCGCCGTATTGATCCAATCGGTACCTGTGTTGGTATCCGCGGTTCACGTGTGCAGGCTGTTACCGGTGAATTGTCCGGTGAACGTGTTGATATCGTCCCTTGGTCTGAAGACCCAGCACAGTTTGTGATTGGCGCCTTGGCACCGGCTACCGTGACTTCGATTGTGGTGGATGAAGACCAGCACTCGATGGATGTGATTGTTGACGAAGAGAACCTTGCGATTGCCATCGGCCGTAATGGACAGAATGTCCGCCTAGCGACAGAACTGACTGGTTGGAAAATCAATATCATGACCGATGAAGAGGCGGATGAAAAGAATGCGCAGGAACGCGCTGTACTCCAGGATCTTTTCATGAAGAAGCTGGACTTGGATCAGGAAGCCGCAGACGTCTTGATTGATGAAGGGTTTACGACGATTGAAGAAATTGCGTATGTCCCGATGGAAGAACTGCTTGAAATTGAAGCGTTCGATGAAGAGACCTTGAAGGAACTGCGCCAGCGGGCACGCGATGTTTTCGTCAACGAAGAAATCGCTTATGAAGACGCCACGAAGGATATGGAAGAAGCACTCAAGGATCTTGCAGGGATGACGAGTGTGGTTGCAACGAAGCTGGGCAATGCTGGAATCCTGACGGTGGAACGCTTTGCAGGACTCGCTTATGACGAGTTTGGGGCGATTTTGGCACTGCCTCAGGAACGTGCACGCCAGCTGCTTGAAAACGAGCTTGCTGATGTGACTGACGAAGAGCAGGACGCTATTGACGCGGCTTATGATGATAAGGCAAGGGAATTGCAGGATGCAGCCCGTGCATTGATGGAATCCAGGTAATGGGAGCCATAAGGAAACATAAGGAAAAGAAGAACCATGGCAACTAATACTCCAGCTGAAAAGCGCAAGATATCCATCTCAAGGAAAGAAACCAGTGAAATCCGCCAGGCTGATGCGGCGGGGCGTTCACGGACTATCCAGGTGGAAGTCCGTAAGAAACGCACGATCGTTAGGCGTGATGAAAAAGAAGCCGTGCGTGCTGAGATTGCACGCCGCAAGGCTGTGCCTGTCATTGACGAGGCTGAAAAGCGACGTCGTGAGGAAGAAGCCCGCCGTCAGGCTGAACTGATTGCGCGCCAGGAAGCGGATGCGCGCGAAAAGAAAGAACAGGAAAGGGCTAAGGCAGAAGCTGAAAAGGCTAAGGCCGAAGCAGAGCGCCAGGCGGCTGAAAAGAAAGCGGCTGAAGAGGCGGCTAAGGAAGCAGCCGCTAAGGAAGCCGCCGCCAAGGAGGCGGCGAAAAAGGCAGCAGAAGCTACCGCTGCGCCTGTAAAGGAAGAACCGAAACCTGCGCCAGCACCCGCACCAGCACCTGTAAAAGAAGTGAAGGCGCCTGAAACGCCGAAGCCACCTCAGGAATCCGAAGAAGAAAAAGAACGCCGCCGCCAGGAAGTGGAACGTGCGCGTAAGGCGGTTGAAGATGAAGTGGCGCAGATTAAAGCCATGATGAGTGGTGTGCCGCCAAGGAAACCGCCAAAACCCAAGGCTGAACCTCCTAAACCTGTTGCTGAAAAGGCCAAACCCGCCGAAAAGAAAGTGGCTGAGAAGAAAGATGCCAAGGGAGAAGAGCCTTCCCGTAGTGAGAAGGGTGACAAGGGAGGCAAGCGCAGTGACCGCAAAGGCCGCGGCAATAATAACGGCGGCTGGCAAGATGAACCGACCAAGAAACGTGGCTCGGGTATGAAAACCCGCGGCGGCGATATGGGCAACGACCGTGAAGGCGGTCGCAGTGGCAAGTCGGGCAAGAACCGTCGCCATCAGGTTGAACGCGAAAGCAATTTCCATCAACCGACTGAAGCGATTGTCCATGACGTCCATGTGCCAGAAACCATTACGGTTGGTGAATTGGCTCATAAGATGGCTGTGAAGGCATCAGAAGTCATCAAACAGATGATGAAGTTGGGGCAGATGGTTACGATCAACCAGGTCTTGGATCAGGAAACAGCAATGATCTTGGTTGAAGAAATGGGACACAATGCGATTGCCGCCAAGATCCAGGATGCAGAATCTGCCCTGGAAGACATGGATCTGGGCAAGAACGCGGAAAAACTGCCACGTGCACCAGTTGTGACGGTCATGGGGCACGTTGACCATGGTAAGACGTCGCTATTGGATTATATCCGCCGTACAAAGATTGCTTCTGGCGAAGCCGGTGGGATTACCCAGCACATTGGTGCATACCATGTGAAGACCAAACGCGGCATCATTACCTTCCTGGATACCCCGGGGCATGAAGCGTTTACCGCAATGCGTGCCCGTGGTGCCCAGGCAACTGATATTGTTATCCTGGTGGTGGCCGCCGACGATGGTGTGATGCCACAGACCAAGGAAGCAATCGCCCACGCAAGGGCAGCCAATGTGCCGATTGTCGTTGCAATCAACAAGATTGATAAACCAGGTGCCAACCCAGACCGTGTGACCCAGGAACTGGTTGCTGAAAACGTCCTGCCGGAAGAATACGGTGGTGATGCGCCATTTATCCATGTGTCTGCGAAGACCGGTCAGGGTATTGATGACCTGCTGGAAAATGTCCTCCTGCAGGCTGAAATCCTGGAACTCCAGGCACCGGTAGATGCGATGGCACAAGGTATCGTCATTGAAGCAAGGCTTGATAAGGGGCGCGGTCCTGTGGCTACTGTCCTGGTTCAGTCTGGGACGTTGCACCGTGGCGATGTCGTCCTGGCAGGTCCCGAATATGGGCGTGTCCGTGCGATGCTCGATGAAAACGGCCGCAGCATTACCGATGCAGGTCCAAGTATCCCGGTTGAAATCCAGGGGATTTCTGGTGTGCCATCGGCTGGTGAAGAAATTATTGTCTTGAACGATGAACGTAAAGCCCGTGAAATTGCGCTTTTCCGCCAGGGTAAGTTCCGTGATGTGAAACTGGCTAAACAGCAGGCGGCTAAACTCGAAAACATGTTTGACCAGATTGCTGAAGGCGAAGTCAAGACGCTGCCATTGATCATCAAGACGGACGTCCAGGGTTCCCAGGAAGCGCTGTCTGCGTCGCTTTTGAAGCTTTCAAACGACGAAGTCCGTGTCCAGGTGATTCATGCGGCAGTTGGTGGCATTACCGAAACCGACGTCAACTTGGCTGTTGCATCCAAGGCGGTCATCATCGGCTTTAATACCCGTGCTGATGCACAGGCTAGGAACCTGGCTGAAGCCAATGGTATCGATATCCGCTACTACAACATCATCTATGATGCGATTGATGATGTGAAAGCGGCGATGTCCGGTATGCTCGCCCCTGAAAAACGCGAAACGGCACTGGGTTTGGTCGAAATCCGTCAGGTCATCCACGTCAGCAAGGTGGGTTCCATTGCTGGTTGCTTTGTCATGGAAGGCTTGGTTCGCCGTGGGGCGCCAGTCCACCTGTTGCGTGACCATGTCGTAATCTGGACGGGTGAGATTGATTCCCTGAAACGCTTCAAGGATGACATGAAGGAAGTCAAAGCTGGCTTTGAATGTGGTCTGACCTTGAAAGGTTACAACGACATCCAGGAAGGCGACCAGATTGAAGTCTTTGAAATCCAGGAAATCGCCCGTACGCTGTAATATGGTTTTTTATGCTGAAAGGAGGGCATTATGGTAAAACGTAAACGTGCAATCCCTGACCGTGTCCTGCGTATTGCCGACCAGATCCAGCGGGATTTGTCGGACATTATCTTTTCAGAACTGAAGGATCCAGATGTTGGGATGGTCACCATCACGGAAGTGAAGCTGACCCCTGATTATGCCTTGGCAAAAGTCTTTTATACGATGCTGGATGACAATCCTGAGAAACTCGAAATTACTCAGAAAAGCCTTTCGCGCGCATCGGGCTTTTTGCGTAATGAGCTGGGCAAGCGTCTGCATATCCATACGCTGCCCACGCTCACCTTTGTCTATGACAGTTCCATCAAAGACGGTATTGCATTGATGAAGTTGATTGAGAAGGCCAATGAAACCCATGTGCCGGATGATGAACCCGCATAAAGGACATCTGGTCAGTTTTTAATGTATGGAAAAGCAAGTACGCCGCGCACCCCGTCTCGATTTGGACGGGGTTCTTTTATTGGATAAGCCCAAAGACATCACAAGCAACGATGCCTTAATCCGGGCGAAACGCCTCTTCAATGCCAAGAAGGCAGGGCATACGGGGACTTTGGATCCCTTTGCAACAGGCCTCCTGCCGCTTTGCTTTGGGGAAGCGACCAAGTTTTCCCAAGACCTGTTGGATGCGGATAAAACGTACGACACAGTCGTCAAATTGGGGAAAGTGACTGATACAGGGGATACCGAAGGGCTGGTTTTAAGGACGGCAAAAGTCCCCAGTCTGACGTTATCCGATATTGAAACCGTGTTGGATCGTTTCCGTGGGGCAATCAAGCAGGTGCCGCCGATGTATTCGGCCCTAAAGCGTGATGGTAAACCGCTTTACGAATATGCGCGCGAAGGGATTACTGTCGAACGCGCAGCACGCGATGTCATCATCCACGAGTTGCGCCTGGTGGATTGGCAGATGCCTTTCATGACATTGTCCGTGACATGCAGCAAAGGCACTTATATCCGCGTGCTGGGTGCAGATATTGGCGAAGCCATCGGTTGTGGTGCACACCTGGTTGCGTTGCGCCGTACCCGAGTCGGGGAGTTGTCCTTATCTGATGCCATTGAACTGGAGTTGCTTCAGAATGCATCCGGGGATGGTGCATCATTGGCCAGCCAGTTCCTAAAGCCGGTTGACTGGTTGCTTGCCCAATCTCCCGCTGTGACGTTGGATGAGGCCTTGGCAAAACGCTACCGCCACGGGCAGCGCCTTTCCCCTGTGAAAGAGGGCATTGATGTCCCACAGGGTGCTGGCCGTTACCGGATTTATGGTCCGGAAGGTGTGTTCTTGGGGACAGCCAAGCTCCGCGACGACGGTATTTTGGCGCCGGAGCGCCTTGTCGCGCTCAGAGAGCATTAAATCAGTTAAAATACTCAGTTTCCCAAATTTCAAAGAGAAGTAAACCCTATGTCTGAACCAAAACGTGCCATCCGTAATGTAGCGATCATCGCCCATGTCGACCATGGCAAGACCACGTTGGTGGACCAGCTGCTGCGCCAGTCTGGGACTTTCCGTGAAAACCAGTCCGTTGAAGAACGTGTGATGGACTCCAACGACCTGGAAAAGGAACGTGGCATTACCATCCTGGCCAAGAACTGTGCTGTTGAATATGAAGGTACGCACATCAATATCGTCGATACCCCGGGACATGCAGACTTCGGCGGCGAAGTTGAACGCGTCTTATCGATGGTTGACTCTGTCCTGTTGCTTGTCGATGCTGTTGAAGGGCCGATGCCGCAGACACGTTTTGTGACACGTAAGGCACTGGGCCTGGGGCTGAAACCGATTGTGGTGATCAACAAGATCGACCGGCCAGGTGCCCGCCCAGACTGGGTGATTAATGCGACGTTTGATTTGTTTGACAAGCTGGGTGCCGATGAAGAACAGCTGGACTTCCCGGTTGTCTATGCGTCTGCCTTGAACGGTTATGCAGGGCTTGAAGAAGATGTCCGCTCAGGCGACATGCGTCCGCTCTTTGATGCAATCCTGAAATATGTGCCAGTGCGTGATGCTGATGTTGATGGGCCGTTTCAGATGCAGATTTCTTCGCTCGACTATTCTACCTATGTTGGCAAGATCGGTATCGGGCGTGTGAATCGCGGACGTGTACGTGGTAACCAGGATGTCATCGTGATGAATGGTCCTGATTCAAAGCCTATCAAGGCGCGCGTCAACCAGGTACTCTCTTTCAAGGGGCTCGAACGTAAGGTTATCGATGAAGCGTCTGCTGGCGACATTATCCTGATCAATGGTATTGAAGACATTGATATCGGTTCCACATTGTGTGATCCGGAAACGCCGGATGCGCTACCGATGCTCAATATTGATGAACCGACTTTGACGATGAATTTCATGGTCAATACGTCTCCGTTTGCCGGCCGTGAAGGGAAGTTTGTCACGAGCCGTCAGCTGCGTGAACGCTTGGAACGTGAATTGAAGTCTAATGTGGCATTGCGTGTTTCCCCGACAGATGATGATACGGTTTTTGAAGTGTCCGGCCGTGGTGAATTGCACCTGACGATTCTGATTGAAAACATGCGCCGCGAAGGGTATGAGTTGGCGGTTTCCCGCCCACGTGTCGTCTACAAGACGATTGACGGTGTCAAGCATGAACCGTATGAAGCGTTGACGGTTGATGTCGATGAAGAAAACCAGGGGGGCGTTATGGAAGAACTCGGCCGCCGCCGTGGGGATCTGCAGGACATGCAGCCTGACGGCAGGGGCAGGGTACGCTTGGAATACCGGATTCCTGCTCGTGGATTGATTGGTTTCCAGAGTGAATTTATGACGCTGACGCGTGGTACCGGTATCATGAGCCATGTCTTTGACGGGTATTCCCCAGTTGACCCGGGTAACGACAAGGTAGGACGCCGCCGCAATGGGGTGCTTATTTCCGGTGTTGGTGGCTCTGCGGTTGCCTATGCCATCTGGAAGCTGCAGGACCGTGGCCGCATGTTTGTCAGCCACAACGATCCTGTCTATGAAGGCATGATTATCGGCATCCATTCGCACGACAATGACATTGTCGTCAATCCAATCAAGGGTAAACAGTTGACGAACATCCGTGCATCTGGAACCGATGAAGCCATCCGTCTTGTTCCACCTGTCCAGATGTCGCTGGAATATGCGGTTGAGTTCATTGAAGATGATGAACTTGTCGAAATCACGCCAAGCAGCATCCGTATCAGGAAGCGCCTGTTGACGGACATCGAACGCCGTCGTGAACGCCGTGCGTAATTTCGGATATCATTAGGAGATACAAACCCACCCTTAGCGGTGGGTTTGTTTTTTAATCGGAATTGCACGTTATTTTGCGTAATCAGCAGGATTATTTTTTTAACTTTAAGGTTTTATACAGGAACCGTCCAGGTTGGCTTTTTGTGCAACTAAAGTCATCCTGAAAAACAGGGATGCGTACGTATTGGCCTGATAGGGAGCCTGTGCAGGAGGTTGAAGATGAACAAGACTGAATTGGTCGAATACATGGCAAGGAAGGCAGACATTTCTAAGGCGTCTGCTGCCCGGTGCCTTGATGCTGTGTTGGAAGCGATTACAGAGAGCCTCGAAAAAGGCGAGCCTGTGACACTGGCGGGTTTTGGTACGTTCAGTGTTGGGGAGCGTATGGCGAGGATGGGGCGCAATCCCCGTACCGGCGAAGCAATCCAGATTCCGCCCTCTGTCCTGCCAAAATTCAAGCCTGCCAAGGCACTGAAGGATGCGGTCAACTGACCCACTGCCCGGAAAATCTACGTTTTTGAGAAGCAATAAGGGCCAACAGGCTTTAGGAATCCTTTGGGGCTAAGACGGAGAGGCCTTCCCAGAATGTGTATATCCCCGGCTGGATAAAACGGATACTTATACACATTCTTATACTTAGTTGAAAGCGGATTCTTTGGCCTTTTTTGGGGTGCTGACTCCGTCTGTACACTGGTCTTGTGTGTGCATAACTGTATGATTTACAAAAGAATTTGATGTCTATTGATGGTATTTTCTGGATAATATGGTTGGTGGAAAGAAATACCATCAGGAAAACCATCGATAGGCGCCGGGGAGATGGGGCAACACGAATGGCATGGTGCCGTAATTGATTGAAAAATAAGAAAATCCCGTAGGTCTTTCGAACCTACGGGATCAGGCATTGGCGGAACGGACGGGACTCGAACCCGCGACCCCCGGCGTGACAGGCCGGTATTCTAACCAACTGAACTACCGCTCCTAAAATCGGTCTATTGACTGTTTGGTGGGTGCTGAGAGGGTCGAACTCCCGACATTCGCCTTGTAAGGGCGACGCTCTACCAACTGAGCTAAGCACCCTTTTGCTTATCCAGTCAACACTGATAACTTAACGTCGTCAGAAGTATAATTATATTTCTCATAGAATAAAAAGGCAATCTTTATTCTATGAATGATATCTAATTTCTTAGTGTAAGCGATAAAAAACAACACTTCTTCAGGAAACGGGGAAGCCAGGCGAAATTTTGGTCTCCCCGTGTATTGCAATTATGCAGCCTGTCTTTTCTTGGTGTGTCAGAACTTGTGCGTAATGCCGATCTGGTAACTCGTTACCTTGTCTTGCCCTGTGCGCAGGTCTGGATAATAGGTATTGTATGCAACCGATGCCATTTCATCATCTGCATCCAGGTAAGACACATTTGCGTAGAGTGACGTGCGTTTGGACAGGTTGTAGGTATAACCCAAGGCGTATTTGTTTGCCTTGCTGTCTTTGCCATACTCAATCTTGCCATGGTTGTACGATGCGTTGACCGTGTGTGGGCCTTGGCGGTATTGGAGGCCGACAATCGCATTCCTTTCATTGATCGAATGGTCGAGTCCGTTGAAGATATCGACGGCTGCGTCTTTACCCAATCCATTAAATGCCTGTAGGGACATTGTTTCATAACCGGCTGACACCTTCAGGCTGCCCCAGCTGGCGTCAGAAAACGTATAAGCTGCCCCGATGTTCCATTTGTAGGAGTCGTTTGAGTCGACAATCTTTTCGTAGTTGCCCAGGATGTCGAAGCCACCGTTGGTATACCTGGCGCCGACAAGCCAGCCGTCATTGTCGATATGATATTCTTTCAGGTAATCGCCGCCTAAATCTCGGGAACGTGAATTGGTGTTCTGTCCGAGGGTATAAGCCAGGCCGAACCTGAAGCCGTTCCAGTTCGGGCTGTCATAGCGGATGGTTTTTGCGTTCACTTCTGAATCGACCAGTGTATAGAGTCCAGCACTGACGCCGTTCTGTTCGAAAGGGTCGATTGACCGGTAGTTCTCAATTGCGTAGTTGACCACACGGCCAATGTGGATGTTCCCCCAATTCTGGCTTCTCAAACCGATATTCGCGACACTCTGCCATTCCGGTGGTACCCAGACTAGGCTCTTGTTGCCTGTTGTGAGCACGTCATTCATCCGCATGGACTGGTCTTGGTAGTTGGGATGGCGGGCACCACGTGTACCATCACTCATATTTATGCAATGCTCTAAGTTGAATTCCGCTGTCAGTCCGTCACCCAAGTCTTCTGTTCCACGGAACCCCATGCGGCTGTCGACATTGCTGCCAACCCGGAGGTCAGAGCCTGTTGATTTTGAGTACCCACTATCTAAAAGGCCATAGACGGTGATATGGCCTTGGGCATATGCCGAACCGGCAAAGGCACCTAGCAATGTACAGGCCAGAAGCGTTTTTTTCATTGGGGAATCCTTGTTTTTATTATTTTTAATATGTCCATGCAGACATCTTCGTTTTATGTAACCAGAAGGGCGTGGACCTGAAAAAAGAAAAAAAGCATCATACCCGTAAAAGGATATGTGTGTGACGATGACGCTCTGGTCTGTTGCTTACGGGCGACATTTTAATAGCCAGCCGCTGCGTCTGCTTCTGCCTTGCGTTTGAGTTTATTCGTCTCGCGGAGGAGGAAGTATATGAAAAGGACTGCCGTCATGCTCCAAGTCAGCGGGAATGTCCAGAAAATCACGAAGATGTCGTAGATGTAATAATGCAGCATTACGGTAATAAAGACAATCCTGAATAGGCACCAGATGGCAAGCACGACACCCATCGCAATCACAGGTCTGCCGAACCCACGCAGGATACCAATAGAGCAGTGGTCGATTGCCAGGACAAAGGCAAAGAGGGCGGCAATCTTGATCTGGGAAGCGCCGTAATAGATGACTTCCTGGTTTTCGCTGAAAAGCCTGACGAAAAACGATGCCCCGAAAAAGAGGATGACGCCGACAATCTGCGCGGCAATAATCGAGCAGATGAGCCCGAACCGGATGCCGCCCATGACGCGGTCTGTTTTGTTGGCTCCTAGGTTCTGGCTGACAAATGTCGCTAACGCCATCGAAAAGCACATAATCGGCAGGAAAGCGAAGCCTTCAATTTTCATATGCGTCCCGCAACCTGCCATGGCCGTTGCGCCAAACAGGTTGATGTTGCCTTGCACCACAATATGCGAGATGGACGTCACTGAGTTCTGGATGCCAGAGGGGAAGCCTTGTGAGATGACATTGCGTAACATGGGCATGTCGATTTTTATCGCACTGATTGAAACGCCGTAGGGATGGCCTTGCCTGCCGAGGCGTATCAATTTACTGAAAACCAGGAGTGCTGACAGCCCTTGCGAAAGGACCGTTGCCAATGCGGCACTGCCTACACCGCCACCCAAGCCCCAGATGAAAACCAGATCCAGGATGACGTTGCTGATGGCGGAGATGATCAGGAAAATCATCGGGCTTCGGCTGTCACCAATAGACTGCAGGATGCAGGCACCAAAGTTGTACAGGACAACGGTGATGCATCCTAAGGAATAGATCCTGAAGTACAGGACAGAGTGTGGCATGACGTCGTCCGGCGTTGCCATCAGCTCCAGAAGCCATGGTGTGAAAAAGAACCCTAATGCTGCCAGGGTAAGGCCGCAGATCAAGCCGATGGCAACGGTTGTATGGACAGCCTTATGCAGACGTTCTTTATCTTGTGCACCAAAAAAACGGGCAATCACGACACCGGCACCGGCTGAAATACCGAAGATGAAACCTGTCATCAGGAAAATCATGCTGCCGCTTGAGGCGACGGAAGCGAGTTCCTGGTCACCTAAGACGTTGCCAACGATGAGTGTGTCGACTGCATTGTAAAGTTGTTGGAAGACACTGCTGATAAACATAGGCATGGCAAAGAGCAACATCTGTTTTGGGATGCTGCCTTCGGTGAGTCCGCGGTATTTTTGCGTTGCCATTGTTTGAGCAGTTTTTGGGGGTTTCAAACTTTAAGCATACCCGAAAAGTGTCTGCTACATAACATCGCCAGGCGGGGTGCCTTGTGCCTTTTGTCAGAAAATTTCGTATGTGTGGCTCCAGAATCCAGAAAACCCGTTATAATTGAGCCTCAAGTTGCGATGCAACGGTTTCAAGGTTCGGAGCGGTAGTTCAGTTGGTTAGAATACCGGCCTGTCACGCCGGGGGTCGCGGGTTCGAGTCCCGTCCGTTCCGCCACCGACCAAAAATAGACCGTATCAACACGGTCTGTTTTTTTATAGAAATCATAGGTTTCCTTCTTTGAACCGTATAATGCGGTCATAGCGAATATCGCTGAGTTTCGGTCAAATGAGTATACAGATGTGTATATATTTGACTTGTACTGGATTGCATATACACATTCTAGGAGGGGATCATGGCAACACGTCTCAAAAGGCAACTCACCGACAGGCAGATAAAGAACGCCAAACCTGATGCTGCCAAGCCATACCGTCTGACTGATGGAGAAGGCCTGTTTTTGGAAGTAACCCCAACAGGTTCCAAAATCTGGCGCATGCGTGCCCGGATAAACAATAAGCAGGTACTCCTTACTATTGGGAAGTATCCAGCAGTACAGCTTGCCTCAGCTCGTAAAGATTGTGAAGAAGCACATACCTTAATCCAGCAGGGTCTTGACCCAAGGCTGGTCAAGAAGGAAAAACGGGATCAGCTTGCGGCTGCCGCTGCCAACACGTTTGAAAACCTCGCCAGGGAGTGGCATGAAAATAAGCTGACAGGCTGGAAAGAAAAAACGGCTAGCGACATCATCCACCGGCTCGAGCGTGAGGTTTTCCCTGCAATCGGCAGAATACCAATATCCGAAGTCACCCATAAACAGATTATTGCCCTGTTGCGGACGATTGAGTCCAGAGGGGCTTTTGAGATTGCAAAGCGTACCAAGGCTAACATTTCGCGAGTTTTCAGCTATGCCGTCCAGGTTGGTGCGGCGAACCGGAATCCGGTTGCGGATCTTGTGGATGTCCTCAAACCGGCTCCGAAGAGGCATTTCAATGCCATCAAGCCCGACGAACTCCCAGACCTCTTGAGAGCCTTTGACAGCAATCAGGCAAGGTTGTTTCCTGTTACACGCATCGCTTTCAATCTGCTGATGTTGCTGTTCATGCGGACAAGTGAACTTATCGAGGCGGAGTGGTCTGAAATTGACCTGGGTAAAGGTGTCTGGATTATCCCTTGGCAAAGGATGAAGATGGGCAAGCGCAAAATCAATCCAGATATGACAGACCACCGTATAGACCTTCCTGAGCAGGCTATTGCCCTGCTGAAAGAGTTGCATCAGTTTACAGGACATAGGAAGTACCTGTTTCCTAGCCAGAGGGATCCCAATGACAAACCAATGAGCAACGGTGCAATCCTGATGGTGCTGAAGCGCTTGGGTTATCGGGGGCGGATGACCGGCCATGGTTTCAGGACACTCGCAGTAACTGCGTTGGAAGAGCAGGGATTCAGGCGTGAGGTATTGGATAAGCTGCTGGCTCACAAGGAACGCAACCAGGTGCAGGCGGCCTATTTCAGGCCGGAATTCCAGCAGGAACGGAAGCAGGTACTGCAGGCGTGGGCAGATTACATCGATACCCTCCGTAGCAGGAACCATTCCCGGCTTCTCAAGGCGGCATGACAGGACATGGGAGGTAGCATGCAGGAACACAGGCTCTTCAAGGTCTTTGACCCAATACTCACTTATGAGAAAGACAGACTCCTGGATTGGATCGGCAATCCGGATAGCGATATCAAAAATACCCATGATTTCGTCGATGCAGGAGGACACCGTATCAACTTTGATTTTGTACCTGAAAGGTATCGGAGTGACCTTTATGTGCTCGGGCATTACTTCTATAACATGATTGGTGAGCTTGGTGCTGGCAGGCTGGAAGCCTACATTGCCATGACCCCGCAGGAATTCCAAGAAGCTACAATCATTGCCAAGAACAGGCTGAAGTCTTATGCGCTGGGTTCGGATGGTGGAAAGAGTGACCCAGAATTCCTTGAAGAAATCGACAGGATCCTGAAGAGCCCTGAAAGCTTGTGCGCATACATGCACGAGAATCTGCAGGACTTATTCAATGACGGTTGCAGGCTGCCCTATAAGAAGAAAATTGAGAAAATCGTATACATGAAAGCTGACGTGCCATTGCTTGCAACCACCACATGGACTGTTGCTGACGAAAAGACCAAACGGGTCTTTGAGGAAGCTTATGCGGTTGCATTGACCGGCATCCTGCTTCAGCTCGACGACATATTGTCAGGGCTCTTTGCCAATGATGCTCTTACGGTACTCCAGAAAGTTATGCCCTTTATGGATACATACTACCTGTTGGATGCCCAGACAGTAGCGTTCTTACAGGAATTCAACAGGAAAGTGTTCTATTCAGAAATAGGTCGTAAAGGTGGGAAGGCAGGACGCCAGATTGACCCAGCCAAGTTCGAGAAGAGCCTAGATGAGCATGTTCGCAAGCACGGTATAGGTAACATCACTAATACTTTTGATGCCCAGGCATCCGAGATTTTCCACGTCCAGAAGGAGACTGCCTCGAAAAAGCGCCAGAAAATCCTCAGGGAGCGGAAGGCAAGGGAAGGGACACATAAAAAAACTGACATAGCAAGCGAACTTTGTGCCTTCTAGCCCTTTCCGTTATCGCTTGTAATGACCTCCATGGCACGGGAACAGGTTCCGTGCCGTTAAACCAATACCAACAATGGAGGTACAGATGGAAACATCAACCCATACCGATTCAGACGGCATCCTTGCTGGCCGTCCACGCCCAATATCTTGGGTTACCGCATTTATCGGCAAATCCAAACAGACCATCTACCGCTGGGAGTCACAGGGACAGTTCCCGAAACGGGTAAGGCTCGGAGCCAATTCAGTTGCCTGGCTTGAATCGGAAGTCAGGGAATGGCTTGCCAGCCGCCAACGTGTAGGAAAGTCCTAACCGGTTCGGTGAATCTACTAAATGGTGTTTCGTGAGTTCCGTCAAGAACACATGGAACACCAACAAGTGATGGAATTGCATGAAAACTTCAGGAAGACCAAGTGAACAAGGATGGTAGATATGGAAACCAAGATTTCAAGGAAGGCTTCACGCCTGGATCCTTATCGGGAGCTGCTCATTTTCTGGTGGTTACATGGCGAGAAACAGGATTGGATGGCGGCTGAACTCAAAAGGCTTTATGGCGTAACAATCAACAGGAGCAGCATCTCAAGATGGCTAAGAGAACACTGCGAACCTTTGCAAAACCAGAAAACCAGGTTAGACGACTGATGCAGCGTGACCAGTCGAAGGCCAGGGACGACCCTACAAAGCTGTCATCCATCGGAACGCGCCGGAACTATGAAGACCGGCTCGTCCAGTTCGGCAGGTGGCTGAAGGAAGAGAAGCGGGGAACCGCCATCGTGGATGCCACTGCCGATGATGTCCAATCATGGTTGCAGGCTGAAAGGGAACGGGGACTCTCCCAGAAGACCCTGGATATGGACAGGCACGCTGGGAACTTCCTGCTACATGAGACTGGGAAACTCGAAGCGGATGGGAAGTTGGCCAAAGTCCAAGCGGTTGCACAGACCACCAAGGAACCGCGTGCCTATACCCAGGAAGAAGTCGATGCCATTGTTGCACGCATGAAAGACCGCAATGCCCTCGGTGCTGAAATCTGCTTTACCGCAGGACTGAGGGCACATGAGCTGCTGACGCTTCAGCAGCTCACGCCTGAAAGCAGGCAGCCTGATGTCAGGTACTACGACAAGGAAAAGACCCAGCCCAAGAACAGCCCACTCAAGTTCACCGATACCAAGGGACAGTCCCATGGTGTTGCCTATACCGTTGAGGGCAAAGGTGGATTAATCCGTGAAGTCAGGATCCCTGAAGCGTTAGCGGAAAGGCTGGAATCCTACCGCCTTGAGACACCCAAGTCCGTTGTAGACCGGAAAATCCATTTCAATGATGTCCGGTACGACATCGGCGCAGGCCAGAACCTTTCCCGGGCATTTTCCAAGATGTCCCATGCCGTCTTGGGGGATACTGGCCGGACTAACCACGGCATCCATGGTTTGCGGCACAGTTATGCCCAAGACAGGCTGGATACCCTGATCCGCAACCCTGACATCAGGGATTATCAGAAAGCCCTTGAGATTGTCAGCCAGGAGCTGGGGCACTGGCGTCCGTCAGTTACGCTCGAATACCTGAACCGGAAGTAACCGGGTTCAGTCCGCAATATTCTTCCTCCCTAAATACCCATTACCACCAAGGTCTGGCAGGGACATCTGCCAGACCGGCATCCAGTTGTAAGGACAAAAGCAGTTTTGGACAGTATTGTCCAACCGCCGTTCCATCACCGTCACCGGTGACTTCGCTGGGGCATGGTGCATAGATGCACAGCTAGGACGCCCTCTCCTCCCAGGGTCTGTTCCGCCAGACCGCTATCGGAAGGTTTCTGACGGAACCCCAATAGCAAAAGGGACACCTTGCGGTATCTCCAAAGTAAAAAGTGGGTTGTGCCTTCCCTCCGTGCCGTATTCCAGGCTTTGGCTTCTGCACCACGGTCGGAATCCGTGATGCAGCCGGTCGGGGCGTGACAGCTTTTCGATATATGTGATTCTCATTTTTTAGTTCTCCTCAAGGTTGCTGCTCTGCAGCGCAGTGAAAAAGGGGTAGCCCGCAGGCGGGCTTGCCAATGCAATGGCATTGGTAAGCTGACTTTTTGGTGGTGGATTTTCTGATGGACGCATCTTCCCCGTGCCACTCGGCTGGCCGTTCCCAACGGGAACTTTTTCAACCAACCACACTTGTCCGGGGTGACGGACGATGTCTCATTGGGTGCGCTTCCGCGCGGTGAAAAACCCGGCACTTTGCTCGGGTTCATGCGTCAATCATAGTCCCACCACCCCGCTGGCATCAACAAAAACCGTGTGCGTATCGGTATGGTGGCATACCTGTTAACGGATAAAAGGCTGATGGCGGCGCAAACGCTATGTCGGTGGACATAGCGGTTTGC
>JAEEYE010000005.1 GCA_016291665.1 Oxalobacter sp. | reverse complement strand
TACACCCAACAAGACAATAATGAGTAAAACAATAAACCACAGGACTTTTTTACCACCACCAGACTGCCGCCTAAAAATCATCTGGTTATCATCAAAGGACTGCGTACTCCCTGGCGTTACCGCTACGCTCTTAACGTTCTTATGTGACGGGGCTGCACCATCACCCTTAGCGAAAAATGCCACCAACGGCTCAGGATCTAGCCCGATCATCTTGGCATAAGAGCGGACAAAACCCCTTGCAATCGCTACACCATGGAATGCCCCATAATCGCCAGCTTCCATCGCCTGAATCTGGCGAACCGTGACCTTAAGCTTGGAAGCAACATCTTCTTCACTTAACCCCAACTCCTTACGCTTAGCAGCTAAAGCCTTGCAAGGCGATTTGACAAAGTCGACCGCCTGATCTGCCTCCGTAGCAGATTGTCCTTTTTCAGGTGCGCCTTGGTTGGTTCCCTCACGGCTTTCTTTTTCCATTTCTATTCCCCGATTGAAAAAACTGACTCCAAGAAACAGGAATCAACTGCAAACGTTCTTAAACGTATACGTCTTGATGTAACCTTCAGTCCCAATACCCTTTTCCGCCATGCGTTCTTGGACGCGCGTCTTATCCATAATCTCACCAGCCAAGAGACCACATGCTGCTTCAATGTCGTCCCCTCGCGTTTTGCGAATTGTAGTAATAATACCCGCATCCCTTAAAATCTTTGCAAATGCCTCAATTCGCTCATCAGTTGAACGAGACAACCCGGGCATCGGAATTGAATTGAACGGGATCAGATTAACTTTACATGGCACAGCAGTCGGTCCCCTTCTGACCAACTGAACGAGTTCTTTGGCATGGACGTCTGAATCATTAACACCGTTAAGCATACAGTATTCAAACATCACAAAATCGCGAGGCGCATGTTCAAAGTAACGCCTGCACGCAGCCATCAACTCAGCCAACGGATAACGCCTATTTAATGGCACCAAAACATCACGTAACTTGTCGTTAGGTGCATGCAGGGATACCGCCAACGCCACAGGGCATTCCTTGGCAAGCTTGTCCATCATCGGCACCACACCACAGGTCGACACTGTTACGCGACGCCTAGACAACCCATAAGCGTTGTCATCCAACATTAACTTTAAAGCAGCCACTGTTGCATCAAAGTTATGTAGCGGCTCTCCCATGCCCATCATCACGACATTTGAAATCTGCCGCCCGTCCTTGCCAGGCGGCACCCCCCTTGACTTACGAACAGCCGCTTCGGCCATCCAAAGCTGCCCGATAATTTCATCCGCTGTCAAATTCCGGTTAAACCCCTGTTTACCAGTCGAGCAAAAGAGGCAATTTACCGCACATCCTGCCTGTGTTGAAACACACAACGTACCGCGATCGTCTTCTGGAATAAAGACTGACTCAATGGCATTACCCTGTCCCACATCTAGAAGCCACTTGCGTGTACCATCCTGCGAAACATGGTCAGCCAATACAGATGGCGCCCTGATTTCAGCAATACGATTTAACTTCGCCCTAAATGACTTAGCCAAATCAGTCATTGCATCAAAATCTCCTACACCACACTGATGAATCCAACGTAGCAACTGACGGGCACGGAAAGGTTTCTCGCCAAGCGTGCCACAGTAGTCAACCAGTTGCTCTGGCGACATACCGAGAATATTGACGCGCTCTTCTCCCATAACCTTTCCCGTGCCCTCGTTGCGGTATGCAATAGCCCTAGCAGGTGTAACCAATTAACGGGAAATAATCTGCATGGATGGGAAGAAGAATGCAATTTCAACAGCAGCTGTTTCTGGCGCATCGGAACCGTGAACAGCATTCGCATCAATAGAGTCTGCGAAGTCAGCACGGATGGTACCCTTATCAGCCTTCTTTGGATCGGTCGCACCCATCAGTTCACGGTTTTTAGCAATGGCACCTTCTCCTTCCAGAACCTGAACCATAACAGGGCCAGAAATCATGAATTCGACGAGATCCTTGAAGAAAGGACGGTCTTTATGAACTGCATAGAAACCTTCAGCTTCAGCACGGGAAAGCTGAACCATACGAGCAGCAACAATCTTTAAACCTGCATCTTCAAAGCGGCTATAGATTTTACCGATGACGTTTTTAGCGACTGCATCAGGTTTGACGATGGACAGGGTACGTTCAATTGCCATTTGATAAACTCCAAAGAAAAAAAGTAAAAAATCAAAAAGTTTGACCTTACATTTTAACATGGAAGATATGGCGATTGACGCCCTAAAGTGTGGGAAAACATGGTTTGGGACGGCCATTGCAACCGCCCCAAACCATATCAATCAACAGAAGGTTGGAAGGCAACATATGTGACCATACCAGAGCGGACGACCATCAAAATCACCATCTTATTCCGCTCAAGAGACGAAACAGCCTGCTGGAACGACGCAACATCTGTCACATCTGCATTATTCATGCGGACAATAACATCACCACGCCGCAAACCAACTGAAAGAGCCTGTTTTTTAGCTGATGTAATCACAACTCCATGCTTAACACCCAAAGACTTCTTCTGTTCATCGCCGAGTTCATCAACAGTCACGCCAAGGACTTTTTCTGACTTGTTATTAGCAACCGCTTTCACAGCAGCCTTACTATCCCCTTTTACCCCTTCCATAACCTTAGGACGCACAGAAAGGGTATGATTTGTACCTTTTCGCCAAACTGTAACAGATGCATCAGTTCCGACAGGCGTTTCACCAACGAGACGCGACAATTCAGAAGCCGATTCAACTTCGTGACCGTTGTACTTCAGAATAACATCACCCGCTTCGAGCCCAGCCTTCTCTGCTGGAGAACCTTCTTCCACATGTGCAACTAAAATCCCACGACTGTTTGGGAGGTTCATCGCTTTCGCGGTTTCTTCGTTGATTTCGCTCACATGCACACCAATCTGCCCGCGTTTGACTTTACCCGTCTTTTTAAGCTGATCTGCAACCTGCAAAGCCTCATCAATCGGCACAGCAAAGGAAATACCCATATAACCACCAGAACGCGAGAAAATCTGGGAATTGATACCAATAGCTTCACCATTCATATTGATAAGCGGTCCGCCAGAATTCCCTGGATTAACCGCCACATCTGTCTGTATCAGCGGCAGGTAGTCGCCAGTATCACGCGCCGTAGCAGAAATAATACCGGCTGTTACGGTGTTATCGAGCTTAAAGGGAGAACCAATTGCCAATACCCACTGACCAGCCTTGATGTCAGCAGAACGTCCCGTCTTCAAAACCGGCAAATTCGTCCCCTTAACCTTTAAAAGCGCTACATCAGTACGCTTATCAGATCCAATCACTTTGGCTTTGAACTCACGCTTGTCAATCAAACGGACAAATACTTCGTCTGCACCATTAATCACATGGTGATTCGTTAAGATGTAACCATCCTCTGAAATAATAAAGCCAGAACCCATACCCTGACGAACCTGCTCTTCAGTTTCAGGGCGGTGGCGTTGATGCATACCAGGCACAGGCATTCCGAAAAAACGGAAGAAATAGTCATCAAAATCACTTAGCCCTCGATGAATCTGAATTTTCTCAACCGTCCTGATATTGACAACAGCAGGAGCAACCTGCTCGACAAGCCCTGTTAGATCAGGTAATCCACTGACTGCAACAGGTGGTGCAGCAAGCACCTGTGTCGGCGCCGCCATACCGGCAACCGACAATGCTAAACAAACAGCCAAGCAAAGCTTCTTGACAGGATGTACATTCGGTTTATGCATGATTTATCACCTTTTAGAAACAGAAAAGCCTGCCTGACGCAGGCATTCAAAACGTGTATCAGAATACACGCTTCAGATAAGCGTTCAAAGGGATAATACAGATTCTTACAATTTTGCGTAGCGGATTCTTCGCAAAATAAGGAAGAACGCAAAAAAAATAGGGCCACTTCCATAACATGGATGCGGCCCTACATTCGGAACAACTCTTAAATCTTGCCGAAAACAAGCGAGCTGTTAGTACCGCCGAAACCGAAGGAATTCTTCAACGCATAATCAATGCGTACATCCCTAGCAGCATTCGCGCAGTAATCCAGATCACAGTCAGGATCCTGATTGAAGATGTTAATGGTCGGAGGGGCAATCTGGTTCTTAACAGCCAGAACAGTAATCACAGATTCCAGACCACCAGCACCACCAAGAAGGTGACCAACCATGGACTTGGAAGAACTCATGATAACTTTTGAAGCAGCCGCTCCCAAAGAACGCTTGACAGCAATCGTTTCTGCCTTGTCACCCAATGGCGTGGAAGTCCCGTGTGCATTGATGTAGTTGACCTGATCAGGATTAATGCCAGCATCATTGATTGCATTGGTCATACACTTACTTGCACCACTACCGTCTTGCAACGGAGCCGTCATATGATGTGCATCTGCACTCATACCAAAACCGCAGAGTTCTGCATAAATCTTGGCACCCCGTGCTTTTGCATGTTCATACTCTTCCAGCACAAGAACACCTGCACCTTCACCCATGACAAACCCATCACGATCCCTATCCCAAGGGCGGGAAGCCGTTGCAGGATCATCATTACGGGAAGAAAGGGCTCTTGCAGCTGCAAAACCTCCAATACCCAATGGGGAGACTGTCGATTCTGCGCCGCCTGCAATCATAACATCTGCATCACCGTACACAATGGTACGTGCTGCATAACCGATAGAATGCAGACCTGTCGAACAAGCGGTCACACATGACAAGTTAGGCCCACGCAATCCATAGCGGATAGACAGAAAACCTGACGTCATGTTGATGATTGAAGACGGTACAAAGAATGGGCTAATGCGGCGTGGACCACGTTTTTCCATATCTGCATGGGTCTTTTCAATCATCGGCAAGCCACCGATACCCGAACCGATGTTGACACCGATACGGTCGGCATTTTCTTCAGTGACAACAAGGCCACTGTCTTCAATTGCCTGGATACCTGCTGCCATCCCATAGTGGATGAAGGTATCCATATGGCGTGATTCTTTGCCTGGGATATATTTTTCCAGCTCGAAGCCTTTAACTTCTCCTGCAAACTTGGTGCTGAAAGCAGATGCATCAAATTTGGTAATCAGAGCAATGCCTGACTTCCCATTGATGACAGCATCCCACATTTCTGCAACAGTATTACCCACTGGCGAAATACAGCCCAGCCCGGTAACGACGACCCGGCGTTGTCCATTTCGGCTCAAGGTACTCTCCCTGTTTCGGAATCCCAAAAAGGATTATTTGTTGTCTAGCTGTGCTTTTGCAAAATCAACTGCCTGCTGAACAGTGGTGATTTTTTCAGACTGTTCGTCAGGGATTTCAATATCGAATTCTTCTTCAAGTCCCATAACGAGTTCAACCTGATCAAGGGAATCAGCACCGAGATCTTGCACAAAGGAAGATTCCAGTTTGATTTCCGCTTCTGGTTTACCCAGCTTATCAGCAACAACTTTCTTAACGCGATTTACGATGTCTTCCGACATTTCTTGGCTCCAGTTAGTAAATAAAACAAAAATAATTGGCGCATTTTATCAGGTTTGCGCCGGATTTTTCCACTATATGGGTCAATTAATCCCATCAGCGAACTGATTTCTTCAAAATTCTTGCCAGTGTGACGCTTTTAACACTATCAATTCATGAACATGCCACCATTGACATGCAACACACTACCTGTAATGTAAGCAGCTTGCGGCGATGCCAAGAAGGCTACAGCCGCAGCAATATCTTCAGGGCTACCTAAACGCGCCAATGGAATCTGGCGAACCAAGTTTTCCTTGACTTCATCAGGTAACACACGAGTCATGTTCGTATCGATGAACCCTGGTGCAACACAATTAACAGTAATGTTACGGCTACCGACTTCGCGAGCCAAAGCACGGCTCATCCCTTCAACACCTGCCTTGGCAGCTGCATAGTTTGTTTGCCCAGGATTACCGATAGATCCCACAACAGAAGAAATGCTAATAATACGTCCTTCTTTTGCGCGCACCATACCACGCAAAACCATTCGAGACAGCGCAGCAACAGCAGTCAGGTTAATCGACAGGACATTAGCCCAATCCTCATCTTTCATGCGCATTGCCAACTGATCCTGCGTAATCCCAGCATTGTTAACCAGAATATGCAAAGCACCGTATTCCTTCTGGACAGCGTCAATTGCAGCACGGCATCCTTCAGAATCCCTGACATCCAGCACGATGCCTTTACCTGCGCCTTCCCGTACTTCATTTAACGCTTTCGTAATTTCAGCAGCACTCGCTTCATCTAACGCCGTTCCGACGACTGTCGCACCACGGGACGCCAATTCCATTGCGATAGCCCAACCAATGCCACGGGACGCCCCCGTCACAAAGGCAACTTTGCCTGCAAGATTCTGTTCTTTCATTTCAGTGCCTCCAATGTTGCGTCAAGGGACGCTTGATCGACAATAGCCAAACTACTAATCGAACTATCAATACGCTTAACCATACCTGCCAGCACTTTGCCTGGCCCACAATCCACAATATGAGTAATGCCCATCGTACCCATCTTCTGGACGGTTTCAACCCACCTGACAGAACTTGCTACCTGGCGAACCAAAGCGTCTTTAATCTTGGCGGGATCAGTTTCGATAGCAACATCGACATTGTTAATAACCGGAATTTTCGGTTCGGAGAAAGTTAGGTCTTTCATGTAATCAGCCAAACGCGTAGAAGCAGGCTTCAACAGTGAAGAATGAAATGGCGCTGAGACAGGCAACGGTAATGCCCGTTTTGCACCTTTGGCCTTTGCCAGTTTACATGCCCTGTCTAACGCTGCCTTATGACCAGCAATAACAATCTGAGTCAATGAATTAAAGTTAGCTGGTTCAACCACATCGCTTTCTGCTGCTTCGGCGCAGACAGCTTTTAAGCTATCCGCATCCAAACCAATAATAGCTGCCATACCACCAACACCGACTGGCACAGCTTCCTGCATTGCGGTTGCGCGGAAGCGTACCAACCTAACAGCATCAGCTAACGGAACAACACCCGCTGCAACTAAAGCAGAAAATTCACCCAAGCTATGACCAGCAACAACTTCAGGGGTAGCGCCTCCTGCAGCCAACCATGCGCGATAAAAAGCAATAGAGGTCGTCAACAAAACTGGCTGAGTATTAACGGTCAGGTCAAGGGTTTCCTTAGGCCCTTCGGCAATCATCTTACCAATATCAAAACCAAGTGCTTCTGAAGCCTCAGCAACGGTTTCAGCGACAGCCGCATTACCTGCAAAGCCATTTAGCATCCCAACTGCCTGGGATCCCTGTCCTGGGAATACAAAAGCAAATTTAGCCATGGTCTATCCTCATCCTCCTCTATTTAAGTTAGATCTTTACCAGTACGGCACCCCACGTCAGGCCGCCACCGATGGCAACCATCAAAATATTCTGCCCTGGCTTAATTCGACCGTCACGGATACCCGTATCAATAGCCAGCGGAATTGACGCACCAGAGGTATTGCCATGTTCATTCACAGTAACAATGACACGTTCATCAGGAATACCCAGCTTTTTGGCTGAACTGCGCATAATCCGCAAATTTGCCTGGTGCGGAACCAGCCAATCTACTTCCGAAGTGGTCATCCCAATCTTTTCAAGAGCCTCCAACGCAACACGATCCATCCAAGAAACAGCCTGTTTAAAGACTGCTTTACCATCCATATGGACATAAGGACTACCTTCAATAGCCCCTTTATTCGGACGGCCAGGCAAATTCAAGATATCACCCATTCCTCCATCTGCATGGAGTACAGTTGCTAAAATCCCCGGTTCTTCAGAGGCCGCCAAGACAACAGCCCCCGCACCATCACCAAAAAGTACACATGTCGTCCTGTCTTTGTAATCGATGATACGGGAATACGTTTCAGCCCCTACAATCAAAATGCGCTTGCACATACCCGAGCGGATAAAGCTATCAGCCGTCGACATTGCATAGAGGAAACCACAGCACACAGCCGACACATCCATGGCCGCACAGTTAGACTTTATACCCAACTTATGCTGAATCACACATGCTGTACTCGGAAACCCACCAAAATTATCTGGCGTGGTGGTTGCACAGATAATCATGTCAATGTCATTAGCTCCGATACCAGCTGCCTCAATCGCCTTCTCTGCCGCCTTTGCACCTAAATCGCTAGAGTACACCCCATCATCTGCATAATGGCGCGCTTCAATCCCACTGCGGGTTTTAATCCAATCATCAGAGGTTTCAACCCCCAAGCCTGCCAGCATCTGCGCCATATCATCATTTGTTAAGCGCTTCGGTGGAAGATAGCTACCAGTACCGATTATTTTGCCGTATATGGTCATTGTGTTACTTCCTGTTTACCGTTTTCCATCTTTCCTGAGGGATCTGTTCCCTTTGAATTTTTAATCAGCTGAGACACCGCTGAATAAATCTTGTTGAGCACATCGCCCTTCACCGCATCATAAGCCCGCCTAATTGCAAACTCGTAAGCATAAGCATCTGCACCGCCATGACTTTTGAAGACAAGCCCCTTCAGCCCCAACATGCAGGCTCCATTGTAACGCGAGGGATTCAACCTTTGGCGCACAGCATTTAATGCTTTCCTCGAAAGCAATGCACCCAACATATTCATGGCGCTGCTCTTTAATTGAGACACCAAGACATCCCTAAAGAAACGCCCAAGACCTTCAACAGCCTTTAACATGACATTGCCCGTAAAACCATCACATACGACAATGTCACACGTCCCCTCAAAAATATCGTTACCTTCAACGTTGCCCAAAAAATTGAGTGTACCATTGAGATGTTCGTTACGGAGTAATTTGCCTGCTTTTTTTACGACATCATTCCCCTTAATCTCTTCCGTACCGACGTTAAGAAGCCCAACCTTAGGCGTTCTATTCTCGACATTCGTATAAAGTGCAGTCCCCATCAAAGCAAACTGCCTAAGGTGTTCAGCCTCGCAGTCCACATTCGCACCAAGGTCTAGGACATAGGTCGGCATTTCCTTTTTGTTAGGCATGATGGCGCAGATAGCAGGACGTTCAACCCCAGGAATCATATCAAGAAGATAATGAGAAACAGCCATCAAAGCGCCAGTGTTACCAGCAGAAACACAAGCATCTGCTTGGCCAGACTTCACTTCCAGGATGGATATATGCATCGAAGAGCGGCGCTTACGGAGCGCCGCCATCAAAGGAGTATCCATTGCGACGACATCGCTGGCATCCTTGACAGTGATATGCGGATTACCGAGCGCACCATTTTTAGCGAGTTCGGCTTCGACGTCTTCCTTGCGACCGACCAACGTCAGATGAACATCGTTAACCTGTTTCAGGAAGGCTAATGAGGCAGGGACAGTGACACCCACACCATGATCACCGCCCATGCAGTCAATTGAGATTCTTACTATGTCTGATTCTTTCCCAAGCACGTTCAAACCGGATACCAATCCGCCTCCTCACGTTACCTAATCAATCCCAAACACAAGCAATATAAAAAAGGCGCGCAGGGCATGAAAGTCCGGGGCGCCATTGAGTCATTCACCAAATAAGAAGCAAATGATTACTCTTCACTCTTGGTGCTTAGTACTTTCTTACCACGATAATAACCGCTTGGGCTGATATGATGCCGACGGTGTTTTTCACCAGTGGTTGGTTCAACAGACAAGTTAACAGCCTTCAAGGAATCGTGCGAACGACGCATACCCCGTTTAGAAGGTGATGTTTTATTTTGTGGGACTGCCATAATTACTCCAGAAACAAAATTTCGAAAATTCTAACACAACCATCCATTCCTAACGGAACTAAATGGAAAACCATTCACTTTTTCTTGCCACCTGCGGCGCCCTTCATCCCCTTAAGGACAGCAAATGGCGAAACCTTTTCTTCTTTCCACCGTCCAGCATCCTTATCAGGACACACTTCATGTCGTGGTGAAAGCGGCAATGACAAAAGCGCCTCATCCTCAATCAAATCTATGAGGTCGACCTTTCCGTCTATCACAATGACTTCCGTTGGATCATCATCGGCTAAGGTCATCTCCACCTCATCAGCTTCAGGTTCTGAAAACGTGACAACAACGGCCGTCTCCGTATCAACCTGATGATCCATACCTTCAAGACACCGCTGACAGATCAAATGGATACTTCCCTTCACTGACAGCACAAGACGCGGCCTTCCATGGGCATCTATTGAGCCAGCAACACGCCAAGCCAAACCTCCTGAAGTATCTGCACATGCAGAAGCAACACGCTCAAACATTGCAAGAGAACCCTTTCCTTCTAGGACGTTCCCTGCCTTGCAGAAATCAGTCGGAACAATCAGATAATCACTCATATCTGTCTTGGATAGGGGCGTAAAAATTAAGAATTTTAGCAATAATGTTTTAATTCCGTCAAAGCTTTAGTACACTAGCTTTGATTTAGCCGCCCATAAGTATCAATTATGCAACCCGACATGCCAGCTACCGTTATATTAGCCTCTTCCTCGCGCTACAGGAGGGAATTACTCAGCCGCCTAAACATCCCTTTTGAAACAGAAAGCCCTTCCATCGACGAATCACCGCGCGCCGATGAATCGCCCAAGGAAACCTCAATCCGCCTTGCGCGCGAAAAAGCCAAAGCCGTCGGAAAAAACCATCCAAACACCATTATCATCGGGTCAGACCAGGTAGCCGAATGCAATGGCACCCCAATTGGCAAACCACTTTCGTTTGAACGCGCAATGGATCAATTACGGTTCATGCGCGGCAAAGAAGTTTTATTCCACACGGCATTGTGTGTTTTAGACGGAAAAAATGAGGACTCCTTGCAAGAAACAGTCATTACCACCGCTGTTGCCTTCAGGAACCTGCCCGATGAAGAATTGGCCAGTTACCTGATGATTGAAAAACCCTTTGACTGTGCGGGTAGTGCCAAAAACGAAGGGTTGGGCATCACGCTACTCGAAAAGATTGAGAGTAATGACCCGACTGCACTCACTGGATTACCGCTCATTGCCTTGACATCCATGCTACGCAACTGTGGAATCACTTTTTTTGCAAGAGGCAATTCATGACAACCGGCATCCTGTACCTGATTCCCAATACCTTAGGTTCCAGCCAAACCGGTGAAGACCTCCCTGCCATCATCCCTGACAATGTCCTTCAGGTTACCTCCTCGCTTGATTATTTCATTGTTGAAAACGCAAAGACTGCAAGGGCACACCTAAACCGTGTTGCCCACCTCCTCCCATTGAAAACCCCTTTGCAACAGATTGAGATGGCACAGCTCAATGTCAAGACGGATAAGAGCACATTGCCTGCCTTACTGACGCCTATCCTTGCTGGAAAAAACGCGGGGCTGATTTCTGAAGCCGGCGTTCCCGCCGTTGCCGACCCGGGCGCAGACTTGGTGCGACTTGCCCATGAAAAAGGCATCACAGTAAAACCCCTCGTTGGTCCTTCGTCCCTCTTACTTTCCCTGATGGCAAGCGGCTTAAATGGGCAGAGCTTTGCCTTCAACGGCTACTTACCTGTTGACGCCGATACGCGTCAAAAGCGCATCAAAGCCTTGGAAGCCCGATCAGCCATAGACCATCAGACACAGCTTTTCATCGAGACACCTTACCGCAACGAAATGCTTTTCAAATCGCTATGCCAAGCACTGGCCCCGAGTACATGGCTCTGCATCGCAACAGATGTCTCACTCGCTGAGGAATCCATTGAGACGCTACCCGTCTCACAATGGCGCAAACGTTTGAAGGAAGGGAAACTACCAGACTTTAACCGGCGGCCAACCGTTTTTCTGTTCCTTGCCTAATGACTGAGATACATCAGATTCTAGCGAAATGCTAAGACCGCCATTGCCTGAAAATAGCGCAAAATGTCGGTTCTCTAATGACTAGAAAGTCTAACAACTCATTTTGCCCAAGCTACGAAAACCATAGGGCATCAACCTACGCCAGACTCAACCGTAAAATCAGCACCTTCGTCCCTGCCAAGCACCTTGACGAGGTAAGGCAACGTATCACGCAACGTGTCTGCAAGTTTCCACGGTGGGTTGACAATAAACATTCCGCTGGCCGTAAACCCCGTACCATCCGGCACCGGCGAGGCAACCCTAAACGTCAGATGCAGCCATTCCTTATCGGCCGCTTCCTTTAACCAACCCGCAAAACGCCGGGACTCCAGACGTTGCAGGACGGGATACCAGATGGCATAGACGCCCGTCGGGAAGCGTCGCAGGGCATCCGAGAGCGCATCAACTGCCATCCGATAATCGCGTTTGACCTCATACGGCGGGTCAATCAACACCAATGCCCGACGCGATGGTGGAGGAAGAAGAGACTTCAGTGAGGCAAAACCATCACTGCGCGCAACCATGATACGTTTACCGCGTTCCGGCCTTGGCGCCCCCTTAAATTTCGACCACTGCTGGACATTGCCCTGCAATGCCTGATAATCAGACGGATGCATTTCAAAAAGGCGGATACGATCCTGGGGACGCAGGAGCAATTGCGCGATATAGGGCGAACCAGGATAAACAGTGAGCCTGCTACCAGGGTTCACCGCCCGCAGGAGCTCAAGGTACTGTGCGACTGCCATAGGCGGATGCTGTGCAGATGAAAGCCGTAGGACACCCAACTTTGCTTCACCACTTTTTTCAGACATAGTGCCTGTCAGCGGGTAAGCACCGGCGCCAGCATGGGTATCAATATAATAGAAAGGCGTTTCTTTCTGCTCCATGTAAAGCAGTACCTGCTGCAGGACAATGTGCTTGAAGACATCTGCATGGTTGCCTGCATGGAAGGCGTGACGGTAACTGAACATGAATCGGCTCCTTTCTCTGTTCTTTTATTTTAATGGCTCGCCGTCGAACATGCTGATGAAAAGTCCCGCAGCCCGCGATAGGCGCCTTGCTTTCTTCCAAATCAGCGCGACATTCGATGTGAGCGAGCAATCCGATACTGTTATTCGGTGGAAGTCCCTTGCCGGTCGCACCGATAGAGTCGACTCAGGAAGCACAGCCAGGCCAAGCCCCCTGTCAACCAACGAAAGGATGGCCGAGATATTGTCGCTCTCACAGATGACATTAATCGGAATCTGGCGTAACTGCATTTCGTTGACTGCCATATCATGGCAGTAAATCCCCTCCTGGCGATGCATCAGAATCAAAGGGACATCGGCCAATTCCGACAGCACAACACTTTGACGGCTCCGCCAATGGGCATCCTGGCTGGATGCAACAACAACCCAAGGTTCTGACAAGATCAGCTTCCCGTCATAATCGCCCATTAAGATCGGCATACGCACCATTGCCACCTCAACCAAATCACGTTCCAATAACTCCAGAACGCGATACGTGTTGCCCTCACGCCAACAGAAACGAACTTGCGGATATTGCTCATGGAAACGTTCAATCCTGTTTGGCATATAAAGCCCGCCCACGGCTGGCGGACTGCCAATCGCCAAGGTCCCGCCAATATCTTCACCCTTATCGCGTACATCATCAACCGCCGTGTGCATCATCCCCAAAATCTTGACGGCGTGCGAATAGAAAAGGCGACCTGCCTGCGTCAACGACATATGCCGGGTACTTCGCTCAATCAAAGCAACTCCCAGTTCTTCTTCCAGAAGCCTCAACTGGCGGCTTAACGGGGGTTGCGCAATATGAAGCCGCCTCGCCGCACGACTAATCTGCCCTTCTTCAGCAATGGCACAAAAGTAGCGTAGCTGACGGATATCCATAGCCTCCCCCCAATATATACCTGAAAAGTATTTATCTTAAATATAAAAAGTATTTTAATATAAATCAAGAGTCTGCAATACTTTATCAAGGCAATCCATTGTCAAGGAGGAACAAATGAAAATCTGCATCTTTGGCGCTGGCGCCATCGGTGGGTACATGGCCGTTGAAATTGCGTTAGCAGGCTATGATGTCTGCGTCATTGCGCGAGGGGCTCACCTTGAAGCCATCAAAAAAAACGGCTTGACCCTACACACCAACGGCCAAGTTAAAAATATCAAACTTCCAGCAAGTAACAACCCTGCTGACTTCGGTTCACAAGACTACGTCATCTGTACATTAAAAGCGCACCAGTCGCTGGAGTGTGCTGAGAAATTTGCACCATTATTAGGACCAGACACCGCCATGGTCACCGCAATGAACGGTATTCCATGGTGGTACTTTTATAAAGAAGGCAGTAAATTTGATGGCCAGCACTTAGAATCCATTGATGCTGGCGCAAGGCAATGGAACGCCATTGGCCCAGAACGTGCTATCGGCTGCGTCGTTGATCCTGCCTGCGAAGTCATTGCCCCTGGTGTCATCCGCCACGAAAAATTCAACCGGTTCATTATTGGTGAACCTGATGGCACTGAATCGGAACGAGTTAAGACACTCCAGAAAATCCTGACAAATGCAGGATTCGACGCGCCCATCCGTAATGCCATCCGCTGGAATGTCTGGCTAAAACTCTGGGGCAATGTCTGCTACAACCCAATCAGCGCACTCACCCATGCTCCTTTGGACAAAATCACATCCGGCGCTTTAGGCGAGGTCTGCCGAACCGCCATGTATGAAACAAAGGCCGTCACAGAAGCCTTGGGCGTTTCAATTCCTGAAGAAATGATCCAACGTAGGTTGACCGTTGCCGGGAAAGCCGTTGGTCACAAAATGTCCATGTTGCAGGACTTGGAACGTGGCCGCTCCATGGGAGAAATCGACGCACTCGTTTCCGTTGTCCATGAACTTGGCCAAATGACAGGGATTAAAACACCAACCGTTGATGTACTCTTGGCACTTGTCCAGGAACGCGGCAGGCAAGCCGGTCTCTATTAAATGCCTTAGAAAAAAGAGTGACTTCCCCTTCCTGCATCGATAATGCTTGCAGGGAGGATGTCCCACTATTATCATGTTCTGATATCCATTTTTTTCAAGGCTTATTATTATGTTTAAAAAACTGGCAACCATCTTTATCGCCGCAGGTATCATCCTCCCATTGGCCTACAGCCCAGCTGAAGCAGCTCCAGCCAAGGCAACTGCAAAGAAAAAGGCCACCAAACGTATAACCACTAAATCCCGCGTACGTAACAAATCTCATGCTCCTGCTCTACTTAGCGTAGAAGGTATGACGCCAGACCGTTACCACTGCGAAATGGGTAAGACCTTTACCCTCTACCGCTACCCACATGACAGTAGCACTGTCATCTTAGATTGGGCAGGAACCAGACAGCAAATGCACCGTGTCCAAACAAGAACTGGGGCTGAACGCTATGAAACCAATGCTAAGCTAACTTACATTGGCGTCAGCAACCTAACGCAACTGATTGACTTCAAACAGAGTAAGCCCATTCTTAGCGAATGCCGTAACGAAGAACAGAACCGTGTCCAGCACGAACTTGACATGAAAAAAGCTGGCGAAAAATACGCAAAAGTCCAGCAACAACAAGAACAAGCTGAAGCACCGAAAAAGAAGAAAAAAAGCTGGTGGCCATTCTAACGGAAAACACAGCTTATTTTGAGAACGGTGGGATACCCTGGCATTAGTACCCCACATAAGGAGACAGTATGACTGATTTCGTAAAAGACACCTTCAAGCCACTATCCGTTTCCGAAGGGAAGCAAGGCAATTACTATTCCATTCCTGAACTGGGCAAAAAACTGGGCATTGACGTTTCCAGACTCCCGATTTCCATCCGGATTGTATTGGAATCTGTCCTACGTAACTGTGATGGCAACAAAATCTCAGAAGAACATGTCCGCCAGTTGGCAAACTGGAAACCCAATGAAGAGCGCACTAACGAAATCCCTTTTGTGGTCTCCCGTGTTGTCCTGCAAGACTTCACTGGCGTCCCGCTCTTGGTTGACCTAGCTGCCATGCGCAATGTGGCATCCAGGCTCAACAAGGATCCAAAGAAAATCGAACCGCTCGTCCCCGTTGACTTAGTTGTTGATCACTCTGTCCAGATTGATCATTTCCGTCGTCCTGACGCAGTCGATCTCAACATGAAACTGGAATTCTCCCGCAACAAAGAACGCTACCAGTTCATGAAATGGGGGATGCAGGCCTTCGATACGTTCGGTGTTGTTCCTCCTGGCTTTGGTATCGTTCACCAAGTCAACATGGAATACTTGGCCCGTGGCGTCCATAAGAAAGGGGATGTTTATTATCCGGACACCTTAGTCGGTACCGACTCACATACCACAATGATCAACGGCATCGGTGTCGTCGGCTGGGGTGTTGGCGGTATTGAAGCAGAAGCCGGTATGCTGGGGCAGCCTGTCTACTTCTTAACGCCAGACGTCATCGGCATGAACTTAACAGGTAAACTCCCTGAAGGTTGCACTGCAACCGACCTGGTACTGACCATCACCGAAATCCTTCGCCGTGAACGCGTCGTCGGCAAGTTCGTTGAATTCTTTGGCGAAGGAGCAGCATCGTTATCTGCAACTGACCGTGCCACCATCTCGAATATGGCACCAGAATACGGTGCAACCATCGGTTTCTTCACCGTTGATGATGCAACCATTTCCTTCTTAAAGAATACTGGCAGGTCTGATGACGAAATCAACGCACTGGCTGCCTACTTCAAGGCACAGGGTCTTTATGGCATTCCGAAGGCAGGACAAATTGACTATACGCGTGTCGTCAACCTTGACCTCTCGACCGTCACGACTTCCGTTGCCGGACCTCGCCGTCCTCAAGACCGCATTGAACTAGGCAACTTGAAGTCTCGCTTTACGGAACTCTTCAGCAAGTCTGTTGCAGAAGGTGGCTTTAACAAAAAGCCAGAAGATCTGGCAGCAACCTACAAAACTGCCGATGGCAATGACCTGAAAAACGGTGACATCGTCATCGCTGCGATTACCTCCTGCACCAACACCAGCAACCCCGCTGTCTTGCTGGCAGCCGGTCTCTTAGCCAAAAAGGCTGTTGAAGCAGGCCTAGAAGTACCGCAGACCATCAAGACCTCCTTAGCCCCTGGATCGCGCATCGTTACTGGCTACCTCAAGAAAACAGGTCTTTTACCTTACCTAGAAAAACTGGGCTTTAATGTCGCGGCATACGGCTGCACTACCTGTATCGGTAATGCGGGCGACTTAGCCCCAGCAACGAACGAAGCCATCATAAACAATGATGTCGTCGTAGCAGCTGTCCTTTCTGGCAACCGAAACTTTGAAGCACGCATCCATCCAAACATCCGTGCAAACTTCTTGGCGTCCCCTCCGTTAGTTGTTGCCTACGCAATTGCCGGTAATGTAACGCGCAACCTGATGACCGAACCACTGGGCAAAGGAAAAGATGGCAAGGATATTTACCTCAAAGACATCTGGCCAACCTCCCACGAAGTCGCTGACCTCGTTGCCGTAGCACTGGATGCACAGTCTTTTAAAGACAACTACAGCAACATCAAAAACGCGCCAGGTGAACTGTGGCAGGCTATTTCCGGCTTTGCAACAGGTGATGTCTACGACTGGCCTGAATCCACCTATATTGCAGAACCACCTTACTTTGATGGCTTTACCTTGGTAGCAGGAGAAGCATCCGGCAACTTAAGTGGTGCACGCCCATTAGCCATTTTTGGTGACTCTGTAACAACCGACCATATTTCACCTGCTGGTTCCATCCAAGAAAAGAGCCCGGCAGGCCGTTGGCTCATTGAACATGGGATTAAGAAAGCCGACTTCAACTCCTTCGGTTCCCGCCGCGGCAACCACGAAGTGATGATGCGAGGCACCTTTGGCAATGTCCGTATCAAGAATCTGATGCTGCCACTTTTGGAAAATGGTAACCGCCGCGAAGGGGGTTACACGCTGTACCAGCCAGAAGGGACTGAAATGGCCATCTTTGATGCCGCAATGAAATATCAATCAACGGGCACACCAATGGTCGTCTTTGGTGGAGAAGAATACGGCACAGGGTCATCGCGCGACTGGGCAGCTAAAGGAACGCAGCTCTTAGGTGTTAAGGCCGTAATTGCCCGTTCTTTCGAACGCATCCACCGTTCCAACCTGATTGGTATGGCAGTGTTGCCATTGCAGTTTACGGGCAACGACAGCGCTGAATCCTTAAAACTGACCGGTAAAGAGACCTTCGATCTGAAGGGACTCGATAATATTGTACCGCAGCAAAAAGCACAGCTTGTCATCCACCGTCCAGACGGTTCGGAAGATACAGTCGAACTCCTGCTACGCATTGACACACCGATTGAAGTCGACTACTTCCGCCACGGCGGTATCCTGCCATATGTCTTAAGGCAGCTCCTGGCCGACTGATACAGACTATTACGCCAACGTTAGGCTCAAGGGGAGGCACAATCTTGGGGGCAACGACAATACCCACAAGGTTGTCCTCCCCCTAGAATCGTAATAAAGTACTTTAATTACGCTTATATCAAGGATAAAACTGTGGCTATCCCTGTATTACGACAATTCAAACGCCTCTTGGCAGCTGGACTGCTTGGTACAGCCCTTGCGGCTTCCCCTGCCATAGCAGACAATTTCGATGAAGCCATCGACCTGTTTCAAAACGGCCGACAACCAGAAGCCATCAAGATGCTACAGGATCTGACGAACCAGCACGATGCCCGTGCAACTTATGTCTTAGGACTTCTATACCTAAATGGCATTTCTGTCAGAACAGATCAGGAACTGGGTCTCAGGCTTATCACAGAATCTGCCGGACAATACAACAATGCCAGAGCTCAGAATTACCTAGGCTCCCTTTACTATGAAGGCCGTTTAGTCCAACAAGACTTCAAGGCAGCTTTCCACTGGTATGAAAAAGCCGCACACCAGGAAGACCCTGATGCAGAATACAACCTGAGTGTCTTATATGCCTATGGCGATGGGGTTGAACAAAATTACCCAACCGCCATTTCTTGGCTTAGGAAAGCAGCCATGCACAAAGTACCGGATGCCGAATTCGCTTTGGGACTCGTTTATGAACTAGGCCTAGGGGTAGAGCCCAATGAAAAACAGGCACTCTATTGGTACGGCAAAGCAGGAAAACACGGCTATGGACGCGCTGAAAACAAGATAGGTTCCCTTTACGCAAAAGGCAACTTAATCCCACGTGACGATACTAAAGCCTTCCAGTGGTTTGCCCGCGCTGCCGCCAAGGGCTATGACAAGGCACAATACAACCTCGGCATGATGTATGAGAAAGGCATCGGAGTAGAAGCCAATAAAAAGACAGCTATTGAGTGGTTCAGGAAATCCGCTGCTCAAGGCAATCCCGACGCAAAAAAACGCCTGAAGGCGCTTGGCACCAAGTAATGAATTGCAAGAAAACGCAGGTGGCCGTATCTCTGCTAGAATATCTGTCCCGCAGGCTCCACCTGCCATGATGGCAGTCCCCTCCAAAACAGGCAATCACCCTAACTCCATTGGAAAAGCAAAAGCTTTAAAATCCATGGGACTGCTTGACTAAAATACAAAAACTGGCACTACGCACCAGCATAATTGTTGCTGGACAATCAGAAAAAAATGGATACTAACGAACACCACTCCTCACTACAGGAATCACCGGAAAGGGAAGACATCCGGATGCTTGGACGCCTTTTAGGTGAGGTCATCCGCGAACAAGAAGGTGACGATGTTTTCAACCTCGTCGAACAAGTCAGGCGCATGGCGGTGAACCTTAAACGTTCTCCGAATCCAGTTGCATCAGACAGCTTAAGGAACCTGCTCAAATATTTAGGGCGCAACCACGCAATTTCTGTCGTTCGCGCTTTTTCGTATTTCTCACACCTAGCAAACCTAGCTGTCGACAAACACGACAATCTTGCTTACCGCAATGGACGCATTGCAGGTGATGAACCGCCTAAAGGCAGCATGACTTATGTACTGAACCTCCTAGACAAGGCGGGCGTTCCTGGAGCTGACATTAAACGGATGCTCGAAAAACGCACATTCATCTGCCCTGTATTAACCGCACACCCAACGGAAATCCAACGTAAGAGCACTTTAGACAAAGAACGCGAAATATCGCGTTTACTGACACAGCGTGATTCAAACCTGACGCCTCGCGAGTACAAACATAATACGGAAATGATCAAGGCACACATCTCGTCGCTCTGGCAGACCCGTATGCTACGCAACTCGCGGCTGTCCGTCGTGGACGAAATTGATAACGCCCTCTCCTACTACCAGTTGACCTTCTTACGGGAACTGCCTGCCCTTTACCAGGCTATCCAAGAAGAACTGGAAGAACGCTACCCAGAAAAAGAAGACGGTGTCACATCCCCAGGTTCTGAAGCACGTTACCTGCAGATGGGCAGTTGGATTGGTGGTGACCGAGACGGTAACCCGAACGTCAATGCACAGACGATGCTCCAAGCCTTGGAACGCCAATCCCATGTCATCATGGATTTTTACCTGCATGAAGTCCATGAATTAGGTCGTGAACTGGCTGTTTCAGCACTGCTAAACCACGTCGACCCCGCTGTCTTGACACTTGCAGAGATGTCTTCTGACGAATCCGAACACCGGGTTGACGAGCCTTACCGCCGCGCACTGATTTATATCTACAACCGCTTGGCAGCAACCGCACGAAAATTTGGGATGACTGCCTTACCCCGCGAAGAAGTCGGCGAAGATGAGCCGTATACCTCGTCCGACGAGTTTGCCGCACACCTACAAATCCTGGTCGACTCATTGACCAAGAACGCTGGGGCATTGATTGTCCGCATCCGCTTGGGCGCCATTAAGGCAGCCGCTGACATCTTCGGTTTCCACCTAGCCTCTCTCGACATGCGACAGAGCTCGGACGTTCACGAGCGCATCTTAACCGAAATTTTAGCGACCGCACGTGTAACACCTGATTATGCATCCCTCTCTGAGGATGAAAAAATCGCCCTCTTGATTGAAGAACTTGGCAAACCAAGGCTTCTCTACACCCCTTATGCAGCCTATTCAGAAGAAACCGCCAACGAACTCAAAATCCTGAGGACAGCACGTGAAATCCGTGAAAAATACGGTGAACGCGCCATCACGAACTACATCATTTCACATACTGAAACCGTTTCAGACATCTTAGAACTCATCGTGCTCCAACGCGAAGTCGGCCTTTTGCATCCTAAAAAGTCTGGCACGCATGATGCAATCCACGATTGGGACACACCAGAACTCGACCTACACCCAATCCCCCTATTCGAAACTATTCCTGACTTGCGCCAATGCGACACCATCATGCGTACTGTTTTGGAAATCCCGTTCGTCAGGAAACTTATTGAAGGCCAGAGTGACCTTCAGGAAATCATGTTAGGGTACTCCGACTCGAACAAGGACGGAGGCTACACGACATCCAACTGGGAGCTTTATAAAGCCGAACGCCAACTGGTCAAGCTCTTCAGGGAACTGAAGATTACCCTGCGGCTTTTCCACGGCAGGGGCGGTACTGTCGGCCGCGGCGGTGGACCAACCTACGAAGCAATCCTTGCGCAACCACGAGGTACCGTCAACGGACAAATCCGGTTGACCGAACAAGGAGAAATGATTGCATCCAAATTCTCTGACCCTGAGATCGGCAACCGCAACCTCGAACTCCTGGTGGCATCCACTCTGGAAGCCAGTTTGGTGCCTGAAGATCCATCGCCAGAGCACCTGGCCAAACGCCAGGCCTTTGAAGATGCCTTTGAGGAAATCTCCGAACTAGCCTACAAAGCCTACTGCAAACTTGTTTATGAAACACCAGGATTCTCGGACTATTTCTTTGAATCAACGCCAATTACTGAGATTGCTGCATTAAATATCGGATCCCGCCCATCATCACGCAAGAAAACACGCCGGATTGAAGACTTAAGAGCCATTCCTTGGAGCTTTTCCTGGGCACAATGCCGCGTGCTGCTGCCGGGCTGGTATGGCTTCGGCTCTGCGATTACCGAGTGGCTCAACGAAAAAGACTTGGAAAAACACGGTCGCAAGATTGCCCTGCTGCGTGAAATGTACCAGAAGTGGCCATTCTTTGAATCTACCCTATCGAACATGGACATGGTCCTGGCCAAGACCGACCTGACAATCGCCTACAGCTATTCGGAACTTGTCAAGGATGCCAACCTGCGTGAAACCGTGTTCTCTGCCATCTGCGAGGAACACAAGCGGACATTGAACAGCTTTGAAATCATCACGCAGGAAAAAGACCGCTTGGTCAATAACCCGAACCTAGCCCGCGCATTGAAAGATCGGTTGGCCTACATCGACCCGCTGAACTATCTCCAGGTTGAGCTAATCAAGCGCCACCGTAACCCCGGCGGCAATCCTGAAAACATGGATGCTAGAGCAACACGGGGTATCCACCTGACCATCAACGGTATTTCCGCCGGCATGCGCAATACCGGTTAATGCATGAGAAAAAGAGGGCAATCCACGATGGAAACCTTGGCATTGGATGACAGAAGCGCACCAGTCTTCTACACTCGCCTAGGCGTCGTTGCAGAGATTGTCCTCAACCGACCTGAGCGCATAAACGCCATCACAGCCAATATGTGGCAGCGGCTGCACAGCGTCATCACGCTGTTGTCTGAAGATGTGCAACTACGTTGCATTACCGTCAAGAGTACCTGCATGAAGGCTTTTTCACCCGGTTGCGACATCCTGGAATTTGAGACCCTGCGCACAGGAAACGCCCAAGGGAAAGCCTATGGCAGGATGATGCACGACACTTTGACCGCTTTCCAAGACTGTCCCATCCCGTTGGTCGCAGAAATCAGAGGGCTGTGTGTCGGTGCCGGGCTCGAAATCGCCTCGGTCTGCGACTTGCGCATCAGTGGGCATACAGCGCTCTTTGGCGCACCCATCAAGAACCTGGGATTGGTCATGGCTTACCCCGAACTAAAACCACTACTGGAAATCGCCCCGAAAGACGTTGTACTCGACATGCTCCTGACGGGACAGATCTACAATGCCAAAGAAGCCCTTGCCAACAGGTTGGTTACCCGGGTCGTCAATGATGATGAACTGAGTACCACTGTCCAAGAAACGGTCGAAGAGATTGCTACTGGCGCACCTTTGGCCGCATGCTGGCACAAACAATTCGTTAGGAAGATCGCCAGCCAAACTCCCATTTCAGAAGCCGATAAAGCACAGTGTTTTGCGTGCTACGATACCGAAGACTACAGGGAAGGCTGTAAGGCATTCAAAGAAAAGCGAAAACCGGTTTTCGCCAGAAAATAGCAAGACAACTCATCCGAAGTAATGCTGGCGGCTACTGCCTGTCCCTCATGTAGCGGGACAGGTAAACACTCTGCCCAATGACAAACGCAAGCATCAACCCCATACCACCAAAGAGTTTGAAGCTAACCCAAGTCGACGTCGCAAAACCACCCCAAAAAGCAACGTACAGGTTAAGGATCCCCATAAACACAAAGAATGCGACCCAAGCCATATTTAATTTGCCCCAAACATCATCCGGCAACTGGACTTTCTTTTCCATCATCGCGCGGATCAGGTTTTTCCTGAAAAGCAGGTTGGCACCAAACAAAATGACCGCAAAGAGCCAATAGAGGACTGTCGGCTTCCACTTGATGAATTCTTCACTGCCAAAATAAATCGTTGCCCCACCAAAGACCACCACGACAATCACCGAAATCCACAGTGTCGCTTCCACCTTCTGGCGTCGGATCAACAGCCAGAATATCTGCAACACGCTGGCAACCACAGCCAATGATGTCGCAATCAGGATGGGCACGGAGGCTTCTGGAACGCCCTGCCCCGAAGTGAAGACCGACAAGTAACGGTCAGCAAGCGCCTGTGCTGATGAGATATTCTTTTCTGCCCAAGAGAAGGAGACAAAGAACAGGATTATGGGAAACAGATCAAACAGAAATTTCATCTTCTATATTCTAAATACAGTAGCAGTTTCAGCGGTAGCGTGGATTATGCACGGTTTCGCTTGGTTAGTCAGCCGCATCATACGCATTCCAACCTTCTTTGGTAATCTTGGCTGCTCCAGACGCAACAGCACCGTTGTCCAAGACCATACCTATATCCAACCGTATCCGCCCCATCCAAATAGATTGCCAACTGACTCAGTACGCCAGATTGAGGTTGTCAACCAATTCAAGAATACAGTTTCGGACAACCGTACGTAGCAGGCATTCTGATGTCTTAAGCCCGACAACCTCCTGCAGACCAATGGCTGATACCATGCATATCCTTTTTGCGTTTGTCCGATTCTGACTCATTGATGTAATCTTTAAAAGGATTGTTATCTCCCCCAATTCACCTCTTTGCTGTATCCAACCCCTTGCTACCTTAAACACCCAATGTGTCTTCCAGCGTTTAGACCTGCGTAAAGACGGCCATCGACTCCACATGCGATGTATGGGGAAACATGTTGATGACACCCGCCTTCAGTAGCCGGTATTTACCGGAATGAACCAAGATGCCTGCATCACGTGCAAGGGTAGCCGGGTTGCAGGAAACATAAACAATCCGCTTAGGCCGGTATTTTGCATCTTCATCAGAAATATCAGCCAATGTCTGGCAAAGCGCCATTGCACCATCACGCGGAGGATCAATCAGAATGCGGTCAAATGGTTCAAGTGTTCTCCACTCTGTAACTGTCATCTCAAAGAGATTTCGTTCCCGGAAAACTGTCTTTTCCTGAAGTCCGTTAAGGGTAGCATTTTCCTGTGCCCGTCGGGTAAGAATGGCGCTTCCTTCAATGCCTACGACTTCACGTGCCTTACGGGCAATCGGCAACGAAAAGTTACCGAGTCCACAGAAAAGATCTGCCACGCGATCATTCGGTTCCACCTGCAAAAGCCGTAGGGCGCGTGAGACCAAGACTTGGTTGATGTGGTAGTTGACCTGTGTGAAATCACCTGGCTTAAACGGCATCATCACACCAAACTCGGGCAACACATACTGTAGGTTATTTCTTTCTGGATAAAACAGCCGAATTGTGTCGGGTCCTTTGCTCTGCAACCACCACTGGATGTCATAAGTATCTGAAAAATGTTTAAGCTTAGCTTCGTCATCTGCGGTTAAAGACGCCATGATACGCAAAAGCAATGCTGTTACAGGCTTCGTGCCATCATGGCCAATGGCCACTTCAATCTGTGGAACCTGGCTAAAGGTACTAAGCGATGCAATTAGCTCACGTAAAGGAACAAGCAACGCCGACATATGCGAGGGTAAGACAGGACATTGCACCATATCAGTGATGAAACGTGACTGCTTCTCGCGAAAGCCCACCAGAATGCCTCCCTTTTTGGGTACATAATTGACGGATAGACGCGCACGGAAACGGTAACCCCAGTAAGGGCCATGGATAGGCGGCAGGATGCTCTCAGGCCTTACCTTACCAATATGTTGGAGATTGTCTTCCAAAACCCGTTGCTTGACGGCAACCTGTGCGGTCGGCTCCAAATGCTGCATGGAACACCCGCCACACTTGCCAAAATACGGACACTTAGGCTGAACTCTTAGGGATGATTGCTTTAATATGGTAACAGCTACAGCCAACTCCCAACGGGGCTTCCTGCGCAAAGACTCCGCTACAACTGTTTCTCCCGGCAAAGCACCTTCAACAAAAACCACCTTCCCACGAGCGTCTCCTGTTTCGTCAGGAAAATAGCCAACGCCTCGACCTTCAGCATCCAAAGAATGAATAGTAACCGTATGCATCGTCCTTGCCGCCATGAAGCCTCCTTTTTAACAAAAAGCCGCCTGACGCCAACAGGCAAAGCCTACGTTCGCCCTATTAAGGCAGGTATTTGGTTGGGTCAACCGGTTTGTTCTGGAAACGGATTTCAAAGTGGAGCTGAACCCGATTGCTGTCAGTGTTCCCCATCTCGGCAATTGCCTGTCCTCGGCTGACATGCTGTTTCTCACTTACCAGCATTTTGCTATTGTGTGCATAAACAGAGAGTACATTACCACTGTGCTTAACGATGATTACGTTGCCATAGCCAGTCATCGTCCCTTTGTATAGGACTGTACCATCAGCAGCAGCCGTTACTTTCTGTCCCTTACTTCCAGCGATATCAATCCCACGTCTCGCCGCCGTATAAGAGGAAACAATTTTACCGTGCGCCGGCCATGCCCAATTGATATTCCGGACTTCGGCAATGCCGCCTGTTGCGCTTGATTTCTGGGCAGTTGAGGATGCTGCAGGCTTTTGTACGGTTGAACCCGATGTTGGCTGCACCCTTAATTTCTGACCAACTTCGATAGCATCGGCAGAATCAAGACTGTTCCATGAAACCAGTTCGGAAACACTATGATTTGAACGCCTTGCAATCGCTGAGAGGGTATCCCCAGGTTCTACTGTGTAATAGGTAACATCACGACCAATAGCAGGCTTTGTGACAGGCGTTGACTGTGTTGAAGCCCCTGTTGATGTATCAACCGGTGTTGCAACCGCTTGGTTTTCGGGTGGCTGGACACGTAACACCTGACCGACTTCAATAGTATCGGGCGTCGTAATTTCATTCCAAGCGACGAGCTCAGCAACACTGTGCCCCGAACGTCGCGCAATCTGGGAAAGCGTGTCACCTGGTTCAACGGTATAGTTGACCGTATCAGCATCAATGACCTGTTTCTGGCGCGGGGTCGTCTGCCCAGAAATATCAGAAATCGGCGCAGTATGATCCGTCGTACTACAAGCACAAAGCAATGCGCAGGCCAAAACGGTCAAAGTATAGGCTGTTTTTTTCATCGACATCCCCCAATACCTATTGCTATCCAACGGGCATCCAATACGAAAGATACAGGATACAGGCTTCGACTCACCTTTTCCATGCATGTTTCAATATCTTACCATTTCCAAGGAGCTTCACCGCGCATCTTTGCTAAGTTTGATACCATCACCAAAAATACTGGAAAGGTTTTTCATCCCCTCGTAATACGTCCAATCCACCTGTAATGGCGTCACAGAAACTAGGCCACAATTGATTGCGTAGAAGTCCGTCCCTTCTCCATCGTCCATGATGGTGCCATAAGGACCGATGCGGTAGGCTTCGTGTCCGTCATTCGTCTCATCAAAAAGTACACCTGGTGATGGGTTACGCCTACCTAAACGCGTTACTTGATATCCAGAAAGTTCATGATAAGGCCTATTTGGAATATTCACATTCAAAAGCCAAGGAGACGGCATTTTCCCGTAGACTTGTAAGACAATGTCTGCAGCAACTTTGGCTGCACTGTCCAAATGATGCCAACCGCGATCCACCAAAGAAAAGGCAACCGCTGGGATATTGTAAAGAAAGCTTTCCAACGCCGCGCCAACAGTCCCTGAATAAACTGTGTCTTCACCTAAGTTCTGCCCATCATTAATCCCTGAAACAACCAAATCGGGACGCCAAGGCAAAAGTGCAGTCACAGCAACATGCACACTGTCAGATGGTGTCCCATGCACAGCATGGTAACCCTGCCTACCATGGGTTACAGCAATTGGACAGCCAACGGTCAAAGAATTGGATGAAGCAGAACGGTTTTCGTCGGGAGCAACAACTTCAACTGTTGCAAACGAAGAGAGCACATCTGCCAACGCTAGGATACCGGGCGAATCCCAACCATCATCATTAGTAACCAGTATCCGCATACCTTAGCAAAAAGTGCCAAAAGGCTGTTTCAGTGCCGCTCCTGCACTGTCAGTATGGTGACAACCTCGTTAAGTTCAGTCTTAAGCTGTCCCATAACATCATTTAAGTCAGCCTTAATCTGCATAATGTCTTCTGAGAAAGTTGAAATCTGATTCTGCGTAGCAGAGACATCTCTTTCCTGTACAACAGCACCGCGTTCGTTGAGCTTATTGCGAGCACCAACGATGGTATACCCCTGTTCGTAGAGCAGCTCACGAATACGCCGAATCAGCAACACTTCATGGTGCTGGTAATAACGACGATTGCCACGCCGCTTGACGGGTTTAAGTTGCGTGAACTCGTGTTCCCAATACCTTAAGACATGCGGTTTTACACCACACAATTCGCTAACTTCACCAATAGTGAAGTAACGTTTTGCAGGAATGGAGGGTAATGCCTCTGTCTCTGTTTTATAGACTTTTTCGTTCATGAAACCCTACCTTCCGTATCCATTATCCCGTCATCGCTACACAGTGCTAGCGGGCCGCCCTTTACCGCAAATACTGTTAAAAGCGACCCTTTCTCCTCTGCAATCAGGCACGCAACTTCGCGCCTAACTGGCTGGACGCCGCTGCAACAAATGCATTGACTGCTAAATCAACAGTCTCATCCTGCAATGTACCGTTACTGTCTTGCAATGTGAAACGGAAAGCAAGGCTCTTTTCACTATCCTCAAGCCCTTTTCCACGATAATCATCAAACAAAACAACACTTTGCATGATTGCGCATTGAGGATTATTATCTTTTTCCCTGTTAAAGATGTCAATAACATCCTGAACTGGTGTTTCCACCCCAACTGTTAAGGCAATATCACGAGTCACTGGCTGGAAGCGGGAAATGCCTTGGTACTGAGGAACCTTAACTGCCTGGAGTGGAGCAACATCGACTTCAAACAGTACCGGCGCATGCGGCAGACCATACTTCTGCTGCAAAGAAGGGTGCAGTTCACCGATGAAACCAATTTCCTGACCGTCAAGGACAACCTTAGCACAACGCCCTGGATGTAAGGCAGGATACTCTGCCTTCACAAAACGCAACTGAGCTGGCGCAGCCAAAGCTTCTAAATCGGCTTTGATGTCAAAAAAGTCGACAACACGGGCTTCAAGTCCCCATTGTTCTTCTTCGGCAAACCCATATGCTGCCGCTGCAATACGTTTAGGTTGACAGTAACCTTTAACTGTAGCTGGACCATCTTCAACAGCTGCATCCTTTAAGAAGACAGCACCTATTTCAAACAACCGGATACGAGAAACCTTACGGTTAATATTAAATTGAATGTTAGCAACCAGATTGCCCATCATAGTCGTACGCATTACTGCCATCTGGCTTGCAATAGGATTCAACAAACGGACTGGATCTTCGTTGCCGGCAAAATCTTTTTCCCAAGCCTCATCAACAAAACTGTAATTGACGACTTCCTGATATTCCATATCAGCCATCTGCTGACGGATTGAAAACAAAGAACGGCTGGACTCTGCTGAAATACGCATCACATTACGTGCCATTGGTGGTAACGCAGGGATGTTCTCAAAGCCATAGACCCGAGCAATTTCTTCAATCAGGTCAACTTCAATTTCAATATCGAAACGGTAAGATGGCGGTTTTACCGTGAACGTATCACCGTCTCGCGTAAAACCCAGGTTCAAGCGCGTAAAGATATCCGCTATCTGGTCACTGGTTAACGGCACACCAATAACCTTTTCTGCACGCTGACGGCGCAAAACGACTGGTTTCCTTTCTGGCAAAGCGGCAACCTGATCATTAATCGGACCAACCTGTGTCTTGCCTTCAACACCACAGATATCCATAACGAGCTGAGTCATACGTTCCAAGGCATTGACGGTATTGCCAAAATCTACGCCCCGTTCAAATCGATGTGCCGCTTCAGTCGTGAAATTAAACCGGCGAGTCCTGCCACGGATAGCATCTGGCCACCAAAACGCCGATTCTAACAAAACATCCGTGGTTTCAAGGGAAATCGCGGTACGGTTGCCTCCCATAACACCTGCCAAGGACTCAGGACCATTCGCGTCAGCAATAACACCGACCCAATCATCAACAGTTACCGTCTGATCATTTAAGAGTTCGACCTGTTCACCTGCTTTGCCCCAGCGGATATCCAATGCACCATTGATCTTAGACCAATCATAGAAATGGTTTGGCTGACCATATTCAAGCATCACATAGTTGGAAATATCAACCAAGGCAGAAATCGGACGCTGTCCACTCCTTTCCAGGCGCTGTTTCATCCAATCCGGCGTGGGCGCTTTTGCATTTATATTACGAATAACACGGCACGTAAAGCGACCACAAAGGTCTTTTGACTGGATATTCACGACCTGTTTATCGTCACAGGTAACGGATGCAGACGCAACCACTGGGAAGTGCATTGGCGCCCCAGTCAATGCAGAAACTTCTCGCGCAACGCCTAAAAGAGACAAACAATCGGCTTTGTTTGGGGTGAGCTTGATATCAAAAATATTATCTTCAAGCTGAAGGTAATCCCTTAAATCCTGTCCAACTGGTGCATCCTCAGGCAAATCCATAATTCCGCTATGATCTTCTGAGAGTTGCAGTTCACGTAAAGAGCACAGCATCCCTGAAGAAGCAATGCCACGTAGTTTGCTCTTTTTAATCGTAAAGGCCTTGCCATCTTCTCCAGGTGGCAATGAAGCGCCAATCAAAGCACAACCAGTCAACATCCCTGGTCGGACATTTGGCGCACCACAGACAATCTCCAAAGGTTCCCCGGTACCCGCATCCACCTTACACACATGCAACCGGTCCGCATTGGGATGACCAGCCACTTCAAGAACTTTTGCGACAACAATCTTTGAAAAGGGCTTTGCCGCAGGGACGACTTCTTCGACTTCCATGCCAGACATGGTCATCAAATGTGCCAGTTCTTCAGTATTGAGATCAGGATTAACGATGGTCCTGAGCCAGTTTTCAGAAAATTGCATAATCCGCTTTCACTTCCGATATTCTTTTTTCAACAAACCCAAACACCAATTAATTGAACTGTTTAAGGAAACGCAAGTCCCCTTCATAAAAGAGGCGCAAATCGTTGATGCCATAACGCAGCATCGTCAAGCGCTCCAGTCCTGACCCAAAAGCAAAACCAATATATTTTTCAGCATCAATACCCATATTCGCCAATACTTTCGGGTGGACTTGGCCACAGCCGGAGACTTCGAGCCAACGCCCCTTTAGCGGTCCTGAACCAAACGCAATATCAATTTCTGCGGATGGTTCAGTAAACGGGAAATATGATGGACGGAACCGAATCTGAACATTGTCGGTTTCAAAAAAGGCTTGGATAAAATTCAGGTAAACACCTTTTAAATCAGCAAAGCTGATATCCGTGTCGATCCAAAGGCCTTCGACCTGATGGAACATCGGTGAATGGGTTGCATCACTGTCGACGCGGTAAGTCCGCCCAGGGGCAATGACCTTAACTGGCAAATCGTGCGATCGCGCATAACGTACCTGCATCGGGCTCGTATGGGTACGTAGCAAAAGCGGCTTACCATTGGCATCATTACCATCAATGTAGAACGTATCCTGCATTGAGCGGGCAGGATGATTTTCTGGGCTATTTAACGCCGTGAAATTGGTCCAATCATTTTCTATTTCAGGACCATCTGCCACATCAAAGCCAATCGATCCAAAAATCCGCTCAATACGTTCCCACGTACGCATCACAGGATGGATTCCACCTTTCCCACGTCCACGGCCTGGCAAAGTCACATCAATGGCTTCAGCATTGAGCTTTTCCTGAAGTTTTTGATTGGCAATATCCTGGCGCCTTGCATTTAACGCAGCCTCAATCTGTCCCTTGGCAGCATTAATAACAGCACCACGGGTGCGACGGTCTTCTGGAGGCATTTTGCCAAGCTGTTTCATCTGGGCAGTAATCAGCCCGGTTTTGCCGAGGTACTTTGCCTTCGCATTTTCCAGTGCGACTGCATCAGGCGCAGCAAGGAAATCTTGCTTGGCGGAATCAATCAATTGTTCTAACGAATCCATCCCATCCATCCTAACTCAATTGTCAGCGGATAAATAAAAAAGCGGAGCAAGCGTCTCCTTGCCCCGCCCGACTTTTTCATACTGCCAGTTCTATCAGGCTGCAACAGCTGCCTTTACCTGATTGACGATTGCAGCGAAAGCAGGTTTGTCAAAAACCGCCATATCTGCCAAGACCTTACGGTCAAGCTCAATAGCAGCTTTCTTCAGACCATTCATAAAGACGCTGTAAGACATACCCAGTTCACGGGCAGCAGCATTGATACGCACAATCCACAATGCGCGGAATTCACGTTTTTTGACTCGACGATCGCGATAAGCATATTGGCCTGCCTTCATGACAGCTTCTTTTGCTACGCGGTAAACGTTACCACGACGACCACGGTAACCTTTAGCTTCGTTCAGCACTTTTTTATGACGGGCGCGTGCAGTGACCCCACGTTTTACTCGGGACATGTTCTTTCCTTGTTGTTCGCGTTAGTGGATCAAGCGCTCGTCATCATGCGAATGACGGATGCAACATCGCTTGCGCAGATATTGGTCGTGCCACGCAGCTGGCGTTTAGCTTTAGTGGTTTTCTTGGTCAGGATATGACGTTTGAAGGCCTGTGCACACTTAATGGTGCCACCTGGACGGACGCGAAAACGTTTTTTCGCGCTACTTTTTGTTTTCATTTTTGGCATAGTTTATCCTGTCTTCTCAGACAGCTCCTTTAACATGATCGCAGGTGGCCACCCCGTGACACTTTGATGCCTGCTCTCACTTGTTTTACAGTGTTGCCACTGATTTGCCACCACCGTCTACACGCTGGCAGCCAATTCTTTATTTCTTCTTTTTCGGCGCCATCACCATAACCATCTGGCGCCCTTCCATTTTCGGGAATTGTTCGACCTGCCCATAAGGCTCAAGATCCGCTTTCAAACGTTCCAGCATCCGATGCCCAATATCTTGATGCGCCATCTCACGTCCTCGGAAGCGCAGGGTCACCTTACATTTATCACCATCACCCAAGAACTTGATGACGTTCCTAAGTTTGATGTTGTAGTCACCTTCATCGGTGCCTGGACGGAACTTGATTTCCTTAACGGAAACCACCTTCTGCTTCAGCTTTGCTTCATGGGCCTTCTTTTGCTGTGCATAACGGAATTTACCGTAGTCCATGAGACGGCAGACAGGCGGACGTGCCGTTGGAGACATCTCAACGATATCAACATCTGCCTCTTCAGCCAGCTTGAATGCTTCCCGCAAGGTCACGACGCCAATCTGTTCATTGTCAACACCAATTAAGCGGACTTCCTGAGCCGTGATTTCGCCGTTTACGCGGTAGTTTTTCTCGGTAGCTATCTTATTCCCCACTTACTTCTGTTGTGCCTGTCCGACGACGGTTTACTTCCTACTATTAACCTCATCCTGCATACGGGCAATGAGTGCATCAACACCCATCACGCCAAGGTTCTGATTACCCCGCGCCCGGACTGCAACCGTATTAGCCCCCTTTTCCTTATCGCCGACAACCAGCATATAAGGAATCTTGTTTACGGAATGCTCGCGTATTTTATAGTTAATCTTTTCGTTCCGCAAATCGCTTTCTACCCTAAATCCAGCATTTTTCAGCATTTGAGCAACACTGGTTGCATAGTCGGCCTGAGCATCCGAAATATTCATAACTACAGCATGGACAGGTGCAAGCCACATCGGCATTGCACCAGCATGGTTTTCAATCAAAATGCCGATAAAACGTTCTAGCGATCCCAAAATCGCACGGTGAATCATCACAGGAACTTTGCGGGTATTGTCTTCTGCCACATATTCTGCGCCCAAACGGTTCGGCATCGAGAAGTCAACCTGGATTGTGCCGCACTGCCACATACGGCCAATTGCATCTTTCAGTGTGTACTCGATCTTAGGTCCATAGAATGCGCCATCTCCTGGTGAGATTTCATAAGGTGCGCCAGAGCGTTCCAGCGATTCAATCAACGCTTTTTCAGCCTTATCCCAAATTTCATCGGAACCCACACGTTTTTCAGGACGTGTTGCGACCTTATAGATAATGTCCGTAAAGCCAAAGTCTGCATAGACTTTCTTCAAGAGTTCTGTAAACGCAACACATTCCCCCAGAATCTGGTCTTCGGTACAGAAAATGTGGCCATCATCCTGTGTAAATCCACGCACACGCATCATGCCATGGAGCGAGCCTGATGGTTCATTGCGGTGACACTGCCCAAATTCACCGTAACGAAGGGGCAGTTCACGGTATGAGTGTAAAGATGAACGATAAATCTGAACATGTCCTGGGCAATTCATCGGCTTAACGGCATAAATGCGGTTCTCCGATTCAGTGGTGAACATGTTTTCTTTATAGTTTTCCCAATGTCCAGATTTTTCCCACAGGGAGCGATCCAAGATTTGCGGGGCTTTAACCTCGTTATAACCATTGTCCTGGTAAACCTTGCGCATGTACTGCTCGACCTGCTGCCAGATAGTCCAACCTTTGGCGTGCCAGAAAATAAGACCCGGTGCTTCATCCTGGAAATGGAAGAGATCAAGCTGGCGCCCCAAACGACGGTGGTCACGCTTTTCTGCTTCCTCAAGCATCTTCAGGTACGCATCCTGGTCTTCTTTTTTCGCCCAGGCCGTACCATAGATACGCTGGAGCATCTCATTCTTGGAGTCACCCCGCCAATAAGCACCTGCAACACGCATCAGTTTGAAGACCTTCAACTTGCCATTATTAGGCACATGAGGACCGCGACACAGGTCAGTAAAACCACCACTGGTATACAGAGAAACTTCCTGATCCTGAGGAATAGCTTCAACCAACTCTGCCTTATAGTCCTCTCCAAGCCCCTTAAAATAGCTGACAGCTTCATCACGGGAAACGACACGGCGCGAAACGGGCTCATTCTTGCGAGCCAACTCCGTCATACGCTTTTCAATAGCAACCAAATCTTCTGGGGTGAAAGGGCGTTTATATGAAACAACGTAGTAGAACCCATTTTCAATAACAGGACCAATCGTTACCTGTGCATCTGGAAAGAGTTCCTTAACCGCATAAGCCAGCAGGTGTGCGGTAGAATGGCGGATAACATCAACACCATCGGCATCACGGTCAGTCACAATAGACAGATCAACATCCTTATCGATGAGGTAAGACGTATCAACCAACTTACCATCAACACGACCGACAACTGCCGCCTTGGCCAAGCCACTGCCAATAGAAGCAGCGACCTGTGCTACGGTAACAGGATTTTCAAATTCTCGTTTCGATCCATCAGGAAGCCGAACTGAAACCATTTTCATCTCCAAATAAAGACCCAGGTAAAAACCTGGGCTACCGGGATATCAAACCCCTAAAATCTAAAAAAAGAGTATCCGTAGATGAGACGCCTCGACATCTTTATCATCCACAGGACGAAGGCAGCACATATTGCACCTTCTGACAATCTGGTTATTTTAGCACTGAACCCTTTTACCCCGCCGATTACTGTCCATTTATACGATGTACATATGAAAGACGTATTCTCTTGTCCCAACTACACAACAGTACAGGCGAAAAAAAACACCGCAGTACGATGCGGTGTTTAGGAATCTTGGTAGGCACGATTGGACTCGAACCAACGACCCCTACCATGTCAAGGTAGTGCTCTAACCAGCTGAGCTACGCGCCTAAGAATTTGATGATTATAGCAGGCTACGAAAGCATGTCAAACATTTTTTTACAATTTCATCCCCCAAAAAGCAATTAACCCCAGACATTCTACTGTCAGGGCTACCAAAAAGATGATGGCTAACACCCCTTACCCTCTATAATTGTCTGTTACACCGTTCTTTAGTTCGCGGAACGGACGTGCCAGACAATTGAATTGCCAGAAAAAAGGTTAAACACATGACACAGCTCGATGCATTAAAGCAGTATACGACCGTAGTTGCCGATACCGGAGACTTCCAATCTATTCAACAGTATTCACCACAGGATTCCACGACCAACCCATCGCTCATCCTAAGAGCTGTCCAAAAAGCACAATACCATAGCCTTTTGGAAGAAACTGTCCGCAAAAACAAGGCTCTTTCCACCGAAGAAATCATCGACCGGCTACTTGTTGCCTTTGGCTGTGAAATATTAAAGGTCGTTCCAGGCCGTGTTTCAACAGAGGCCGATGCAAGGCTCTCTTTCGATACGGAAGGCAGTATCCGAAAAGGGCGCGAGCTCATGGCACTCTACAAAGCTTCCAACATCCCCGCTGAACGTGTCTTAATCAAGATTGCAGCTACATGGGAAGGCATCCGTGCTGCTGAAATTCTTCAGAAAGAAGGCATCAACTGCAATATGACCTTGATGTTCTGCCTTCCGCAGGCCGTTGCCTGCGCCGAAGCTGGCGTCAAACTCATTTCGCCTTTTGTCGGCCGCATCTATGACTGGTACAAAAAGCAGACTGGCCAAGAATATACCGGCGACGCTGATCCCGGCGTTCAATCCGTCAAGCGTATCTATAACTATTACCGCAAATTTGGTTATCCGACCGAAGTAATGGGCGCAAGTTTTAGGAACACTTCCCAGATTATTGAGCTAGCTGGCTGCGACTTACTGACCATCAGTCCTCAACTACTACAGGTACTGTCCGAATCTAGCGATACAGTCACCCAAAAGCTGAGTCCTTCAATGGCACAGCAGGCTCCTATTGAACAAGTCTCTTATACAGAGTCTGCTTTCCGATTAGCCGTCAACAACGACGCTATGGCAACGGAAAAACTCGCTGAAGGCATCCGCTCTTTCTGCGCAGACACCGTCAAACTTGAACAGATGATTGAAGCCTTGCGCTAAAAAAAACCTTTTCTTATCTTATGGGCAGGTGCGCCTGCCCTATCCCGTTTTCTTCAAATTAGGACTTGTCCTAAACAAATCAAACATCGCACTGTGCAACCGTTTAGCGTGTGCCATGATATCCGGGTATCGACCTGGCGACACAAGCCAGTCGCCAATCATCCCCCAAAATGATGAAAACATCACATCAACGGCCATCGGCACATCCAAGTCTTCAGGCAGGGCACCTTGGCGCTTGGCACTCTCCAAGGCGCCCTGTAGCAGGTCACTGATATAGTCACGCCACTGCCGCTTGTTTTCCAAAATGTGTGTTGCAACTACCGTATGTTCGCATTTAAGCAAAAGGATTTCTGTCACCTTCCGGTAATGGGCATTACCAACCATCTCCCGCATAAAACATTCGTGTGCTGAAACGAGTTGGGCAATGGGATCTTCTGCCATTTTCTTGCGGACAGTTTCTTCCAGAAGGACGCGCATAGGCTCCCTGACCCTTTCGCACATCGCGTTGAAAAGGTCTTCCTTATTTTTGAAGTGCCAATAAACGGCACCACGCGTCATACCGGCGACCTGTGCAATCTCATTTAAGCTCGTTTGAGAATATCCCCTGTCATTGAAAACATCTTCCGCAGCGTCAAGGATTCTGTTCCGTGTGTACGCCGCTTTTTTCTTCTGGATGTTCTCCCGGCTTTTCCCTGAGCCGCGAGTAATTTTCGCCGCTGTTTCCTGTTGCATACAAACCTGTCTTGTCCGATAATTGGTAGTCTATTATATATGTGAAACATACATACGTGTATGTATGTTTTTAAGTTTGCAAACGGCTTTCCCTATCACGTATACGGCTTAGACCTGCACAAAAAAGATGGGAAAGGCAACCAATTGAGATTCATCAATGAACGTATATCCTTGCCTCAAGGGAGTCGGCATTGTCTTAACCGCAGCCACTGTCCTAACCGCATGCGGTCAAAAACCCCAGCCACCAGCCCGGATTCCTGAAGTCTCCTACATCGTCATCGGCGCAGAACGGTTGACGATTGAAAACGAACTCCCTGGTCGCCTTGAGTCATTCCGCACAGCTGATATCCGTGCCCGTGTACCAGGTGTTGTCCTAAAACGATGCTTTGAGGAAGGCTCTATTGTCAAGAAAGGACAAATTCTCTTCCGCATTGACCCACGTGACTACCAAGCATCAATACAAAGTGCCCAAGCAACGTTAGCACATGCAGAGGCCAACAAGATTCAGGCCGACTTAAAACTGAAACGTTACAAGCCTCTGGTTGGGATTGATGCCATCAGTAAACAGGAATATGACGATGCCATAGCCGCTTCCAAACAAGCAGCAGCTGATGTCCAAGCTGGACGTGCCGCTCTTGCAAAGGCAAAGTTAAACCTTGAATACGCCAATGTCATCTCACCCATTACAGGGCGAATCGGTCGAGCTTTGGTCACGGAAGGTGCCTTGGTTGGCCAGAATGAGCCAACCCTCTTAGCCACCGTCCAGCAGATTGACCCGATGTATTTGAACTTGACACGGTCCTCGACCGAATTGATAAAAATGCACCAGCAGTTGCTTAACGGCTCTCTCCAAAATCCAGGCAACAGCATCCCGGTCACAATGAAGTTGGAAGACGGTACTGAATACACTGAAAAAGGTTCATTAGTCTTTTCTGACATCACCGTTGATCCGTCCTCAGGTGAAGTCACCGTCCGTGCACTCTTCCCAAATCCGAAAGGTTTGCTCCTACCTGGCACATTTGTAAGAGCCAAATTTGAACAAGCCATCCGAGAAAATGCTATCGTCGTACCACAGCAGGCTGTCTTACACACAAACGAGGGCGACTCTGTCATGGTTCTTAATAGCGAAGACGTGGTCGAAACGCGCAAGATTGTCACAGGCGGCATCCAAGGTACTCGGTTTATTGTCACGGAAGGTCTCGAACCTGGAGACAAAGTGATTGTCGAAGGATTGCAGAAGGTCAAACCAGGCATCAAGGTCAAAGCTGTCCCTTGGGAAGATCCTGAAAAGAAAGACACGCCTGAGCAAATCCAAGGCGTAGCGCCTGTTGAAAAGACGGAAAAGGCTGAAGAAAAACAACCGCAGGCCGCTGCAAAGAACTGATGAAAAATAGATAAAAGGAATCCCTTCCTATGGCAAGATTTTTCATTGACCGCCCGATTTTTGCATGGGTCATTGCAATTTTCATCACACTGGCAGGTGTATTGTCGATGTTCAACCTGCCTGTGGCACAATACCCGAATGTTGCGCCACCGCAAGTCACCCTGTCGGTCACCTATCCTGGTGCTACCGCCCAGACTGTTGAAGACAGTGTCATCCAGATTATTGAACAGGAAATGAATGGCGCAACAGGGCTCTACTACTTTGAGTCTGAATCTGCAAGCGGCTCCGGAAAAATCACCCTGTCCTTCACACCAGAAACCGACGTTGAATTGGCATCGGTCGACGTGTTGAACCGCCTCAAACGCGTGGAATCACGACTGCCAAACGCCGTCAACCAACAAGGGATCAACATCAACAAGTCCCGCAGGAACTATATGGCCATTGTCCAGCTGACATCTACCGATGGTTCAATGGACGCTGTAGACTTAGGAGACTTGACCTACCGAAACGTCCTCTATGAAATCAAGCGTTTGCCCGGCGTCGGTGACGCGATGGTTTTCGGCTCTGAAAAAGCCATGCGTATCTGGCTTGACCCTGTCAAACTGACTGGTTTCCGCATCACAGCCGACAATGTAGCCAGTGCCATCAGAAGCCAAAATATTGTGGTTACACCTGGTGCCATTGCCAACCCACCTAACACTGGGAAGGAAACCTTCACCGCCAACGTCAATGTCCACGGGCAATTACAAACTCCTGAAGAATTTGAAAACATCATCCTTCGCGCAAATCCCGATGGCTCCACTGTCCGCATCAAGGATGTAGGCCGCGTAGAACTGGGCAGCCAAGCCTATGATAAGTTTGCCCGCCTTGACGGTAAACCCGTCAGTGGTTTTGGGGTACTACCTTCGGCGACCGCCAACACCATGGAAACAATGCGGTTGATCCGTGAAAAGATGGAAGAACTCAAACAATACTTCCCAAGGGGCGTGGACTACGTCATTGCCAACGACACATCACAATTCGTTTCTGCATCTATTCATGAAGTCATTAAGACCCTCTTTGAAGGGGTCATCTTAGTCTTCCTGATTATGTTCCTTTTCCTGCAAAACTTCCGCTACACCATCATCCCAACCATTGTGGTGCCTATTGCATTGATGGGGACATTAGCCGTGATGAAAGCCTTGGGCTTTTCCATCAACATGCTCACGATGTTCGGTATGGTACTCTCAATTGGGATTTTGATTGATGATGCGATTGTTGTGGTTGAAAACGTCGAACGCATCATGGCCGAAGAGGGCTTACCCCCTAAAGAAGCCACCCGCAAAGCGATGGATCAGATTACCGGCGCCATTGTCGGCATCTCAACTGTTTTGACTGCTGTTTTCATTCCAATGGCCTTCTTCAGCGGCTCTGTAGGTAACATTTACCGCCAGTTCTCGGTCACGATGGTTGCCTCAATGGTGTTCTCTGCCTTTTTGGCACTGTCCTTAACGCCTGCACTGTGCGCCACAATTCTAAAACCAGTCGACCCGAAAGCTCATGGCGAAAAGAAAGGCTTCTTCGGTTGGTTCAACCGTAAATTCAATATCGTCACCACTGCCTACAGCACCCAAGTTGGTAAAGTCTTAGGCCGTATTAAACGCTATTGCATCATTTACGGCGCCATCGTCATCTGCATGGGCTTCATGTTCTGGCGCCTCCCAACATCCTTCTTACCAAACGAAGACCAAGGCTACCTCTACGCCAATGTCCAATTACCTGCTGGGGCAACCCAGCAACGGACAATTGAAGTCCTAAAACAAGTTGAAGACCAGTTCATGCACGAACCTGGCGTATTGAATACCGTCGGGGTCTTCGGGATCAGCTTTTCAGGTTCTGGCCAAAACGGTGGTTTGGCATTCGTCACCCTAAAAGACTTTAGTGAACGGAGTTCAGATGACTCAGCAACAGCTATCGTTGGACGCGCATTCGCACGCTTCTCCCAAATCAGAGACGCTTTAGTCTTCCCGCTAAGCCCTCCGCCTATCCGCGAACTGGGTACTGAAACCGGTTTCGACTTTAGGCTCCAGGACCGCTCTAGCCAAGGCAATGAAAAACTAGTTGCTGCACGTGACCAGTTGATGAAATTGGCCAACGAAAGCCCTGTCATCAAAACCATCCGCTTTGACGGGATGGAAAATGCACCACAGCTAAAACTTGAAATTGACCGTGAAAAGGCCAATGCCTTAGGGGTTTCCTTCTCAGACATTAACGCTTCACTATCAACTGCTTTCGGTTCTGCGTACGTCAACGACTTTGACAGCAAAGGACGGCAACAACGTGTCATCGTCCAGCTCGACGCGGATAAGCGCGTCGACCAGGAAGACTTTGGTCGACTTTTTGTAAAGAGCGCATCAGGTACAATGGTTCCTCTTTCCTCATTTTGTACGACCAGATGGGAAAAAGGTCCAATTCAGTTGATCCGCTACAATGGCTATCCAGCAATGCGTCTTGTCGGTACCCCAGCTGACGGTTACAGCTCAGGTGATGCCATGAATGAAATGGTGAACTTGATGAAACAGTTACCAGAAGGCTTCGGCTACGAATGGACAGGTACTTCGCTAGAAGAACAGAAATCAGGTTCACAGGCTCCACTTCTGTATGCCCTTTCCATCATGGCTGTTTTCCTGTGCCTGGCCGCCTTATATGAAAGTACAACCATCCCTGTCGCAGTGTTGCTTGTCGTGCCATTAGGCGTCATTGGTGCCTTAATTGGTGTTTACCTACGCGGAATGCCAAACGACATCTACTTCAAAGTGGGTTTGATTGCGACAATTGGACTTTCTGCCAAAAACGCCATTTTGATTGTGGAATTCGCAAAAGACCTAGAAGAGAAAGGCATGGGGGTCTTTGAAGCAACGATGGAAGCCGTAAGGCTACGTTTCCGCCCCATCCTGATGACCTCATTTGCATTCATCTTAGGGGTTGTCCCACTCGCTATCGCCCATGGTGCCGGAGCGGCTTCTCAGCAAGCTATCGGTACAGGTGTTATGTTCGGGATGATTTCTGCGACGGTTTTAGCAGTTTATATGGTACCTGTTTTCTATGTTGTTGTACGTACCGTCTTTAACAAGAAGAAACTGCAAACGACTGAAACCACACCACCTGAAACAGAAGGAGATACCGAAAAGGCAGAAACTGAGCTATCTCCTGAAGAAGGCAAAAAATCATGGAAAGAAATATTGAATGCGTTGAAACGCCGCAGAAAGAAGGATAACGATGCTTAAAAGAATCCCATTGGCACTGTTGGCAGCGGGCATTCTGGCAGGCTGCAGCATGGCACCAACCTATGAAAGGCCTGATGCACCAGTTGAAAGCCAGTATCCAACAGGAAACAGTGAAACACCTTCTGCGGCCAACCGAATTGGCTGGCAAGAATTCTTCCGCGACCAACGCCTAAAGGCATTGATTGCTGCTGCTATTGAAAACAACCGAGACCTACGTATCGCAGCCCTCCGAATTGAAGAAGCCCGCGCGATGTACGACATCCAATGGGCAGACAGACTCCCAACCATTGAAGTCGAAGGTACTTCAACGCGGACGCGCACACTCTCCAACGCGGGATCAGGCATGGTTACAGGCGGTACCCACCAAGTCGGTGTTGGTATGCCTGCATTTGAGTTGGACTTTTTTGGACGCGTCAAAAGCCTAACGGATGCAGCACTTGCCAAATACCTCGCAACCGAAGAAGCCCAGCGTTCTGCCTATATCAGTCTCGTCTCGGAAGTCGCAAAAACTTACTTCACAGAACGCGCACAAGCTGAGCAGATTAAACTGGCCAGTCAGTCCTACGAATCGTACCTGAAAACATTGGCGCTGACTAAAAAGCGCTATGAAGCAGGCATTTCTTCGGCCATCATACTTAGGGAATGTGAAAGCTTGGTTCATGCCGCACAAGTGACATTAGCCAACCTCCAGCGTGAACACGAAAAAACCCTCAACGCCCTCGTTGTCCTCGTCGGTGGCAAGATGCCTATTGGACTGCCTGAAGCACATAAACTCTCTGAAGACGACCTAATGATGGACATCCCTGAAGGGTTGCCATCTGAACTCTTGGAAAAGCGGCCTGACATCCGCCAGCATGAACAGCTTTTAAAAGCAGCTAATGCCAACATCGGGGCAGCACGTGCCGCATTTTTCCCGAGATTCACTTTGACCGGCTTTGCAGGAACAATGAGCACCAGCTTTTCCAACCTCTTTGATCCGCATTCAGGTGCCTGGGTTTTTACTCCGCAGATGAGCGTCCCAATCTTTGATACCGGCAGGACTATTGCAAACCTGGATGTCGCCGAAGCACGGAAAAACATCGCAGTGGCCGAATATGAAAAGACCATCCAAGTCGCATTTAGGGAAGTGGCTGATGCCTTAACGGCACGGAAATGGCTCGATGAGCTGGTCAAAGCCCAACAGGGCATGCTAGATTCCGAAACAGACCGTCACCGCTTAGCAAAAGCCAGGTTCTTAAACGGGATTGCCGGTTCGCTTGAAGTTTTGGATGCACAGCGACAGAAATTTGCAGCAGAGCAGTTGCTGGTCGATGCAAGGCTCATGCGTATGAACAATGCTGTTGAACTCTATCGTGCTTTAGGCGGGGGGTATCATATGCCTGATTCTGTTAAGTTGAACCCCTAAAGAACAACTGATGTCTCCTTCTAATCAAACTACATAAAAAAAATAGCCTGTAATAGATAGGAAACACTCGCAAGAAAGGCAAAATTTGATTAGAATTCATACTTGAATTCTATGTCTTGCCCACCATACGCGAAATGCAGTTTCCAGTTCTTGTGAGCAAGAATCCTGTAGCCATTTCCTGGATGCACTTGGCATCCGCCAATATGGCATTTTTCATATTTAACTTTTCCTGACAGTAAATTATGAGCAACGATACCAAAGTCATAACCGACGCTTCCTTTGAAGCTGACGTCCTTAAATCTGAAAAACCTGTTTTGGTTGACTTCTGGGCTGTCTGGTGCGGCCCATGCAAGATGTTGTCCCCTCTTGTTGACGCAGTTGCAACAGAATATGTGGACAAACTGGTAGTCGCTAAAATGAACGTCGATGAAAATCCGCTGACCCCTCAGAAATTCGGTATCCGCGGTATTCCTGCCTTAATGTTGTTTAAAAACGGTGAACTCGTTGCCCAAAAAGTCGGGGCAATGAGCCGCACACAACTTAAGGCCTTTATTGATGCAAATGTCTAACCATCCCATCTGATGGCGGTTTCCCAACCGCCATCATTATGTATTCCTTGTCAGGAATACATTCCGGTCTTCTGTAACCTCCCTTTTTTATCATGCATTTATCAGAGTTAAAATCCCTGCGTGTATCCGCTTTGTTGGATCTCGCATTAGAACTTGAGATTGACAATGCTCCACGTATGCGTAAACAGGAGCTGATGTTCGCCATCCTGAAGAAACGTGCTAAATCCGGCGAGCAAGTCTATGGTGATGGCGTATTAGAAATCCTGCCAGATGGCTTTGGTTTCTTGCGCTCGCCCGATGCTAGCTATATGGCATCGACAGATGATATCTATATTTCTCCTTCCCAAATCAGACGATTCAACCTCCATACTGGTGACTCCATTGAAGGCGAAGTAAGAACCCCAAAGGATAATGAGCGCTATTTTGCATTGGTAAAAGTCGACAAGGTCAATGGAGCCCCACCTGAAGCATCCAAACACAGGATGCTTTTCGAAAACCTCACACCATTGCATCCTGATAAGCCACTGAAACTTGAACGTAACATCAGCGCACAGGAAAACATCACCGGCCGCATCATTGATATGATTGCGCCTATTGGTAAGGGACAACGTGGTCTCTTAGTCGCATCACCTAAATCCGGTAAAACCGTGATGTTGCAGCACATGGCACATGCCATTACGGCCAACCATCCAGACGTTACCCTCTTTGTCCTCTTAATTGACGAACGTCCAGAAGAAGTGACGGAAATGCAACGCTCCGTCAATGGTGAGGTCATTGCATCCACCTTCGATGAACCTGCAACCCGCCATGTCCAGGTTGCTGAAATGGTATTGGAAAAAGCAAAGCGCCTCGTAGAAATGAAAAAGGATGTCGTTATCCTGCTGGACTCCATTACCCGCCTTGCCCGCGCTTACAACACCGTTATCCCAGCTTCTGGCAAAGTGTTAACCGGTGGTGTTGATTCCAACGCATTACAGCGCCCTAAACGCTTCTTCGGTGCTGCACGTAATGTGGAAGAAGGCGGTTCCCTGACGATTATCGCTACGGCATTGATTGAAACCGGCAGCCGCATGGACGACGTCATCTATGAAGAATTCAAGGGTACAGGCAACATGGAGGTTCACCTAGAACGCCGTCTTGCCGAAAAACGCGTCTACCCAGCCATCAATCTGAACAAATCAGGTACACGCCGCGAAGAACTCTTGATTGAACCGGCTCTCCTGCAGAAAATCTGGATCCTGCGCAAACTCCTTTATGGCATGGATGAGATTGAAGCAATGGAATTCCTGCTGGACAAGCTACGCGCTACAAAAACGAATGCAGACTTCTTTGACCTGATGCGCCGTGGCGCCTAAGGACAATTGAAACACTTGTGATAAGAGCCGTTCAGTGAACGGCTCTTTGTTTTGGTGTAGGTAAAGCCAACTCGGGACAGAGTCTACTTAACGATATAGGGAGGAACAGGCAATTCTGGCAAAGCAATTTTGCCATCCTTGCTGAACTGGTAATCCTTAAAGACATGTTCTGCAGATGGTAACAGGTAGGAACCATCAGCAAGCTTATGCGTCGTATCTTTCAAACGATAAGCATAATGGCCACACGTCCAAACATAGTGGTTACGCATATGCGTACACAGACAGGTTTTTTGTGTCTTAACCATAAAGCTCGTATCTGCGCCTGCATCGACAGCTTTGTAATACTCTTCCAAGTAAGGACATGTCCCTTTATCAAGCATGTAACCAAACGCTTCACAATTCGGCCGCAAACCGACTGAGAGCGCTGGCGAGTTCTTTAACATACGCATCGGATAGCCAGTCGGCGAAGCCATATTGACTTCTATATCGTCTTCAGATGCCTTGAAGTATTCCTGCTTGACATGATCCGGCAAACCGGATTCTCTGGTCACTGCAAAGCGCGTAGCAACCTGCACAGCACTTGCACCATCTTCTAAGAAAGAAACAGCGTCAGCCCCTGTAAAAATACCACCACCAGCAATCACTGGTATCGAAAGGCCTTCCTTTTCTTGGTAAGCATTGACTTCTCTAACAATCGTCCTTAAATCGTAATTCGCCCAATCCAATCCAAAGCCCAAGTGCCCACCTGCCAAAGGGCCTTCAACAACGACGTAGTCAGGTAATCGCTTGAGTTTAGCATTGCGACGTAGAAAAATCTGCAATGCACGATGTGAAGACACAATGATGCCAATCTTAACATCACGGAAACGAGAGTGGTCTTCGATAAGCCTTAAAGTATTTTGATGCAAGCCAGCAGCTAAAGTAATACCATCAATGCCAGCATCCATAGCAGACGTTAAACGCGTGCGGAGCGTGTCTCGCGCAGCATTCATCGTGAGCTTTTCCATGCAATTGATGAAAATCAGCCCATCACCACGCTTTCTTTCCATGACATCAGCGACCTGACGCTTCGTTGCTTCAGCAACCATCGCTAGGTCAAAAAGCACATCTGTCTTGTCATGCAAAGGAATATACTTCTTGTACTGAGTGGCTTTTGTTTCAGTATAGTCTGTATTGAAATACCGATCTGAAACATCCATGTACATGGCATCTGAAATATGCCCGATGCCACCCAGACGGGCAGCCTCCAATGCCAGTTTTGCGGTCGAAATATCAACACCCATGCCACCGATAACAATCGGGACATATTCTTTACCGCCTAAAACCAGCCGGAAATCATCTACACATTTCATCAAAACCTCTAGACTCAAGTGGCACTGCCCAATGGCCAAGTACCTAGGGGGAAAAGGGCTGCACCTTTTGTCAAGGCACAGATGGCATCCATCCCAAGTGGACAGACTACCTTACTATATATAATTTTACATGGAAAAACCCCATCAGCTAGTCTCTTCTCGTCTGACAGGGTCTCTTTCACCAGCCAATCAGCCGCAATCAATGCGACATCAGAACAGGCACGGCAGTCGATTCCAGGATGGTACGGGTCACCCCTCCCAACAAGAACTCGCGGAAACGGGTATGGCCATACCCCCCCATCACCAACAAGTCAGTACCCTGTTCAGCAGCGAGATCCAACAGGGACTTACCAATATCACGGCTCTTTTGCGGTGGCATGACTTCAACGTTGACACCATGGCGCTTAAGGTAAGCCTCAATATCAGCTCCTCCCGCATCGGAATCCATATCAGATTCACTTTCAACATTGAACATCACGATCTGAACCAAATCCGCTTTCTTGAGCAACGGCAATGCATCTGCAACAGCACGGATGGATTCACGGCTGCCATTCCAGCAAATCATGGCTTTCTTACCAACGCTTTCGCCCTGATATTCTGGTGGAATAATCAGAATTGGGCGGCCAGAGTTCATCATCACAAATTCTGGAAAATCAGGGGTAACCGATGCACCTGTATCATCCAAATTAGTTCGGCCAATCACAATCAGGTCACTCACTCGTCCCAACTGGCACACACCAGCACTGGAATCTCCATCGACAATGCGGCCTTCCATGTCTTCGATACCAATACCCTTGACTTCTTCTTTGAATTCTTCGACAAACTGGCCTGCTTTATAACGCAGGTACTTCATATGTTCTGCAAATGCTAGATCCTGTGGTGAATAAAAGTAAGAACTCTGGGTTGAGGCAATACCAATCGTCGAAACCCCCAGCAGATGCGCAGCCTCAGACTTTGCCAGCGATGCAGCGATGCGCACCCGATTCTTCATGATATCTTTTCTGTCTAAATGAACTAGGATGGTTTTATAAGACATAGCGACCTCCAATCGGGATTAGGAAGAGGGAACGTCACTTCAAAGTATATTCCCCTAAGCCATTTTTATTGTTCCAAGCCAAATGCCTTGTGCAAGGCTCTGACTGCCAATTCCATATATTTTTCGTCAATAATGACAGAAATCTTGATTTCTGACGTCGAAATCATCAGGATGTTGATGCCTTCAGAAAACAGCGTACTAAACATCTTGGACGCAACACCCACGTGGCTACGCATACCAATACCAATAGCAGAAACCTTGGACACCTTCGCATCGCCAATGATATCCGATGCACCGATTTCCGCTTTTACCTGGTTGTTCAGGATATCCATAGCCCTATTGTAATCAGGGCGTGGCACCGTAAAGGTAAAGTCTGTCTTTCCGCCAACGGACTGATTCTGGATAATCATGTCCACCTCAATATTGGCATTGGCAATCGCACCCAAAATCTGGGATGCGATTCCTGGCCTATCAGGAACGCCTAAAACGGTGATTTTGGCTTCATCGCGGCTAAAGGCGATGCCAGAGATTACGGTTGATTCCATATCAGTGTGTTCTTCTTCAAAAGTGATCAATGTACCAGACTTTGCTTCTTCCTCCAGAGGCATTTCCGGATCGGTTAAGGATGAAAGCACGCGGGTTGGGACATGGTAACTACCAGCGAGCTCAACAGAACGCGTCTGGAGCACTTTAGAACCCAAAGATGCCATTTCAAGCATTTCTTCGAAGGTGATTTTCTTCAACCGCCTTGCTTCCGAAACAACTCGTGGATCCGTGGTATAAACCCCATCCACATCGGTATAAATCAAGCATTCATCTGCTTTAAGCGCTGCCGCAATCGCGACCGCAGAGGTATCAGACCCACCACGCCCTAATGTCGTGATTTCATTGAATTCGTTGACCCCCTGAAAACCCGCGACAATGACAATACTCCCCTTATCCAAGTTTTCTCGGATCTTTCGGTCGTCAATAGACTGGATACGCGCCTTTGTATGCGCTGTGTCGGTAACAACCGGCACTTGCCACCCAGTAAAGGAAACCGCATCTTTCCCAAGCTGTTTAAGTGCCATCGACAGCAAACCAATGGAAACCTGTTCGCCTGTTGACGCAATCATATCCAACTCGCGCTGGTCGGGTTCCGGCATAATCTCCCGTGCAAGCCCAATCAATCGGTTCGTTTCACCAGCCATTGCGGAAGGGACAACAACGACCTGATAACCCGCGTCATGCCACTTCGCAACGCGGCGTGCCACATTCTTGATGCGATCAACCGACCCCATCGATGTACCACCATATTTATGAACAACTAAAGCCATAAGATCTCAGTACCTGGAAGTAAAAATTCAAATATCAACTGTACCTTAAAATGACTGCCTTTGCACTGGAAAAATCCTTTTTTTCCGCCATGAATAGGTATCATGGAAGCCTCTTCCAGACCAATTGGACGCATTTGCCCGATTTTCCTGCCCATTTAGCGGACTGGCCAATACCTGCAGCAAAAATGGGCTCATCTTCCCACCAGATGGACGGCAAGAAACGCCGATCTTCGCCTGAAATACCAGCTTCTTGATACAAGCTTTTAAGATCCTTTGATGGCCGTCCTTGCAAGACCAGCCGTGCACTACCTTGGTATGGACGCAGACTGAAAATCCGCCCTCTAAACCAGTCCACATCAAATCCAGTCTCGCCCAATTCAAATGTCAGGATGCCGTACCATGTACGAAACTCAATGGATGGTTCACCATTCCAGTTAAAGTCCAACGCTTGCTGCGGTGGTTCACGTTTTTCTTGTCTTTCCATCTTCACCTTGTCCCGATATTTCCGGATGACTTTCCCATCCATTGCCAACACCGTCTTAACATCGTGGTTAACTGACATCAACTGTCTCTTAAGTTCAAAAAACCAGGCAGACGACCGTATACGGATTTGATTGACCTTCAACCAATATCTAAGCAGGTTTTCAATACGCTCATCACTCAAACATCTCACCACAACCATATCCAAAGCCTTGTTCTCATCAACGCAGCCCGCTAGGTCTTCAGCAGCCAACATATCTAAGAGTTTAAGTGCAGAAGCTACCGTGCGCCCTGTCCCAGCCAGATGCTTTTCAAACCCAGGAAACGATGCGCCGATTAACGGCATAACGCAGTGACGCAAGGCATTCCGTCGGTATGACGTATCGCGGTTCGATGCATCTTCAACAAAAGGAATCCCAGACGCAGACAGGAAATCTTCAAGGTCACGCTTCGTAACCGATAGCAGAGGCCGCCCCAAATAAATATCTGTTTTGCCTGCCTGATAAGGCAACACCACACAAGAATCCATCCCGGTCAAACCAGCAAGAAAGGTTCCCCGAAAAAGTTGCAACAGGATAGTCTCGCATTGATCATCCAAATGATGAGCTGTGAGGATTAAGGAAACGCCATGCGCCCTAGCCAACCCTCCCAAAGCTCGATAGCGCTTGGTTCTGGCATCGGCTTCAATGCCGCCAGACGTACCATTTACATGCACTTTCTGCGCACCAAACGCAACGCCTAACGCGTCACAAGTACTATGGCAATGTGACATCCACTGATCCGCATCTGGGCTAATACCATGATGGATATGAAAAGCATAAAGGCAACGATTCTCTTGCTTCGCATAGCGATGTGCAAGGATAAGCAGCGCCGTTGAATCGGCGCCACCACTATAAGCAACAGCAAAGGGAACCTTTGCCGGAAAGCGCGAAAGGATTGCCTCAAGTGAAGATTGGAAGGATTCCCAGACTGAAGGCAAGACCAATTCCTAGGCAACGGATACTGTATCGCTGAATTTACCGAAATTCAGCCACTTTTCCTGACGGGCAGCAAGCAAAGCATCAGCAGGGACATCCCTTAGCCTTTCATAAGCCTCAATTAAAGACACCTTGATACGTGCTGCTGTCTCCGTCATATTGCGATGTGCCCCACCAACAGGTTCTTGGATGATACGGTCAATCAATCCAATCTCTTTCAGCCGCTTCGCTGTCAACCCCAAGGCCTCCGCCGCTTCATTCGCGCGTTCTGCCGTCTTCCAGAGAATGGACGCACACCCCTCTGGGGAAATCACGGAATAAATGGAATTTTCAAGCATCTGCACAACGTCTGCAACCGCAATGGCCAAAGCACCACCGGAACCACCTTCACCAATCACAGTAGCAACTAGCGGTACTTTAATTTCTGCCATTTCATAGAGGTTTCGACCAATGGCTTCAGACTGTCCACGTTCTTCAGCATCAATCCCTGGGAATGCCCCAGGCGTATCAACAAAGGTAAAGACTGGCAATCCAAACTTTTCTGCTGTGTGCATCAATCGCAATGCTTTGCGGTAGCCTTCAGGCCGCGGCATCCCGAAATTACGGAAACTCCGTTCCTTGATGTCACGCCCCTTTTGGTGACCAATTACCACACAGGGCATACCATCCAGACGTGCCAAACCGCCGACAATGGCAGGATCGTCTGCAAACGCGCGGTCACCATGCAACTCACGGAAATCCGTAAAAATCTCTTGGATATAGTCAAGTGTATAGGGTCTATTAGGATGACGGGCAATCTGGGAAACCTGCCAAGGAGTCAACCCAGCATAGGTATCTTCAATCAACTGGCGGTGTTTTTCCTCCAGCTGACGGATTTCCTCTGAAATATCAACGGAAGAATCGCCCTGAACCAGACGCAGTTCCTCGATTTTCGCATTCAGTTCAGCAATCGGCTGCTCGAAACTGAGAAACATCGTTTTAGCCACACTATCTCCTTTTGGCCCCCTAACCGGGCAACCTCAAATTATCTTGTACAAACTGCAAACGACCAACCAATCAAGCCCGGCGCCATTCAGTGATGCCACCTGGTTTATCCTCTAATTCAATGCCTTTTTCTTTGAGCGTCTGGCGAATGCGATCTGCTTCAGCATAATCCTTACCCTTCTTCGCAGCAAGGCGTGCTTTAATCTGTTCTTCAATCCATCCGGTATCAATATCGCCCGTACCTGCCTGCAGGAACTCAGCAGGATTACGATCTAAAAGCCCTAAGACACCTCCTAGGGATTTTAAGAGGGATGCCGTTTCAACAGAATGCGTCCGATTGACTTCGCCCGCCAACTCAAAGAGGACAGCTACGGCTTCTGCTGTATTGAAGTCATCATTCATTGCATCCTTAAAGCGCGCGGCATAGGGGTTTGACCAATCAATATCAGCAACTTTCGCATCCACGCCGTTTAAAGCCGTATACAAACGTGTCAATGCTCCTTTCGCATCATTTAAGTGCGCATCCGAATAATTAAGTGGACTACGGTAATGAGTACGGATGATAAAAAAGCGCAACACTTCTGCATCATAATCTTTCAGCACATCACGGATAGTGAAAAAGTTGCCCAACGACTTCGACATCTTCACATTGTCGACACGGACAAAACCATTGTGCATCCAATAGTTCACAAAAGTCTTGCCTGATGCCCCCTCAGACTGGGCAATTTCGTTTTCATGATGCGGAAACTGTAAGTCAAATCCACCACCATGGATATCGAAATGTTCCCCCAAGAGTTTACTGGACATAGCCGAGCACTCAATGTGCCAACCCGGGCGACCTTTCCCCCATTTGGAGTCCCACTTTGCTTCATCAGGTTCTGAATCCTTGGCAGACTTCCAGAGGACAAAGTCCAAGGGATCACGCTTACCAGTATTGATATCCACACGCTCGCCAGCGCGTAAGTCATCCAACGACTTACCGGAAAGCTTGCCGTAGCCCTTGAAATCCCTGACAGAATAGTTCACATCACCATCTTCCGATTGATAGGCCAAGCCGTTTTTCTCCAGCTTATCAATGATGGCAAGCATTTCATCAATATATTCCGTAGCTTTAGGTTCATAGTCTGGCGGCAAAATCCCCAAAGCTTCTGTATCTTCGTGCATGTACCGCGTAAAACGCGTCGTCAGATTCAACATGGTTTCGCCGTTTTCACCAGCACGCCGGATGATTTTGTCGTCAATATCGGTAATATTACGGACATAAGTGACATCATAACCCAACGCCTTGAGCCAACGGTAGACAACGTCAAACGACATCATCATGCGAGCATGCCCCATATGGCAGTAATCATAGATTGTCATCCCACAAACGTACATTCCGACTTTCCCGGGTACAATCGGCTTAAAGACCTGCTTAGTCCTTGTGAGGCTGTTATATATCTGAAGCTCGCTCATAATGGTTGGTCACCTGATTCAATTAAGGTACAAATAGCTATTTTAACAGATTGCCTCATATCCTTACGCGAGCTATCGACATAACCGCACAATCAAGAAACTGGCCGTTCCTGTTAGCAATATCATTGCGTGCGTGAGTCTGCTAGAATGCATTCGTTTTTGGTACGGAGCTTAAAGCCTGTACCCTTCTATCTTTGACCCTCAACTTACCAAGGAAAAACATGGCTGTCATCTTAAACACCAATTTCGGCAAGATTAAGATCGAACTCAACGCAGAAAAAGCACCTAAAACCGTCAAGAACTTCTTGGAATACGTTAATTCCGGATTCTATAACGGCACCATCTTCCACCGCGTCATCGACAACTTCATGATCCAAGGTGGCGGTTTCGACCAAGCGATGAACCAGAAACGCACCAATGCACCGATTGAAAATGAAGCCAAGAACGGGCTTTCCAACAAGCGGTATTCCATTGCAATGGCACGCACCAGCGACCCACACTCCGCCACAGCACAGTTCTACATCAATGTTGCCAACAATGATTTCCTTGACTATCCAGGCCAAGACGGCTGGGGTTATTGTGTCTTTGGCAAAGTCACGGAAGGCATGGACGTTGTCGACAAAATCAAAGGTGTCAGGACAATCTTCCACCCAACCGGCCATCAAGACGTCCCTCTGGAAAGCGTCATTATTGAATCCGCAGAAGAAGTCTGACCAGATACCAAACAACTTTTTGCTATGGATGCGCCTGCCCGTTTCAAAGCAGTTTTCCTATCAGACCTGCATTTGTCTGAAGAACTACCTGAAACGACGCGGGCTTTCCTTTCTTTCTTGGAAAATGAAGCCCGGCAAACTGAACGGCTTTATATCTTAGGCGACCTTTTCCAATACTGGGTTGGCGACGATGCTATGGCTGGTGATGCCTACTTGTTGCGTATCGTCAACGCCATCAAAGCAGTAGCTGACAGTGGTACTGCCGTTTATTGGCTCTGTGGAAACCGCGATTTCCTCACTGGTAAAAAATTCTTAAAAGCAACCGGCGCCACAGCCTTGGAAGAACCCGGCCTCTTCACTGCTGGTAACACCCGGATTGCCTTTTCACACGGCGACGCCCTGTGCACAGACGATGAAGCCTACATGAAATTCCGCGCCAAGGTCAGAAACCCCATCTGGCGCTTTTTCTTCCTTTTGGTTCCTCTCTCAAAGCGAAAGTCTATTGCCACCAATGCCAGAAAGGACAGCGCAAAAAGCAAAATGACCAAGTCTGCCAAAATCATGGATGTGAACCTAGATGCAGTCAAAGACCTTTTCAGGAAAACAAATGCTGATGTCTTAATCCACGGTCATACGCACCGCCCTGGCGAACACCCCATTGAAATGCCCGATGGCATCAAACGCCGGATTGTACTGTCTGACTGGGATTTAGATGACCCGAAAATGCCACGAGGAGACTGGCTTTCTGTGGCTGCCGACGGTGCCATTACAAGGCACGCGCTCTGACATCACTCCATTAGGCGGTTGAGTTGCTCAGTACTGAGCGTTCCACCTTCTTCATCAGCCGCTTCAACGGCAATACCTGCCTTCTCCAAAGCATCGGTCAATTGCTGGATACGCCGCTCCTGCGCTGCATTGTTGTTGATCAACCCATGCAATGCTTTAATCAGAGGATCATCCTCATTGGCCGTAATGCCATAAGAATTAAAGAGCCTAGTTGCAGCATCCGCTTTAGCAGAATCTTTCGGGTCTTCTTTTAGAATAATGCGGGCGGGGTTGCCAACTGCCGTCGCACCGGGAGGCACCTCACGGACAACAACCGCATTAGAACCAACCTTTGCACCATCACCCACCGTAAAACTGCCAAGAATCTGCGCATTAGCACCACAGATAACACCATTACCCAAAGTCGGATGGCGCTTTTTCCCTTTAGTCAGGGATGTGCCACCTAGCGTGACCCCTTGGTAGATAGTGCAGTCATCTCCTACTTCTGCCGTCTCACCAATCACAACACCGCAACCATGATCGATGAATACCCGGCGGCCAATAACAGCAGCCGGATGGATTTCAATACCTGTAAAAATACGGGCTAAATGCGAAATAAAACGGGAAAACCACTTTAACTTATGGTTCCAAAGCCAATGAGACAAGCGATGGACTGCCAATGCCTGGAAACCTGGATAGCACGTCACTATCTCCCAGCCGCTACGTGCAGCAGGATCGCGTTCCATAATGCTTTTGATTTCTTCCCTGAAGCGGCCCATTTTGAAAAAGCGCATCAAATAATGGTTCGTGATGATAACCGTTTCCGCAGAATCCTGCACGAAAAAACACTTTTCCACGGACAACAATAGAACCTAGCCCTTTAACCGCTGACGCCTTGCCTCGTAGAGGCAAACACCCGATGCAACCGAGATATTAAGACTCTCAACACTCCCCATCATCGGGATGACCACCAATTCATCGCACACTTCCTGGGTCAAACGCCGCATGCCAGATCCTTCAGCCCCCATCACAAAGGCAGTCGGCACCGTATAGTCAACATCGTAGAGACTTTTAGTCGCAGCATCCGACGTCCCAACAACCCAGATACCACGTTCTTTCAACTGACGCAACGCTCGAGCTAAGTTCGTCACTGGAATATAAGGAACAGTCTGCGCAGCTCCACTGGCCACTTTCTCAACTGTTGCATTGATACCAACTGAGCGGTCTTTTGGCGCAATCACTGCATGTGCGCCCACACTGTCGGCAACACGGAGACACGCCCCCAAATTATGGGGATCCGTAATGCCATCCAACACTAACAATAAAGGTGTCCCTGAAATGGCATCGAGCAATTCATCTAGGTTCCTAGCCAAAGACAAAGGTTCAGCCATCGCCACAACGCCTTGATGACGCCGTGTTCCACACAATTTATCCAGACGCGTACTGTCTGATTGAATGATGCGTACACTAAAGGATTTTGCTAGCGCCAGTAAATCCTGCATCCGTCGGTCATTACGTGTACCATCTACATAAATCATCTCAACCGAAGATGCCTCATGGCGGATCCGGGAAGTGACCGCATGAAAACCAAAAACTGCTTTATGTTTCATAATTTCCTTCACTCAGACTGCCCTGAAGATACGCCCTTGCCTTTCGACGCCCTTTTGGAACGCTTACGCGACGTCGGCGCTTCTATAAGAACAAAGTCAATCTGGCGCGCATCCATATCAACCCGAGCAAGCCGAACCTTGACGCTGTCCCCTAAACCAAACGTTACATCACTATCCTCTCCACGCAATTCTCGTCGGACATCGTTATAGTGGTAATAGTCAGACCCCAAGTCAGTGACGTGCACCAGCCCTTCGACATAAAAATCTTTCAACTGGACAAATATCCCAAAACTTGTCACGCTTGAGATGATGCCATCAAAATCTTCACCCAACTTATCGTGCATATACCAGCACTTCAGCCACTGTTCCACATCACGAGACGCTTCATCCGCACGGCGCTCATTAGCCGAACAATGAACCCCCAACATTCCCCATACCATCTGTTCACGGTCTGGTTTCCCGGAACGTTTCCCAAGCCCAGCAGGCTGCCAGACCTGCTGGCGCATGGCTACAGGAACATCCAGGTTGAGTTTCTTAGGATCAATTCCCTTCGGCACATATTTTTCTCCAGCCAGAATCGCCCTAATCACCCGATGCGTTAACAAATCTGGGTAACGTCTAATGGGACTGGTAAAATGCATATAGGCGTCAAATGCAAGGCCAAAATGCCCGATATTACTCGGCGAATACACCGCTTGCTGCATAGAACGCAAAAGCATCGTCTGCAAAATCATTTCATCAGGCCGTCCTGCGACCTGCTCAAGGACTTTTGCATAATCAGCCGGCATCGGCGACTCGCCGCCGCCTAACGTAATGCCTGATAAAGCCAGATAACCGCGGACATTTTGAAGTTTTTCTAAAGAGGGTTTCGCATGGATACGGTAAAGCCCTATTCGTTGATGGTGCTCGACAAACTGTGCCGCACAGACATTAGCAACAAGCATGCACTCTTCAATGAGTTTATGCGCATCATTGCGCTCCCTGGGCAAGATTTTTTCAATCTTACCGTCCTCATTGCAGATTATTTCCGTTTCGACCGTTTCAAAGTCAATCGCACCGCGACGCTTCCGTCCCTTTTCCAACACCTTGTAAAGTGCATACAGGTCATTTAGGTGCGGCACTAAAGCCTTGCGCTGGGTAGCTTCCGCACCAACTGGGTTGGTCAAAATCGCATAGACCTCGGTATAGGTCAACCTAGCCGCCGAATGCATCACCGCTGGATAAAACTGGTAAGCAGTGACATCACCTTCTGTATTGACAACGGCATCACAAACCATCACGAGACGGTCAACATCCGGATTCAATGAACAGATACCATTGGAGAGTTTTTCAGGAAGCATCGGTATGACGCGCCGCGGAAAATACGCAGACGTTGCCCTTGAAAGTGCATCGTCATCCAAACATGAGCCTGGTTTAACGTAATGGCTTACATCGGCAATAGCAACAATCAAACGGTATCCCTCAGAGCCATCGACTGTAACCGGTGTACAGAAAACAGCATCATCAAAGTCACGCGCATCTTCCCCATCAATGGTAACCAACGGTATATCACGCAGATCAATACGCCCCTTAATCTCTTCCGGTAAAACCGTTTCTGGCAAAGAATCTGCTTCCTGCGTTGCACCAGGCGAAAAGAGATAAGGCAAGCCGAACCGACGCACAGCAATCTCGATTTCAACACCTGAATCTTCTCGATTGCCCAAAACTTCAACAATCTTTCCCTTGGGCGGTCCATAACGGGTTGGCTGTTCCGTCAACTCCACATTGACATACTGCCCTTCCTTTGCTTTGCCTGGTTTGCCTTCCAACAAAATTTCATGCGCAATACGCTGATCTTCTGGCGTGACCTGCCAACTTCCACCAACTCGAGAAAGCCGACCAACGACATGTGTCGTTGATCGGGACGTGACCATTACAATGGTACCTTCTGGGCGCCCTTTCTTGTCGTACCCCGTAATACGCACATCCACACGGTCATTCGGCATGACCTTGAATATTTCACGTTCACTCAAGTAAACCGGCTCTTCACCATCATCACGGATTAAATAGCCATAGCCATCTGGATGCCCCTGTACGTACCCTGGGATAAACTCAGCAGACGTATTGACCTTATAGGCTCCCTTAGCATCCTGGGTCAGTTGCCCGTCACGCACCATCGCATCCAACCGTTTTAAAAAGCCCGTAAACTCTGTTGTCTTAACATGCAGTTCTTTGGCAAGCCTTTTAACACCATACCCCCGCGTTGCCCCATAAAGTGTTTCAAGGATTTCGGCGCGGCTGGGAATGGGATAGGCATACTGTTTCATCATATGGGCTCCGCTAGCAGCAAAAGGAAAGGATTATCCAATAACAGCAACATGATGCTTTTTTTTCACAGTTTCTGCAAGAGATTTGACAAACTCTAAAAGACCATTATAATGAGCGTCTCTTTCGGTGCTTGCACTGAAATCGGAAAGCCCACGTGGCGGAATTGGTAGACGCGCATGGTTCAGGTCCATGTGCCGCGAGGTGTGGGGGTTCAAATCCCTCCGTGGGCACCAAAAAATCCGCAGAATTGACCCGCTTCAGGCGGGTTTTTTATTATCTACATCCTGCCAAAGCTATGTCCGATCAGCTACAGACCAACAAAGCCGGGAAAACCTTGTTCTATGACCCAGAAGTCCACCGCATCCGCAGTTTTGTCACCCGCACGGGGCGCGTTTCATCTGGACAAGAACGAGCCATCCAAGAATTGGGGCCCAGCTTTTGCGTCCCATATGAAAAAAAACAGTTGGACTACCTCACCCTCTTTGACAGGCAGGCAGATACCATCTTTGAAATCGGCTTTGGTATGGGAGAAACAACCGCAACTATTGCAGAAGCACTCCCACATCTCAACTTCATAGGAGTAGAAGTACACACTCCAGGGGTTGGAGCACTCTTAAAGTTAATTGGCGAAAAAGGACTCAAGAACATCCGGATTATCCAGCACGATGCCGTCGAGGTTTTGGAAAACATGATTCCAGACAATTCCTTAGCTGGTGTTCATGTTTTCTTTCCAGACCCATGGCACAAAGCAAGGCATCAGAAACGCCGGTTAATCCAACCCCCATTCGTACAGTTCCTCTGCACAAAACTCAAACCCGGCGCTTACCTACATTGTGCAACCGACTGGGAAAACTACGCCGAACAGATGCTCGACGTCTTGAACGCAGAACCCCAGCTTGAAAACACAGCAAACGGCTACGCTCCACGTCCTGACTACCGCCCAGTCACCAAATTTGAAAAGCGGGGACTGCGCCTAGGGCATGGTGTCTGGGATCTCGTATTCCGGAAAAAGTAATCTCCTGCCCCCCAGAAGAAACGCCTGAGGTAACCCATGGCGTCTCTCTGGGTAAAAAACTTCTCAATCAGCGCAACGAGAAGTCAACCTTGTTAGCGCCACCTGTGCCCTTTTCACTCTGGAGGACATACAACCGACCATCAGGAATCTTGCCTTTTTCAAGCAACCATTCCTTAACAACCAGCCCACGGCGATTGGCCAGCTTCAAAAGGTCATCTTCAGTAACCGACTTCGCATAATGCTTGGAAAGCAACTGTTCCATCTCGGCGGTTGGCAAAGATTTATCCATACCTATCCAATTGGACGGTTTGTCGAATTTCTCACTCTTGTAAATCTGCTTAAGTTTATCGGCATATTCAGAATCGCTGATGCTGACCTTCTCTGTTTCAGGTAAGCCCGTTTCTTTGCGCTTCATTTCACGCATCTTTCGGAGGATGCGCTGTTTGCCTAATCCGATAGCATCGACTTCAGGATCATATTTACCGGTAATCTCAAGTTGCAGAGCAGGCCGTTCATTCAAGGCTTTCGTCAAAGATTCCAGTACCTTCGTCTCCTTATCGGTAATGGACGAAACGCCTGGATCAAATGGCAAGTACGAGAGCTCGACATCGCTACCACCAATGAGTGAAGCCAACAGGTTAAATGGCGCTGTCACTGCCTTCGTCAAAACATTGACAATCACCTTGATGACAATACCGCCTATTGAGAATTGCGGGTCATCCAGTGATCCGCCAATCGGAAGGTTCAGGTCAATAACGCCATTACGGTCTTTAAGCAACGCCAACGCTAAGCGCACAGGTAGTTTGAGAGCATCAGGACTTTCAACTTCTTTACCCAAAGTCAGCTGATCCAAAATTAACTGGTTTTCTGCTTTAAGCTTACGGTCTTCAATCTTATAAGCCACGTCAAAGGAGAGCTTCCCTTTAGCAATGCCATATCCAATATACTTACCCGAGTAAGAACTGAATTGCGAAAGTTCCATCCCCTTGACAGACGCCTTGATATCCAGCGAAAGCTTCTGACTTAACAAGTTGGCTGCACCTGTGATTTTCAGTGGTGCCCCATTGACCTTACCATGGATTTCAATATGCGAGCGTGTATCCGGACTCGTGGAAATATGTTCTACCTTACCGTTTAAATTCATCAGATTTGCAGTGTAATGCGGACGGATGAAGTTATCGGTAAAGCGTACTCGACCATTAGTCAACGTGAACTTCCGTACAGCTAGTGAGTAGTTAGGAGGAGGTTCATCCTGCGCTGGAGCAAAGGTGGTGGTCTCTTCTGGTGCGACTTCGTCCGGCGCCACATCATGCGGCTCTTTTGCGCCTAAGGCCGAAATCGGCGGCGTCTTGGTTGCATCCTCAGCAACTGGTTTTTCAGCATCAGCCTGAGCAACTTCTGCACTCTGTGCTTCAGGTTGCGGAGTACCTTCAGATGGTTTGACACCCTCTTCTGCCTTATCAAACGGCAAGCCTTCGTCACTTCTGGTCAGACTACGACGACCGCCTGCTTTACTCCTTAAGATGTCATGGATGTTCAGCACCCCGTTTTCACGCAGAATGACACGAGCAAAGAACTGATCCAGCATTACATGATCGACCACGACATTCAGTGGTTCCAAGTTGGCCTTGATACCTTGCAACTTCAAGACATTCCAATCGACGAACGGTTCCTTCGTCATCTGGTCAATGGTAACCAGCCGGTTGATTGCGGCATTACCAGCAAAAGTCCCTTTCAGGCTATCTCCCATCTTGGATACCTGTGCACGCCCCTGCACTGACAGGTCTGCACGCCTTAACGCCATATTGACCTTTTCATCAATAAATGGCTGGATGAAAGTGATATCCACATCCTTGATGTTCAGGTTCACATCAGCCTTAAGCGGCGATGGAGCCACGGTACCCTTGACGTCCAACGAACCACGCTTATTAACCTTAGCGCTCACTGTCACCGGCGCTGGTTTTGTGAAGTCACTGGAGAGTTTCTCTACGGTAACATTCAGGTTATCCACCTGGGTTGTGACTTTCTTACCCACCAACGTGTTCTGAAAGGTAATGCCCCAATTCTTCAGTTCAATCCGATCAACCAAAAATCCGAAGCTCCCCCCTGCTGCTTGAGCAGCCGCCTGACGAACAACCGTCTTAGCTTTCTGCTGGACGTTTTTTGCAGAAGGCAACAATTTCATTGCAAACTGGATGCGGGCACCTTCTGAAAAAACATTACCAACTGTCGCATTCTTTTCACTCAAATTGACCGTCACATCGTCAATCTGGAGCCCAAAATTCTTCAGCACAAAATCAGATGGTACCTGCTTCAAACCATCATCGACTTTAATCACACCTTCTTCAATGGCCAATTTCTTCAAACCAATAACCAACGCACTGGAAGAAGAATCCTCCGAAGCCAACGCCGTCTCCTCCGTTGCTGGTGTTACCTGGGCATCAGGATCCTTCGGAATAACCGGATCATAACCACTATTTGCATCAGCAATCGGTGTCAGCTGTGCCATCTGTTCCAGATTCCATTGGCCGGCCGTATTTCGTCCCAAATTGATTTGAGGCTGCTTTAATGCAATCTCTGTAATGTTGATGTTGCCTGCCAACACATCGCTCTTATCCAGAGTGACAGCAAAACGAGGCAAATTAACTGCCGGTTTACCGTTTAATTCAGTGACAAGAAGGGAATTCAATACAAAATCACCACTGACCGTCAGCCCCATGTCGCCTGTTTCTGGTTTGATAAAGCTCACTTTCAGGTCAGTATCAAGCCTACCGTCTTTCAGGTTGAAGTTTGTCTTAAACGGCACATACTCCATGTAAGAAAGGAGTTTCAAAGCTTCAAGCTTGATATGAACATTACCATCCTTGTCTTTTGAGAACGCTCGCGCCTTACCCCCTAATTCAAACTTCTCGTGGTTCACATTAGCACTCAATGCAAGGTCAACAAAGATATCGACCTTGGATGGAATATTTGAGATAAATGGGATAGATAGGTTCAAGGTATCAATGACATGATCCTTTCCTTTTGGCCGATCATCAAAAGTAATCGTACCGTTCTTAATCTGGATATTATTAACTGAGAAATAAGTTGGTTTCTTATCCTTTTCTGGTTTTAAGGCGAACGCAATGAAGTCATCGAAGTTGTAATGGTTCTTTTCGGTTCGGATTAAATGGACAACCGGTTTTTCCAGTTCAAGCTCTTCAATGACGGGTGCCAAGCGGAAAATGGATTCAGAAGACAGATTGACCATCAACCTGTCAAAAGAAACAAAATCTTCCTTACTATTGGGCTCTGAAAGATGCAATCCCTCCATCGTGAGGGTCAATGTCAACGGATTGAAGGACACATCCTTAAAGTCGATTGTCCGATGGAACTTTTCTGCGACAAAATCCTGTGCCTTAGATTTGATGATGCCTGGCAACGCCAAAAAACCAAACACACACCAAAAAACGATGAAGCCACCGATTCCGATAGCTGTCCATTTGACCCAACGCCGACGAAGCGCCTCTTTGGCCCTACTAACAAAGTCCGGTTTTTTTTCCGGTTCTTCTGGGGAACCCTCCGTTGGAACTTGATTCTGATTCTCCATCGCTTTCCGTCCTTCCTTTTTGGCGTCCTGCATAACGATCTTTCTCAGACCGCTAAGCACTGCCCCTAATCTTAAAGAAAAGCCTTTGCAAGATAAACCCAAAAACGCAAAAATTCCAGGCTGAAATGCAAGGACATAGCCAAACTTCCGTTATCGACGCCCTTTCAGTGAAACACTCCCTTTACGAATAGCCCGAGGATCACGTTGCGTCAGTTCATCACTACGACCAGTCCCTCGCCTTCCAGACTTACGAGACTGGTCAAAGGACTTACCTGTTTTAGTTGACGACGTTTTTATCTGGCTCTTTCCTAAAGCTGGCTTGCCAGCCGGAAACCGAGGTCCTTTAGCTGGCGCAGACTTCCAAGGTGGTATCAACGCATCCGGCCCGGTACCAATCAGGTTACTATGACCGTGCTGGCGCAACCACGTCCGCAATAATTGCCAATTCTCAGGATCGTGGTAGCGTAAAAAAGCCTTATGCAAACGACGCACCTGTCCTTTCCGAGCCGTCTCGACCCTTTCTGAATCGTAAGACACAGGCTCCAGCGGATTGCGTTCCGAGTAGTACATCGTAGATGCCAAAGCCATTGGGGTCGGCATAAATGTCTGCACCTGGTCTGGTCTGAAATCATGCTGCTTAAGCCACAGTGCCAAATTCAGCATATCTTCATCGGTCGCGCCAGGATGTGCTGCAATGAAATACGGTACCAAGTACTGTTCCTTGCCTGCCTCACGAGAATACTTGTCAAACAAGCGCTTAAAGGCATCGTATGTACCAATGCCAGGTTTCATCATCTTTGAGAGTACATTGGGTTCGGTATGCTCAGGTGCAATCTTCAACAACCCTCCTACATGATGGGTCACCAACTCGCGGACATATTCTGGCGAACACACCGCCAAGTCATACCGTACGCCTGACCCAATGAAAATCCGTTTCACCCCAGGAACCGCCCGCGCTCGACGATACAAATGAATCAGTGGTTCATGATCAGTATTTAAATTCTTACATATTGAAGGATAAACGCATGACAATCGGCGGCAGACTGCCTGCACTTTGGGATTCTTGCATCCCAAACGGTACATATTGGCTGTTGGTCCTCCCAGATCAGAAATAAACCCAGTAAACCCGTCGACTTTATCTCGGATTTCTTCAATTTCACGGATGATGGAATCTTCAGAACGACTCTGGATAATCCGTCCCTCATGCTCGGTAATCGAGCAGAAAGTACACCCCCCAAAGCAACCTCGCATGATGTTCACGGAAAAACGGATCATCTCCCAAGCAGGAATCCGCTGGTTGCCATAGGATGGATGCGGTGCCCGGGCATATGGCAGACCATAAACACCGTCCATCTCTTCCATCGACAAGGGCAAGGGTGGTGGATTCAACCAAACATCGCGTTCTCCATGCGCTTGAACCAATGCGCGGGCATTACCTGGATTGGATTCTTGGTGCAACACCCTGGATGCATGTGCATAAAGGACTGGATCTTCTTTGACCTGCTCAAACGATGGCAAACGTACAACCGTCTTGGTATGGTTGCGCCGAAGCAAACTAACGCGTTGCTCCTTGACTTGCACAGAAACGGTTCCTGATACCGAATTTTTCCTTAAGTCTTCGGCTTTCTTGTTTTGGCACGCCTCGATTTCAGGGAAGTATGGATTGGGATGCGGTTTAACGGGACCTGGCTTATCCAAGTGCGAGGAGTCAATCTCCTCCCAATCCGCTGCTGGCCGCCATCCATTGGGTACCATGAAAGCCGTTCCACGCAAATCACGGATATTGGCAATTGGTTCCCCTGAAGCCATGCGGTGGGACAACTCGACCATCGCACGTTCTGCATTACCGTAAACCAATAAATCAGCCTTGCAATCCGGCAAAACAGAACGTCGGATATTGTCAGACCAATAGTCATAATGCGCCACGCGGCGCAGACTTGCCTCAATAGAACCTATGACAACAGGAATGCCAGGATACGCTTCTTTTGCCCGTTGAGCATAGACCAGTAAAGCCCTGTCGGGACGCTTACCCGCAACACCGCCCGGCGTATATGCATCGTCCGAACGGATTTTACGTTCGGCCGTGTAACGGTTGACCATCGAATCCATATTACCGGACGTAATGCCGTAATACAGACGCGGCCGCCCCAACAGCTTGAAGTCGTTGACTGAACGCCAATCAGGCTGTGCAATAATGCCTACTTTGAACCCTTGTGCTTCCAGCACACGCCCAATAATCGATGCGCCAAAGCTTGGATGGTCAATATATGCATCACCCGACACAATGATTATGTCACAATACCGCCAACCTAAGAGCTCCATCTCCTCCCGGGACATCGGCAGGAAGGGGGCTGGCTTAGAACGTTTTGTCCGACTTGATGTATAAGAAAAGATATTCTTGGCATGCAGGGTCATAAGATTTCCTCAAATCATCCTGACTCAGAAACCGCCAGCCGTTGGACTATTGTACCTACCTTCTTGCCTTCGAGAAGACAGGCAACCCCGCTACTCGCAGGCAATAACGGGGCAAAAACAGCAAAATGCTGATTATCGCTTAACTTGCAGCCTTTTCTTCAGGCGCGACTTCTGCCTGAGAAGCAGCCTGCTCTTGGACTGCCGGCCTACGAAGTGCCAGACGGATTGCAAGGCCCGGCCCTTCAATCTCCTGATCGCCAATTTTAGCGGTAACACTCAAACGGCTGGACGTCCTCAGAGTCAGCGAAATCGTATTCACAATATTACAGGTCTGATAGCGGATAGACTGGTCTTCAGGCAATGGCGGCATTTCCGCAGAAAACTGGCTGACCGCTTCACCATCGAGGTTAATACTGAAATCGATTTTTTTCATCGGTTCTGAAGCCGGTGAATTCAGCTGAGTCACAAGGCACAACCTTGGAACGACAACACCATTGTTCTCTTTGAAAGCCGCTTCATCAACAGTAATGTTCATCGTATTACCATAGACACCAATATAAATCGCTTTACCATTGGCTTCCTGGCGGATGTCATCGCAATAAAGCGTATGCATGTATCTTGGATTACTCATGTCTCTTCCTTTTTAAATAAATTTCAGTTTGCCAGAACAATAAACCGCTTTAGTATATAGATTACCACGCCTTTTCGGTTCTGCACAGCATCCAAGTCAAGCCTTTTCCAAAAGGATTGATTGCCTTAAGCTATTCCCCCACAAGGCAAAATAAGGAATTCCATAAACACCATCACCGAAACTAGTGATATTGTTACCTGCATAAAGAACAATCCCAGTAAATGGATGCTTGGCCTACTTTGCAAACCATTTAAGGTGTTTGGTGCCTTCACTCGTCAATGACTTGAAGCTTTTCGTTTCAATCCCCAGTAGCCTGCCCTAAGCGTCTTCCACTATAAAATCGAGCCTGCCTATTCCCATTACGAAAATGCGATACGCCATCCAGAATTGAGTACTATCTCAGCTACAATTTGATTGTAAACCCACGTTTCAAAGAGCTTATCCTATATCTGCCATCATTTTGACATCATTAAGAAGCACATCAGAAGATGAGACATGGCGACAAAAAGCCACCGTTCCTGTGTCATTCATGAAAAGCTTAGGAACTTTGCGATTGCAGAATGTGTTAAACAAAATGCGCTAAATATGCTATTAAAGAACAATAAAACTACATAAATTCTTTATTAAAAAACAAATCAACGCCTAGGCGATGGGTATCTCACCTCAAGGATTTCTAACTCTTCAAAGCCATTAGGCGTATTCAGGGTCACGACATCACCTTCCCGTGCCTTAATGAGGGTTCTTGCCATCGGGGAAATCCAGCTGATACGACCTTTCAAAGGATCGAACTCATCAATTCCGACAATGGTGATTGTGTTTTCCTCACCATCTTCTCGTGCATAGGTTACCGTTGCACCAAAGAAAATCTGGTCTTTACCATGGTGGATACTCGGATCAAATTCTTCGGCGGACTCAATGCGCTTAAGCAAAAAACGAAGCCTTCGGTCGATTTCACGCAAACGGCGTTTGCCATAGATATAGTCACCGTTTTCGGAACGATCACCATTCGATGCAGCCCATGAAACAATGGAAACGATTTTTGGGCGTTCTTTATCAATCAACTCCAAGTATTCGTCCTTAAGAGCCTTGAGTCCGCTTGGCGTAATATAATTCTTAAAGCCTTTTGGTAAGGCAGGCACTCCTGTCTGGACTTCATCGTCTTCTTGGTCAGTTTCCCGGGTAAAAGCTTTGCTCATGGTTATGTCAAAAAAGGAAACCCGGAGCAGTACAAAGCCCCGGGCTTTATAGTTTTATACCTTCAATCAATCGTTGCCAGATGCGCGGAAGAGATTTAACTGGTTGCGTACACCATCATCGGCAGGTGCGAAAGCAGAATCCGGATGCAATCGCGACTCTTCCAGTTTATCAAGGTATTCCGGTGTAACATCCCCTGTTATATAAACACCATCGAAGCAGGAAGCATCAAAACTCGTCAATGCAGGATTGACATCAGTTACCGACTGTTTGAGGTCGGCCAAATCTTGGTAAATCAAGGCATCTGCCGTGATTTCACGACGAATGTCTTCGACACTCTGTCCCAAACCCGCAATCAATTCCTGGCGTGTAGGCATGTCAATACCATAAACGTTTGGATAACGCACAGGTGGTGCTGCCGAAGCAAACATCACTTTGTTGGCGCCCGCCTCCCGGACCATTTGGATAATTTCACGGCAAGTCGTCCCTCGAACAATCGAGTCGTCAACCAATAAGACATTCTTGCCCTTAAACTCAGAGCCAATGGTATTTAACTTCTGGCGGACAGAACGTTTACGAACAGCTTGACCTGGCATAATGAATGTACGGCCAATATAGCGGTTCTTAATCATACCCTCACGGTATTCAATGCCCAGTTTCATGGCCAACTGGATGGTCGCTGGACGGGATGAATCTGGAATTGGCATCACGACATCAATATCACCCATTGGAATTTCATGCTTAATCTTTTCTGCAAGATATTCGCCCATTTTGAGGCGTGTTGCATAGACTGAAGCACCATCAATCAGTGAATCTGGTCGGGCAAGGTAAACATACTCAAAGATACATGGATTCAAGCTTGGGTTCTCAGCACACTGGCAGCAATAAAGTTCACCATCAAGGTCAATGAAGATGGCTTCTCCCGGAGCCACATCACGCATGAACCTAAAGCCCAAACCTTCTAGGGCAACCGATTCACTGGCAATCATGTATTCCGTACTACCGTTGATTTCAGCAGAACCCAGGCACAAAGGACGAATGCCATAGGGATCACGGAATGCCAAAATCCCGTATCCTGCTATGTGCGCAACAGCCGCATATGCACCACGGACGCGGCGGTGCAACACGCTGACAGCCTTGAAAAGCGCAGCAGGATCAAGCGAAGCACCACTGGATGCCTGTTGGATTTCATGCGCCAAGACATTCAATAAAACCTCAGAATCGGAATTGGTATTGATATGGCGACGGTCATTCCTGAACATATCTGCCTTAAGTTCATCGCAGTTAGTCAGGTTGCCGTTGTGGGCGAAAGTCATCCCAAATGGGGCATTGACATAAAAAGGCTGGGCTTCCTCTTCATTACGCGCTGAACCAGCAGTCGGATAACGAACATGCCCAATCCCACAAACGCCCGGTAAAGCACGCATATTACGAGTTCGGAAAACATCCCTTACCAGACCATTTGCCTTGAACATAGCAAACTTGCCATTATTACAGGTTGCAATACCGGCAGCATCCTGCCCACGGTGCTGCAGAAGCTGCAATGCATCATAGATAAGCTGATTAACCGGTGATTTTGAAACGATGCCAACAATCCCACACATGGTGGTCTCCTCACTCAAAATTAAAACCGTTACCCAACATCAGTAACCAATCCGTTTTGCCAGATAATCTGGCAAGTAGGGAATCGTCCCCTTCGCCAGTGATACCATCGCCGGCGAAAACATGGCATTACGCCAGAAAGGCTTCTGCGGCAAATCCGTCATCCCCGCCACAAGCACCAGCGCAACTGCAATAACCATGCCTTTGCAAAAACCAAACGATGCACCTAAGAGCCTGTCTAGCGACGACAAACCGACTACGCCCAAGGCTCCACTGACCATCCTTCCTGTCATCCAGACCAAAATCTTCGTCCCGATGAACATCACCAGAAACAAGATGATGGCGCCAGCCGTTCCTTCTGTCATCGATGACGGCAACCACGGCGCAACTGCATCACCAAAGTGCGTCGCCACATAAAAAGCAATCACCCAACCTGCCAATGATGCGGCTTCCTTGATGGCACCGTTAACCGTACTACGAAGCGCCAGGCCACCAACCAGCAACACCAACAGGATGTCAAACCATGTCAACTGCCCACTCCATCCAGCAATCAACGACGCTTCGACTTGTTGACAATCATCTGACCGATTGGGTCACCGCCTGCGGCTTTTTTCTTGGCCGCTGCTTTTTCTTTTGCACGTTCCTTCTCAGCCTTGGCTTTTCGCTCTTTTTCTGCACGTTCCTTATCAGCTTTTTCTCTGGCAGCACGTTCTTTAGCAGCCTTTTCGCGCTCTGCCTTCTCACGATCAGCCTTTTCACGTTCTGCTTTTTCGCGCTCTGCCTTGGCCTTTGCTTCTCGTTCTTTATCCGCCTTAGCCTTCTGCTCGCGTTCAGCCTTAGCTTTTTGTTCGCGCTCAACCCTTGCCTTATCTGCCCCAGGGTCAAGCTCGGCTTCCTTTACGGGCTCAGATACTGCAGCTGGCTGGGCATTCGACGTTTGTTCAGGCACAGCAACACCGACATTTTGCGGCGCCTGCTGTTGGTCTTGTGGTGGCTGGGCAACCTGCTCTGCTGGTGGTTGCGCCTCTTGTTCTGATGAAGCAGCTGGCGCTGGTTCTGGTGGAGTCGCTTGGGAAGATGCTTTCGAATCCACTTGCAACGCAAGGTTAAGGTTTGGCTTCTGCGGTTTGGATTCAAAGACTAAGGGCAACACAATCAAGGCTGCAACGACCAATACAATCGAGCCAATTAAACGGCGACGGGCTCGCTGTTTTTCTGGAAGCTGTAGATCCGTCTCACTGGCAGGTGTTCCCCGTGTGCGCCTGCCTCTGCCGTCCACTGCCAGGGAGCCTTCGCGACCTGCCGTCTTGTTGTTGTCCTGCGCCTGATTACCTCGGCGAAAAAAAGAAAACAGACTCATGCAATCAGTGATGGTTTACAAGGTGATAACTTTAAGCAGGCGTGACACCTGTTACCACCCAGAATGATCCAAATGCGATTATTCTATCATTATTCGAAGCATTTTTCCGTGCCCCCACCAAGGCTTTTTCTGCAGCTTCATACTTGGTTATTTTCCCTCGGTTTATACCTGCCTTAAGCAGTATGTCAAAAAGGGCATCCACACCAACCGCCCGAGGCAATGGCAACGCCGTAATATGCCATTCGTCAATCTGGTCTTTGACAGTCTGGACAACCCCCAAGATATCCTTATCTGCCATCGCACCATAAACGGCTACCGTCTTACCGGAGCAAGGCAATGCCTTCAGGTTGTCTGAAAGCGCCTTTGCAGCATGGGGATTATGTGACACATCAATAATGACCAAAGGATCATGTCCAATGACTTCAAAACGTCCCGGCAACTTTACATGTTGCAATGCTTCAAAAATCGTTTCTATGTAGACGGGCAAACGGTCACGTAATGCATGAATAGCAGTCACCACCGTTGCCGCATTGACCACCTGGCAGTCGCCGTAAAGAGACGGATGCGGCAGATCCCAAAGCGCCGTACTGTCGGCCGCCTTATAGTGCCAATGGTCTCCTACCACCACACCCTCATAATCACGGCCATAGCACTTCAGATTGGCACCGATCTTGTCTGCGTAATCTAAAAGCGTCTGAGGTGGGTTGGTTTCCCCATAAATGGCAACTTGGTTCTTACGGTAAATCCCTGCCTTTTCAAAGCCAATCTTTTCGCGGGTACCACCCAGAAAAGCCTGATGGTCAAGCGCTACATTGGTCACAATGGCCACATCGGCATCAAGTAGGTTGACCGCATCAAACCGGCCTCCAAGTCCCACCTCGAAAATTAAAACATCCAACACCGCACCTGCAAAAAGCTGCATCGCTACCAGCGTGGTAAATTCAAAAAAAGTGAGTTGGATACCTTGGCGAGCAGCTTCCACAACCTCAAATGCCGCAATCAATGCTTCATCATCAACCATCTGCCCATCAATACGAATGCGCTCATTGAAACGATGGATATGGGGCGAGGTGTACTGCCCGACTCGGTACCCTGCATAACGCCAAATGGTCTCAAGCATCATGCAAGTCGACCCCTTACCATTGGTACCACCCACAATGACAACCGGACACGCATACTGAATAGCCAGACGTTCCTTAACAATACCGATCCGCGCAAGTCCCAAGTCGATTTCCTTGGGATGCATAGCCTCTATATAGTCAACCCATTGGGCTAGTGTCCGTGCCATTTACACCATCCTTCAAAAAACCAAAGGCGCCCATCTTTGACAACAGGCGCCCGAATACATTCTATTTTTATTACACTTACGAAAGCTTGTGTTTGCCTAAGAGCATTGAAAGCAACTCAGCGAGTTCCTGTTTCATTTCACGACGATCCACAATACGGTCGACTGCCCCTTTTTCCAAGAGAAATTCAGACCGCTGGAAGCCCGGTGGCAATTTTTCACGAACCGTCTGTTCAATGACCCGCGGCCCAGCAAAACCAACCAGTGCCTTAGGTTCTGCCAAAACCACATCCCCCATGAAAGCAAAGGATGCTGAAACACCTCCCATCGTCGGATCTGTTAAGACAGTCAAAAACGGCAACCCAGCCGCAGACAGGTTCGTCAGACTCATATTGGTCTTAGCCATCTGCATCAGGGAAAGCAAACCTTCCTGCATCCTGGCTCCCCCAGACGCCGTAATGCAGACAAAAGGAACCTTGCGGTCAATCGCAGCCTTTACGCCCCGGACAAAACGCTCACCCACGACAGAACCCATCGAACCGCCCATGAACTCAAACTCAAAACAGGCAATCACAACAGGCAATTTATTGATTGTGCCACCTAGGACAATCAAGGCATCCGTTTCGCCCGTTGCCTTTTCTGCGTCTTGAAGCCTGTCCGGATAGCGCTTACTGTCCTTGAAGCCCAAGGAATCAACAGGCCCTACTGTCTGACCGATTTCATAACGTCCTTCAACGTCTAAGAGAAGATTAAGTCTTTCGCGGGCACGGATTCGCATATGGTGACTACACTGTGGGCAGACACGGACATTGGAATCCAAGTCAGAACGGTACAGCACTGCTTCACAGGACGGGCATTTCACCCAAAGTCCTGCTGGCACGCGCCGCTGTCCTACTTGATTCTGAATCCTCGGTAGAACCGTATTGTCGAGCCAACTACTCATCTTCCCTCCTAATCAGGGTGGCCGCCATGCATCGCATAACGGCCACTTGATGCGGACAACCGCAAATTCCTCTTTAAGTGTCTATTAGAAACCGAAACCCGTTATTCGTCCAGTGCCTTACGAATAGGTTTTAGGAATGCCGCAACTGCTGCAGGTGCTTCAGCTGGTGGGACACTATCCATTTCTTGGATAATACGTGTCCCCATGACCACCGCATCCGCTGCCTGACTGAGCCTGCGAGCCGTTGCCGCATCTCGGACACCAAATCCGACAGCAACTGGAAATGGTACAAAGGCTTTGATGCGATTGATCCGCTGCCGGACTTCAGCGACATCGATATTGGCAGCACCCGTTACACCCTTTAAGGAGACGTAATAAATAAACCCACCACCAATACGCGCTACATGCTGGATTCGTTCATCAACTGACGTTGGCGCCAACAGGAAAATCTGATCCATTCCCTGTTCCCTGAGCATGGTAGAGAATTCCTCAGATTCTTCAGGCGGATAATCCACTACCAACACTGCATCAGCGCCTGCTTTAGCTGCCGCCTCTGCAAATGCCTGTTGCCCCATGTTTTCAATCGGGTTTGCATAGCCCATCAGTACAATCGGCGTGGAATCGTCTTTCTGGCGGAATTCGGCAACCTGCTCCAACACCTTCTTCAGTTTCATCCCATTTTTCAGGGCAACTTCAGAAGAATGCTGGATGATTGGACCATCTGCCATCGGGTCAGAAAACGGCATCCCGAATTCAATGATATCGGCCCCGCCTTCAACCAAAGCATGCATGATTGGTACCGTCTGTTCAATCGTCGGGTAACCAGCCGTAATAAAAGGAATAAGCCCCTTACGTCCATTTGCCTTCAAGGCATTTAGTGTTTTTTCAATGCGTGACATATTCAATCCTGTTTATCTGTTCTGTTTCTTACGTGACATCCAAAAACGGGAAAGCCACATCACCATTCAACACCGGCGCGCTGGGCAACCGTGTGCATATCCTTATCACCACGACCCGATACGTTGACCAAAATAATCTGGTCTTTAGGCAGGTCTGGGGCCATCTTCATTGCCTGTGCCAACGCATGGCTGGATTCCAAGGCAGGGATAATCCCTTCTACACGCGTTAATGCATGGAAAGCGGCCAGCGCTTCTTCATCGGTAATCCCAACATATTTGACCCGACCAATATCACGCAGGTAAGCGTGTTCCGGTCCAATACCTGGATAGTCCAAACCAGCAGAGACGGAATGTGTGTCAATAATCTGACCATCATCGTCCTGCAAAAGTAATGTCCTATTGCCGTGCAAAACACCACGGACACCCATCGTCAATGAAGCCGCATGGCGTCCCGTTTCGAGACCATCACCAGCTGCCTCTGCACCAATCAACTTGACGTCCTTATGTCCGATATACGGGTAAAAAATCCCGATGGCATTGGAACCACCACCACAAGCTGCCACCACATAGTCTGGCTGCCGGCCAGTCATTTCTGGCATCTGTGCTAAACATTCTTCACCAATCACTGACTGGAAATCACGAACCATCTTTGGATATGGATGCGGTCCTGCTGCCGTACCGATGATATAGAACGTGTTTTCAATGTTGGCCACCCAGTCACGCATCGCTTCATTCAAGGCGTCCTTTAAGGTATTGGAACCTGCAGTGACCGAAATGACGTTGGCGCCCAAAAGTTTCATGCGGTAGACATTCTGCGCCTGACGGGCAACGTCTTCACTACCCATGAAGATATGGCATTCCATACCGTAGCGGGCAGCAATCGTTGCCGTTGCAACCCCATGTTGCCCCGCACCAGTTTCCGCAATCACGCGCGTTTTGCCCATACGCTTAGCCAACAGCGCCTGACCAATCACATTGTTGATCTTGTGTGCACCGGTATGGTTTAAGTCTTCACGTTTTAAATAGATCTGAGCGCCGCCTAGCATATCAGACCAGCGTTTTGCATGGTAAATCGGCGATGGACGGCCAGCATAATGCTTCAATTCGTAACGGAATTCCGCCAAGAAATTCGGATCATCACGGTAACGCAGGTATGCCTGCTTCAATTCATCCAAAGCATGGATGATGGTTTCTGCCACAAACAGGCCGCCGTAAGGACCGAAATGGCCTTTTTCGTCAGGCTGATCATAGCCTTCGACTTTATAGAATGGACGTGTATCTTTTGCTTCCATGAGAGGCTCTCTTATCTCATTTGAGGGAACAGGCAAATCAATTAGCCTGCCAAATTTTTTTGAAGGGAGTGATGGGTGCTTCAATTCCCTAGACCGTTCTACCAATCACCTTGGCGAACAGCGGCAATGAAAGCACGGATTTTCTCCGCATCCTTAATGCCCTTGACTGCTTCGACGCCACTACTGACGTCAACAGCATACGGGTGCAGCTGTGAAACTGCACCAGTGACATTTTGCACGTTCAATCCACCACTCAAAACGACCTGACGAGCGGTTTCTGCGGATACGATAGACCAATCGAAGACCTTTCCTGCGCCACCATAAGCTTCCGACCAGACGTCCAGTAGAAGCCCCCGAAAAAACGGGCTAGCATCGCGATAAATATCTTTATATTCTATCAAATCTGCTGATGTTGTTTCCGGTTTCACCCTAAACGCGCGTATAAAAGGTAACTCGGATGCAACAGCCACACGATGGCACATTTCAGGTGTCTCGTCACCATGGAACTGCAAAAGCGTCAAACGGGCAGTCTTTACTGCATGGGCAACAGTCTCAGGTTTTTCGTTCACAAAAAGCCCCACTGCGGTCACAAAGGGAGGTAACAAAGCAGTCAACTCCGCCGCCCTTTCTGGCGTAATGTAACGTGGACTTTTAGGGTAAAAAACAAAGCCCAATGCATCAGCGCCTGCTTCGACTGCTGAACGCACATCTTCTTCACGGGTCAATCCGCAAATCTTGATACGGGTTCTTCCCATCACCTTACTCCTTAAGGAAAAACATCATCACGCTGGGGAAGTCCCCATTTGGGATCATAGAAAATCTTAGACAGGTATAACCCGTCAGGCATAAACGTCGGCGCTGCTTTCGAGCGGTCTTTGCCCGCCAAAAGTTCTGCCATCCATTCCGGCGGATGGTTTCCTTTACCCACATAAACAAGCGAACCCACAATATTGCGGATCATGTGATGTAAGAACGCATTCGCTTCAAACGTAAAGACAATCAAGTTTCCCATCCGCTCAATCTGAACTGTATGCAACGTCTTCCATGGGGTAATCGACTGACATTCTGCAGCACGGAACGCTGAAAAATCATGCTCACCCAATAAATGCGATGCCCCCTCACGCATCAAATCCAAATCAAGTGGCTTAAAGACCCAGCCAGCCCTGTGGTGCCACAGCGGCGAGCGGACGGGACTGTTATAAAGCAGATAACGATAACGGCGACGAACAGCACTGGATCTCGCATGAAAACCTTCTATCCCCCCAGGCACTTCACATGCCCAACGCACGGCAATGGAAGGAGGTAGCCAAGTATTCAATCCCCGTACCCACGAATCAGACCGACGGTCGATTTCTGTATCGAGATGCACGACCTGTTCTGTCGCATGTACCCCCGCATCTGTCCTTCCAGCACATGTTGTCACGATACGGGTCTGGGTAAATGTAAAGATGGCAGACTCTAAGGTATCCTGAACCGTCATACCATCAGGTTGCTTCTGCCAGCCGTGCCACGAAGTACCATCGTATTCAATGCCCAATGCGATTCGTTTCATCCCATTACCTCTGTCCAAAAGTGTTCTCACGGATTTCTGAAACAGCCAACATCAAGTGAAAAGACATAGTCATCCATAACAAACCCTTTGCCGATGGGATTTTGTTCTTCACGAATGACCGTGAAACCCAGCTTTTGGTAAACAGAAATAGCCGGATTGTTCCGGTTGACGTTGAGTTCAATCGCCTTCAAGCCATTATCCTTCGCAACCAGGATCAAAAAGGCCAGCATCTGATGAGCGTAGCCTCTATTGCGATGGTACTTGTAAAGGTAGAACTTACTAAGATAGAGGATGTCACCCCGAGGATAATAGGCCAAAAAACCCAGGATTGTGTCCTTATCCTTGACGAACCAATACCGGTAACCTTCACGGAGCTGTTGGGTAATCGCAGGCACTGACTGGAACATGGCAATCATGTAGTCGTTCATCGACGACCCGATGATGGGATCGAAATGCTCTTTGACAATTTCAGTCGCAACAGAAGAGAGCTGAACAATGGCGTTATTGTCTTTTAGCGAAATGGGGTGAAAGTTCATCGATTCCTTCACTATCATGAAAAACTGATTGCCCATTTTGCCCCCTCCGCAAAACGAACAATCAGTTTCTATCCAATATTTTGGCAACACCAAGGATCAGGAACCTCTATGTTCCCAACATTACTCTGCTTATTCCAGAATAATGCGAAGCATACGGCGAAGCGGTTCCGCTGCGCCCCACAACAATTGGTCACCGACGGTAAAGGCAGACAGGTAATCTCCCCCCATACCCAATTTACGCAAACGCCCAACTGGAATCGTAAGTGTTCCCGCGACCTCTGCCGGCGTCAGTGCTTTCAGGGTTTCATCCTTGGTATTTGGAACAACCTTTGCCCAAGGATTATGGTTTTTAAGGATATCTGTAATCTCATCCAATGGGACATCTTTTTTCAGTTTGATGGTCAGTGCCTGGGAATGGCAACGCATTGCACCCACACGGATACACAACCCATCCACAACAATGCGGTTCGTATCATTTTTACCCAAGATTTTGTTGGTTTCAGCACCACCCTTCCACTCTTCACGGGACATCCCATTGCCCAAATCCGAATCAATCCATGGAATCAGGTTACCTGCCAATGGAATACCGAACTGCTTGGTTTCCTCAGCCGTCATACCACGCTGACGGGCAGTCACCTGACGGTCGATATCCAAAATTGCCGAAGCCGGATTGTCCAAGTCAACCTTGACCGCCTGGTTCAGCAAACCGAACTGGGTCAAGAGTTCACGCATATGCTGCGCACCACCGCCTGACGCGGCCTGATACGTCATGGAAGTCATCCATTCGACCAAATCCTGCTGGAACAAGCCTCCCAAGCCCATCAGCATGCAAGAGACGGTACAGTTACCACCGATGTAGTTCTTAATCCCCTTGGCCAAGCCGCCTTTAATGACATCCAGGTTCACTGGATCCAAGATAATCAGCGCATCGTCGTTCATACGGAGTTTGGAAGCCGCATCAATCCAGTAACCATCCCAACCCGATTCACGCAATTTAGGGAAGACTTCCAATGTGTAATCGCCTCCCTGACAGGAAATGAGAATGTCGCATTTCTTGAGCTCATCAATACTGTAAGCATCTTTCAGGATAGTTTCATTCTTAGCCAATGCCGGTGCTTTACCGCCTGCATTGGACGTGGAGAAGAAAACCGGTTCAAACAAGTCAAAATCCTTTTCTTCCTGCATTCGCTGCATGAGCACGGAACCGACCATGCCACGCCACCCAATCAATCCGACTAATTTCATCAATGTCTCCCCTATTCGCGGTTTAACAGGCTTGTTGTTTACAACGCTGCGACGACAGCCTCACCCATTTCCTTGGTGCCAACACGTTTGCACCCCGGCTCATAGATGTCTCCGGTACGCAAACCGCTTGCCAGAACTTTCTTGATAGCATTTTCAATGCGGTCAGCTTGTTCATTCATGTTGAAGGAATAACGGAGCATCATTGCTGCAGAGAGAATCTGCGCCAATGGGTTGGCAATACCCTGTCCAGCAATATCTGGGGCAGAACCATGAGATGGTTCATACAAGCCTTTGCCATTTTCGTCCATAGACGCCGATGCCAACATACCGATGGAACCAGTCAGCATCGCAGCAGCGTCAGAGAGGATGTCACCGAAAATGTTACCGGTCAGCACCACATCAAGTTCTTTCGGTGCGCGGACAAGCTGCATCGCTGCATTATCAACATACATATGGTCAAGTTTGACTTCTGGGTATTCCTTAGCCACGTCAATGACGATTTCACGCCAGAGCTGGGAAGTTTCCAGCACATTGGCCTTGTCAACGGAAGTCAGCTTCTTACCACGCTTCATTGCCGTCTGGAAACCCACATGTGCAATACGGCGGATTTCAGGTTCCGAATAACGCATGGTATCAAAACCTTCGACAGCCCCCTTGAACGCACCATCCGGTGCAGCACGGCGGCCACGTGGCTGGCCAAAATAAATATCGCCCGTGAGTTCACGGACAATCAACAAATCCAAGCCGGAGACGACTTCTGGTTTCAGGGTCGAAGCTCCTGCCAATTCAGGATAGAGGATGGCAGGACGCAGGTTTGCAAAGAGCCCTAGGTTCTTACGCAGGCCTAAAATCGCCTGTTCTGGGCGCAGTGCACGTTCCAGGTTGTCGTACTTGAAGTCACCAACAGCGCCGAACAAGACAGCATCAGCTTCTTTAGCCAGTTTCAAGGTTGCTTCTGGCAGTGGATGGCCATGATTGGCATAACCGACGCCACCCACGTCAGCCCATTCCATTTCAAAGTTTTCACCCAATGCGTTCAAGACTCGCACTGCTTCGTCCATGATTTCAGGACCAATGCCGTCACCCGGCAGAATTGCAATTTTCATGTTTTCCCTTTTCCTGGCAGGCAATGCTGCCCTATGCTCAAAATGATTCCCAATTATTCGATGGTATTCGCCAACCACGGCTGGTCGGCAATGTGTTTTTCCTCAAATGCCTTGATGGTATCCGCCTTGCGCAGCGTCAACCCAATGTCATCCAAACCATTCAATAGACAGTACTGACGGAATGGATCAATCTCAAAGGCAATCTTGATGTTAAATGCCTCATTTGTAATCAAGCACTTTTCAAGGTCAATCGTCAGACTGAATCCTGGATTAGCATCAATCAGTTTGAAGAGGTTGTCCACTTCCCCTTCGGACAGCTTGATCAACAATAAGCCATTCTTAAATGAATTGTTAAAAAAGATATCCGCAAACGTAGGGGCAATAATAGCGCGGAACCCATACTGCTGCAGTGCCCACGGCGCATGTTCCCTTGAAGAACCGCAACCGAAATTTTCACGTGCTACCAGAATCGTTGCCCCTGCATAACGCGGTTGATTCAAAACAAACTCAGGATTCAAAGGCCGTGCCGAACAATCCATACCCGGCTCGCCATGGTCAAGATAACGCCACTCGTCAAACAGGTTCTGACCGAAACCGGTGCGTTTAATCGACTTTAAGAACTGCTTAGGGATAATCGCATCGGTATCCACATTGACACGATCCATCGGTGCCACAATCCCTTGATGTACGGTAAATTTCTCCATGCTTCACCTATCTTTTTCACACCAGCCAAACTGTTGGTGGTTTGACGCCTTCAAGACGTCCATATTCCATTTTTTCATCAAATCATCGCGCGATATTCTCAATACGCGAAGTGTCGGAACGCTGCGCTTTATCCTTGCCTGAAAACGTATACAAGGCAAAAATGAAAGTCACAGCAGCCAGCATATAGGTGATGATCTTGATGAATTTCATCGCCAAGCTTTTCCTTACAGCTTACGGACATCTACAAAATGACCAGCAATCCCAGCTGCGGCCGCCATCGCTGGCGACACAAGGTGAGTCCGGCTGTTCTGCCCCTGACGTCCTTCAAAATTCCGGTTTGAAGTCGAAGCGCAACGCTCTCCTGGCGCCAGACGGTCGTCATTCATAGCCAAACACATCGAACATCCCGCTTCACGCCACTCAAATCCAGCATCCTTAAAGATTTTATCCAAGCCTTCTTTTTCTGCCTGCTCTTTGACCAAACCTGATCCAGGGACAACCAGTGCCTGTTTGACATTCGGCGCCAGGTGCTTGCCCTTGACCACTTCCGCCGCAGCACGCATATCTTCAATACGGCCATTTGTACAAGAGCCAATGAAGACCTTATCAATCGCAATCGCCTCCATCGGCGTGCCTGGTTCAAGACCGATGTATTTCAAGGCGCGTACCATCGCATCACGGCGCACTGGATCTTTTTCGTCAACAGGGTTTGGCACTTTGTCTTCAATGGAAACCACCATTTCCGGTGATGTTCCCCAAGTAACCTGCGGCTTGATTGCTGATGCGTCAAGCTCAACGGTAAAGTCAAAGGCCGCGTCTGGGTCAGAATGCAACGTCTGCCAGTAAGCAACCGCTTTATCCCATTGGTCGCCCTTCGGCGCATAAGGACGTCCCTTCACATAATCAATCGTCGTCTGGTCAACACCCACCAGCCCTGCACGGGCGCCAGCTTCAATCGCCATATTGCAAAGCGTCATACGGCCTTCCATGGAAAGAGCGCGGATTGCTGAACCGGCAAACTCCATTGCACACCCCGTACCGCCGGCGGTACCAATCTTACCAATGACGGCTAGGGCAATATCCTTGGCGAAAACACCCGGCTGCAGTGTCCCTTCAACCTTGACCAACATGGTTTTCATCTTACGAGCCAACAGGGTCTGGGTTGCCAACACATGCTCGACTTCAGATGTCCCAATCCCATGCGCCAATGCACCAAAGGCTCCGTGCGTCGCCGTATGGGAGTCTCCGCAGACAACGGTCATCCCTGGCAGGGTTGCGCCCTGTTCTGGCCCAATGACATGGACGATGCCTTGCCGCTTGTCGTGCATATTGAAATACGTCAGCTTGAATTCCTTGGCATTGGCATCCAACGTTTCAATCTGTAACCGAGAAACAGGATCCTTAATCGGACCATTGCGGTCTTGCGTGGAAACATTGTGGTCAGCAACCAGCAGGTTGGCCGAATTGCGCCAAGGCTTGCGTCCTGCCATCCGTAACCCCTCAAAGGCTTGGGGACTGGTAACTTCGTGGAGCAACTGCCGATCAATATAAAGGACTGTGGTACCGTCTTTTTCGGTATCAACAACGTGGGATTCCCAAAGTTTGTCGTAAAGGGTCTGCGCCATGATGATGTCTTTATTGTTGTTTTAGATAACTTTCAATTATGCCACATTTGCCCTTTCTTCAGTTTAGCAAGGGCAATGCTCATGCAGGCTGTTTGTCCCAGTGACAGGCAAGCCAAGCAGCGGCAAAACCGGCCAGCGCAGTAGCCGCCGCACACCAATAGATAGCCTCATGCGGAAACGATGCCCAGACGAATGACAGCAGGAATGCACCAAGCGTGCCACCGATGCCCCAGGATGCACTGATATAGATGGCCTGTCCCCTTGCCTGCATTGCCCCTTCAAACCATTTGCGGACTAAAAAGATGGAAGAGACGTGATGGGCACCGAAGGTTGCCGCATGCAGGATCTGCGCAACTATCAGAATCCAGAAAGCAAAGGCACCCACACCAATCATCATAAAGCGGGCAACCGCTATCAAAAGACTGCCCAACAGGAGCCATTTGACACCAATCTTCCTGATGATCAGATCGTGATAGATGAAAAAAAGGATTTCAGCCGCAGCACCAGCCGCCCACATCATGCCGATCGTAAAACTGCTATACCCAAGATTAGACAGGTACAGTGAATAAAATGAATAGAGTGACGCATGCGCAGCCTGCATGAAAAAGGCCGAAATCATGAAAGCAACCACCTCTTTCTTAAACAACACCTGCCAGATGGACGCCTTTTTACGTACGGGCATCGGATGCGGCGTCTGGTACAGCTTCAGGCTAATTAAAAGTGTAATCCCCAAAATAACCGCCCCCAACCACGGCATACAGGAAATTCCTGCCTTTTCAAAGACATAACCGGCAATCGCCGTCATCACAATGTAACCAATTGACCCCCACAGGCGCAATTGCCCGTAGCGCGCCATATTGGTACGCATCTCACCTAAGATTAGGGTGTCTGATAGCGGCCCTTGGGCACTGGTAAAAATGTTGACGCCGAACATAAAGACAACGAAATACCAGAAAGAACCGGGAAAGAAAAAACCAATAAAAAACACCAAGGCTGCTGCTGCCGTTAACTGCAACATCCTGTCCCTGCGCCCCGTCAGGTCAGCCAGCCACCCCCAAAAGGTGGGACCGATGATGCGTGTCCCCTGCATAATGGCCATCAGCATCCCGATTTCAAAAGGACCGATTTCGCGGAATGCAAGGTAAAGGGTAACGTAAGCCGGGAAAACACCGACAAAACTGTAATAGGCAAAATAGAATGCCCCGAACCCGAAGGATTGCTTCGGCCAAGTCGATTGTTTAGACACGGTAGAAATCAGTCAACAGACGGATTTTTCGGCAACATTCCTTGGACCGGAGCCATCGGAACTGCTACATCACTACACTGAGCACGGTATTGCATAACAGCATCCATCAGAACAAGTGCGAGCATCGCTTCTGCAACAGGCACCGCCCGGATGCCAACACACGGATCGTGCCGTCCCGTCGTTTCAACGGTTACAGGTTCCCCTTGGATATTGACTGACTGGCGTTGCAAGCGGATGGATGGTGTTGGTTTCACTGCAATGGCAACACGGATGTCCTGCCCAGTCGAAATACCACCTAAGATGCCGCCGGCATGGTTGCTCTCAAACCCATCAGGCAAAATCGCATCACCATGCTCTGATCCCTTTTGGGATACGCAGGCAAACCCGTCGCCAATCTCAACACCTTTGACCGCATTGATCCCCATCATGGCAGCGGCAATCTCAGCATCAAGCTTTTCTGCTAAAGGACTGCCAAGGCCTACAGGCACCCCGGTTGCAGTGACAGTCACTTTCGCACCAATCGAATCCCCTTCCTTTCGCAGGGCATCCATGTAACCTGCCATCTCCGCCAACAAGGAAGCATCATCGGTTGCTGCAAAAAAAGCATTCTCTGCCGTATGTTCCCAAGCCTTAAACGGAATAGGAATCGTACCTAACTGTGCCAAGCACGCCTTGATTTCAGTTCCAAAAGCGGCTTTCAGCCATTTCTTCGCGACAGCACCGGCTGCAACCGTTGCTGCAGTCAACCGGGCAGACGAGCGGCCACCTCCACGGGGATCGCGAATCCCGTACTTCATGAAATAGGTGTAGTCACCATGTGCAGGCCGAAAGAGGCTCGCAATCTGGCTGTAATCCTTACTGCGTTGATCCTGGTTTTCGATGACCAAAGCAATCGGCGTCCCTGTGGTTTTCCCTTCATAAACGCCCGAGAGAATCTTAACTGCATCGGGTTCTCTGCGCTGCGTCACAAAGCGCGATGTTCCAGGACGGCGGCGATCCAAATCCACCTGGATGTCTTCTTCCGAAAGCGGCATCCCAGGAGGACAACCATCAATAATGCACCCCAATGCTGGGCCATGTGATTCACCGAATGTAGTCACTGTAAACCATCTGCCAAACGTATTGCCAGCCATAGTACGATCCGTCTTTATTGATAAGGAAAGGGGAATTCTAACATGAGCGATTAACCACAAAGATGCGCATCACGTGAGCGAAATCTGGATAACACCGATGCACCAATCCATCAATGGACTTGGCAAAATCCCGGTCAAAACAACAAGCAACCCATTAATGGCCAGGAAAAAAACCATTTCCTTAGGCACAACCAGCTTTTCGGGAGAAACAGGCGCATCGAGATACATGAGTTTGACGATACGCAGATAGAAAAAGCCACCGACAACGGCAAATAGGATGCCAACTACAGCCAGCCAGACGAGCCCAGCATCGATGACCGCCTCAAAAACAGCGGCTTTACCATAAAAGCCGACTAATGGCGGCACGCCAGCAAATGAGAAGAGGCAGACCATCATCACGAGTGCCATCAACGGATTTTTCTTGTGGAGCCCACGGTAATCTTCCAGCTTCTCGGCCTCATAGCCTTTTTGCGACAAAGCCATGATGACACCAAAGGCACCCAAAGAAGCCAGTACATAGGTGACGGTATAATAAAGCGATGTTCCATAAGCCGTCATCGGCAGTACCTTACCATCAGCCATCCGCACACCTGAGAGCATCCCTAAAAGCATGTAGCCCATATGCGAAATGGTCGAATAAGCGAGCATACGCTTGATGTTCGCCTGCATAATGGCAACCAAATTGCCCAACGCCATGGAAAGGACGGAGACAACAATCAGCATTGGTTGCCAGTCGATTGCCATAGGTTGCAAAGCCTGGCCTAAAATCCGCAGGCAGACCGCAAAACCAGCCAATTTGGGAGCGCCGCCAACCAACAATGTGACAGCCGTCGGCACACCTTCAAAGACATCGGGAATCCACATATGAAAGGGAACCGCCCCAAGTTTGAAAGCAATGCCGCACACGACGAAAACCACCCCGAAGACCATAATCAGGTCATTGGCAGAACCCGCCGTTAACGCTTTGGCAACCTCAGCAAAGCCAAAGGAACCCGACACCCCATAAATCATGGAAATGCCATAGAGCATCAAGCCAGTTCCCAATGCCCCTAAGATGAAATACTTGGTTGCCGCTTCGACTGACCGCCCATCCTCACGTTTTAAAGCCGCCAACGCATAAAGCGGGAATGTCATCAACTCAATACCCAAGTAAAGCGTTAAAAAGTCCCCAGCGGAAATGGTAACCATCTGCCCCAGAAGGGAAAACAGCGCCAAGAGGTAGAAAGCACCTCCTAGATAAGAAACCGTCAGTCCCCGTTCATTGACATAACGCCTTGCATAGACCAACGTCATGAACATGGCAAAATACGTGAAGAGCTTCAAGACATGTGCAACCGGATCGGCAATAAATGCGCCGGAAAACGTCACGGCAGCTTCACCATTGCCCAAAAGCCAAAAAGAGCCTGCCGAACACACACCGATCAAGAGGATGGATAAGCCAAACGTGATATCCCGCCGTCCCTTGGGAACAACCAGATCCACGAGCATCAAAACAGGCAATGCCGCTGTTAAAATCAGCTCGGGGATAGCAGGAATCAGGTTTATCGTGGCCATTGGCGCTATCCTAGAGTTTGGTCTGTCCGGACAACGCCATCAGGTCTGTCACTGAAACCTGCATGGCATCCGTAATCAGGGCAGGATAAAGACCGATTGCAAGGACGGCCAATGCAATGACACCCAGGATGAAGGCTTCTCGCAATCCAATATCCTTCAACGCGGCGACCGCTTCATTGGTTACTTCGCCATACAGCACGCGCTTAATCATCCACAGTGTATAGGCAGCGCCTAAAACCAATGAGAGACCAGCCGCACATGCAATCCATGGATTGACCTTGACAGCCCCCATGATGACCAAGACTTCACCAGCAAAGCCGGAAGTCCCAGGCAAGCCAATATTGGCAAACGCAAAGAGGACAAAAAAGGCAGCAAACCGCGGCATCACATGCACGACCCCCCCATAGTCTGCAATCTCCCGCGTATGCATCCGGTCATAGAGCACCCCAACACACAGGAACATGGCAGCAGACACAAGACCGTGGGAGACCATCTGGACAATGGCACCATCCAACGCACTTTCTTCAAAGAGGAAAAAGCCCAAGGTCACAAAACCCATATGCGCAACAGACGAATAGGCAATGAGTTTTTTCATGTCCTTTTGCACCAAAGCAACCAGGCCAATATAAATAACCGCTGTCAAAGAGAGTCCGATAATCAGCCAGTCAAGATGTCGGCACGCATCCGGAACAATCGGCAAGGAAAACCGCGTAAACCCATATGCCCCCAGCTTCAGCATAATGGCTGCCAGGATAACCGACCCGCCGGTTGGCGCTTCAACGTGCGCATCAGGTAGCCATGTATGCACCGGCCACATCGGTATCTTGACGGCAAATGCCGATAAAAACGCCAAAAATACCCATATCTGTGGCGTTAATGGCAATTTCAACGCATACCAGTCATACAGGTTGAAACTCTTGGTCTCAAGGTAAAGGTAAATCAGGCCCAACAGCATCGGCAACGAGCCCAAGAAAGTGTAGAGGAAAAACTTAAAGGCCGCATAGATGCGCCGTTCTCCGCCCCAAAGACCGATGATGATAAACATCGGGATTAAGGTAGCCTCAAAAAAAACGTAAAACAAAAGCCCGTCAAACGTCGCAAAAACACCAATCATCAAACCCGAGAGAATCAGGAATGCCCCCATATACTGGGCAACCTGCTTCTGGATGATCTGCCAACCCGCTAAGACAACAACAACCAGCATAGCCGCCGTCATCACAATTAGCCACAGTGATATCCCATCAATACCCAAGTCATAGTTGACGTTAAAAAGCGTAATCCATGGATGCCTTTCCACAAACTGTAGGCCATGGGCACTGTTGTCAAAGCAAAAAACCAGAGGCAATGTGGCGGCCAATCCTACCAATGAGCCCAGCAAGGAAAGCCAACGGACCATTTGAGCCCGACTATCGTTGCCAACCAACAAGACGAGGACGCCGAAGGCCACCGGCAACCAGATAGCCAGTGACAATACAGGAAACGTCGCGTTAATCAGATTTGGCATAATATTCAAGTGTCCTTATCGCATTGCCAAAGGCAGCATCCAAATCAAGAGACCTAAAAGGCCAATGGCCATCACAAGGATATAGTGGTAGATATACCCTGTCTGAAAGTGTCTGGCAATGGATGCTACCCATGCAACAAACCGCGCACTACCATTCACAATAAAGCCATCAATCACAAAAGCATCCCCAACCTTAAAGACCAGACTACCGAGTTTTTTTGCGCCCGTCACAAAAAGGCCTTCAAGAATCCATCGGTCAATCAGCTTGACTTCAACAAACTGCCATAAGCACCGTCCTAAGCCCAAAGCACCTGCGACCACCGTCTTTTGGTAAAGTTGGTTCAAGTAATACTGTTCATAGAGCAGCCGATGCAAAAACCGCATCTTACGCCCCAATCTAACAGCCAAAACAGGTTTTACCTGATAAAGATACCAAGCCGCTACAATCCCAGTCATAACGAGTGCAAATGATGGGGACAGCATGTCCCATAGTGTCATGCTGATGACCCCACTAAAATGTGCCGCCAAGGTAGCCATTGCAGGATGGCGCGCTGAATCAACAAAGAGCACGCCATCAAAAAAGCCACCGAACAGCCAAGGCTCAACAGCCACAAAACCAATCACCACCGAAGGAACTGCCAGTAACAGCAACGGAACACGGATAAGCCATGGTTGCTCCTCAGGCTTGTCACCTGGCAACATGCCGATTTCTTCTCCGTTCTCTGGGACTTTTCCTTCATTAACCAGCCGTTGGTTAATATGCTGCTGCCGCAGATAGCGTGTCTTGGTATGGAAAACAAGGAAAAAAAGCCTGAACGTATAAAAACCGGTCACAAATAGGCAGGCCATCAAAGCCAATGCGGCAAAGATTCCGCCTGGAACCGTTGAAGCCATCACTGCCCCAACAATCGATTCCTTGGAATAAAACCCCGCAAAAAACGGCGCCCCCACCAAGGCCAACGAACCGATTAACATCGTCAGATACGTCCAAGGCATCTGTTGTCTCAAAGCGCCCATATGACGGATATCTTGGTCATGGTGCATTGCAAGGATCACGGAACCTGCCGCCAAAAAGAGCAGTGCCTTGAAAAACGCATGAGTCATCAAGTGGAAAACACCGGTATGGTAAGCAGAAGCACCAAGTGCAGCCACCATATAACCGAGCTGTGACAACGTCGAAAACGCGATGACACGTTTGATATCGGTCTGCACCATAGCAACCAAACCCATGAATAGCGCCGTAATGGCACCAATAATAACGATGACTGACAGCGCCAGATCCGAGCATTCATAAAGCGGGGAAAGCCTGCTGACCATAAAGATACCGGCAGTCACCATCGTTGCCGCATGAATTAAAGCCGAGACAGGAGTTGGCCCTTCCATCGAATCAGGCAACCATACATGGAGTGGGAACTGGGCAGACTTACCAATCGCGCCAATAAAAAGGAACAAACAGATGGCCGTCACAGCACTCACACCCAAGCCAGGTACCACCGTGTCCAAGAGTTTGTCACGGCACCCAAAGATATCCGCATAATGGACTGATCCCGTATAGGCGAAAATCATACCCAGGCCAATGATGAATCCCAAATCGCCAATACGGTTGACCAAGAAGGCTTTCAGACCTGCGGACGTGGCTTCGCGCTTTTCGAGCCAAAAACCGATCAACAGGTAAGACATCACGCCGACAGCTTCCCACCCAAAAAAGAGTTGGATGACGTTGTTGCCCATGACAAGCGCCAACATACTGAATGTAAAGAGCGACAGGTAGGCAAAAAAACGGGGAACATCACGTTCTTCTGCCATATAAGCCACCGAGTAAATATGTACCAGAAGGGAAATGGCCGTAACTACCGCCATCATCATGGCTGAGAGGGTGTCAACCAAAAAACCAATCCCCAACCTGCTCTTACCCAGTGTCATCCAAGTATAGAGATCCACGTCATACCGCGCCCCATCCATCACCGCGAAAAGCACGATGAGCGACGCCACAAACGATACGGACAGACCAGCAATGGCAAACCCCATGGACATGCGACGCCCTACCACGCCATGACCAAAACGGGTACCCAAAAGGCCTGTGAGCAACGCGCCAACTAAAGGCGCAAGCAATGCAACCAACAACAGCGTTGTACTTAGCTGTTCTTGCATACGCATCCTTTCTGCCTAGTTGCTACCATCGCTACCCCCTTAACCCATCCATGTCATCAGCCTTGACCGAGCGGATTTTCCTGAAAAGGACAACTAAAATCCCAAGCCCAATCGCCGTTTCAGCAGCAGCGACCATCAGGATGAAGAAAACAAAAATCTGGCCATTGACATCACCAAGCCATCTGGAAAAAGCAACAAAGTTCAGGTTAACCGACAAAAGCATCAACTCAATCGACATCAAAAGCACAATCAGGTTGCGGCGGTTTAAGAAAATCCCAACAACGGACACCGCAAAAAGCAACGCGCCCAGAATCAGGTAATGCATCAGGGTAACCGTCATGGCTGGTCTCCCTTTTGCGCACTATCTGTTTCTCCGCCCACCTGCGCCCTCTTCTCAGGCGCAATATCAATCATCTGAAGCCTATCTTTTGGATCGACCCGGACAGCAACTTCTGCCCGCGTGTATTGGGCATCATTGCGCCGCCTGATTGTCAACACTACCGCTGCAATCAATGCCACCAAAAGGAGCATCGCGGCCAATTCAATCTGGAGCAGATAACGTGAAAAAAGGACTTTCCCTATTTCTGCCGTCAAACCAATCTGCGAAGCCACATCCGGCACACTGGTAGAGCCCCTGGCAAAACCCCGATAAATGACCGCTACCATTTCCGCTGCCATCAGGCTACCTACAACGACTGCTGCGGCCAGGTTCTGCAATGCAATGCGCTTGATGGTTGCAATGTCAAAATCCACCATCATCACAACAAAAAGGAAAAGCACCATCACCGCGCCAACATAAACCAACATCAAAATCATGGCGAGGAATTCGGCTTGGAGCAACAGCCATAAAGCGCCCCCCGTAAAGAAACTCAAGACGAGATAAAGGACGGAATGCACGGGATTTTTAGCGACGACAACGCACACAGCTGAGCCAAGCAAAATGATGGCAAAGCTATAAAAAAGTGCTGTCTCAAACCATTCCATCACATCGTTTCCCTTTAACGGTAACGCGCATCCGCTGCTTTGGCCGCTTCAATCTCTTCCTGATAGGAGTCACCCACCATCAACAGTGTCTCTTTAGGGAAGCGCAACCCTTCCCTTTGTTCGGCAATATATTCAAACTGCTTCGTATGCACAATGGCATCCACTGGGCATGCTTCTTCACATATACCACAGAAAATGCATTTTCCCTGATCTATCTCATAACTGACGGCACATCTTTTACCATCGGCATTGGCTCCAGACACAATGGTAATCGCCTGCGACGGACAAGCCGCTTCACACAGTTTGCACCCGATACACCTTTCTGCACCATCACGAGTCTTCATCAAAGCATGCATTCCCCGAAAACGTGGGGAATAAGGTGTCCTTTCTTCAGGATAGCGGACAGTTGGCTTGGCGCGGAACATGATCCTTAGGGTCAAAAACAACCCTTCAAAGAGTTCAACTAGTGAAAACGCCTTTATCCAGTGTTTCATCGCCAACCTCAATGCCAAATATTAAAAGGCGTCTGCATCCAGCAGGCGACGAAAACTAGATAAGCCAATGTCACCGGAATCATAATTTTCCAGCCCAAGCGCATCGTATGGTCGTAACGGAAACGTGGGAAAGTCCCCCGCACCCAAATGAAAACAAAAACAATGACAAAGGTCTTACCAGCCAACCAAATCCAACCTGGTACCCAAGATAAGAAGGCAACATCAAATGGTGCAAGCCACCCTCCCAGAAACATAATCGATGCCAACGCAGAAAAGAGGATGATATTAAGGTATTCGGCCATATAAAACATCGCAAAGGCCATCCCCGAATACTCAACCATGTGCCCGGCCACAATTTCCGATTCGCCTTCCACTGCATCGAACGGATGGCGTCCCGTCTCTGCAATCGCACAAACGAGATAAACCACAAAAAGCGGCAACAATGGCAACCAATTCCACGATAAGCAGGAAAGTCCCATCGACGCAAAAAAACCATTGGCCTGCGCCGTCACAATATCTGACAGGTTAAGACTCCCTGAGACCAACAAGACCGTCAACAACACAAAACCCAAGGGAATACCAAATGAGACCATCTGCGCGGCAGCACGCACTGCTCCCAAGAGCGCATAGCGTGAATTCGAGGCCCAGCCTGCCAACATCACCCCATAAATACCCACCGAGGTAATCGCCATGACAAAGAGGAGCCCGGCATCAACATTGGCCAAAACGACACCCGCATCAAACGGCAGTACCGCCCATGCAGTCAACGCAGGGATAACCACCAAGACTGGCGCCAACCAAAAAACCGCTTTATCTGCTTTATCTGGAACAATGATTTCTTTTAAAAGCAGCTTGATTGCATCCGCAATCGGTTGAATCAGGCCGAGTGGCCCCACACGGTTTGGGCCCAAACGCGCATGCATCCAGCCAATGACCTTACGTTCCCACAACGTCAGAAACGTCATCAAGCCCAAAATAACGGCCAAGATGACGCCAATTAAGATCATAATCCAGACAATATGCCAGAACGGGCCAAAGACCATCCGGCCATAGTGGTGCGTCGTCTCTAAGAACCAGACCATCATACGCGCGCCACCTCCACCCAACCATCAACAGGCCCCAACATAGCTGTATCGCGGTGCCCCGATACAATCCGAATAGCATTTTCTGGCAAAGTAACATCCCGTTTTGCTGGTAAAACCTGTTCCCCATATGCCTGGGTAACGCGGACTTTTTCGCCATCTTGAAGCCCTAACGACGTAAAAAGTGCAACGGGCAATTGAACCTCAGGCGCTTTCGCCCAAACTGTCTTCTGCAAGGCGACTGCCCTGCGCACAATCTGGTCTGCAAAAAGCATCGGCATATCCCCGATTCGGTACATCCCAGCGCCACCTTCAGGTGCTACCTCAAGTACATCGTCTAGTGTATTTTTCAACATCTTATTCAGGTCAACGCCATCCAAGCATTCATGCAACACCGCCTCAGACGAATCAAAGTCAAAACCTGCCAATCCTAAGAAGTTACCCAACACGCGTAAAACTTTCCAAGCAGGCCGGGTACTACCCAACGGGTCAACAGACGCTGTAAAAGACTGTATGCGCCCTTCCAAATTGATGAACGTACCGGACGTCTCGGTAAAAGGTGAAACGGGAAGCAGGACATCGGCATAATCAAGCCCCTGTCTGAAAGGACTCATCATCACTACCATATCCGCCTGCTTGAGCGCCTGTGCCATCGCGGGTTGGCAAAACGATTCCAGTTCTGGTTCTGTATGGAGTAATAAAAAGGCCTTAGACGACGCGGACTGGATGGTTTGCAACGTTTGCCCCGATCCTGGTGCAGGAAGAGCTTTAGCAACCATGCCGCCAACCCCATTAGCACCAGCAGGCAGGCAACCCAATGTTGCCCGTGTATGGGATGCAAGCCAAGTACAAAGCGACAGGAGAACAGCCGCTTCACGATGCCCAAGCGCCATTGTCCCCAACAAGATGGCTTTCTGGGTTCCTTGGATTAAAGACTGGGCTATTGCCGTTGCCTCCGGCAACACTTTTGCCTTATATGCCATCTCAGGAACCGGAATACCCAATTCCAAAGCCGTTGCCTTAACAACAGATGCCAGAAGTTGTGGCCAATCCACAGGCACACTCACCATCTGGTTGGCAATAGGCATCAACCAATCCTCATCACACAGATGGATGCGATTCACTTCTGCCCCTGCTTTTACTGCCTGTCGGAACCGCAATGCCAATAAAGGGGCTTCCTGACGCAACGAACATCCCACAAAGAACACGCTGTTAAGTTGAGCAACATCAGAAACCGCCATGCCCAACCACGGGACAATACGGGTAGCATCCAAGCGAGCATCCTGATGGCGCAACCGATATTCGATTTTTTCACTGCCTAAGGCACGGAGCAGTTTCTGCAACAGATAAAGTTCTTCAACCGTCGCCTGAGGGGATGCAAGCCCAGCCAAAGCCGAATTGCCATGCTCAGCCGCAATATTCTTGAGGCCGTGGGCCACATAACTTAACGCTGTCTGCCAGTCCGTCTCAAGCCACTGTCCGCCCTGTTTAACCATCGGGCAGCACAACCGCTCAGAGCTGTTTAGCGCTTCATAAGAAAAACGATCCCTGTCGGACAACCAGCATTCATTCACTGCCTCATTCTCAAAAGGCAACACTCGAAGAACCTGTCCTTCACGGGACTGGACAACCAAATTGGATCCCAAACTGTCATGCGGACTTACTGCTTTATTCGATGCCAATTCCCACACACGGGCACTAAAGAGGAAAGGTTTGGACGTCAAAGCCCCCACAGGGCAGACATCCACCAGATTACCCGAGAGTTCAGAATCCACCCACTTATCAGGCAATGGAGCAACCGCAATACTTTCACCACGGCCGATCATCGTCAGTTCCGTAACACCTGCGATTTCCTGGCAGAACCGCACACACCGTGTGCATTGGATGCAACGGGACATCGACTGCATGGAGATTAATGGGCCAATGTCCTTAACAAAGGAAACCCGTTTCTCTTCCTGGTAACGCGTCCTGTCAATACCGTACGCTTCTGAATAATCTTGCAAACGGCACTCGCCTCCTTGGTCACAAACAGGGCAATCCAATGGATGGTTGATCAGCAGGAATTCCATCACCGAACGACGCGCCTCCCTGACACGTTCCGTATCGGTATGGACAACCATACCTTCGGTCACAGGTGTAGCGCATGCAGGAATCGGCCTTGGCATCGTATGGACATCCACCATGCACATACGGCAGCCTGCAGTGACAGAGAGTTTTTTGTGATAGCAGAAATGCGGTATCGCAATACCAGCATCAAGTGCAGCATCCAGCACGGATGCGCCCCGCTTGGCCTGTACCTTTCTGCCATCAATCTCAAATTCCATCTTCATGCAACCTGGCTTACGCGACAGGCGCTCCTCCATGCCCAACACAACAAGCTAAAAACTCGTGACGGAAATGTTTCAAAAAAGACCTGACCGGCAATGCAGCGGCCTCACCTAAAGCACAGACTGTCCGCCCCTGAATACCGGCCGCCACCGCATCCAACAAATCAATATCATGCTCAGACGCTTTTTTAGCAGCAATCCGCTCTAACAACCTGACCATCCATGCCGTCCCTTCACGACAAGGGGTACATTGCCCACATGACTCATTACAGTAAAAGCGGGCAATATTTAATAGAGCACTAACCATTGAACGTGTTTCATCCAAGACAATAACACCTCCCGTGCCCATCATAGAGCCCGCTTCGGTAATTGCACTGTAATCAAGGTCCAATTCCATCATAACACCGGCAGGTAGGACTGGCGATGAGACACCGCCTGGAATCACAGCCTTCATTACCCGCCCATCTTTAACGCCGCCAGCCATGGCCAAGAGATCCTTAAAAGGCGTCCCCAACGGAATTTCATAGCACCCAGGCCTTTCAACATCCCCAGATACCGGAAAAACCTTCATGCCTTTGGCGCCATTGACCCCAAGGTCTGCATACGCTTTGCCTCCCATTGCCATAATGAACGGCAGGTAGGCGAGTGTTTCGACATTGTTTACCGTCGTAGGCTGGCCATAGAGACCTCTTTGGGCCGGGAAAGGGGGTTTAAACCGCGGCTGCCCACGCTTACCTTCTAAAGACTCTAAAAGCGCCGTTTCTTCGCCACACACATAGGCGCCATAACCATGAACAGCATGGAGATCAAAATCCACAGCTGAGCCCAAGATACCTTTGCCTAAAAAGCCCGCTTGATAAGCCTCACGGATTGCCTGTTCAAACTGGCGGTAAATCGCCATGATTTCGCCATGAATATAGGTATAGCCAACAGTCGTACCCAGCACATAAGCGGCAATAGCCATCCCTTCTATGACAGCATGTGGATTAAATCGCAGGATATCCCGGTCCTTAAAGGTGCCTGGTTCACTTTCATCCGCGTTGCAGATGAGGTACTTCTGTCCTGGGTAATTCTTGGGCATGAACCCCCATTTGACTGCCGTCGGGAAACCTGCGCCACCTCGTCCACGCAAGCCTGACGCCTGAACCTCTGCTACAATCTCATCGGGTAAAACTTTCTGTGTCAAAATCCTTTTGAGCTGGGCATAGCCACCCCGAGACATATAGCTATCCAATCCCCAGTTCGCACCCGTAATGCCTGAAAAAAGCAGGGAATGTCGGTGCTGTCCATGGAATACCGTCATGCTCGAAGCTCCTCAATGAGCGTATCGATTTTTTCACGCGTCATCTGCATATGCATCTCATGGTTGTTCACCAAGATGACAGGCCCCTCTCCACAAGCCCCCATGCATTCACCTTGCACCAACGTAAAAAGGCCATCTTCTGTCGTTTCGCCAACACCAATACCCAGTTTTTCTTTCAGGTAATCGACCAGCATCGCCGATCCGCTCATCTCACAGGGCAGGTTTCCACAGATAGTTAGTTTGTACTTACCAATAGGATGTGTGTTGAACATACTGTAGAAGCTCGCCACTTCCGTCAACGCAGCAGCTGGCACCTTCAGATAATCCGCCACTTCCGCTATCAATTCAGGAGGCAACCAACCATTTTCCTCCTGTGCAACCGTCAATGCAGCAACAGCAGCAGAGAGCTTCTTTGTCGGCGGGAACTTGGCGAGTTCCCTATCGATTTTCCGGTAAGCCTCAACACTTAAGCGCATTGCAAATCCTCTTCTCCCAAACGGTCAACTTCTCCAAACGCACTGTCCAACAATCTCTTTAGACTATTGACCATATCCAACACCACAACCGATTATCAGCCGGCGGCTAAGAGCAACTTGTAAGTGTGTACCTGCCATCCATATTAACCTTTACACGTCAAACTTCTTATACATTGCACACCGGTTTGCCCGACCATCGATCCTTGACCAATTATGCCTTTATTCCTCTGGGGCAACGCATAATCATCCTAACGGTTAATGCCTCAAAACACCGCCAAAAGACACTGTCAAAACTGATCCAAACACATTACCACTAATAACAGACAGGCATGTTTATAAGTTATCACTTACTTATGCCATTTAAATTGCAAAATAAACCAATTAACCATTTAGTCAACCACAGTACAGCATCACACAAAGCGGAATCCTACGCTAGCGATCGACTTCCCCAAACACAATATCGATACTGCCAATAACCGCCACCAAATCCGGAATTAATAATCCCTTGACCAGCTTTTCCAAGCCCTGCAGATGCACAAAGGATGGCGCCCTGACTTTCATCCGAAACGGCTTATTTGCCCCATCAGAAACAAAGTAAATGCCAAACTCACCTTTAGGCGCTTCCACTGCGCCATACGCTTCACCAGGTGGCAAACTCAAGCCTTCCGAAAAATACTTAAAGTGATGGATGAGCTCTTCCATCCCCGTCTTCATCTTCTCCCGGGGTGGCGGTGAAATATGATAATCGTCCACCTTAATGGGGCCCGGATTTTCACGGAGCCATTGAACGCACTGTCTGATGATGCGGTTTGACTCACGCATCTCGGCAACGCGTACTAAATAGCGGTCATAACAGTCGCCTTCCTTACCAACTGGAATTGAAAAGTCGACCTTATCATAGACCTCATAAGGCTGCTTTTTTCGCAGATCCCAGATAACGCCAGAGCCCCGCAACATAGGGCCAGTAAAGCCATAGGCAATTGCATCTTCAGGAGAAATGACGCCTACCCCTACCAAACGCTGTTTCCAGATGCGATTGTCCGTCAAGAGCGTCTCATATTCATCCACACACTTTGGGAAACGTTCAGTGAAATGCCAGATATAATCCAAAAGTGACCCTTCACGACCTTCATTCAAGAAAGCAATACGTTTGTCACTCTGAAAACGCGTCTTCTTATATTTTGGCATTTCCTCTGGCAAGTCGCGGTTCACCCCACCAGGCCGATAGTAAGCTGCATGCATCCTAGCGCCACTGGCCGCCTCATAACAGTCCATCAACGTTTCACGCTCACGGAACGCATATAAAAAAACCGCCATCGCCCCCATATCCAAAGCCTGGGCACCAATCCAAAGCAGGTGGCTCAAAATACGCGTGATTTCATCAAACATCACACGGATGTATTGAGCACGCACAGGCACTTCAATGCCCAGCATTTTTTCCACCGCTAAGACATACGCATGTTCATTACACATCATCGACACATAATCGAGCCGATCCATATAAGGCAAAGCTTGAAGATACGTGCGTTTCTCAGCGAGCTTTTCGGTTGCCCGATGAAGCATACCAATGTGAGGATCCGCCCGGACAACCGTCTCTCCGTCAAGTTCCAAGATTAAACGGAGTACACCATGTGCTGATGGGTGCTGCGGTCCGAAATTGACTGTGTAATTCTTGATTTCAGCCATGTTCCCCCCGTTGACGGATTACGCGTGGCGTGATTTCCCGTGGCTTAATGGAAACAGGCTCATAGACAATGCGCTTCTGCGTTTCGTCGTAGCGCAGCTCAACATACCCTTCAATAGGAAAGTCTTTCCTAAACGGATGGCCGACAAACCCGTAGTCGGTCAGAATCCGCCTTAAATCAGGATGCCCTTCAAACAAAATCCCATAGAGGTCAAACGCTTCGCGTTCAAACCAATTAGCTGCGGGCCAGATTGACATCACAGACGGCACACTGGGATTTTCATCATCTTCCGAAAACACACGCACACGAAGGCGGCTATTTTTTTCGACGGAAAGTAAATGGGTTACAACTGCAAAGCGGGGATGTTCCAGGGTCTTCTGGTCGCCATAACCCAAGTAATCCACACCACACAAGTCAACCAACAACCCAAACGCAAACTCCGGTTCATCACGTATCGCTTGCATCGTCTGCTTATAAACCGTAACAGGCACCTGCATCGTGACTTCGTCAAATGCAACGGCCAACGTCACACCATCGGCGGAAAAACGCTCATTTAACCGTCCTGCGAGTTCTCTGGGGTTCCTGATCATGCAAATTCACCTGCTTATTGACGGGCAATGGTCGAGGTACGCTTGATCTTACCCCTAAGCTGCATCAACGCATACAAAAGGGCTTCAGCCGTTGGCGGGCAACCTGGAACATAAATATCAACGGGAACAATCCGATCAACACCCCTGACAACCGAATAGGCATCATGATAATAGCCGCCCCCATTGGCGCAAGATCCCATCGAAACAACCCACCGGGGTTCTGCCATCTGGTCATAAACCTTGCGCAGGGCTGGCGCCATCTTATTGCATAAGGTACCAGCCACTATCATCAAGTCAGACTGCCTGGGAGACGCCCTAAAAAACGTCCCAAAGCGATCCATATCGTAACGGGCAGCACTGCTATGCATCATTTCCATCGCACAACAGGCAAGGCCAAATGAAACAGGCCACAATGACCCCGTTCGCAACCAATTGATTGCCGTGTCAAGCGTCGTAACGACAAACCCTCTGTTTTCCAGGATTTCAGATGACACCAATTACTCCCAATCCAAAGCGCCTTTTTTCCAGATATAGATGAAACCAGCCAACAATTCCGCTAAAAAGACCATCGCAACTACAAAAGCTTCCCAACCCAAGCTTTGCGCCGCAGCTCCCCACGGAAACAAAAAAGCTGTTTCCACATCAAAGAGGATGAAAAGGATGGCAACCAAGTAAAAACGCACATCAAACTTCTTATGCACCTTCTCAAATGGGGCAAAACCACATTCATAGATGGAGTTTTTTTCAGGATCAGGCCGATGAGGAGCAAGCACACGTCCCAATACCAGTGATAAAACACCGAATGTCAGTGCAGCCAACAGGAAGAGGAACACAGGCAAGTAATGTCCAGGAATCATCTTTGAACACCTGAAAAAAAACGTTTGACCGATGGAAATACCCTTGACTCCACCTCTCCATCCAAAGGCAGAATACAGTAGGGAAAAAGGGGCGTCAATTCAGCTGCTAATGATAACACCCATCCTCCCTTTTCCCCTAATGTCGGATAACCCTTATAGATTGTAGTTGATGTCACTTAACGGATAAGCATGGCCGTCCACATTGAAGACATAGTTCGACTCTTCTAGCGACTTCTGACGCGCCGCATCAGAAACCTGGTATCCCATCATTTCAGCCATCACAAAGGCAAAAGCACTGGTATTAAAGAGTTTGCCGTCTTGAATGGAAAAACGCTTGACCGACTCCCTGAACCGAGAAACGAACACTGGATTCTTAGACCAAGCATAAAACGGCACTTCAAACTGCCCTACCCGCATATCGGCCGTGCCATGCCCTAAGTTTAAGATTTCGCCGTGGTCAGGGATATAGATAAAGAGCGTATTGTTGTCACCATGCGCCGTAATCTGCTCCTGCATGCGATCAATATGGCTGATTGCCGCATCATAATGGCGGGATTCTTCAGGCGAACGCGATGCCCGCTGGTAATCCACCTCATCATGACGGTCTTCATACCACATATGACCGCCCCAGGTATGCAAAACAAACATCTGTTTGCCATCATTAAAGGCTTTGACAACCGGGTCAACCAACACATCATCACGTCCATAATCAAAGTAAACGGCCTTTTCTGCCTGCTGGGCAACAATCTTCACAAGCGTATCATGGAGGCCACTCATGTTCTGCCGGGAATACCAACCCGTCTGGTATCCCGCATGCTTAGCCATATCAAGTACGCCCATATTGTCAATAAACGGGGTAATGTCACGCGCCGTCGCAAACGTCATGATCCGTGGCACCGCCTCGCGCGTCACGGCTGACGACGTCAAGGCCATGAAATACGCCGCATGAGCCGGATCCTTGACCTGTGCCATCATGAAATGGTCAGTACCGTACGGATAGCCATACACACCGTGATGCTTACGCCAATCACTCTCCCCCAAGATGATGATAATGCGCTTAGGAATAGCGGCATCATCTGCTGTAACCGGAGCCGTTACCCCTTCAGGCAATGTACGTACCTTGCCACCTGCAGCCAGCATCCGGTTCTTAATGGAAAAATACTGCCCAACCATCGTCGGCAACCGGTAGACCAGCGAATTGATATAGCGGTCTTTCATCTTTTCAGCAGGGAAACGGATTAACTCATAAGACTGGCTATAACGGTCACCCAAGAGTGCTGGCACAGCTAGCTCCGCAATCGGCGCAAACGAGACACAAACAAAAATGATTGCCCCCAACCAACCGGTCTTTGACGTCTTCCAGGTCAGCGCCAAGAGGAGGATGAAAAGCCCGATGAAAACAAAAAGCGGGAAAAAACCCAAGAACTGGAGATAACCCGCCGCCTCACTGTCAGTTGTCTCCATGGCCGATGCAATCTGGCCGTAATGCAACAGGTCACCATAGATTTTGGCACTCGTTATATGGACAGTTCCCCAAAACGAGACAAAGGCCAAAGAAACGTACCGGAACCAACCACCGATACGCAGAATCAGGAAAAAGAGAATTGCATCCAAGATAACCCAGACTTCAAGTCCCCATTCTTCCATAAAGGGAACATTCTCAATGGGATGTTCCAACCCGTATGTTCTTAAGACCCAAATCGATGCAAGCAAAAAAAAGGCAAGAAGGATTGTCGGGTAATTCCAGCAATCATTGAGCCAATCCCGCCAAGAGCGCCAGTCCTTCCAATTGAGACGCACTTTTTCGCATTCCGACTGTTTAAAAAATTTTGGGAAACGAAAAGCCATGATTTGGATGAATAAGAGGTCGCCCTTTTAACGGATTCCGACGAAATCTAACAAAAACCCCGTTAAGCAGTCGATACCTAACGGGGTCAATCAATTGAAGCGCTCCTCATGAGCCTTATGTTCTGGTGCGGGCGGCGAGACTTGAACTCGCACGGCTTGCGCCACTACCCCCTCAAGATAGCGTGTCTACCAATTCCACCACGTCCGCATTGGATTCGAGATTATCGCAACAACTTTCCTTTTCAGCAACCCCTAATGGAGAAAGCAACCTTATTTCTTAGCTGGAACCGTGCCCAGTGTATCCTTTTGACCAGCTGGAGAAGCTCCAGGTATCGCACCAGGTACAGCTGCTGCACCCGGAACTGCACCGGAACCCGTCATATCTTTCTGAACAGGCGCCTGCTGTTTCTGTTCTGGTGCTGGCGTTTTAGAAGACTGCAGTTTTTCCATCACACTTCCTTGGGATGGTGCACGGTATGGCCCAAAATAAGCCATCGCCAAAGTCGCTAAGAAAAACACCACTGCAACGGCAGCCGTAATCTTCGCCAAAAAGTTGCCCGATCCCGATGCACCAAACACCCCGGTTGAGGCGCCTGCATTGCCGGAACCAAAAGCAGCACCAGCATCAGCCCCCTTACCCTGCTGAAGCAGAACCAGGACAATAATAGCGAGTGCGGAGATAACCTGCACAATAAGTATGAGTCTATACAGCATGTTTTTCCTGCGTTATTCCAATTAATCTACCAATAATCAGTTCCGGGCTGAAGCGACACTCGCAATAGCGAGGAAATCCGCCGCTTTTAAAGCAGCTCCGCCAATCAGTCCACCGTCAATATCCGTCATATCTAAGAACCCTGCGGCGTTCGATGGTTTCATGCTACCGCCATACAGGATCCTAACCCCTTTGCCTGCGTCACCGATACGCCCGACCAACTGCGTACGGATCATCGCATGGACTTCCTGCGCCATCTCTGGAGTTGGGGTCTTACCCGTACCAATCGCCCAGACAGGTTCATAAGCAACCACAAGACCAGCTATCTCAGCATCTTCAAGCACTCTCAGCACCGCATCAATCTGCCGGCCGACGATCTCTTGTGTTCTACCGTCTTCCTTGTTTTCCAGGGTTTCGCCAACACAAACAATCGGCGTCAAACCACCAGCCAAAGCACGTTGCACTTTGTCTGCGACGACTTCATCGGTTTCACCACAGAATTCACGACGCTCTGAATGACCGACAATCGCAAAGCGGCATCCAAAATCCAGCAACATACGGGTTGAGACCTGTCCGGTATACGCCCCGACTGCGTGCGATGAGACATCCTGCGCACCCAAAACGACAGACGTACCCTCTAAAAGTATCTGGCACTGTGCCAAATAAGGAAATGGCACACACACACCCAGATCACACTGCACTTTGTGCAATCCCTGACGGATACCGGCCAACAGCTCAGCATTTACTGCCAAGCTACCATTCATCTTCCAGTTTCCGACTATGAGTTTGCGCATCGCTCTTTGCCTAGGAGTTACGTAATCTTAGATTGTATCCCGCACGCTCAAAAAACGTCAACAAAAACAAAAGACAACCAATCTTTTAGTGGGTATTGTGCATCATTGCACAATCAGGCTACGATAATGGGCATCACCATCTTCTTCAGCATCCCCTTCCCAGCCTTCTTGGTTGTTAAGACCGCCTTGCTTGATTTCGTCTTCTGTTGCCGGCCGTATATCTTGAACCGCCAGTTCAAAACGGAGCGCCATACCTGCCAACGGATGGTTGCCATCCAAAACGACTTTCCCATCAGCAATCGACTCAACCCGATAAATCACCGTCTCTGCCTGCGCATCCTGTCCTTCAGGCGTCCATTCGAACTGCATACCAACTTCCAAGGGGTCTGGCAATTGGCTACGCTCTTCAACACGAACTAACATTGGATCATAATCCCCAAAGGCATCATCCGGCTCGACCTGAATACGGGTCTTGAAACCAACCTCCCGGCCATCCAAAGCCTTCTCCAGAGCCGGCAAGATATCATCGTACCCACCATGTAGATAAATAAGAGGCTCCAATCCCTCATCAATCAAATTGTTGGACGCATCTGTCAGAGTATAGGCAACGGTGACAACCGTATCCTTCGCAATTTTCATGAGCATCTCCCTATTCAAAGATGGTGCGATTATACAAGCTTCAAATTCTTCCCCAAAAAAAAGACAGAGCACACACCCGAGACGCATTCAGAACCAAAAACCGACTTTCAATCGAGCACACGCTTACCAAGAAACCATTCTTAGCAACATGAATAAATCATTTCTTTAAATCAATAGGAATCTGTTGCCATATTGCAAAATAGCCAGAATTTCAGAGCCTTACGGCAAAGAAATCCCCCTGAAAAAAAGCTATAATGCGTCCCTGTGAAAGCCTCCCTCGCTGCCTCATAGGCAGTGTGCGGTTCTCACCAAAACATTAATTATTACCGGTAATTAACCTGAATTAAACAAGGACTTAATATGAAAAAGACTTTATTGATCGCTGGCCTGATGGCTCTGGCACTGACCGCTTGCGGTAAGAAACCTGCTCCTGCAGCTTCTGCTGCTGGTTCCGCTGCAGCTGCTGCAGCTTCCGCTGCTGGTTCTGCTGCTGCCGCTGCTGGCTCCGCTGCACAGGCTGCTGCTTCTGCTGCTGGTTCCGCTGCTCAGGCTGCTGGTTCTGCAGTTCAGGCTGCTGGCTCCGTTGCTAAGGACGCTGCTGCTGCTGCTGGCTCCGCTGCTGCTGCTGCAAAAGACGCTGTCAAAGACGTCAAGGACGCTGTCAAGAAATAATTTTTATTTCGATGTCCAGAAAAAGCCAACCTTCGTGGTTGGCTTTTTTGTTGTCTCCAATACCACCCCATTCCTCGGCATCCTCCTAGCGCAAAACGGCAGACGACAGTCTGAACACACGCCGCCTAGCTGTTGCTGTTTTGCAAATATCACCCGCGCTTTGACACTCTACAAGGACAAACCGGCAAAAAACGGTATAAACTTGCCTCAAGGAATCCAAGTGAGGCTGCCTATGGGTAGTTGTGTGGATTCTCCGGTAGTTATCCAAACACTAACTGACTTTACTAATTCAAAAGGATTACATATGAAAAAGACTCTGTTGATCGCAGGCCTGATGGCTTTGGCACTGACCGCTTGCGGTAAGAAACCTGCTCCTGCAGCTTCCGGTTCTGCAGCAGCTTCTGCTCCTGCTGCATCCGCTCCAGCTGCTTCTGCTGCTGCATCTGCTGCTGCTTCCGCACCTGCCGGTTCTGCTGCCGCTTCTGCTCCTGCTGCATCCGCTGCTGCTTCCGCACCTGCTGGCTCCGCTCCAGCTGCTCCTGCTCCTGCAGAACCAGCCAAGAAGTAAGGCCATCTCTTGCGATGAAAAAGCCGGCCAATGGCCGGCTTTTTTGTTGCCACCTATCGACACCATCACATACTTCAAAAACAACAGCACTTAGCGGCTCAAGCTGACTTTCCACAAATTCAATCAACGCTCGCGTGCATTTATTGGCCGATGCAGGTTTTCTTCTTTACAAAAAGAACCCATGACTGTCTCTATATTGCAAAATTTATGAAATTGTCTGAAAAAACTTCAAAGACAATTGATAAAAAATCGCTATAATCATCATTAATAGAGAGCCGTCAAGGTCATAGTCATTTGGTTATGGGTTTGACAGTTTTCTAAAACCCAGTAATTATTACAAAGATACTTCTTCTTTTTCACAAAGGATTACAAAATGAAAAAATCTTTATTGATCGCTGGCCTGATGGCTCTGGCTCTGTCTGCATGTAAGATTGGTGAAGCTCCTAAGGGTTCTGCACCTGCAGCTTCTGGTTCTGCTGCTGCTTCTGCACCTGCAGGCTCTGCTGCTGCTTCTGCACCTGCAGCTTCTGCTGCTGCTTCTGCTCCAGCTGCTTCCGCTGCTGCTTCTGCACCTGCTGCATCCGCTCCAGCTGCTTCTCCAGCAAAATAATCAGACTGCGAGTCAAAGAAAAGCCAGCCCTTGTGGTTGGCTTTTTTTCGCCCTGAAAATGCCAAAACCAATGGAAAAGAACTGTCCGATGGAAAAATTCTGGAAGAAACCTTTGATTGCCGCTGTCCTCATGACCTTTTGCCTAAGCGCTTGCAGCGACAAGAAACCAACACCTAATGGGTCTGCCAGCGCTTCAACACCCAAGGCCAATGCACCTGCTATGACCATTCCACCTAAGGCAGCCGCCCCTATTGCAACAGATGAACGCACTCCAGCCGTCAATCCGAAGACCGGCACCCCAGAAGGCGGCAGTAAACCTTAAAAAAGCAGAACGCTAAAGCTCAATCCAGTCTGTACCCATCTCTTGGTCAGCCACAATGACCTGGATACCGTGGGGATGGGCAACTTCTTCCATCGCTTTTCTGGCGAGCTCCGGTGCATTGTTGTTTTGGCTGATATGGGAAGCCACTACAGCCTTTAAGCAGGAACTGTCTACATCCATCAAGAATGCGGCTGCATCATCATTGGAAAGGTGTCCGTGGATACCACGAATACGGCGCTTGATGTCCACCGGATAGTCCGAGTACCGGAGCATCTCTTCATCATAATTGCATTCCAAAAAAAGCACGTGGCAACCATCCAAATGCTTCTTGATATGCTTTGTTATACGGCCGGTATCCGTCAACATTCCCGCCTTAAACACCCCATCGGTGACATGATACTGCAATGGTTCGCTAACATCATGTGAGGTACTGAAGGCAGTGACCTTTACACTGCCCACAGCAATGCAGTCACCGTCCTTACAGATATTAAGGTCAACATCAGCGAAATCCTGCTGGATTCCCATGAACGTCCCATAGCTCATCCAAACCGGAATGCCATAACGCTTGGCCAGCGGTACTATGCCCTTGGCATGGTCACCATGCTCGTGGGTCACAAAAATCGCAGAAAGATCTTCAGGAACCAACTTGGCACGTGCCAAGCGCCTATGGATGATACGGATGCCAAACCCGCAATCAAACATCACGGCAGACCGTTTGCCGTCCACATGCGAAACAGCAACAAAGCAATTACCTTTGCTACCGCTACCCAAGCTGATGACTTTCAATTCGACCTACTTCAACTGTCCATAGAGCAGGGTAACAATCTTCTTGGCAATTGAAGACGTCTCTAACTGTCCCTTATCATCCAATACAACAACGATAGACTTACCAGCAATTTCACGAACTGAAATCTGGTACTTGTCGATATGCTTATCCTTCTTAGAAGAAGAGAACAAACCACTGAACCAACCCTTCTGGTCTTCCGGCGTGACCTTCGCCTCTGCATCCTGATCCACATAGCGGACATAGTAAATGCCAGCAGAACGATCGCGGTCTTCAACCGTAAAGCCAACGTGATCCAATGCCAAACCGACACGGCGCCATGCACGGTCAAACGTTTCATCGACAACCACGCGGGCTACGCCTTCCTCCGTAACCATCGTGGCCTTAGGCACAACTTGGACGGTCTTCTTCTCAGCAATGGCTCGGGCTCGTTTTTCTTCCTTACGATCAGCGTCACTTAAGTAAACCAGCAAACGCGCCAAGAATTCAGCTTCCAGTTCTGGGTCAGCTGGTCGTGCCGTCCAGACGGTGCTTTCCTGGTCAGAACCTTGCAGTTCTTCTTCAGCACCACGGTGGCTGATGTAAATTTCCGTTGTGCCATTGGGCCCGCGCTCAAGACGCGTCCTGAACTTGTCGCGTTCACCCGTTGAATACAACGAATCGAAAATCTTACCCAAAGTTCTCCGGATAATGTCCTGCGGAATCTTAGCCCTGTTTTCAGCCCAGTCCGTTTCCATGATGCCCGTTTCTGGGGAATCTATATTAATCAGGAAGCCATTGTCCTGCCAGAAATCGCGGATTGGCGTCCACAACGCTTCAGGTGGACGGTTGACCACCAACCAACGCTGGTTACCCAAACGCTCGATATGAATATCCTTAGCCTGGTTCGGCGCAACGGAACCCAAAGATGCCGCATCAGAAGAAGAGGTCATCCCGCCTTCCAGCTCTTTCCGCTGCTGGTTGTAGTCAGATGCGGTAATAATCCCATTGCTGTCTGGGATCATGAAACGGTTGTCACGCTGCAGCTGTGTCAAATCAGGTGGAATTTCCAAACGCCTGCCTGGCTTCTGGGCTGCGGAGTCACTCTTATAGTCAATTCGGTCGGAATCAAGCAGTTCCTCAAACGAACTGCAAGATGCCAAAGACAGGACTGCCACCGTACTTAAGATGGCAGTGCTGATTTTCTTACGTGTCAACATAAATCTAATACTGGGTAAGGCAACAATCAGATAGCGATACCACCTGCACGCATGGCTTCCTTAACAGCATCTTTGCATGCATCAGCCAAAGGTGAGAGTGGCAGACGGATGCCACCTGGGACAACACCCATCTGGTTTAATGCCCACTTAACAGGAATCGGGTTGGCTTCGATAAAGAGTTTCTGGCTCAATGGTAGCAACTCACGGCTCAAGGCAATGGCTGTCTTCACATCACCTTTTAACGCCGCCTGGCACATTTCATGCATCTTCTTAGGTGCCACATTCCCAACAACGGTAATGTTGCCGCTCGCACCCGCCAGGATAAGGGATACGGCTGTCGGATCGTCACCTGAAAAAACCTGGAAGTCGTCTGGCTTACGGCTTAAGAGATCAAGGCCACGAGCAATATTACCGGTCGCATCCTTAACTGCAATGATGTTCGGAATTTCCGCCAGACGCAGGATGGTTTCGTTGGACATGTCCGCAACCGTCCTACCTGGCACATTGTAGAGCACAATCGGAATATCAACCGCTTCGGCAATCGCCCTGAAATGACGGTACATCCCTTCCTGTGTCGGCTTATTGTAATAAGGGACAACCTGCAAGGTCGCATCAGCGCCATAGCTTTTCGCATGTTTGGACAGTTCAATAGCTTCAGCCGTCGAGTTCGCACCCGCACCCGCTACAACTGGAACACGGCCTGCCGCCTGTTCACAGGTCACACGGATCATTTCCGCATGCTCATCCACGCTCAAGGTCGGCGATTCACCTGTTGTACCAACGACAGACAACGCATCGGTGCCTTCTGCAATCAACCAATCAACAAAACGACGCGTGCCATCAAAGTCGACACTACCGTCTTCATTCATCGGCGTGACCATCGCAACAATACTGCCCTCAATCCTCATGATTCAACCTCGCATTCAGGCAGACGCCGACACAGCAAATCGGGTCTGCTGGAAAAAATAAAATTCTGACAGTGCTAATATACAACAACTAGGACAATATATCAGCAAGAATGCGCGGGCCACCCCCCTTTGCATGTCCAAATTAGCCCATCCCAACACCATAGAGTGCTTATCCACGCATCAGCCAGGCATCAACCGCATCGGCACAGGCACGTCCCTCATGGATTGCCCAGACAACAAGAGACTGCCCCCGCCTTGCATCACCTGCCGCAAAAACCCCATCGACGGATGTCAGATAGCGCCTGGCGCCTTCTTCTGGCGCATCAATGGCGCCAGTACGGCTTGCTTCGACTCCAAAGGCTTCTAAAACAGAAGACGCAGGGCCCGAAAATCCCATTGCCAAGATGACCATATCCGTAGGTATCTCAAATTCACTTCCCTGGATTTCGACATAACGCCCTGCCACCTTCTGCACACGGCAGGCGACAATTTTTTCAACTTTACCGCGCCTGCCAACCAAACGCTTAGCCATCACACCATAATCACGCGTACATCCTTCCTCATGAGAAGAAGAATCATGGTGAACTCTCGGCCAATACGGCCAGGTCATCGCCTTGTTTACTGTATCAGGTAAACGCTGGTTACGGTCAAACTGCAGAATGCTTGCCGCCCCCTGACGGTTGGCAATACCTACACAGTCAGACCCTGTATCACCACCACCAATGATAACGACACGTTTACCCTGCGCATCAAGCTTGTTTTTGCCCCGCTCCCCTGCATCTTTGCGGTTCTGAGCTGTCAGGTACGCCATTGCATAATGGACGCCTTGCAATGTTGCACCAGGCACATCATCCAATCCCCGAGGCATTTCTGCTCCCACCGCCAAGACCACCGCATCATATTGCGCCTTCAGCTCCTCAGCAGAAACATTTTCCTTGGATCCATCCTGTATCGCCTCAGGCAACCGGCTTCCCACCAGGACACCTGGGTGAAAAACAACGCCTTCAGCCTCCAACTGAGCAAGACGGCGGTCTAATACCGTTTTCTCAAGCTTAAATCCTGGAATGCCATAGCGCAAAAGTCCCCCGATGCGGTCGTTCTTCTCATAAACATGCACATCGTGGCCTTGGCGCACCAGTTGCTGAGCAACCGCAAGGCCCGCAGGCCCTGAACCCACCACCGCAACCCGCTTACCGGTTTTATTGGGATTAGGCTCAGGCTTCACCCAACCGTTTTCCCATCCCTTTTCAATAATGTACCGTTCAATCGAGCGAATCCCCACGGGATCAGCAATCAGTCCTAACGAACAGGCCGGTTCACACAAGGCAGGGCAAACACGCCCCGTGAACTCCGGAAAATTGTTCGTAGCATGCAGCCGCTCAAGCGCCTCCTTGTTAAGGCCACGGTAAACCTGATCATTAAAATCAGGAATGAGGTTGGCAAGTGGACACGCATGATTGCAATAGGCAACCCCACATTCCATGCAACGCGCCCCCTGTACTTTGGCGGCATCATCTTCAAGCGTCAACGTAAATTCTCGGTAATTTTTGACACGTTCCTTAGGTTCCAAGTGGTTTTCGCCAACCCGGTCAAATTCCTTAAAGCCCGTTACTTTCCCCATTTTTAAGCCCCTTTCCCCGCAGTTAGCCACATTTACGCACTTTTCACACCTTCTTCATGAGCACGATACAAGTCTTCCAAGGCTCTCCGATACTCATCTGGGAAGACCTTCACAAAGTGGCGCCTACAATTGGACCAATCTTCCAAAAGGCGCCGAGCCGTCATACTCCCTGTAAACGTAAAGTGATTCTCAATAATCTGCTTTAAGATGACCTCATCTGCTTGAGGCATACTCTCACGTGTCATCCTGTGCCATACCGCCTTATTCCCCGCTGCCTCCTGGTCAAAATACGATTCAACCATATCCAGCGTGACCATCGACAGGTTGCACTTACGTTTAAACGTACCGACAGGATCGTAGACATATGCAATGCCACCCGACATCCCCGCAGCAAAATTGCGCCCTGTTTCCCCTAAGACGACGACGGTACCCCCCGTCATGTATTCGCAACCATGATCACCACACCCTTCGGTTACAGCGACTGCCCCAGAATTACGGACGGCAAAACGTTCTCCGGTAACGCCATGGAAATACGCCTCACCAGCAACCGCACCATAAAGCACCGTATTGCCGGCAATCATGTTCTGGCCTGGTTGCCCCCTGAACTGATTGTTCGGACGAACAATCAAACGCCCGCCTGAGAGCCCCTTGCCCACATAATCGTTGGCATCCCCCACCAAATCCAACGTAATGCCATGCGCCAGGAACGCACCAACCGACTGTCCAGCAGTCCCCTGCAACTGGATATGGATGGTGTCATCCGGCAACCCTTGATGGCCATAACGCCTGGCAACTTCGCCTGAGAGCATTGCACCGACACTGCGGTTGGCATTGATTACAGGATAAATGAAAGAAACCTTTTCCCGGTTGGCCAACGCAATTTCAGACTGCACAATCAACCGGTGGTCAACGGCCTTATCCAACCCATGATCCTGCGATTCACAATGGCTCCTTGCAACACTGCCATCAACTTCCGGACTATAAAAAAGTCGGCTAAAGTCGAGACCACTTTGTTTCCAGCCCGCAACCGCTTGGGACTTTTCAAGCAGATCAACACGACCAATCAATTCGTCGTAACATCGGATACCCAACTGCGCCATAATCTGACGCATTTCTTCAGCAACAAAGAAGAGGTAATTCACGATATATTCCGGTTTGCCGCTGAACTTCGCCCGCAACTCAGGATCCTGCGTCGCAATACCCACCGGACACGTATTCAGGTGGCACTTGCGCATCATGATGCACCCTTGAGTGACCAACGGCGCTGTCGCAAACCCGACCTCGTCCGCCCCCAAGATGGCAGCAATCACCACATCGCGCCCCGTTTTCATCTGGCCGTCTGCCTGAATGCGGACACGGCCACGCAGGTTGTTGAGCACCAGCGTCTGTTGCGCTTCGGCAAGACCGATTTCCCAAGGCGAACCAGTATTCTTAATGGATGACAAAGGGGACGCCCCCGTACCACCATCATGTCCTGAAATGACGATATGATCGGCCTTAGCCTTCGCAACACCTGCAGCAACCGTCCCGACCCCCATTTCGGAAACCAGTTTCACGGAAACAGTCGCCCTCGGATTGACGTTTTTCAGGTCATGGATGAGTTGTGCAAGATCCTCAATCGAATAAATATCATGGTGCGGTGGCGGGGAAATCAAACCAACCCCAGGCACAGAAAACCGCATGCTCGCAATGTATTCGGATACCTTCTGCCCAGGCAGGTGCCCACCTTCCCCAGGCTTTGCCCCTTGCCCCATCTTGATCTGGATTTCATCTGCCGAATTCAGGTATTCGGCCGTCACACCAAACCGTCCTGATGCCACCTGCTTGATGCGCGAGCGCAGGGAATCACCTTCTGCCAGCACAATATCCGAAACAATCCGGTCTTTTCCCAAGATGGACTGTAAGGTTTCCCCGGCAGCAATTTTGTGCCCAGCCTGCTCGGCCTGGTAACGCCGCGGGTCTTCGCCGCCTTCACCTGTATTGGATTTCCCACCAATCCGGTTCATCGCAACAGCAAGGGAAGCATGGGCTTCCGCACTGATTGATCCTAACGACATCGCACCTGTAGCAAAGCGCTTCACGATTTCTTTGGCAGGCTCCACCTCATCAATCGAAATCGCTTTGGTTGGGTCGAACTTGAATTCAAAAAGCCCACGCAATGTCATCTGGCGCTTGGACTGGTCGTTGATGATCTGCGCATATTCCTTATACGTTGCATAGCTGTTGGCCCGTGCGGAATGCTGGAGTTTGGCAATCGCATCCGGTGTAAACATATGTTCTTCACCCTGCTTCCTGTACGCATATTCACCACCAATGCGTAAGAATTTCACAGGCACTGCCTTCGGTTCAAACGCCTGTTTGTGCAGGCGTAAGGCTTCTTCTGCAATTTCAAACACATCAATCCCACCAACACTGGAAGCCGTACCCTTAAAGTACTTCTGAACAAGCTGTTCAGACAAACCAATCGCCTCAAAAATCTGGGCACCGCAGTACGAACGATAGGTCGCAATACCCATTTTCGACATAATCTTTAAAAGCCCCTTACCGATGGCGGTAATGAAGTTTGCCTGCGCTTCTTCAGCCGTGAGGGGTGTCTCAAAGCGCGGTGCCTGTGCAGCTAACGTCTCCAAAGCCAAATACGGATGAACCGCTTCCGCACCAAACCCAGCCAACAAGGCAAAATGATGCGTTTCTTTAGCAGACCCCGTCTCAACAACCAGACCCGTCGATGCCCTTAATCCCTTTGAGACAAGATGCTGATGTACGGCGGATGTCGCCAAAAGCGACGGCACTGCCAAACTGTCAGCTCCGACTTTCCGGTCTGAGACAATTAGGATATTGTGTCCCGAACGCACTGCATCGACGGCTTCAGCACAAAGCGAAGCTAAATGTGCTTCAATACCTTCACGCCCCCAGACAACGGGATAGCAGATGTTGAGTTCATACGATCGGAACTTGCCATTGGTATAAGCATCGATATGACGGATGCTGGCCATCTCACTGAAGCCTAAGACGGGCTGAGCCACTTCCAAGCGCATCTGTGGATTGACGTTATTCGTATCCAATGGATTCGGTTTTGGCCCGATGTAAGACAGAAGCGACATGATGATCGACTCCCGGATGGGATCAACCGGTGGATTCGTCACTTGGGCAAACGACTGCCTAAAGTAGCTGTAGAGTGACTTCGGCCTAGAGGAGAGCACCGCTAAAGGTGCATCATTTCCCATTGAACCAATCGCTTCTTCTGCTGCCTGTGCCATTGGCGGCAGGATGACCTTCAAGTCTTCTTCTGTGTAGCCAAACGCTTCCTGGCGCTGGAGCAAGGGAACCTCAGACTTGAGGGTATCTTCTGCATCACCTTTCAAATCGCAAAGCTTGATGCAAACCGAATTCGTCCATGCCCGGTATGGACGTGCATTCGCATAGATGTCCTTGATTTCCTTATCGTCAATGATGCGTCCAGCTTCCATGTCAATCAAGAACATCTTCCCAGGTTCCAAGCGCCACTTCCTGACAATCTTTGTTTCAGGTATCGGCAACACCCCGGTTTCAGACGCCATCACGACAAAATCGTCATCAGTAATCACATAGCGTGCCGGCCTTAAACCATTCCTATCCAACACCCCGCCAATCTGGCGGCCATCGGTAAATGCAATCGCGGCAGGGCCATCCCACGGCTCCATCATGGCTGCATGGTACTCATAAAACGCCCTACGACTGTCTGGCATCAACGAACTATTCTCCCACGCCTCAGGAATCATCATCATCATGGCGTGCGCCAATGGATACCCTGACATCACCAAGAGTTCCAATGCATTATCAAAACAGGCTGTATCCGACTGACCTTCGTACATCAATGGATAGAGCTTCTTCAGATCGTCGCCCAAGACAACCGAATCCATCATATCTTCGCGGGCACGGAACCAGTTGAAGTTTCCCTTCACCGTATTGATTTCCCCATTATGGGCAACCAACCGGTATGGGTGGGCTAAAGGCCATTCTGGAAAGGTATTGGTAGAAAAGCGCTGGTGCACCATTGCCAAAGCCGAGACCACTCGCCCGTCATTCAAGTCCCTGTAATATTCGCTGACCTGGTCAACTAAAAGAAGCCCCTTGTAGACCACCGTCCTCGCCGACATCGACGGCACAAAGAACTCACGGCAATGCTTGAGATCTAAAGCCTGGATTGCATGACCTGCCGCTTTACGGATGACAAAAAGCTTCCGTTCCAAGGCATCCGTCACCATGGTGTCAGGACCACGACCAATAAAAATCTGACGGATTACCGGTTCCTTTTCACGCGCCTTAGGT
>JAEEYE010000035.1 GCA_016291665.1 Oxalobacter sp. | reverse complement strand
GATCTGATTCATCATCTGAACTGTTAAGGAGTTACTGACATGGCTAAGGCAGGTAGAGAAAAAATCAAGCTGGAATCCACCGCAGGTACCGGCCACTTCTACACGACCACCAAGAACAAGCGCACCACCCCAGGCAAGCTCGAAATCACGAAGTTTGACCCTAAGGCACGCAAACACGTTCTGTATAAAGAAACCAAGATCAAGTGATCTGCTTTATGGCGTCAAAAGGCCGACGATCTGCGTCGGCTTTTTTTATGCCTGGTTGACTGACGGTAAAACGTTCCCTCCTCACTGTTTTCGCATTACCATAAGCGCTTGGCGATTTAAACATCCAATCATGGCTACCAAAAACATCCCCCTGCCTCCGTTAAATGGTTTTGCCCCTGTCCTTTCCAAGGACATCCACACGTTGATTTTGGGGAGCTTCCCGAGCCGCGAATCCCTGGCCCAGCGCCAGTATTATGCCCACCCACGTAATCAGTTCTGGCGGTTGTTGTCTGCTGTGCTAAATGATGACTTGGCCGGCCTTCCGTATGAAGAGCGCCTAAAACGCATGCTCTCACATGGTATCGGTCTGTGGGATGTGATTACAATGTGTGAGCGTGAAGGCAGCTTGGATGCTAGGATCAGGAAGGCGGTGCCTAATGATTTCGCCAAACTCAAAGAAGATTGCCCACTGCTGAAGAAAATCTGTTTTAACGGCAAGGTGGCAGGTGCCTATGCACCCCGGCTTGCGGGTGCCGGCTATACAACCATCCAACTGCCCTCTTCGTCCCCGGCTTATGCAGCCCGCACGTTTGAGGAAAAGCTGGCCATCTGGCGAAACATCGTCCTTCAGGACTGATCAGTCAACGGGGCTGGTGTCGTAATCATCACGTCGCAATCTGCTTCGTTGATTGCATAATGCACGGTACTGCCGATTAAGTATTCCTCCAAGCGGTTCCTTGGGTGCTTGCCAACGACCAACAGGTCAATGTCGTTCGTTTTGATGTAGTTGAGGATGGCCTGATGCGGGATCCCCATTTCGACATGCGGATGCATGTTCGGTGGGGAATCAAACGCTTCGATCAATTCGTTGATTTTTTCTAAGGCTTCTTCTTCGATTGTCTTGCGGTAATTTTCAAGGATTTCAACGGAGATGTTTGCATAACGTATTCTGCTGGCTGCCGGGGTTTCACAGACACTCATCAGGATGATTTCGGCGTCTTCGGGAAGGAAAGGTAAAGATTGGACGACCTGGTTGACGGATACTTCTGAAAAATCAATCGGAATCAAGACCTTTTTATACGGGCGTACCTCTTCTTTGCGGATGATCAAAACGGGGCAAGGACTGCCTTGGATCACCTTGGCCGGGATGTTCCCGATAATCGGCATGAAATGGTAACCCTGGCCATGGGCACCTAATACTAAGAGGGATGCCTTTTTTTCCGTTAAGAGTGCGTTGATTTCATCGGGTACCTTACCGGTGCGGATCAAGGGGGTGACCGTGATGCCTTCTTTTTCAGCCAGCGCTTTGGCCTTTTCATCGAGTTTGTTTTGCGTCTCGAGCATCAGGTGGCGCTGGGTATTGGCACGGTTGCCCAGCAATTGGGTATAGAAATCCAGTTTGCTTTGCTCATGGACAGTAACCAGCAGCATCTCTGCATTATTCAGGTGTTTGGTGATTTCTGCACCCTTGGTTTCAGCATATCCCGCCCACTGGGACAGGTCTGTCGCAGTGACGATACAACGTTTATCTGGCATGGCAACCTCCAATTTATGGCAACGTGTTTTATCCGCTTATCAGGCGTACTTTTCCTCCGCTATTATGGAGCGATAAAGCGTGTTTGCCTAGCCATCAGGATGCACTGTGGATAGGGGCTTTTGCCGGGATAGCGGCATTATGCCGGAGATGGATTTTTAATAATCGCCGTGATAGGATAAATAAATCAGGTTGCAGGCCTAAAAGGCCGCATCACTGGAACACGCATTTTTCCGGAACATTCCAATTTATAAGGCAGAAGATCATGGAAGAGAAAAAGTCTTTTTTACAGGAATTCAAGGAATTCGCCCTCAAGGGTAATGTTGTTGACATGGCTGTCGGTGTCATCATCGGCGGTGCCTTTGGCAAGATTGTCACCTCCCTCGTGGAAGACATCTTGATGCCGGTGATTGGATTCCTAGTTGGTGGGATGGACTTCAAGGATATGAAGTACATTATTAGGACCGCTGTCATGGAGGGTGATAAAGTTATTAAACCTGAAGTGGCTGTGTCATATGGTAACTTCATCCAAGTCATCATTGACTTCATCATTATTGCGATATCGATCTTTATCGTTGTTAAGGTTGTGATGCGACTTTCTGAAATGCGCAAGAAAGAGGAAGAAGCCAAAGAAGAAGCCGCGGCTGAAGAAGCGCCGGCTGAACCCCCTGCTGATATCCAGTTGTTGACTGAAATCCGCGACCTGTTGAAAGCCAATCAGGTTGAGAAGAAAGAATAGTTGGCTTTCCTATAAATAAAGGGGCATCTCCCTGCCCTTGATGAAAACCCGTCAGATCCCCTTGTAGTTTGGCGGGTTTTTTGTTTCCTAAAAGCCCTTTAAGATGATCATCAATGCGCCAGCAATGCCTGGCATCAAGACCATTGCTGCTTTAAGGAGTGGCCTCGGTGCATGGCGGGTGAATTTGGCGCCGATATAAGCGCCAATCATTAACCCCAAGAGTACCTGGATGAAAAGCACGATATCCAGAAAACCCGAAAGCAGATAACCCAGCCCACCTGAAACGGCAATCGGTAGGATAATGAGCATCGTGGTGCCGACTGACTGGAAAAGCGGCAATGCAAAGAGCATCAAGAGTGTAAGCTGGATGAATTGGGCTGCCCCAAAGCCAAAGGTACCCGATAAAAGGCCGTTGCCAATACCTGCCATGATGGCGAGTGGCCAGAATTTTGCGCCGGATAGGTCGGGTGCTTTCCCTCCCCGTGGATGGAAGATGGCCAAGTCTGGCCACGTCAAGCGCACATAAACGAGGATGGCTGAGGCAATCAGCATCGATGCAGTGCAAAGCCGCAGATTGCTGCCGGATAGGAATGTCGTCGCAATCTTGGAGCCAATGAAGGCACCGACAAAGCCTGCTGCGCCGACGGTCAAACCGACTTTGAAATTGATGTTCCCTTCCCTGAAATGGCTCAGTGCCCCAGAGATGGTGGTAAAGATCATGGCGGCTAGGGAGGTGCCGACTGCTGTATGGGTAGGAATCTCAAAGACCAAGGTTAAGACGGCAATCACAGCGCCTGCCCCGCCGGCGCCGACAAAACCAATCACAAGTCCCATGCCCAGCATGGTGAGAAACACAATCATTGGCTGTTTAGCCCTTTTACCTGATAAAACTTTAAATTATAAGCCAAGTCTAAGATGTCATTTCCCCTACTTTACGGAGCTTTTGCCGAGCTGTAAAAAGAGGAGTGTCGAAATGAAGGCAATGGCGCCTAGGCAGAGGTAGGTGGATGACAAGGCGGCAAGGACGGCCTGCCTGCTGGATGCATCTAAAAAGCAGTCCAGGATGGATGCGGCTACGGCAACGCCCATACCCATTGAGAGCTGCTGTACGGCAGCAAATAGGCTGTTTCCGCTGCTCGCCTGCCTTTGTGACAGGTCAACAAGCGTGACGGTATTCATCGCAGTGAACTGGGTGGAATTGACGAGCCCAAAGACCGTGAAGATGGCCAGCATCAGCCAATAATCCATTTCCGTGGTAATCAGACTGTAGATGGCAATCATCACACCCAAGATCATCGTGTTGATAACTAAAACGGGTTTAAAGCCAAACTGGTGGACAAGTTTCGTAACGACCCATTTAGCCACAATTGCACCGACTGTCATCGGGATCATCGACATCCCTGCCTGCATCGGGGAGTAACCTAAGCCCAGTTGTAACAGCAATGGGGTTAAGAACGGCATTGCCCCATTGCCGAGACGCGCGCAGATGTTCCCTAGGATACCGATCCTGAAGTTACGTACTGCAAACAGGCTGATGGCAAAGATCGGTGTTGTCTTGTGCCGTGCATAGCAGAAATACAGCACGATGCTGATGATGCCGGTTGCCAACAGGGTCAACGTGATTTCGAGAGGAAAATGGAATTCGCCGATGCCTTCCAAGCCGATGGTGGTTGAAAGCATGAACCCACCAAACAGCAGGAACCCCCAGAGGTCAAAAGCTGTTGCCTCATCAGACTTGGCAATCGTGGGCATAAATCGGGCGGTCGCCAGGATCCCGATGATGCCAACCGGCAGGTTGATGAAAAATATCCACTGCCAGGAAAGGTATTCGACCATCAAGCCACCCAAAGTTGGGCCAATCAGTGGCCCAACTAAACTTGGCATCGTGATGAAACTTAAGATGTCGACAAACTGCTCACGCGGGTACGTCTGCAAGGCAATCAGGCGCCCTGTGGGTACCATCAATGCTCCGCCAATGCCCTGCACCACCCGGAAAACAATCAAGAGTGGCAAAGAGGTTGCCATGCCGCATGCAAGGGAACTGACGGTAAAGAGGCACATCGCTGCCATAAAGACGCGTTTGGCCCCAAAATGTTCGGCAATCCAACCCGACGCCGGGATCATGAAAGCCAGTGTCAATGCATATGAGATGACCACTGACTGCATATGCACAGGTGTGGTGTCCAGGTCGGACGCCATAGACGGCAAGGCGGTATTCAGTGCCGTACCGTCCAACATCTGCATGAAAAAAGCCACCGCAATGATCCACGGGAGGATCTTGGCAGTCTTACTGTCTAAGGCAGGATTCCCTGTGTCCACTTGCGGCCTGTATAAAAAATAACAGGAAACCCTTTTTAAGGATTTCCTGCCGTTTGGCGTGTTACAACCTGCGCTTATTTAGCAGGGAATGCCTTGTTGTATTTTTCGATGCATTCGGTGATGATCTGTTCAGCGGCCTTACGGTCTTTGATGCCTTCGATCAGGGTCTTCTTACCTTCCAGGGCTTTGTAGACGGAGAAGAAATGCGCCATTTCCTTGACGATGTGTTCAGGGATGTCAGAGAGTTCCTTATAGCCGTTGTAGACAGGGTCGCCATAAGGCAGTGCGATGATCTTTTCATCCTTGTCGCCACCGTCTTCCATCATGATGACACCGATTGGGAAGCAACGGACCAGGGTATTTGGCATCAGGGTTTCAGAGCAGATCAGGAGGACGTCCAGAGGGTCGCCATCGTCTGCATAGGTCTTTGGAATGAAACCGTAGTTGGCTGGGTATTGGGTGGATGTGTGCAGGATACGGTCCATGACAATCATGCCGGTATCCTTGTCGAGTTCGTATTTGACTTTGGAACCTTTTGCAATTTCAATGACGGCGGTGAAGTCGTTTGGTTTTACGCGGTCAGCAGAAAGGTCATGCCAGATATTCATGTGTGGTTGCTCCTCGATTACTTTTGAATAGTTTTGGACAAAGTCCATTTGGGACAGACGGAAGTTTAACAGTAGCGCCCACCATTCTCAAATGGAAGTGCGCTCAGATGCTGTGCAACTGCCTTGTTCCAGCAGGGGTGTTGCGTATTGCCCCTATTACCTCCCCTGCTGTTTCAGTTTAATGCTTATGTCCCCCGTGGCCTTGGCATCGGTGGGAAAGACGTCTGATACCGGCGCATTTCAGCAATGATTTCATTGGTGATATCAGCACGTGGGCTGTATCCCAAGGAATTGTCCGCTGGGATGACGGCCTTGACGCGTTTGTGCCGCCCCAGCCAGACCTTGACCGCATGGCGGATGACTTTCTGGATTTCTTCATCCAGTTTGCGCTGGTAGATGACCGATTGCTGCTGCGCAAACGATTCCGCCTGGTTGATGGCCTTGATGGCTTCAGGTGACTCTGCGTTGTCTTCGTGCAGTTTCTTTACCTCCTCGATATTACGTTGGAGGATGTTTTTAGCGGTACGCAGGTATTGTGCTGCAGCACGGCCGGGCAGTGACTTGGAGACAACCGCATCGACATCCAGGATGGCAATGGTTGGCCTTCTCCAATTCCGGTATTTCCGATAGGCAAGGTAACCTGCAGCAGATAGGGCAACCGCTGCAGCTGCAAGGGTAAAACCTAAACTTTTATCGTTCATTCTGACAGATCCTTCCTTGAATGGTCCGTTGACGGACCTGCGTGCCAGACGGTTTATGTTTTGGCACTGACCTAAATACACTCGATTATTATAAATGCACCGGGACGGAAATTTGTCAGGTAGGAGCAGATTTCAGTGCATCCATGTGGCAAGTGTGCCATTTATGGCGCGGTGAGGTCAGAAACTTTTGCTTCACATGCGCGGATTAAGTCTTTTGGGGCAATTTCAATCTGCAATCCCCTGATCCCGGCACTCACATATACTTTGTCAAAAAGTTCCAACGTTTCATGGATGAAGGTCGGGAACTTTTTTTTCATGCCCAAAGGGGAACAGCCACCACGGATATAACCGGTCAATGGGAAAAGTTCCTTGACGGCAATCATCTCACAGCGTTTGTTACCCGAGACCCGTGCGGCTTTCTTAAGGTCGATTTCATGGTCGCCCGGGACGACACAGACTAGGTGTCCGGTTTTATCTCCCAAAAGGACAAGCGTCTTAAATACCTGGGCGATGTCTTCGCCCAAGCTTTCTGCGACATGGGTTGCTGAGAGGTCGTTCTCGTCGACTTCATATGGGATCAGTTGGTAGGCAACCTTGGCTTTGTCCAGCATCCTGGCTGCATTGGTCTTGTTGATTTTTGCTTTCATGGTTTTGCCCTATTTTTCGGTATTGCCTGACGCTTTGTGGACGGCCTCTAGTGCCTCCAATAAGAGGCGTGGGTCGTTCGGGGCGAGTTTCTTGGCGTCGGACAAAATCTGCCTGAAGCGCCTTGCGCCCGGCATGCCCAGCATCAATCCCAAAAGATGGCGGGTGATGCCTTGTAACTTGAGTCCCTTACTGCCATAAAGGGATAGCTGCTTGTCTATGTAGGGAATCATGGCTTCAAGGACTTCAGCGCGACTCAAAACAGGCGTCATATCACCATAAAACTTTTCATCGAAAGATGCCATCAGGTATGGGTTATGGTATGCAGCCCGGCCAATCATCACACCATCGACGTACTGCAGTTCTTCTGCAACCTGATCAACCGTTTCAATGCCACCATTAATTAAGATTTCACAGTCAGGGAAATCGGTTTTGAGCCGATGGACGATATCGTATTGTAAGGGGGGGATATCGCGGTTTTCTTTCGGAGAAAGCCCTTTTAAGATGGCGTTTCGGGCGTGGACAATAAATATACGGCAACCGACATTATAAATTTCGCCCATAAAGTCACGGACAAAATCGTATGAATGGATGTCATCAACGCCAATTCTGTGTTTGATGGAAACATCAATATCAACCGCATCCTGGATAGCCTTGATACAGTGGACAACCAGTGGTGTTTCTTTCATCAGGCAGGCGCCAAATGCGCCCTTTTGTACGCGTTCTGATGGACACCCGCAATTCAAGTTGATTTCGTTATAGCCCCATTGTTGGCCTAAGCGGGCACAATGTGCCAAGTCAGCGGGTTCACTGCCTCCCAATTGCAAGGCAATGGGATGCTCTTCGTCACTGAAGTCTAAATGCCTTGCCACATCACCATGGATTAAGGCACCGGTTGTTACCATTTCGGTATAAAGCCAGGTGTTACGCGAAATCAAGCGGTGAAAGTACCGGCAATGTCTGTCGGTCCAATCGAGCATGGGCGCAACGGCAGTTTTTCGTTTTTTGTAACTTGTTGATTTTAAATTATTAGTTTGCATCAAGTTAAAGTGATTTGTGAAGCGTTTTTACTACAAATTGCTACATATTTATTGATTTTATTTTTGTATCGCTACAGATTTGCTACAGATTTACTACAAGATTTAATTCTATTGTTGGATTATGGGAACCATAGCAAAAAGGGGCAATTCCTACACATGTCAAATCAGGCGAAAAGGTCGATAAATCCCTTTCCAGGACATTCCCGCGTAAATCCCTTGCTATCGAGTGGATGCGTAAGATCGAGGCAGCAATGGATGTTGGTGAATACAGTGACCTGAAAAAGCAATCTGATTATCGATTGTCTGACATTATATCCTTATACATTGATTGGATATGTGAAACGGCGTATGAAGGCAGGCGCAGGCGGTGTGATCGTTTCCATTGACCTGTCATACCTCTCTACCCTGCTGCGTTATGCCCGTACTCGGCTGAAAATCCCCTGCTCTATTGATTTGATACAGTCTGTCCGTGACAACCTGAAATATATGGGTGTCAATATGCGCTCGAATGTCCGCGAAAGGCGTCCGACAAAGAAGGAACAGGCCAAGCTATTTGGATACTGGGACAATAACTGGCTCATCAGTGGCATCAATTTGGAAGGCATCTGAACACTAATCACTGATAGAGGTCATCCAAGGTAAAGAACCGGCAATCGGTCCGCTCCTTCGCTTCGAAGCCGGAACGGGAAAAAAAGCCATACCTATGGCATTCAAAGCCTGTTGCATTGACCTGGGCGATTTCCGCAGAAACCATCACATCTGTGACAGGCGACTTGCGGAACTTGGCTTCATAGAACACATAACCGTTATCATCTTCGGTCACGATATCAAACTCACCGTTTGTTTTGGTTCTTGGGTCATCATAATAATACTTCCCGATTCTTGTAAACGGCTCTTCCAAAAGACCCAACCGGTTCTGACGGATAAGGAATTGCCGGCATATCCTTTCAAATGCCTTGGGTACCAATGACGTTTCAAAATCTTTTTCAACATAGCGGTCATAAAAAACATCATTATTCATGACAGCCCTTTGTGACGCGAACCTGAAAATGTACCTATAGAAAAAAAGGGAAAGCGGGTCACTGATGAAATAAGATTTCCGCCGACGGTTCCTTTCATCATTGATGGGGAAAACCCTCTCCACCACTTCCATTGAAATAAGCTTGCCAAGGACATCCACCAAGGCTGGACTGCTGGACACATGCGATTGTGAAAGTATGTCACTGAAACGGCTGTACCCCTTGGCAAGCGCCTCAAACACTTCATTCGCATTGACAATCCTGGCAATTTCCGAGCGCAGATACATGGAAATCTCATTCTCTAGCCGCGCATCCGGATCAGCAATCAACTGCTGGATGTTCTTACGGACAGAAAGCGCTGGGTCAATCAGGCTGTTGAAATAGGGAATCCCCCCAAAAACACTGAACAGGCGGACTTTATCTTCATTGGAAAACGATGGATAGAAAAAAGCAGACTCGTAATAGTCCATCGGTTTCAGGTTGATATCCAAGCTCACCCTGCCATAAAGGGGATTGCTCTCTTCACGCAGTCCCTTCATGGTCTCGACAAAAGAACCGCATAAAACCAGTTTCAACAAAGAACTGTCTTTATAATGGTCAACCAAAGACTGGATGATGCTGTCAAGACCGGGAACCACCCGCCGCAGATAGGGATATTCATCCAGCACAAGAATCAGCTTCTGTTTCTCTGCACGCCGGAAAAGGAATGCCAGCACCTGTTCCATACTTGGGAATACCGCTTCCGGCAGATTGAATCTTTCAGAAACAACCGCTGCCAGGCTGCTGGCATTGTTCAACTCGGAAGTCTGCTTGCATTCATAGTAAATACTAGGAACAGCGCTTTCCCTCACCGCCTGCTTAATC
>JAEEYE010000034.1 GCA_016291665.1 Oxalobacter sp. | reverse complement strand
CTATGTTCAGGAAACAGGCCTTGTTATAGTCAATAAGACACCAGAACCGGAAGAAGGGAAAGGATCTGTTGCCATTGGGGAAGGTGCAGAGGCTAAGAAAGACTATACCTATGCCATTGGCCAGAATGCCAAGGCACAGGCTGCAAACACGATTGCAATCGGCAATGGTGCTGAGGCGACCGCTGAAAATGCCATTTCAATCGGTCATGGCAACAAAGTCAGTGGCAAAAACTCTGGGGCATTCGGTAACAACAACACCATCGAAGTTAATGATGGGTTTGTCTTAGGTAGCAATGCGTCTGTGACAGCAGCAGGTGGTGTTGCATTGGGTGCCAATTCCGTAGTATCCACTGCGGCAGGGGAAGTGGGATATGACCCATCTACGGGGAAGGCATCTACTGAGACAGGAGAAACTTGGAAATCCACTGCGGCTGCTGTTTCTGTTGGTGGTGGATCAGTTGATGGCAAGACAATCACCCGACAGATTACTGGGGTTGCGGCAGGTTCTGCCGATACCGATGCAGTCAATGTCGCTCAGCTGAAGAAAGTGGCTGAAGCCGATATCCATGTTGCCAAGGCAGAAGTCACATCGGGTGCTCCGGATGAGAAGGGCACCATCAAACAGACCGTCACACTGAAAGACAAGAAAGACAATCCGCTGGCCTCATTCGTTGTTACGGACAGGAATACGACCTTGGTGTCCAGTACGGAAGGTCTGAAATTGGGGGATGACAACAAGCTGACCTTAAATGTCACCGATACGGATGGGAAAAAGGTCACTGGAACGGTCGATCTTTCCAGATTTGCCGTCGATACCGACACGACTTATAAGGTTGAAAAAGTCGCAGGAACCGGTACGACGGTTAATACTTACACCCTAAAGGCATCCGACAACTCCGCAACGGGAGAAACCATTGTTGATACCGATACCTATGTTGACGGCAGTAGCGTAACCAGCACAACGGACACGTCAACGGGTACAACGACGCATACTGTCACACTGAAAGACAACACGGGCGCGGATATGACGTCGTTTGATGTCACCGACACCAACACCTATGTTGCGGACAACACCGTTTCAAGTACAAAAGATGCCTCAACCGGTACGACGACACATACCGTCACATTGAAGGACAATGCGGGTGCGGATATGACGTCGTTTGATGTCACCGACACCAATACCTATGTTGCGGACAATACCGTTTCCAGTGCCACGGACGCATCGACCGGTACGACGACGCATACCGTCAAACTGAAAGACAACACGGGTGCGGAAATGACGTCGTTTGATGTCACCGACAGCAATACCTATGTTGCGGACAACACCGTTTCCAGTGTCACGGACGCATCGACTGGTACTACAACGCATACCGTTACATTGAAGGACAATGCGGGTAAGGAAATGACCAAGTTTGATGTCACTGACACCAATACCCAGTCCACGGTCCAACATGCGGACAGCAGTAAGGAATATCTGGAAGTCACATCGAAGGACAACAGTATCGGCACCAAGGACTATACCGTTGCTCTGACTGATAAAGCTAACACGGCCATCGGGAATGCCAATACCTACCTGACCAGTAGTGGTTTCTCGACCAAGGTAAAAGAAGGGACGGGTCATGTGACCGGCCATGTGACCGTGACCAGTGAAGGTTTCAAGGTTGGTGACAATGGGCCTTCGATGACAGTTGACGGCATCAACGCTGGTGGCAAGAAAATCACGAATGTCGCTGATGGCAAGGACGCAGGCGATGCGGTCAACTATGGTCAGTTGCAGCAGGTCGACCAGAAGATTACTTCGCAGGACGATGCGCTTAAAAAACTCGCCCACCGCGACGCCCAGTTGGAACGCAAGATCTACCGGGCTGGTGCCCATGCTGCCGCAATCGCCGCCTTGCATCCATTGGACTACGACGAAGACCATAAGATCACCGCAGCAGCCGGTATTGGCCAGTACCATGGTTCCAGTGCTTTGGCAGTTGGTGCATTCTACCGTCCAACCGAAAACCTGATGTTTTCTGTTGGCGCTTCCTTGAATGAGAACGACTCGATGGTCAATGCCGGGCTCTCTTACCGCTTTGGTACAGGCTCGGGCAACAAGACCTCGCCAAACAACCTCCATGAACTGAAACGCCAGGTTTCCAACCTGTCTGAAGAAAACCGGCAGCTCTCGGCGCAGTTGAACAGTTCGGAAATCAAGCTGGCGGAAGAATCCCAGAAACGGGCTTCAGCCGATGCGAAGATCCTGACGCTGGAAGAGAAGATCCGCCGCATTGAGAAGATGTTAAAACTCAAGTAAGGCGCAGGCTCTGCTAGGCGTCCTGCGGCGGCAACAGTGTTTCGATACGGCAGTGCAGGGCTTTTGCCAGCCTGCGTACCGTATCGACTGCGGCCTTGTTGAGGTCTTTGGCGCCTGTCTCATACTGCTGCAGCGTGCGTAGGTTGACGCCCGCGCGTTCAGCCAACTCACTTTGCGAGAGTCCACATAGCTTGCGTTGGTATTGCAGGGGGGATGCGCCCCAAGTCTTTCGCAGCATGGCATAGCCGACTTCCAGGAACTTTTCTGGGGGCGCCTCATGCAGGGTGGGGTAAAGCTTTATGAGGGTGGGCCAAGGGATATGGTGCAGGATGGTCTGGAAAGCATAGCCGCTGTGCCATTGGAAATAGGCAACAATCCAGCCGCCCCAATAGGCAGCGGATTTTGTGTAGTCGGTCGATGGTGCCGGGAAGTTCTCGTGCATCAGTCCGGCATCATACAGGATATGGCAGGCCAGTTCCGTGCCTGAAAGGCCTGATATGACTTTCGGCGATCCTGCCTCAAACTGGGCGGCGTAGCCGGTTGAGACAAAGGCTGACCAGAAAAGGGGCATGTTACAACGACAACAATTGGCGGCATAGTCCGCCATTTCGCCCAGGTTTGCCTGTGCGTCTTCAAGGTAGGTTTGATCGTATGCGTGGGTCATCAGGCATCACCTTTCCTCGGATTAAGTCCATTAAGAATAGGCCATCGATGTTTTCCCGTTCCAGTTCCGCCCGGAAGTCAGCACGGGCTTGGCTGTCCCTTGCCATGCGTTTTGCATAATAGGTCTGGTTATCAGCTTGCTCGTATCCGACAAACTTTAGGGCATCGAACGCCTTTGGGCTTTTGAGGACGATTTGTTCCCCCAGTTTTCCCAGCCGCATCGCATAGGCAAGTTGGTTCAGCGTGATGGTATTGGAAAGGAAAGCCCGGGCAAAGGAAAAATAAGAGTCATCTGCCCGATAACCGATAATCACATCATAAGGGGAAATGTCCAGCAGGAAATGGGTCTTCAGCCAGTCGACGCCGTTTCGCATCAGCGGGGTCGCCATCTGGAAGCGGCGGTTGTCAGCGATGAGGGCAAGCCAGTGCAGGACGGTGTATTTTGGGGCGGATAAGTTCAGTACAGCCAAATTGCGCATATCGAGCTGGTAGTGGTTGGCATAGCCATCGGTATCCAAGGTGCAGGCCCATTCCTTGGCGAGTGCCAGGTGCTCGGTGCAGTAGAAACCCAGCCCATAGTCCTTGAAAGGCTTGCCAAGCCCGAATTTGGGTTTGGCGATGATGGCACGAGAACCGTGGTAAAGGGAGATATCATTTTTCTTAACCATATGCGAACTATACTTCTTGAGAAGTATATTGAGAAGCCATTGTGTGGGCAGGCAGCTGCGCAACTATTGGATTGGATTTAGGGACTCTGGCAAGGCGTTGCCGTCATACTCAAAAAAATTGGAATGAAAAAGTCACAAAAGTTGGAATGAAAAGGTCACAAAAGTTGGAATGAAATAGCGACAAACTTTGGAGTTGAAGGCGCAAAATGGTGTGGGAACCGGTACCGCAACCAACAAATCTCACAGTGCGTTGTACTTGCAAGATCCAGGCAAGGGCGCAAGTCATGGTCTTAACCGCCGGACCGTTTGCGGTAAAACGTCCTGATGGTGTGCTGATTGTGCCATTGGCCTGTCTGAAGCCCTGATGCCAGGCAGGGCAATCCGCCTTAAAACATCATCGATGGGCTTCTCATCATTAACCACGAGACAGAACGGATAGCGGTGCCTGACCGCGCGGACTAAGGCTGCCAACGCCGCATCCCGCGCAGAGTGCTTCCCTGGCGTCCAGCGCCTGAGCGTTTTTTCAAACCGTTCGTTAAGCCGCTTTTCCCGCAAATACTTCGGTGTCATGCAGTAGAGGAATAGGGTGTCCGGTGGGAGCAGGTTGAGGTAGTCTTTCGATGGTGGGAAGCCGTCCATCACACAGTTGTGGGCTGTCTGCACAAAGGCCATCAACGCTTTGGCAGACGTCTTCGATAGGAGCGTGCCCGGCTTTTGGACGGAGAGCATCCCCAGCAGCTGTAGCGGATACCCTTCGGGGAAATCGTTTTTCCGGCATCGGCGCTTAAGTTCACCGACGTTGATGTGTCTGAAGCCGCGTTTTGCGAGGGCTTGTCCGAGGGTGGATTTGCCGGTGCCGTGGCGGCCGATCAGGCAGATGAGCATGGGATGGTCCTTTCTGTTTTGCGTGGGTGTGGATAGGGACGGGGTGTGGGGCAGGGACTTTTGGCTTGCCTGTTGTGGTTTCCTTGGTGCTGTCCAAGGCCATGGACGCAGCGATGAAGGCCAGGGCAATTACCCCCTTAACCCAAAGGCGCCTGCCGCTAAAACCCAAGAAGCCAACGCCAAAAATGACAGCCTGCTGCCAGGGCCAGAACCAAGGCTTTGGGATATCGGCAAGCGATTCAGACTTCGTTACACCATCCGTTGCCAGCGCCTGCTCGCTCAGTAAATCAGGCATTACATCATCCCAAGAAAACCCTTCTTCTTCAAAGGGATAGGGTTCAAACTTATCGTTATCTGACATCATCAATGAGTGTGATATCGGGCTTCTTTTGGGTGGCTTTTTCAGGGGCGTCCAGCAACTTGATTTCGTCGTTTTCGGCTTGCATCGCACTTTCCGGTGCCTTTTGCGGCTTGCCTGCCTTAGTCGCTGTCACCGGGATCTTGACGTCCCAGTCCGGGACAGATGGCACTTTGGGGGATGCCCCCGCTGCAGGCAGGGCTACCTTGGGCGTACCCGACAAAACCGGCACGGCCATCCCATGCAGGGCCAAGACGGTGCGTTTGAGTTCCGTTATCTCAGCGCGGTTAACGTCCAGTTCCCGGTTGAGCATAAAGGTAGCGACGGCAAGGCTAGCGGTAACCGGCAGTGTGACGGCCACACCGGCCAAGGCGATTCTGGATAGGTCCATGGTTTTCTCCAACGTTTTAAGGCCCATGCTAAGGCGGCCCTTATCGGCTCCCGTGGCGAGAGGGGCTTTTTTGCCCCGCCTTTTCAGCCGCACTCCTTAAATGGGCGGGTCAAGCAGCATCCCATTTGTTAGGAAGCGCTCTTTGCGCTGGCCGACAATGGGCATCCAAAGCCATGCGTGATGCGTCTTGCCCATGGCGTTGACCCAACAGAAAAGGAAATGACATGAATGAGCATGCATTATTGACGACTGAGGACCTCCCACAGGCAGGTTTTGCGTTTGACATCCCGAATGGTGCACCGCCTGAAGCCGTGTTGGCTGAGGCTGAAACAGGTCCAGTAACCCATCAAGAAGCAGGGGGATCCTTGCCAGCGGGGATTGGGCATACGTTGGTTCAGGCAAAGGAACCATCACCAAGCGCCAAGGACACCCAGTTGCCGACCCCCACCCAGCTGGTACTCATCAAGGAGCGGGGCGATTTCATCCGCCGCATCAGTGAACTGCCGAGTTTTACGCCGGAGGAAGTGGCGGCGATGTCGCCTGAAGTCCAGGAAGATTACAAGCGTGTCGTCGCCCTCAAGCACCGGCTGCAGGCTGCCGTCCAACGCAAGAATGGCGAGCTCCTTTTGGCGCGTACCGTCAAGGGGGTGGGGCACCGCGTGCGGACGGTGACGATGTTCATGCAGTCGACGGCATCGGTTTTCCTGCGGGTCTGGCCGAATGTGAACAACGACCTGCGCGCCTTGTTCACCTTGGGGACCGTGCATTTGGGGGTCCAGGAGCGTGAAGCTGTCCGTCAGGTGGTCCGGGGAAGCCTCGAAGCCTTGAAGCGCAACATCCAGAAAGCCCATGCCGACCTGGATTTCTTAGGTCAGGCACTGCATGAAAAGGATCCGGAATTTTCTGAAGGCGACCGGCTCATTGTGGAAGTGCCGGCCCTGCAGCGCGAACTCAAGGTCTTTACCGCAGAAGGTGACCTTTTCCGGGAAATCTTCATGGCCTATGACATCCTGGTCATGGATTCGCAGTCGCTCCAATGGTACGGCGATGCGGCGGTCTCCCTGCGGTTGGGGGCTTTGGAAAAAGAGATCCATGACGAGTTCATGAAGCTGCGTTCGTTCATTTCGGGGACGATCCACCGGGCGATGCATTGGGTGGTCAAGCGTGAGGAAGCGTTGCGGCACCGTGAGGAAAGGCTGGGACTGTCTGCTGCCCAGAGCCTCTTGACCGACGCCAGCCAACAGGCGCAGTAGGGGATGCGATGGTTGACTTAAAAAGCCTCAATGACGCGCAGCGCGCTGTCGTCATAGAGACAGAGAACTGCCTGGCGGTCTCCTGTCCCGGCTCAGGCAAGACGACGACCCTGGCCAAGAAGATTGCCTACCTGCTCGAGCAGGGCAAGAAAGTGGCGGCGGTGACCTTTACCCGGGAAGCGGCCTTGGAACTGCGGGCACGTGCCGCGGCGTTAGCCCCTGCTTGTACCTATGAAAACCTGATTGTCGGTACTTTCCATTCGATCTGCCTGTCGATGATCGCGCCTAAACGCTTGGGCAAGAAGTTCTCACGCCGCATCCTCGAAGCGATGGTTTCCCCGTTTCATGAGGCGCCGAAGATTGCCTATGGCGGGGACCTCAACGCCTATATCCTCGCCGCGATGCGTGAAAGTGGCACCTCTCTCTCGGTCAAGGATGCGACAAAGCTCATTGAGGAATACAAGGGCAGGCAGACGGCAGCCGCCGATGAGGCGATGCAAGCACTGGTTGCCTGTTACCAGAAGCAGTTGAACCAGGCGGGGAGCATTGATTTCCAGGATATCCTCTTAAAGACCAACGCTGCCCTGAAAGACGGGGCGATGACGCCGCTGCCGGTCGACTGCCTCTTAATCGACGAGTTCCAAGATACCGACGCGACCCAGTACCAGTGGATCCGTTACCACGGCAACAACCAGGTGAAACTGACCGCCGTGGGCGACGATGACCAGTCGATCTATGCGTTCCGCCGGGCGCTGGGCTACGATGTGATGGAAAACTTCATCCGTGACTTTCAGGCGAAGAAAATCCTCTTGGGCCAGAACTACCGCTGCCACAGTGAGATTCTAGACCGCGCGGGCAATTTGATTGCCAACAATACGCGGCGTATCGCCAAGGCCCTTGTCGCGGCCAAAGGCCCCGGGGGTGATGTCTATTTCCAGCGCTTTGACTCGGTGGAGGAAGAAGCCGAAGAAGTCGTCGATGCCGGGCGGCGTGCCTTAAGGGATAAGGCGTCTTTCACCGTCATTGCCCGCACGCACCGCGAACTCCTGGAAATTCAGCGCGTCTGTATCGTGGAAGATGTCCCGTTCAAGGCGAACAAGGGTGACTCGATTTTTGACCGCTTTGAGGTCGTGACCTTCGGGGCGTTGACGCGCTTTTTGCTTCAGCCGACGGCGCAGGACTTAGACCACATCATGAACTGGGCACAGATGTCGATTGAAGATAGGGCACAGGTCAGGCGTGCATTCAAGCGCGATAAGCAGGGGCGACTCGATGTCTTGGCAATGGCCCCGGAGATGACGGAAGGGGGCAAAGCCTTATGGCGGACGTTTGTGAAGCGTTACCTCGGCTGGTGTGAGGCAGTTGCCGCCAAGAGCCACTTCATCTTGATGGACGGGATCCGCGAGTGGCTGGAAGCCTCAGCGCCCAGGAACACGAGCAAAGAGGTGATCCGGATAGCGCACGACATCTTCAGCCCGAATGAGCACGATTTGGCGGCCCACCTTGCGTACCTCCAGGAGAAGATGTCGCGTTTTGCGAAGGAAAAGGACGATGGCCGGGATGCGATCAACCTGATCACCGCCCATGCCGCGAAGGGCTTGGAGTACGACCGTGTCTGGATCATCGGGCTGGTCGAAGGGGGCTTTCCCTCGGAAAAGTCCCCGATTGAGGAAGAAAGGCGGCTGATGTATGTCGCGATGACCCGGGCCAAGGATGTCTTAAACGTCTCGTCCACGGCGGACAAGAAAACCTCGCCGTTCGTCTATGAGGCGGCGTTGGTCGATGATGTGGCAAAGCCCAAGGAAGGTGAAAGGGGGTTCTGGTGAACGGGGAAAACCGCTCGCGTGCTGAGATTGAACGGGAGATGGTGTTAAGTACCTTCTACCATGGCTTGGGACCCATCCGCCAATGGCTTGACGATGATTCCGTGACGGAAATCATGGTGAACCCGGGTGGCAAGGTCTTTGTCGAGTCATCTGGTGAGATTGCTTACAAAGGCGAACTCTTCACTGAGGAAATCATCAAGACCGCCTTGCAGGGCGCCGCCAAGTTCAACCGCAAAGACATGCTGATGGATTCGGCGTCATCCATTGTCAATGCGTCGATTGACAACCTGCGTATTTCAGGTGCCCAGGCGCCCGTCAGTCCCAAGGGCTCGTTCATCACAATCCGAAAACATATGGATGCCTCGCACCGCCCGTCTTTGGAGGAGCTGGTTACCGACAAGCAGGCGTTGACGCAGGATCAGGCAGACCTTTTGGTCGAGCTGATTGTGAACAGGCGTTGCAACTGCATCTTTGCCGGGGGCACAGGCTCAGGTAAGACGACACTTATCAATGCCGTATTGGCCAAGATACCCCATTACGAGCGGGTCATCAGTGTGGAGGACGCCAAGGAACTCGAGATCAAGGTGCCCAACAGTTTCCCGATCATCACGAACCCGGACATTGGGATAACGGCCCGTCTCGCGATCCAGACGCTTTTGCGCCAGCGGCCAGACCGCATCATCCTGGGGGAGACCCGGGGCGACGAGACTTATGACTTGATCCGTGCCTTGAACTCAGGCCATCCCGGTTCGATGACATCAATCCATGCGAACTCGGCGCTCGATGCCTTGGATTCGCTGCAGATGCTCTACCAGATGTCGCTGCCTGCCAATGCGTCCATTTCAACGGAGTCAGCCAGGCACTTCATCTCGCGGGTCGTGCATCTGGTCGTTTATGTGGATCGGCATGTTAAAGAGGTGGACGGCAGGTACCTGGTGCTGCGGGGCGTGGCGGAAATCTGCCTGGTGAAGGGGGTGGACCGGCAAGGGCGGTTTGTCCTGGAAGACATCACGACGCAGGAGAAGGGGCATGTGGACGAAGTCTGACGTGATTCGCTGTGTTTTGTTGGATGTGTTCTTCGCTACGCTACGCAAAATTTTTCACGGCGGTAAAATTAACGGCGTTGACTTCCTCCCCATGCCTAAAGGCAGGGGATTCCTACTGGGCCGAGGTACGTATACCTCGGTTCCTTCGGCGGGTTCCTGTTGCTGATGGCCTTACTGCACCATTCACTTCACAGGCTAACTGGGCATGCCCTGCCCTTAAAATATTAATCGCCCCCACATGGTCTGCATGGGCACTGAAACCGCAATGCACACACTGGAAACGGCTCCGTGTCGGACGGTTTGCCCTGTCCACGTGACCACATTCTGGACACGTCCGGCTGGTGTATGCCGGATGGATTTCCAGATAGATGCCGCCACGGGCTTCCGTCTTGTACTTCAGCATCGTCATGAAACGACCCCAGCCTTGGCGGAGTATCGAACGGTTCGTCTGGCTCTTCGCCTTGACGTTCCTGCCCGG
>JAEEYE010000004.1 GCA_016291665.1 Oxalobacter sp. | reverse complement strand
TTAGCCATGTCAGTAACTCCTTAACAGTTCAGATGATGAATCAGATCTTTTCGCCGCGTGCGCGCATATCAGCCAAGACGGCGTCGATGCCCAGCTTGTCGATGGTACGCAGGCCAGCATTGGAAATACGCAGGGAAACCCAACGGTTTTCGGATTCAACGAAGAAACGGCGACGGTGCAGGTTTGGCATGAAACGACGGTTCGACACATTGTGTGCGTGAGAGATCTTGTGGCCGGTGACTGGTTTTTTACCAGTGACCTGACAAACTTTAGCCATTGAAAATACCTCCAAATGAATTGAGAAAGCGCAATTCTAATGGGATGAATCAAAAAAAGCAAGAAAAATGCAATAAAAACATCAAATTATCCAATAATAATGTTAAACATTTTTTAGATATGTGACACAATTATCCGGATAATCGAAAAGCAACATCATTAGCAGGCGCCGTTTAAAACAAGACGCCAGCAGTATAAGAAAACTTATTGCAAGGTTTCGGGCGCAGCGGAACGCAATGCGGGAGCGACACAGAAAGACTTCAACTCGCGGATTTCTTTTTCAATATCAGCCGTGTTCTCTTCGCTGATAAGTTTGGCAGCCTCGAGAATGTCAGCATCACTGCTGTCGTAACTGACAAAGCATGATTCTCCCTTACGGGTGATAATGAAAGCACTCAACGTCTTGCCATCAGACATCTGAAAAATAGGGGGCAGGTTGTACTTGTCTTCGAATGCCTTGAATTTTTCTGCAATCTCTTCAATCGTCATTTTGGGTCACTTATTGGGTTACATTATGGTTCTGCCATCAGAACTGAATCTGATAGCCATCAGGATCGGTCAGTCCGGCTTCCTTTAACATCGCCAGTTGCTCTTCGGTCAGCGGGAAGCGTTCTTCTTCGTAAGACACCTTGAATTGGCAATCGCTCACTTCCTCAAAAACCTGTAGGTTGAAAACAATCTCACCGTTCTCAAGGTAAAAGCCACATACTTCATCAGGCAGTTCAAAGCCCAGCTTTTCCATAAAGTCTATCGAGACGCTCTTTTCGGGTGCTTTACCCATAATCCCCCCTATATCCTGGATCGATGCATTTTGGTTTCGAGCGATATTGTACCCAATTGGATGGCTTCGGGCAGGGCATTTCATCTTTGCTCTCTCTTTACCGATTGATTTAGGTCAATAACAGGCGGCTAAATGTCTTTAAGTGCAGGTAACCGGTTAGCCATTTACCCTAAAAATACGCTAATATTATCCTTATGCATAAAAGGGGATGTGCCGTGTAACCTAGAAAACGGCCAATATTCACTTGACAATGCAAGGAAAGCTGAAGGAGCAAAAAATGGGGACAGGCGACACACCGGACAGACAAGTCAATCCATCGAGAAACTCCCTCTCGGAAAACGAAGCGGACACATTCAAAGAATGGTCTGATTCCTATCGCAAAGGCAACATTGTTGACCTGTACCTCAATAAGTCTGGTTACGACAAAGACAACCAGAAAGCACCCGAAGCCGATTCCCAGTCTTCACAGAGCTGGCAGCAATGGTTCAAGTCTGACGACAACAGCCATACCCAGGAACCTGTCCGTTTCAAGTCCGAAGAAGAACTCAAGAAAGAAAAGACACAGGAACGCGAAATCAAGACTCGCCTAGGGGTCCGTGAAGAAGAAGCCATGGCGCTTAAAGCGTGGCTCGATTGGTATGAAGCAGGGGATTCAGACAGCCCTGGAAACAGCCTGCCATCCACGGAAATGGCATCGACCAGAGCTGACGTCCAAGCCCGGGAAATCAAAACTCGTACGGGTGTTCGCGAAGAAGAAGCTTTATCAGTCAAATCGTGGCTGGAATGGTATGAAGCGGGAGACGATCCTGCCAACCAGATACCAGTTGAACAATCCACAAAAACCAACCCAGACCGTCTTGAAAAAGAACTGAGAACACGTACCGGTGTTCAAAAAGAAGAAGCGATGGCCGTCAAAGCCTGGACTGACTTTTATAACGCCGGTGACTTTATGGATGCTTACCTCGATAAATCGGGATATTAAAGTTTATAGCATATTGATGGCCATTGGCTTATAATGGCAGCTCTTATGCGGGCGTAGCTCAATGGTAGAGCAGAAGCTTCCCAAGCTTACGACGAGGGTTCGATTCCCTTCGCCCGCTCCACAATCCCATGCAATGCCGCCTTCTGGCGGCATTTCTATTTGCAGACAGACCATCCTTTTCCAACCCTGCTGATTTTGCTATGCTAGGCTGGATCTCAGAAAAGGAATAATGATGGGATGGTTTAGCGATAAAACACCGAAAACCTGTTCAATCTGCAACAGATCCTTTTCCGGCGGCGGGAAAACATTGCCTGATGGTATCCTCTGCGACAACTGCTGGTCTCTGGTGGAAGACCATTTCGAGAACGACGATATCCTGGAGGAAGAATACACTGTTGAAGGCGCAAAACAATTTATCGCCAATCGGAAAAAGACGAAAACAGCAGAACCCCAACCGAAAATCTACAAGTCCCAGCCACTACGGCTAACTGACAGCTGCCAGAACTGTGGCGCATCTGTTGGCGACGAAGCAACTGTCCTGAGAGACAGGTCTCCCATCTGCGATGACTGTGCATCAAGCGTCCGCATCATTCTTCCCCTGATTCGGATTCTTATCGAGGAACCGGAAGAAGATATAGAAGAAGATGCTGTACTGGATCCCTTGAATAAAATCACTTACCCCGAATTCCAGAAAGCGTTGGTCGAGGCAGATCAAGCCAGGAACCGGTATCAGCAACATTATGGGAACTGCAAGGCAATTTTTCTGGTGGACGAAAACAGGCGGATTGAAAAAAACAGACAACACATCGCGAACTATGTCATCACGGGTAGAACCGTCTATGGCAAAGTCCAAGCGCAAGACCGGTTCACAGTCCACCGCCGGGAAAGGGCCTATCAAGACACCATCACAAAGATTGAGATACCGTATTACTACAGGCTCAGCGGCAGGCTGTCAGATGCCATCTATGAAGGATATTCTGGGAACCTTATCTTTGACCATGATATCCCATACATATATCCAGGTGACATCCTGATCATCAACTGAAAGGGCAGATATGCGGAGAAAGCAGACCAAACGGTTGGATATCGGATTCTGTCCGCTTTGCGGCAGGGCAGCGATGTGGCTTGAAAACGCCGTGAAGCTTCAGGACGGAGCCGTCATCTGCGGGGAATGTGTCCGTAAACTCCGGGTAATGCATCCTTATCCACAAGACCCGAAAGACAACAAGAACGACCCGTTGAAAAACTTGACAGCCAGCCAGGCAATGGAAGCGATGGGGAAAGTCACTGGATTCATTGAGAATTTCCGTGAACACTTTGATTACAAGAATGCTGTCTTTGTCGTGAACCGTGTCAATAAAGAAGGCGGAGGGCTATTCAAGGCACCTGTCCACTGCCTGTATGGCAGGGTGCTCTATGGCAGTTTCTCCACCCATGATGATGCTATGGTAAAACATCGCGGCAACCTTCATGCCTGCCGCCTGCAGTCAGTCCAACTGATGGTTCCTTATACTGACAGTCCAACCCATGCCGAAGACCATGCAGAGGCTGGATACCCAGCACTGATTGAAATACAGGAAAAGAACCTTAACATCGAAACGGGTGACCTGATTGTAAAATGACGGCTTCCCTTTTGATCCCAAGGTAGGATGCCAATAAAATCAGTCAGGGAAATCTGGTTCGACAAACAATACGGGGCAATAAAGCCTTCCGTTATAAGTTGATGCCTAAGGGCAGCCATATCCACAGGATGAGAAAGTTCTGCGGCTGTGCCTGTTTCTTCTTCAATAAAACATTGGCACACCAGAAAAATCTGTATGAGGAAAACAAGGCATCCAAGTTCAGTCACGCCAGGCTGGCATATTTCCTGCCCATATTGAAAAAGAATTCTCCTAGCTGTGATATCGTATCCAGAATTCCTTTTACCTGACCTTTCAAGGAGGCACCATGTCTTGGAACTATGCACAACCCGTCACCATCCGTTTTGGCAATGGCCGCGTCAAAGAACTGGAAGACGCTATCACGCAATTGAACGGCAAACGGGGCATCCTGATTACGTCAGACGCCTTTGCAAAAAACGGCTTAGCCCAGCAGATTACCAACGACAGCCACGGGTTAATCTGTGCAGTTTACAGCCATGTCCAGCCCAATCCCGATGTCACTGAATGCGAAGCGTGTATTGCGCTCATTAAAGAACACCAATGTGACTTCGTGGTGGCTCTAGGCGGCGGCAGTGTCTTGGATTGTGCCAAAGCGGCCGCCTTGATGGCTACCGCTGATACGCCTGTCACGGCTTATATGGCAGGCGAGATGCCGTTACCCCCACAAAGCCTGCCTTTGATTGCGATACCCACAACAGCCGGCACTGGTAGCGAAATCAGCAGTGTTTCCGTCCTGTCCGATCATGCACTAAAAATCAAGAAACCGTTGGCATCGCCTGCCTTCTTCCCCAAAATCGCTCTCATTGACCCTGAATTGACCTTGACGATGCCCCGGCACCTGACAGCGTGTACGGGAATGGACGTCTTGTGCCATGCGATGGAAGCGTTCTGGAGCCGCCAGCATCAACCGGTCTGTGATTCGTTAGCCATCAACGCCTTGCGCCTTGTCTTTGAAAACCTGAAAACCGCCTGCGATGCCCCAAGCAACCTTGCCGCCCGTGAAAAAATGGCCGAAGCATCACTCTTGGCTGGACTCTCGTTTACCGTCCCAAGGACAAACTCTTCACACGCCTGTTCGTACCCACTGACCAATGACTTGGGCATCCCGCATGGTGAAGCGTGTGCCTTGACTATTGATTACTTTCTGCGGATTAATGCCCATGAAGACGATGGCCGCATTGCGATGCTTTCCAGGATGTTAGGATTTGCATCCCCCTTGGCACTGGCAGACGCCATCTGCCGATTAAAACGCGATATCGGCATCATGCCTAACCTCAAAGCCTTCAACTTGACTGATGAGCAGATAGAAAGCTTGGTACAGAACAGCCAAAACCCCATACTCAAGTTGAATCCGGTTGATATTACACCTGAGATGCTACGTGAAATGTACAACCAGTTACGGTAATTCTTCTGGCAAAAAAAAACTAAAAGCGGCGTATCATAATAACGGATTGTTATCAACTTCATAAAAGGGGAATAAAGATGAAACATTCAAAATGGGTCGGTTTGGGTATTGCAGCATTGTGCGCAGGTCTCATCGTTGGTTGTGGCGGTAAACCTACCAAAGAACAGGCTGCCCAAGCAGCGGCTAAAGAGCTAAGTAAGAACCTCCCAACGCAGCTGGATTCCATCACCACGCTGACTAAAGCAGAAGCCAACAACGGAAACTTGAACCTCTACTACACACTGTCTAATCCTGATGCTAAAGAACGTGCGGCTGAAGCTGAAGAAGGGATGCGTGCTAACATCGTAGATACCTACTGCAACAATGACCAGAACAAGCAGGTTCGTGAAATGCAGATTGAAGTCACCCACAATTATGTCGATTCGACAGGCGCTCAACTGTTTACCATTAAGGTCAATCCAACAATGTGTAAGAAATAACCCATCATAGGGGTCGCCATGAAAAAGGCCTTGCTTGCATGCCTACTAGCTACAACTTTGGGGCTTCCTACTTTTGCGGATACGGTCTCGACCGATAAATCTGACTTTGCAGAAATAAGCACTGTCATCGATGATGCGGCCTATGACATCCGGTACTATTCGGCCAACAACTTCACGGGTAAACGTGTTGATGGCTACAAAGCACCGAGGGCATACATGACCAAAGAAGCATTGGCAGCGCTTTCCAAAGCAGCAGAAGACCTGAGAAGCCAAGGCTACCGACTCCTGATATGGGACTCTTACCGTCCCCAGAAAGCAGTCGACAACTTTGTCACATGGATGGATGACCTCAAAGATCCGGGGAACAAATCGTTCTATCCGGACCTGGAAAAGAAGGACTTGGTCACCGGCAACTATGTCGCCACCAAGTCCTCCCATACACGGGGCAGTACCGTTGACCTGACAATCATCCAAATGGACGGCACGACCGTTGATATGGGTGGGACATTTGACCTGTTTTCTGAACGGTCGCACCCAGACTACACCAACATTACCGATGCACAGAAGAAAAACCGCGAAATCCTGCGCAACGCAATGGTCAAAGCCGGTTTTAATCCGATTGACTCGGAATGGTGGCATTTCACTTACAAGGATGAGCCGTACAAAGATACGTATTTCAACTTTGACGTGGAATAGGCTGGTGGCTTCCTGTTAAAACCGGAAGTCAGCATGGAGCTTTTGGACATGCGCTTTGAGGACTGTTTGATGGTACCCATCCATCGGTAAGTCCTTAAGCATCACGGCCAAAGGCTCCTAGCTTTTTCCTGGGTCTCTATAAGGTGCGTCCTAATGACGAGCCAAGGTGCACAAATCCTTTGTGCCCACCGCTCAAAATGCGCCAAAGAAAGTTGCCGCCAGTCCTTTGTCCGAGCCATGTTCAAGGCAGGTCCGCGCTCAGTCGGCACGAAAGGCAACGTTCAAACGATGTCATAGGCAGGAGAGAGCCTTGGCAGGATGCCGTCTGGATAGACCAAGTTGAAATTCCTTTGTCCATTCAGGCAAAATGGCATCTGTTATAGTGACTTTGGCCAAAGATGGGAAAGACGCGATGATACACACCAAATTAAAAGGGCTATTGGCATTTGCACTGATGTCCATATGCCTATCTGCCTGTGGGGAGAATGCTGTGCAGACTAACAAAAAAAACGCTGATGCAACCAATGCATCAGCATCAAAACCTGTAGAAGCCTGCCAGGATTTTAAAACGATAGAAACACAGGCAATCAAAGGCGATGCGAAATCCCAATACGAGTTGGCCAAGCTGTTCGAGGAAGGCATATGCGTTGCCCCAAGCAGAATCAGTGCCACCTACTGGTATGGCAATGCCGCCAAAAAAGATTACGCAGATGCCAAGGTGCGCCGCGAAGCCATCCTATCCGCTTTGGAAGAATCAGCCCAAAAAGGGGATGCCAATGCCCAATATGATCTTGCCTGGATGTACCATCATGGCTATGGCTTAAAATTCGACTATCCTAAAGCCATTGAGTGGTATGAACGCTCAGCCAAACAAGGCCAAGTCCAAGCCCAATATATGTTGGGTGAAATCTATAGTGAAGACGTGCGGATTGAACAGGACTTAGCCAAAGCCAAACACTGGTTTGAAGCAGCAGCCAAACAAGGAAACGCCAAAGCACAGAACAAACTGAGCACGATGTACTACAAAGGCAATGGCATTGGGCAGGACTACGACCAGGCAAGGTACTGGGCTGAACAATCGGCCAACCAGGGTAACAGCCAAGGACAAGTTCTCTTGGGATGGCTCTATGAAAAGGGCTACGGGGTGGAACAGGACTATGCCAAAGCCAGATACTGGTACGAAAAGTCTGCAATGCAAGGCAACCAAAAGGCCCAAGACAACCTGGCTTCGATTTACTACAACGGAAAAGGTGTCCCAAAAGATTTGAAGAAAGCCCAATACTGGTCGGATAAGGCAATGCAGCAGGGCGACTGTGGTGGTAGAGAAGGATGCCGGTAAAGTAATCAGATGTCCCTACATGCCAGACAGTCGGAAAATCGGTTAATGCACACAGAAGAGAAGAATTACGAACGCACAAAAAAATGCTGTCATTATGACAGCATTTTTTCATGATATCTGTGGTGCAGAGGAGGGGACTCGAACCCCTACACCTTTCGGCGCCAGAACCTAAATCTGGTGCGTCTACCAATTTCGCCACCTCTGCACTAAAGCGAGCGTATTATTCTACTGCATTTAGCGGGTGTTGGGCAGGGTGATTAAATCCAATATTTCGGATAATGCCTTGCCGGGTTGGACGAAAAATTGTTCACGATGACGGCAACCACCGTCATAATGATGGCGCCCACCAACACAGGGGATAAGGCATACATAAAGCCTAAGTCATGCACAGAATCGCCACTGATTACCGCAATCAACGCTGTAGCACCACCTGGTGGGTGTGTTGTCATCGTTGCCATCATCGCAGCAATGGCAGTGGCCACCGCAACGGCACTGGCTAGTGGGATATTGTCCGGGAAGAGCATATAGGCACCGACGCCGACAATCGCAGAAATAAAATGACCGCCGATGATGTTACGCGGCTGGGATAATGGGCCACCCGGTACACCATAAATCAGGACAGCCGACGCACCAAAAGAACCAATCAAATACAGGTTCTCATTGCCTTGGATTCCCATAAAGTGGTTGATCCACCAGACACCAAAGATACCGAGAAACCCGCCAATCCAGGCAAAGCCCAGTTCAGAGACAGGAGGCCGCTTTAAGGTACGGGGACCGCCTTTCATACGGGCGAAATACTGCCGAATATCCATCTCAATATCCTTTAAAAGTCCGATAAGGCGATAACGTGTACAATAGCCGAAGTCGCCCGTTGATTACATTGCACGATGATCCTTTCCACCAATACCCGCTACGCCATCCGGCTGATTTACGAACTGCACCAGGTGAAAGCACCGCTTTCCATCACAGCGCTGGCAGAACGGATCAATGTCAGCAACAAAGTGATTGAAAACATCCACGCTGAACTCAAACGCCATGGCATTACGGACGCCATCATCGGTGCGAATGGCGGTATCCGTCTGCTCAAAAGCATTGATGACATCAGCCTGGGACAGATGATTGCGCTCTTTGACAATGGGGTACGCTTCGTAGTCTGCTTTGGGAACAAGTCCAACAACTGCCCACGGCAGTCGGTCTGTGAAACCCAATCGGTCTGGAAGACGATTTCCAACCGCATCCAGCATGAACTCGATGGGATTTCGCTCGCTGACATCCTGGACGAATTCCGGCAGGAATCTTCCCGCGAAAAACCGATTAAAATCCATTGCATCAACCATAAGGGCGAACTCACGTTCAGTTAGTCAGGCGCCTTCCTTCTGTACATCGGCCAACGTCGGGTAATCCAAGTAGCCATGTGCCATCCCACGGCGGTAAATCGTCTTCTTATCCAGCTCATTGTAAGGGCCGTTGTGCTTTACGCGGGCGACGAAGTCAGGGTTGGCGATAAAACGCCGTCCAAAGGCAACCGCGTCCGCAAAACCTGCTTCCAGCACATGTTCAGCCAGTTCTGGCGTATAGCTGCCTGCTAAAATAATCTTGCCTTTGAAAGCTTCACGGATTTTGCTTCTAAATGCATCGGTAAACGCGTCACCCCCAACCCAGCTGGGTTCTGCTATATGCAGGTAAGCAGGGTTACGCCTGTTCAATTCACCAATCAGGTAAAAGGTCATCGCTTCCCATTCCTGATCAGCAATCCCATTAATGTTGAAGTTAGGCGAAATACGCATACCCACCTTACCATCGCCAATAACACCCACAAACGTATCATAGACTTCCAGTGCCAAACGGGCACGGTTTTCAATCGAGCCGCCATACTGGTCAGTGCGGATATTCGTATTGCTAGATAAGAACTGGTGGAGCAGGTAACCGTTTGCCGCATGGACTTCCAAGAGGTCAAAGCCAGCACGGACCGCACGCTGCGCCGCCTTTTTAAAGTCGTCCAAGATGACCTTGATGTCATCCAACGTTACGGCTTCTGGCATTTCAACCGGGACAAACTTCAAATCGCCATTTTCCCCGCGGATAAAGCACTTGGTGTTTTCAGCAATCAGGGCAGAAGGGGCTTGAGGGGGTAAGCCACCATGAAGTGCCGAATGGGAAATGCGGCCGGCATGGTAGATTTGGCCAGCAATATGACCACCTGCGGCATGAACAGCATCAACGACTTTTTTCCAGCCGGCTTCCTGGACATCCGTGTAAATCCCTGGGGTATAGGCATAGCCTTGCGCCCGATTGGAAATCTGCATGGATTCAGTCACAATCAGCCCAGCTGTCGCGCGCTGCGCATAATGCGCTGCATTCATCTCCGTTGCTTCATCATTGTCCCCAGCACGGTTGCGGGTTAATGGTGCCATAAAAATGCGGTTGGGCAGTTTAAGTCCGCCGATTTCAACAGGGCTTAAGAGTTTCTCAAACATACGGTTTCCTTTTCAGAAGACGTGCGCTTAGCAAAGAGCCATCCCGAAGGATGGCTCTAAAATTCTTCTTTCGTGGTTAAAAATCAATCAGTTACGGCACCACACATGCAACCCGGACCACCACCTAGGGAGCAGGTCGCACCTTCAGCAGGTGTCAGATCCCCACCGATTTCATCTTTCAGGATGGTGCCCTCACTGTCACTGATGCGGACTTTGACTGGAATGCCGCGGGAAACACTGCTTGCCACCGTGCAAAAGTTTTCAAACCGTTCAATCGGTTGGGACAGGTCGCCTAATTCAGCAACAGTCTTACCCAGTTTGATCGACACTTCAATCGTCTGGATACGCAGACGGTTTTCCTCATTGCGCCCGAGCAATGCTGTAGCGGTTGTCGTCAATGGGGAAGGATCCGGGTTCTTGCGGCTGATGGCGCCGAAAAGGGCATCAGACATGCAGTTGGCAACGGCAGCACACAAAAGCTGGTCAGGACTTGGCCCCGTGTTTTTGCCATGTGGTGCTGGTTCATCCAGGATCATGGATGTGTTGCTACCATCGAAATTCGCTTTGAACTGGAAACGTTCAATCTGGGTCAAGGTCACAGCGTCGGTACGGGATTCACTCATGATGCTCTCCTAGTTGTTTTTCTGGTACTGCATGAATCAATGTGGATAGGTTATCAATGGGAGCAGAAAAGAACCACCCCCATCAAACAGGGGCCTTTAGCCTTCGAGGTAATGCTGGACGTCTAAAGCCGCCATACAGCCGGTACCCGCACTGGTAATTGCCTGACGGTAGGTGTAGTCCTGGACGTCGCCTGCTGCGAACACACCCGGGATACTCGTTGCCGTAGCATTCTGTCCTTGGCCTTTCTGGGTCTTGATATAACCGTTTTCCATTTCCAGCTGGCCATCAAAGATAGCGGTATTGGGCTTGTGGCCAATCGCCACAAAAAAGCCATGGACAGGCATTTCCTTTTCGCTGCCATCCTTGGTTGACTGGATCCTGAGACCTGTGACACCCGAATCATCACCAAGCACTTCTACAACCCGGCTGTTTAGACACAGTTCGATATTGCCGTTTGCCACCTTATCCATCAGGCGCTTAACGAGGATTGGCTCCGCTCTGAAGCCTTCCCTGCGGTGGATCAGGGTAACTTTCGATGCAATGCCTGAGAGGTAAAGCGCTTCCTCAAAAGCCGTATTACCCCCACCGACGACAGCCACTTCCTTGCCACGGTAGAAGAACCCATCACAGGTCGCACAGCCTGAAACACCACGCCCCATGAATTTTTCTTCGGATTCGAGTCCTAAATACTGGGCAGATGCACCGGTCGCAATAATCAACGCATCACAGGTATATTCGGCCATATCGCCAACCAAGCGGAACGGTTTGGATTTGAGGTCAGCCGAATTAATGTGATCGAACTCAATGCGGGTATCAAACTTTTCCGCATGTTCCAAAAGCTTCTGCATGAGGTCAGGACCTTGGATACCCATGGCTTCACCCGGCCAGTTTTCGACTTCAGTCGTCGTCATCAACTGCCCACCTTGCTGCATACCGGTAATCAAGAGGGGACTTAAGTTGGCGCGGGCAGCATAAATAGCAGCTGTATAACCCGCAGGTCCCGAACCCAAGATGATGACTTTGGAATGGATTGGTGTATCAGACATGGCACTTCCTCCTTATTGAATGGATTGCTAACGTTGCACTTCAATGCATTGTACCAACGAATCATAATCCCTGCAGGACGCCTGAACGCCCCCCATCAAACGGGGGATATCGATTACCAAGCACTTTCTTGGAAATCCCAAGGCAGGGCATAAGTCAGCCTGTTTAGACAACGGGAAAACTGACGCCTGTCCTGTGTTAGCGCAAGACAGGCTTAAACCATCTGGATATCAGTATGGGCAGTACCAGGTGCGTCCCTGGTTCCAGCGGGACTGCCAGTGGCGCAGGTAGCGGTTGGCGTTGGCCTCATCGTTCCAGATGACGACGACGTTTTCACTGTTGCCTTCAGCTGCAGCACGGGTGTAATTGAAACTGCCCGTCTGCACATGCTTGCCGTCAATAATCATGTATTTGTCGTGGTGCAGTTTATAGGTACCTACCGTACGCAAAGGGATACCGGCATTGGTCAACAGGTTCATCGCAGAACGGGTGGCATTGTCAGAACAGCCCTTGCTGTCATCAACAATGACCTGGACATCAACGCCATGTCGTTTTGCGGCGACCAAGCTTTTGACAATCTTCGAAGAAGTAAAGGAGAAAGCGGCCATACGGATATTGTGGCGTGCTGCACCAATTGTCTTAAGCACCAAGGCTTCGGCACCCCCATCTGGGGAAAATGCGCTTTCAACGGGACCTGCCTGTGCGACCGAAAAGGTAAAAAGGGCAAAGACAACCAAAAGGAGGGTTCTGAATTTTTTCATGGCAATGGCTGTTGGGTTATAGGAAATTTTATTATATAGCCCATCAGAGTGTACGCAACGGCTGTTTTTCGGTATTCTTCGCTCCATTGTGCATTTCATAAACTGCCATGCTCGCTATCGCCAACATCGTCTTACCGGTCTTTGCCCTGATTTTTGCGGGTTACTTTGTCCGTTGGCGGAAAATCCTAAGCGATGTGGCCTGCCGGGAATTGAACCGTTTTGTCGTCTTCTTAGCGCTCCCAGCCTTGATGATCGACATCCTGGTCAACAGTTCGTGGGAAACACTTTATCAACCAGGCTTTCTCTATGCATTTGAGCTTGGGGTTTTCATCCTCTTTTTTGGTGTGCTACTTTGCCATTGGCTGAGAAGGAAAGACTTAGCTAGCGCCGCCATTGACGCGACGTCAGCTTCCTACGCCAATACCGGCTATATCGGCATTCCGCTTTGTGCTTTGACGTTCGGCGCTGAAAACCTGGCGCCTACGATGGTCAGTGTGATCCTCACGGTGTCGGTTAATTTTGCGGCATCCATCATCTTCATCGAAATGGGCACACAGTCTGGCAAAAGCTTAGGGGCAACCTGCCGGCATGTCGGCATTTCCCTTTGCAAGAACCCGCTGATTGTGGCGCCAGCCATTGCCGCCATCTTTATGATGACTGGCTGGGAACTCCCTTACGGCATCAGGCAGTCGGTCAAGATCTTAGGCGGGGCAGCAAGCCCCTGTGCACTGGTTGCCACAGGCATTTTCCTGGCAGAACGGCAAGAAAAGACCTCTATCGGCACCTCGATTGAACTGACACTCTTAAAGCTTGTCGCCCAACCATTAATTGTCTGGTACTTTGCCTTTTATGTCTTTGACATGCCACCGCTATGGGCCAAGTCAGCGGTCGTCTTGTCCGCCTTGCCAACAGGAACCGGTCCCTTTATGCTGGCCGAACTCTACGGCAAGGGCAGGGGGATTGCCTCACGTACAATCTTTTTATCGACGCTCTTTGGCATCGTCACTTTAGCCGTTTGGCTGACTTTCCTGTAGACCCGATAACATGGTATCGTTCTGTGGCGTAATGGGAGGAAGGAACAACGATGGCAATCCTGATTATTGAGATGGGAACACCACCGGGCAAAATCCCCGAAAAATGCGGTGGAACGGCCCAATGGTTTATCAACCGGTTGTCTGCCTTTAACAAAAAAGCCGATATTGTGCGTCCGTATCAGGGTGAAGCACTGCCTGAGCCCCATTCAGTGAAAGGCGCCATCATCACGGGTTCCTGGGCCATGGTCACCGATAAGGCCGACTGGAGTGAACGCACCGCTGAATGGATCCGTCAGGCAGTTGCCATGGATATTCCCTTGTTTGGCGTCTGTTATGGGCATCAATTGATGGCACACGCCTTAGGTGGCACCGTTGGCACAAATCCCCATGGCGGTGAGAAGGGGACTTTCCAGGTAACATTAACTGAAAATGCCCGCAACAACCCATTATTAGACGGCTTCCCGCATTCATTCGACGCAAACCTCTTCCATGAGCAAAGTGTCCTGGTACCCCCTGAGACAGCAGAAGTCATGGCGTATTCTGACAAAGACCGCTACCAGATGTTGCGCTACGGCACGAGTACCTTTTCGGTGCAGTTCCATCCTGAGTTCACCCAGGAAATCCTTAAAGCCGCTTGGGAAAACGACCAGAATGAAGGAAAGCCGCAACCTGCCATGGCTTTGCAGACACCATGGCCATGCAAAATCCTCCAGAACTTCTGCCATATTGCTGAAGACATAGGCTAGAAAGGCATCACGATGGGCAAGATTGTAATACTCACTGGCAGCCCCAGACGCAAGGGCAACACTTTCGCAATGGTCAATGCCTTCAAGGAAGCCGCCGCGCAACAAGGGCACACCATCACCCAATTTGATACAGCCTTCATGAAAGTGGCCGGTTGCAGGGGATGTGACAAATGCTACGCAAAAGGCACTGCCTGCATTTATAAACACGAGTTCAACAAAGTTGTTGATACCATCCTTGAAGCCGATTTCATCCTCATCGCATCTCCCGTCTACTGGTACACATTCCCCGCACAGATCAAGGCCGTTATTGACCACTTCTATGCATTTTGCGTTGGCGGGAAGGATTTCAAAGGGAAGCAGTGCGCATTGATTGCCTGCTGTGCCGAAACGTCACTGGAGACCTTTGATGGCATCCGTTTTGCTTTCAAGAAAACGATGGAATACCTTAAGTGCCAAATTGTGGATGAAATCTTGATCCCTGACGTCACAGCACCAGGCGATATCAAACAGACCGATGGGGAAAAGCGCGCAGCTGAACTGGCGCTATCCTTGCAATTCTAAGCAAAAATTTATGTCAGTTATTGCTTACGTTCTGTTAGAATAGCGGCTTACGGTTGCCCGGGTGGTGAAATTGGTAGACACAAGAGACTTAAAATCTCTCGCCAGAAATGGTGTACCGGTTCGATTCCGGTCCCGGGCACCATTCAAAGCTCAATTTTCTTCTGAAATATCAATATATTAAGCGAACAGCGCTTATTTCAAACAGCTAAGTTTTGGGGACTGCCAAATGCCCAGTACCTATCAAAAACAGCATCGTCAGAAGCAATACCATCCCTGTTAGGCCTGCAAACCATCCGTCTTGCCCAGTCACAAGCAACAGAAAATAAAAATTCCTCTCTACCATGCAAAAAGCACCTGAACTTTTACTGCCAGCCGGTTCCCTAGACAAAATGCGCGCCGCATACGCCTTTGGGGCAGACGCCGTCTATGCCGGGCAACCACGCTACAGCCTCCGCGCACGGAACAATGAATTCTCATCCCTGGAATCCTTGGGTGAAGGGATCCAGGAAGCCCACCGTCTCGGCAAGAAATTCTATGTGGCAAGCAACATCTATGCCCACAATGCGAAGCTTAAGACTTACCTGGATGACATGGCGCCTGTCATTGCAATGGCGCCAGATGCACTGATCATGGCCGATCCCGGCATGATCATGATGGTCAAGGATAAATGGCCAGATACGATAGTCCACCTGTCAGTACAGGCCAACTCAATCAACTGGGCTGACGTGCGTTTCTGGCAGCGTTTTGGCATCTCCCGCGTCATCCTGTCGCGCGAACTGTCATTGGATGAGATTGCAGAAATCCGCCAGCAATGCCCGGATATGGAACTGGAAGTCTTCATCCACGGTGCGCTTTGCGTTGCATACTCTGGCCGCTGCCTCTTATCCGGCTACTTCAGCCACCGTGATTCCAACCAGGGTACCTGCACGAATTCCTGCCGTTGGAACTACCGCGTCTCCAATGCCACCGAAGATGCGCAGGGTGACTTTGTCCAGATGGATATGGACCAAATGCGCAAGGATTTGGGTGTTTTGCCATCGGCATTAGGTTCTGACCCACGCCACCCAGCAGCTGAACGCGTCTATTTCTTAGAAGAAGGCAAACGCCCGGGGCAACTGCTGCCCGTCATGGAAGATGAGCATGGCACGTACATCATGAATTCAAAAGACCTACGTGCCATTGAACATGTCGAGAAACTCGTAAAGATTGGTGTTGACTCCCTAAAGGTCGAAGGCAGGACAAAGTCAATCTACTATGTAGTGCGTACAGCCCAAGCCTACCGCAAAGCGATTGATGACGCCGTTGCCGGCAGGCCTTTTGACGAAAAGCTCTTGGGTGCCTTGGATGGCTTGGCCAACAGGGGCTATACCGACGGCTTTTATGTCAGGCACCATACGAAAGACTACCAGAACTATATCACCGGGGCATCTGAACTCTACAGCAGCCACTATGTGGGTGATGTGACCGATGCAGCAGATGGCTGGGCAACCGTTTTGGTCAAAAACCGGTTCAGTGTGGGCGATACCCTGGAGGTTTTCTCACCGGAAGGGAACACCATCATGGCGTTGACTGAAATGCGCGATAAATCCGGCAACCCGATTACCGTTGCCCCAGGCAGTGGCCACATCGTCCAGATTCCCTCAACAGGCTTCAAGAAAGGGGCTTTCATCGCCAGGAGGCGCCATCCCGAAGCAGGAAAGGAAAACGCATGAGCCGCCAGATTACCTTAGATACGGAAACCACCGGCCTTGACCCATTAAATGGCGACCGGATTGTTGAAATCGGCTGTGTGGAAGTGATCGACAGGCGCATCACGGAAAACCATTTCCATGTCTACATCAACCCAGAACGCGATGTCCCGGAAGATGCGGTTGCCATCCATGGCCTGACCAACGAATTCTTAGGGGACAAGCCTGTTTTCGCAGCAGTTGCCCAAGACTTCTGCAACTTCATCAAAGGGGCAGAACTCATCATCCATAATGCCTCGTTCGACGTGGGGTTCTTAAATGCCGAACTCAAGCAGGCGGGATTCCCGACGGTTGATGAACTCGCTACCAATGTCATCGACTCGTTGGCCATGGCAAAAAACATGTTCCCTGGGAAGAGGAACAACCTGGACGCCTTGTGTGAGCGGCTTGAAATCGACAATTCTGAGCGAACACTGCATGGGGCACTGTTGGACGCAGAACTTTTGGCTGACGTTTACCTGCGCCTGACACGCGGCCAGAACTCGTTGATGATCGACAATTATCTGGACGCTGCAACTACATCAGACGATGGCAGCACACCTATAGATAAGACGCCGGTCATTGTCCTTGCGGCATCAGAAGATGAAATGAAGGAACACGAAGCAGTGCTTGATGCCATTGAAAAAGAAAACAAAGGCAAAGCCTGTATCTGGCGGATTGAGGATATCCCAGAAACCAAGGAAGAATAAGGCAGAAAGCCCTTCAGGCGGCTTTTACAGCCTGGGAGAGCATCTGCCTTAAGTTGGCATCCTCCTGCCAGGCGATACGCTCAGGAGAGGCATTGACCCATCCCTTCATTTCTCCAGGCCTTGAAGCATAGTGGTTCAGGAAAAGCCGCTCGAGCACTTTCTGTTCTGGGTGGATTGCACCAAAGAAATTGACGATGTCGCCATACTGGATCAGAAGGCACGGGAAGTTGTCGATATCGAGGTCTCCCAGCAGGTCGGCATGGTCTTCAATATCAATCCAAACAAAGGTAGCATCAGGATATTTTTCTGAGAGTCCAGTAAACGGTTCAAGCCAATTGCGGCACGCGCCACACCATTGCGCACAAAAACAGGCCACCGTCCACGACGTATCCGTCATCGACGACAACAATTTCCCGTAATCCTGTTCCTGTAACCGTATGAATGGCATAATGGTGCAGCAAGATTTCTAACCCAAGTTGCCATTTTATATCAAGGCAGTGACGCCAACATCGAAGATTTTAGGCCAAGACGGTGAACCGTATCCAAACAGCCCAACACCCATTAGAAACAAAAGCCCGGTACCGGGGACGCTTTGCACCGTCGCCGACAGGGGAGCTGCATTTTGGCTCACTGGTGGCAGCCGTGGGCAGTTATCTCGATGCCAAAGCCCAAGGGGGCGAGTGGATCGTGCGGATTGAAGACGTCGATACTACGCGCTGCACAATGGAATCGGCCACGTCCATCTTAAAAACCCTCGAGAAATTCGGCTTCAGGTGGGACGGTCCAATCCTTTACCAGTCAAGGCGCACCACCAGGTATCAGGAAATCCTTGAGTTACTGATCCAAAAGGGGATGGCCTATGGGTGCGCCTGTAGCCGCAAGGACCTGGCCAGCAACCCTAAAAGCATTGATGGGGCACCGCTTTACTTGGGACGGTGCCGGCAAGGAATTCCTGAAGGGACACAAATCCGCTCGTACCGGCTCAGGGTACCTGATGCTGACATTTCCTTTACCGACAGGATCCAAGGCACAGTCACACAGAACCTCGAAAAGGATGTCGGGGACTTTGTAATCAAAAGGGCAGACGGGCTTTTTGCATACCAGTTGGCTGTGGTGGTCGACGATATCGACCAAGGCATTACCGACATCGTCCGCGGTGTCGACCTCCTGGATTCCACACCACGCCAGATCTGGCTTTACCAGTGCTTAAATGCCGAACCACCAGCCTATGCGCACCTGCCGTTGGCTGTGAACGCCCAGTTGGAAAAACTCTCCAAGCAGACATACGCACCATCAATTGCCAATGGGGATCCCATACCCTTATTGAACCGCGTCCTGCATTTTTTAGGCCTTGCCCCATTGCCTGGCGACATCACACTGGATGCCTTCTGGGCTGACGCTGTCGCACAATGGGACATACATAAAATCCCTAAAAAACAAAAAGTCATCGTCCAATGTTGAAGTTTTTCAAAAGGTACATGATGGCTCTTTCAGTCGGGCTTTTTAAGGAAAATGCGCCATGAGTGCGCCAAACACGGCAACAGGGCACTTCCAGACGTTTTTCCGATGGAAACAATATGCGACCCGCTATGTCTTCTTGGTATTGGGTATGGCCATTTCCGCGTGGGCAGTCTTGGTACCGTACGCCAAGGCCTCCCTTACCGTCAACGAAGCGCAGTTGGGGATGCTGCTCCTCTTGATTGGCATCGGGGCACTGCTTGCCATATTCATCGCCGGGAAACTCACCAACCATTTTGGTTGCCGCAAGACCCTAAATGTCTCCACCACGGTTTTCCTGGTTTCGCTCGTGGCTTTGGCCTTTACCACAAACACCGTCCTTTTTGGCGTTTTGCTGCTCATTTTTGGGCTTTCATCCGGTGTCATCGATATTGCAATGAATATCCAGGCGTCACTCATAGAAAGACGGACAAACCGGCGCTTGATGTCGGGTTTCCATGGGATGTACAGCGCCGGTGGCTTTTTCGGGGCGCTGATTGTCTCGATGCTCCTAAAGGTAGGCCTTGCCATCACCTGGTCAATGACGATCCTTTGCCTGGTGATGCTCTTGGGACTGATGCTCATCTTCCAGCGTTACCTGGATCCCACAGGGATGCGCGAGGCGGCATCCCATTCTGCCATCCGATTAAAGGGCATTGTTGTCTTCCTCGGACTCTTATGCGGTATTTTCTATATGGCAGATGGCACCATCTTGGATTGGGGCGCACTCTTTATGATGGGTAAAGGCTGTGAAACCGAAATGTCAGGCTTGGCGTTTTCCGTATTTTCCGTAGCAACAGCCATTGGCAGGTTAAAGGGCGACAGGCTCCTGGAAGCATTCGGCGTGCCCAAGGTGATTGCCGCAAGCGGCGTTGTTGCCATCATCGGCTTCGCGGTTATCTTGATGACATCGGGTACCTGGTTTTCACTAGCGGGCTTTACGATCATAGGACTAGGCGTTTCCAACCTGATCCCAATCCTTTTTTCATACATCTCCAGGCAAAAAGAGGTGCCAGTCAGCCAGGCCCTCTCAACGGTCACCACCTTGGGTTACTTGGGTTTGATGGCAGGGCCCCCTGCAATGGGGCATATTGCCCACCAACACGGGCTTTATGCCGTCTTCGGCACCGTAGCCTGCATGGTATTGGCAGCTGCCATTGCCGGTTGGAAAGTCTTGCGCTGACCATTGATTTTGCCTAGGACTCACCCCTACAATAGCGCCATGCCTAATATCATATCCATTGAGACCTCATCAGACATTGCGTCTGTCGCGCTGCTTCATGGCGGAAAAGTCCATACCGATTCCCGGGATGGGTTCTCCACCCATTCGATGACTGTCCTGCCAATGTTGCAATCCTTATTGGCCGCTGAAGGCCTCACATTGAAAGACTGTGATGCCATTGCCTTTGGCTGCGGTCCGGGTTCCTTTACGGGATTAAGGACTGCCTGTGGCATTGTCCAGGGCATCGCCTTCAGCTCGGGCCTCCCCGTAATACCGGTTACGACGCTCGAAGCCATGGCAGAGTCCTGCCGATGCCAAACGGGCGCCACAGAAGTGTTACCGGTATTGGACGCAAGGATGCATGAAGTCTATTGGGGGCAATACCACTATGAAAACGGTACCTGGCAGGCGGTCACGGAACCCCAGCTGTCTGCCGTTTCCGACATCCATCCCAAAGGGGATGTGACTTTTTGCGGCAACGCATTAACTGCGTATGCGGAGGACTTTGCACCCGTTGTAACAGGTTTCAAACAGGAGCCGGGGATTTTCCCGGAAGCAGCTTCGATTGCCATCCTTGCTGAAACCCGGTTTAAGGCCGGCAACACGGTGCCTGTTGAAGCCGTACAGCCGCTTTACCTGCGCAACAAAGTCGCATTAAAGACAGCAGAGCGCATGGCATTACGGGGAGCAAACGCACAATAGTTTTTACCATGCACAAAATTGCCACATACCTAGAAAAAACACCATGAGCATCCAACCTGTTGAACTCAGCAAAGCCTACCGCCTGTTACAGGTGGGTCCCACAACCATGATTTCGTCGAAATACAATGGTATTGAAGATGTGATGGCAGCTGCCTGGGTTGGCATCGGCGGCCCTGGCAAAGTGATTGCCTATATCGGCAAACAGGCCTATACCCGGCAACTGATTGAAAAAAGTGGGTATTTTGTCGTCCATATCCCAGTAGCTGACCAGATGGAAACCGTCCTTTATGTTGGTGAACACAGCCTGGCGACAATGCCCGATAAAAACAAACATATCCCTTTCTTTTACCAAGAAGGCTTTGACCTGCCAATGGTCAAGGGCTGCGCAGGATACCTCATCTGCAAAGTCATCCCTCATCCAGAAAATGAAAAGGAACTGGACCTTTTCTTAGGCGAGACCGTAGCAGCCTGGAGTGACACGCGCGTCTTTAGGGATGGCCATTGGCATTTCGATGAGGCGCCTGAAGGACTGCGTACTGTCCACTATGTCGCAGGCGGTCAGTTCTACCGCATCGGCAAGGGCACAAAATTCGACCACGGCCCTGGCAAAGACTAGCGAGAGGAACCTTCCATGCAGGATAAGACAATGCAATCAGAAGGGGCCGCGGCACAGGAAAAGGCCGCAAGTGAAGGGGAACTGACCTTCGCACCGATGCGCCTGAAAGACCTGCATGACGTCTACTATATCGAGCAGGAAGTCTTCCCATACCATTGGACATACCGTAATTTCGAAAGTTCGATTGCCACAGAAAACCAAGGTATTGTCATGCGTGATGGCCAAGGCACCTTGATCGGCTACTTCGTCGCCTTGGATATCGTCGATGAGATGGAACTTCTAAAGATTGCCGTGGGCAAAGCCTTCCAGGGTAAAGGCTATGGACGCATCCTGATGGATAAGGTTCTAGAACTGGCCAGATACCTCGAGATGGAATCGGTTTTCCTGGAAGTACGGGAGTCGAATACCCCCGCAATCGGCCTTTATGAATCCACCGGATTCAAAACGGTTGGGATCAGGCCAGGATATTATGTCCAACCCAAGGAAGATGCGCTGTTGATGAAACTGAAGTTATGAATACGTTGGATGATGCAACCCGCTTAGCCTACCTCAAGGAGATGGGCATTACCGTCTGGCAATCCAGGACGGCTGCAGCCAATACCGTTGATACGGTACCGGCAGGAAATACCAGTACATCACCAATGACGCCTAAAGCCGTGGAAAGCCAGGGGGATAAAAAGCAAACCTGGATCCAACTGCTCGATGAGATTATGCACTGCCAAAAGTGTCATCTTGCCAAGACGCGCAACAAAATCGTCCCCGGCGTGGGCGACACGAACGCCGATTGGCTCTTTATCGGTGAAGGCCCAGGTTTTTATGAAGACCAGCAGGGCGAACCGTTTGTTGGGAAATCAGGCCAGCTGCTCGACAACATGCTCTTAAGCCTGGACCTGGTCCGCGGAAGGAACGTCTATATCGCAAACATCGTCAAATGCCGCGCAAGCGAAGCAGGGAAAGACCGGCAACCCACCGAAGAAGAAAGTGCCATCTGTATGCCATTTCTGGAAAAACAGATTGCATTGATTGCACCGAAAATCATCGTCGCACTGGGCAAAACGGCAGCCTGCGCACTGCTTAGGATCAGCCGGGAACCGTCCCTTTCATCCCTGCGCAAGAAAGTCCACACTTATGAGCAGGGCGGTATGACGATCCCATTGGTCATCACCTACCATCCATCCTACCTGTTGCGTACTCCACAAGGCAAAGCACAGGCCTGGGAAGACCTGTGCCTGGCAATGGACACTTTGGAAGGCATTCAGAACGCGAACTAAGCCCGGCCGGGATCAATGGCGCTTTTCTTCACCGATCAAGTGCAGTGAATCCTTGATACTCTGGTTGCGGCGGTGCCAAAGGATCACCAGCAACATGACGGAAGCAACCAACGCCCCGAAAATGATGGTCACGGTATTGACCGACAGGTCTAAAGAGACGAGGGCCGAATAGACCCCAAGCATCGTGAGGATCGAGAGGTTTTCATTGAAGTTCTGTACGGCAATCGAATGGCCTGCGGAGAGCAGCACATGCCCACGGTGCTGGAGCAGGGCATTCATCGGTACCACAAAGAAGCCGCCCAAGGCGCCGATTACAATCAATAACGGATAAGCCAACCACACGGAATGGATCAGCGTCATCGTCATCACGACAAGCCCCATCGCAACTCCCAGCGGCATGACTTTCAATGAGTCCCGCAACTTGACGAACTTAGCCGCAGACACTGCCCCGACAGCCACACCAAGGGCGACAATGCCCTGCAGGAAGGCCGCTTTATCAAGCGTCATCTTAAGCGCCGTCTGCGCCCATTTGAGCACGATAAACTGCAATGTTGCCCCAGCCCCCCAGAAAAGCGTCGTCACAGACAGGGAAATCTGGCCGAGTTTGTCTTTCCAAAGGGTCGTGAAGCTCACCGAAAAGTTCTTGATCAGTTTGATTGGATTCAAAGGCTGCTTTTCATACCTCGCACCCGTATCGGGAATCCTGAGGTTAAAAAGCGCCGCCAGGATATAAATCCCCATGATGACTATCAAGGCTGCCGCCGCTGCCGTATAGGCAAAGGGGATATGCGCCTTGAGGAAGACGGCAACATGCTTGTTGATTAATGTGCCCCCCAAGACCGTACCCATGATGATGGAGGTCACGGTCAAGCCCTCAATCCAGCCGTTGGCCACAACAAGTTTTTCAGCAGGGAGAAGTTCCGTCAAGATGCCATATTTGGCAGGGGAATAGGCCGCTGCGCCGATACCGACAATCGCATAAGCCGCCAGCGGATGGACACCGGTAAAAATCAGGGTGCATCCGACAAACTTGACGGAATTGGTGATGAACATCACCTTGCCTTTTGGGAGGGTGTCGGCAAACGCACCGACGAACGCAGCCAAGGCGACATAAGCCATCACAAAGAAAAGCCGCAGAAGCGGCGTCATCCAATCCGGTGCCTTGATCTGCGCTAGGATGGCAATAGCGACAATCAAAAGGGCATTGTCAGCGAGTGATGAAAAGAATTCTGCCGCCATCACTGAGTAAAAGCCCTTATTCACGCACCCATCTCCATTAAATACCGTCTAAAGAGTACAATTATATCCGAAAATACATGATTTTTAAAGGATAAAACAGACCAACCAATGTCTGACTGGGGTACTTGCCCGATGTACTTTATTGCTTTGCAGTTGTCTTGGCGGTAAGATGCCAAATTGTTGTTAAATCCCAGGCAAGCCAACATACGGCTGAAACAGTATAGGAAGCCCCATGACTAGACCTTTGAGTGCCACGATTGATATCGGAGCCATGCGCCACAATTTTTCTGTTGTCAGGCAATGTGTCCCAAACGCCAAGGCATGGGCCGTCGTCAAGGCAGATGCCTACGGACATGGATTAGCCAATGCGGTCAAGGCTTTCTCCGATGCCGACGGCTTGGCTTTAATTGAGATTGATAAGGCGATTGCCCTGCGAGAAAACGGCTACAACAAGCCGATCCTGCTGTTGGAAGGTTTTTTCAAGGCGGAAGAATTGCCAGATCTGGCAGCACATGACATCTCATTTGCCGTTGCCAACGACCACCAGATGGCTGCCCTTGAAAACGCCAACCTCAAAACCCCGGTCAATGTCCACTTAAAGATGAATTCCGGCATGAACCGCCTGGGATACCAACCACATGAATACAAAAAGGCTTATGCACGCTTAAAAGCAATACCTTGGGTGAAGTCGGTTGCCTTCATGACGCATTTTGCGAATTCCGAAACCCCCAACCATCCAAAAGTACCTGTCACCGAACAGTTAAGGCGCTTTAATGGGGCAACCGAAGGGCTGACAGGCATCAGGAACCTGTCGAACTCGGCCGCCATCCTCCTGCATCCTGATATCAAGACAGACTGGGTACGCCCAGGCATCATGCTTTACGGTGGCACACCGGGCGGCAAATCGGCTGAAGCATTTGGCCTGAAACCTGCGATGTCCTTTGACAGCGAAATCATCCAAATCCAGCACATCAAAAAGGGCGAAAGCGTCGGTTACGGTTCACTTTTCACAGCCAGTGAGAATATGACGATTGGTGTTGTGGCATGTGGTTATGCTGACGGGTACCCCCGCGTGGCCCCAGAAGGTACGCCAATTGCCGTCAACGGCATCAAGACACGTCTTGTCGGTCGCGTATCCATGGACATGTTAACCGTTGATTTAACAGGAATTCCCGGCGCGCATATCGGCTCAAAGGTCAACCTCTGGGGTAACGACATCCCGATTGAAGAGGTGGCCAATGCAGCAGGCACAGTCGGGTATGAACTGATGTGCGCGGTCAACTCACGGCCGACCCACCTCGTGAAAGAATAAGGCTTAGGTCTGCAGTAAGGCGCCAAAAAGCAGAAAGGACAGCCGATGGCCAAAGCAAAGACCCAATACACCTGCAGCGCCTGTGGCAGCATCAGCGCAAAATGGTCGGGGAAATGCCTTTCCTGCGGCGAATGGAATACGTTGGTTGAGTCAGAAGCGGCCTCATCCACATCGGGCAACCGTTTCAGCACCAAACGAGCCGGCATTACGCAGACATCACCCGTCCTTTCCTTATCTGCCATCGATGCGGTTGACGTCCCACGCATTACCTCAGGAATCAATGAATTCGACCGTGTCTTAGGTGGCGGCTTAGTCCCCGGCGGTGTCGTATTGATCGGGGGTGACCCAGGTATCGGTAAATCTACCTTGCTGTTGCAGGCCCTGGTGAACCTTTCGGGCACGCATACCGTCCTTTATGTGAGCGGGGAAGAGTCCGGCCCCCAGGTCGCTTTGCGGGCTAAACGCTTGGGACTGATGGCCAATGACCTCAAGATGCAGTCTGAAATCCAGCTGGAAAAGATCTTAGACACATTGGACACGGTCAAACCCCAGGTTGCCGTCATCGACTCCATCCAGACGATTTATTCGGACGAACTCTCATCCGCCCCAGGCTCTGTCTCGCAGGTCAGGGAATGTGCCGCTAAACTGACGCGTTACGCCAAAACATCAGGCACCACCATCATCATGGTCGGGCACGTGACCAAAGAGGGCGCACTGGCAGGCCCCAGGGTCTTGGAACATATTGTCGACACCGTCCTTTACTTTGAAGGCGATACACATTCGAGCTTCAGGCTGATCCGCGCGTTTAAAAACCGCTTCGGCGCCATCAACGAACTGGGCGTCTTTGCAATGACTGAAAAGGGACTCAAAGGCGTCTCCAATCCGTCCGCGTTGTTCTTGACGCGGCATGACCAGCAGATCCCTGGCTCTTGTGTGATGGCAACGTTAGAAGGCATGCGGCCACTTTTGGTAGAAATCCAGGCTTTGGTTGATTCCTCCCCGACGCCCAATGCAAGGCGTCTGTCCGTTGGACTCGACCAAAACCGACTCGCAATGCTTCTCGCCGTCATGCACCGGCATGCAAACATTGCCGCTTATGACCAGGATGTCTTCATCAATGCGGTCGGTGGCGTGAAGATTGCGGAACCGGCTGCCGACCTGGCGGTGACCCTTGCCATTTACTCATCTTTACGCAACAAACCCTTGCCCAAGGGGCTCGTGGTTTTTGGGGAAGTGGGCTTGGCCGGTGAAATCCGACCCGCGCCACGCGGCCAGGAGCGTCTGCGTGAAGCCGTCAAACTCGGCTTTACAATGGCCCTGATCCCTCGCTCAAACATGACGAAGCAGGGCATTAAAGGCTTGGAAATCATGGGCGTAGAGCGTATTGAAGAGGCCTTCGCCAAGATTCGCGAACTCTGATTAGCGCTCACAGTGCAGCTGGTGAGAAAGCCACACGTTGAGTTTGCTCTGTCATCAAAGCTCACAGTGATGTTCCTGACCGACCTGAAGCTTGCTTGCTTCAGGTTTTTTGCGCATTCACCAAATGCACTGATAGAGATAGCACAGAGACTTTGCAGGCACTTGTTCATTTACGCCAAACTCTGGAAAAATTTTACGCCAAACTCTGGAAAAATTTTGCGCCAAACTTTGGAAAAATATATAATTCAGTATATTCAATTGGTTTAGAGTGAAAAAATGCCACCGAGATACCGTCCCCGTTTGACTGATCCATTACTTCAGAGAGCCTTGGCTTCATCTGGGGCTGTTCTCATTGAAGGCGCAAAATGGTGTGGCAAGACCCGTTCCGCCGAGCAGATAGCAAAAAGCGTGCTATATCTGCAGGATCCCGATGTATCCCAAAGATATCTGCAGACAGCGGACGTCAAGCCGTCACTTTTACTGATTGGAGAAAATCCCCGCCTGATTGACGAATGGCAGATGGCTCCTGTCCTATGGGATGCCGTCCGATTTGCCGTTGACCGACGGGGCGAGACTGGGCTTTTTTTACTGACAGGTTCCGCTGTGCCATCAGATAACGTGACTGCCCATACAGGTACTGGACGTATTGCCCGCCTGACAATGCGCCCCATGAGCCTATCCGAGTCTGGCGAATCGAATAAAAGTGTATCGCTTGCCGCATTGTTTCGGGGCGAAACAGATATTGCGGCTGTCAGCAATCTTTCGATTGAACAAATTGCATTCTTAATAGCCCGTGGCGGATGGCCTGCCGCGGTCAATATGACCGAAGATACGTCATTGTCTGTTGCGACCAACTACCTCACTGCCGTGATTAATCAAGACATCAGCAGGGTTGACGGTATTGAGAAGAACCCAGAACGTGCCAGCAGGCTTTTACGCTCATTGGCAAGGAATACTGCAACCATGGTCAGTGCCCAGACCATTATCCGTGATGTCGAATCACAAGATGTCGGCATGTCGGAAAAGACTTTCATGTCGTACATGAATGCACTGAAACGTATTTTTGTTGTTGAAGACCAGCTTGCCTGGCAGCCTTCACTACGTTCTAAAACAGCCATCAGAACTTCATCCAAGAGGCACTTCGTCGATCCATCCCTGGCAGTTGCCGCATTGCGGACAGGACCAGATGGCCTGTTGGCGGATTTTGAGACATTCGGTTTCTTGTTCGAGTCGCTTTGCACCCGTGATATGCGTGTATATGCCCAGGTCAATGACGGAAATGTGTACCATTACCGCGATAAGAACAACCTTGAGTCTGACATGATTATCCAACTGAACAATGGTCAGTGGGCACCTGTGGAAGTTAAGATGGGAAGCCGTCAAATCGACGAGGCTGCCCATCACCTTAAGAAACTCTGTAAATATGTGGATATTCAGAAAATGGGGGCTCCCGCATTCATGATGGTGCTAACAGCAGGGGAATTTGCCTACAAACGCGACGACGGCATACTGGTTGTTCCGATTGGTTGTCTTACTGCGTAGTGCCTAACATTCCCAAGGCAGCTGGTAGAAGAGCCACCCGTTGATCCGACCACGGAGTCCATCCGGGTTCGTCTTTCCTTCAAAGCCTTCTAGTACATTCATCGCGCAGGTAAAGCCTGCCTGCTTCAGGGCCGTTGCCGCCTTGACCGAGCGGAATGCACCGCGGCACAGTAAGAGCAGTTTATCATCAGGTCTGAACAACTGTTTGATTTCTGACAGAAATTCTGGATTTTGCTGACGCGGATTACCAATCTGCCAAGGCACCAACACGATACCCGGCACATGACCGATGAGGTCATATTCTTCAGGTGTCCTGACGTCCACAATCTTAGCTTGCCCCGTACTGTGCAACTGCCACGCCTGCTGCGGCGTCACATCGCCAGCATAGGGCAAGTTCGCCTCGATCGCTTTCTGTTTGGCTTTTTCGATAATATCAGTTTCCACAAGGGATCCTTACTGCTTGGATTATCGGTGCTTTTGGGTCGTATGGACTGACCCCATATGGGTGCAGCCAGCATGCGTACTGTCTGCCTTATCTCCAAAGGCAGAACCTGCCAAGGCATTCAAGATACCACAGTCCTGCACATCACCTGTGCCAGCACAGTGGCTTTTAAGTGCACGCAACTGCATCTCAAGCTGCCTAAGTTCTTCAATGCGCCTGGCAACATGGCTGATATGCTCATCAATGATGGCACCCACGCCGCCACAGCTGGCATCCGGCCTGTCCCGGTAGTCCAACAGCAGCCGGATCTCATCTAAGGACATGTCAAGTGAGCGGCAGTGCTGGATGAAACGCAACCGCTCAACATGCGCCTCTCCATAATGGCGGTAATTGGCATCATTACGTTTCGGTGAAGGCATCAGACCCGCTTTTTCGTAGTAACGGACGGTGCCTGGCAAGAGGCCACATTGTTTGGCGAGTTCTCCGATTTTCATGAGAATAGGAAAGCTGTGTTATCCATTGACATTAGACTAACTATAAGGTTTCCAATAGCCAAAAACAAGGATAAAAGGGCATTTTAGGGATGGACTGCCACGGACACCATGTACATCACAAAGAACACAGCGATACGCCTTGCTGCGGTCATTGCCATCATCATGGCCATGGTGAAAGTGCGCACGGACATGACACCCATCACCACCATCATGATGCCCCCGATGAAAACCACCACCATCATACCCATCACAGCCACCATGCACATACCACTTCATGTTGCCATCATCCAAAACCCCATAGACATGACAGGGCAACAACTGTAATCCCACCGCATGCCACGGTTCTAAAAATCCCGGACATGGACTGCCCCGTTGAAGAAAACGACATCCGCTCAATCCTTTCAAAAACAAATCATATCAACGGGTTACATTTCAATCTTGACAAACAGGAGCTGGCAATTGACGCCGATTCCCACACGGTAGAACAGTGCCTCATACAGATCCGCAAAGCAGGGTACGAGGCAAGCATCGTCCAGCATGGGCAACCAAACGCTGACACATCAGATGATGCACCTGCATGGGCAATGTGGACTGCGCTGGTTTTAGCTGCCATTGTCGAGGCCATTGACTTCCTTCCCATTGACACGTTGCCGGAGCCACTCGGTACCGTGCTGACCATCGGCCTTGCGATTGTCGCAATCTACCTCTCTGGGTTATCCACCTACCGTAAGGGCATCGCGGCATTGTGCCGGCTGCAGCTCAACATCAACGCTTTGATGGCTGTTGCCGTCACCGGTGCCTTTTTGATTGGCAAATGGGCTGAAGCAGCGATGGTCATGGCGCTTTTTGCGGTATCTGAATGGTTGGAGCGCCGTTCCAGCCACAGGGTCGGTAAAGCCGTCGAGACACTCTTGACACTCACACCTGAGACAGCCGAAGCCCAAATCAATGGCAGTTGGCAGGCAATGCCTGTTGCCACCCTCGGAACAGGAACGCTTATCCGGGTACGCCCAGGGCAGCGTATCCCCGTTGATGGCATCATTGAAACGGGAGAAGGTGACATTGACCAATCGCCTGTGACAGGGGAATCCACCCCAGTCTTAAAACGCCCCAGCGACACGGTCTATGCAGGAACAATCAATCTCAGCAGCCTTTTGGTCATCAAGACAACCACCCATGCCTCGGAAACCCTAGCCGCCCGTATTATCCGCACGGTCGAAGCCGCCAAAGCAAACAAAGCCCCGTTTGAACGGACGATTGACCGGTTCGCAACCATCTATACACCGGCAATCTTTGTCTTAGCACTAGGCATCCTCATCATCTGCAAATATTGGGTTGGGTTAGCATGGGGGGAATCCTGCTACCGTGCTTTAGCCATCTTGGTCATCGCCTGTCCCTGTGCGTTGGTAATCTCAACCCCTGCGACATTGGTCAGTGGCTTAACGGCCGCGGCCAGAAAGGGCATCTTGATCAGGGGCAGTGTCTTCCTGGAAAAGTGCCGTCAAATCAAACTGTTGGCGCTAGATAAGACAGGCACCATCACGACGGGAAATCCCACATTGACCAATATACAGATCCTGCGGGAAGACATCCCAAAAGAAGACATCCTTGCCTTGGTGGCCACTTTGCCGCGTCACTCAACGCACCCACTCTCACAAGCCATTGCCAAGGGACTGCCTGAAGCCAACCTGCCGGTTACAGGCTTTACGGAACACCCCGGCAAAGGTATTTCAGGCCACATAAACGGCCACACATTAAAGCTTGGCCGCCCGGATTGGGCTGCCCCGTCAGCAGATGAACTAAACCGCCTGCCTGGCTTTTCAAAAGGGGATCCGGCACAACCGCACAGCGCCACATTATTGGCAGATGAAACGGGACCGCTTGCCTTATTTACCCTGTCAGATACCATAAAAACAACTTCAAAAGAAGCCATCAACACATTGAAAAACCAAGGGATTCAAACCGTTTTGTTGACAGGGGACAATTCCCATACCGCTGAAGCGGTCGCCAAAGAAGTAGGGATTGATAAGGTCAAAGCAAAGCTCTTGCCAGAAGACAAAGCAAACGCCATTGCCTCGCTTAAAGCATCAGAAAGAGGCGGACTCGTTGCGATGGCAGGGGATGGGATCAATGACGCGCCGGCATTAGCCACAGCTGACATGGGCATTGCAATGGGCACTGCAGGCACGCACGCGGCTGTTGAAGCGGCAGATATCGTCATCATGAACGATGACCTGAGCAGCATCCCTCGCGTCATTAAACTTTCCAAAGACACGTTTGCCATCTTAGTGCAAAACATCGCCTTAGCCTTAGGGATCAAGGCGCTCTTTATTATCCTAGCGGTTTTGGGAATGGCCACAATGTGGATGGCCGTTTTCGCCGACGTAGGAACGACCTTACTGGTGCTCTTCAACGGCTTACGGATGCTCAGGAAATAGGACGGCTATGGCAAGACCTTGCCTGGGTTCATGATGCCCAAGGGGTCGATGGCTCCTTTAATCCGTCGCATCAGATCCATTTCAACATTGCCTTTGTAATGGGCATTCTTGTCATGCTTTAAGGCACCCAGTCCGTGTTCTGCGGATATCGCACCATGAAAGCGGGCAACACTGTCGTAGACCACCTGGTTCACTGCATCCTGGCGCTGTAAAAAAGCATCATCGGTTATACCTGGAGGGGCGCCGACATTGTAATGCAGGCTCCCATCGCCCAAATGGCCAAACACAGTCATCCTGCATCCAGGGAAAGCGTCTTGGAGCAACTGATCCGTCACCGCCATAAACCGGGGAATCTGGGAGACAGGAACCGAGATATCATGCTTGATGTTCTTACCGGAACGGGCCTGGCCTTCGGCGATGTTTTCACGCAAAGCCCAAAAGTGCTGGGCCTGCGCTTCCGACTGGGCAATAGCGGCATCGATGACAATGCCTTCATCAAAAGCCGCCCCTAAAATAGCTTCAAGCGCTTCCTGCATGTCCTGAACCTGCTGGGTGCCAGAGAGTTCCATCAACACATAATAGGGCGCCTTTTCAGGCAAAGGGGACTTCAGGTCTGGGAAATGCGCGAGGACTACTCCCAGACTGACTGAAGAGATCAATTCATAGGTTGTGAGCAGATCCTGCGCCATACCTTGCGCAAGGTTCAATAACCGTAACGCATCATCTGGACTTTGGAGTGCCACAAAAGCGGTCTGCCGCCCTTTAGGGAGTGGGAAAAGCTTCAACACTGCAGCAGTAATGATACCAAGGGTTCCTTCAGAGCCAATAAAAAGGTCTTTTAGATCATAACCGGTATTGTTTTTCCTTAAGCGGTAGAGCCCATCATAAACCGCTCCGTCAGGCAGGACAGCCTGGAGCCCCAAGCACAGGTCACGAGCTGTCCCATAACGCAGGACAGCTGTGCCCCCAGCATTGGCCGCCAGATTACCGCCAATCATGCAGGAACCTGATGAAGCCAATGATAAAGGGAAAAGCCTGCCGGCATCGCGTGCGGTCGCGCGGACATGGTCTAAGATACAACCGGCCTCAACCGTCATCGTCAGGTTTTCAGGATCAACACCTAAGATATGGTTCATACGTTTTAATGAGATGACCACGGCATGACCAGTCTTATCCGGCACACTGCCTAAAACCGTCCCTGTATTACCGCCCTGGGGAACCACATTCACACGGTATTGGGTGCACAAGCGCATCAACTGCGAGACCTCCTGTGTGCTCTTAGGAAAGAGGACTGCCATAGCCCGCCCAGTGAAGCGTTTCCTGACATCCGTCAGATACGGCATCATCAACTGAGGATCCTTTAAAACGGCATCAGTCCCAATGGTTTTTTCACAGGCAGCGAGAAAAGGCGTTTTTGGCATGGTATTCCCGATATGGATGTTCTAATGGAACGAAAACTTTGCTATCCTGAAAAGAGTTGGTTCCGTGCAAATATTATCCCCAAAGCTGCCATGAAACAACCAGAAACCAAACCCCAAGCTGCAACAGAAGCCCCCCCTATGACGGGTAAGGAAAAAGGGAAGGTCGCCGTAGGCTGGTGCCTCAAAAGGCTCTCAGAAAGCCGGCTGATGGAGTCCGCTGGTGGTATCAGCTTCACAGTCCTCCTAAACATCGTGCCGATGTTGGCGCTTTTCCTGGCGATTTTTACCCAATTCCCCGTGTTTGGCACTTTAAAGGGTTCACTTGAGAGTTATTTCGCCCAAGGCATGATGCCTGAGAACGTTACCAACATCATCCTGAAATACTTAAACCGCTTTGTAGCCAATGCCGGTAAGGTATCCCTCATCGGTGGTATTGCGTTACTGTTTTCCCTGTATACGAGCCTCTCAGCCTTGGAAAACGCATTCAACAGCATCTGGGGGACAACAAGCGCCAGACCCTGGCATAAGCGCCTCTCGTTATACCTTTTCCTCGGTATGCTGGTGCCGATATCCGTCGGTTCATCGCTTTACATCACATCCCACGTCATATTGGCCAAACATGGTTTTACAACCTACCTGCCTTTCATTGGCGGCATTGCCACATCGGTCTGCGGCATCCTTTGGACTGCCTTTGCGTTTTCACTGTTCTACCGGATCCTGCCCAACAGATTGGTACAGTGGCGTGATGCCTTGGCAGGGGGTGTCTTTGCAGCGGTTGCCTTTGAGATTGCCATCCGCGGCTTCGCCTTTTACATGCTGAATTTCAACTTCTATGAGAAGGTCTATGGGACGCTCGCCGCTTTCCCGATCTTCATCATGTGGATCTATATCTGCACAATCATCGTACTCTTAGGCGCATTTACCGCCGCCATCCTCCCTGAAATCCGAAACGGCAGCTGGAACGAAAAGATCCATCCCGGCAAACATTTCTTTGATGTCTTGAAAGTCATCGGTGTCCTGAACAAACCGGAACGCAAAACCATGTTTTCCCCAATGTCAGACATCGTTGCAATGACCCACTTATCCGGCCACGAAGTGGAATATGCCATCGGTGAACTGGAAAAGTTAGGGTGGGTGCAATCCCCTCAGGAAAAAACATTCTCATCTTACTTTTGGGCAAGGCGTGCGAAAACCCGCTGGCAATGGTGTGGGGACGGCGACAGGATCACACTGGCCACCATCTTCGAAGAATGCGTCTTCACTGGCAACCACGAAGACATCTTGGCCGATGAAATCAAACGCATCATCGACCATGAGATGAGCATCAGCCTGAATGACTATTTCAGTTCACCTTATGCCATAACGGAAAAACTGCCTCCGCCACTATTTGGCCATGTTAACGCGCGCTGAGGCAATGATGACTTCATAAGTAACCGGCAAACCTTTGTCAGTCTTAAGTGACTCATAGCGTGCCTGGATCCTCTCCCATGCCTTGCGGCCTAAAAGGCCGTTGCGGCGTTGGCTCACATGGCCGGCACCAATGCCTTTGATGGAAGCCATCACATCCCGTATGGTGGGATAAAAGACCTGGTGCGTTTCCTGAATCAGTTCCAGTTCCGTAAAAGAGGCCAGCGAGAGCACCCCTCGCAACCGATCAACATCCACAAACTGGATCACATGTTCAGACGTGTCCAAGCCAGAAAAGGCATATTCGACTTCTTTTAAGGTTCCCGGTGCCAAAGTCGAAAAAAAGAGGCAGCCCCCGTAAGACAGGACGCGGGAAAATTCTGACAGTGCGCGGTATGGATGGCACCATTGCAATGAAAGCGAACTCCATACTAGGTCAAAATGCCCAAAAGGAAAAGGCAGGTTTTCGATATCGCAGACAAGGGCTTCAAAACCCTTACGCCTAGCTTCCAAAACCATCCCTTCAGACAGGTCACAGCCAGTAATCCGTGCTTCAGGCCAAATGGCCTTTAAGGCAGGGATGCCCAAGCCAGTGCCACAACCCGCATCTAAAATACGCCCGGGCGTAAATCCCGCTGGCACGAAGGTAGGCAGAAGCGAAGCCATCCGGTCATTGATCTGCCGCTGGAAAAGGGCCAAGTCATCATATTGCGCAGCCGCTTTGCCAAAAGAACGGCCAATCGCAGACTTACGGTCTATATCCATGACAGGAACCTCCCGATGGCTTGGGCGCAGACCGCAGGATTGGACAGGAAGGGCGCATGGGCTGCATCAGGCACAATCTCAAGGTTCGCATGAGGTATCATTTGTGAGAGCCATTTGGCTGCTTCAACAGGCATCAGGGGATCATGTGCACCATGGATCAAAAGTGTCTCCTGCCTGATTTTTGGGACAACATCCCGGAAATCAGCAGTATGCAAAAAGTCGAGCCCCTGCAGCAAGACACCATCAGCAGCAGGACAAGGGATGTCCCCCAAAAAACGCGTGATTTCCCGTGCTTGGATATCTTTCTGGTTAAAAAGTACCGTAAAGCGTTTCAGGGTCTTCATTCGGTCTGCCTTGACGCCTTCCTTAAAACGGGAAGCCGTATCGGGGGATAAGCCATATGCCCAGCCGTTGCCATTGACAAAGCGCGGCGTCGCCCCGAAAAGGACCAGCTTCTGGATTTTGTCGGGATAACGCACCGCCGCGTCCAATGCCAGCATCGCGCCCATCGACCAAGCAACCAAAACCGATGGCTGTCCAATCTCAGCCATCAAGGCATCGACCCAGTCCGTCATAGTAGATATATTTGGTTTTTGGGTATCTACATAGCCCGGCAACGCGACTGTCTGGCAGGTCAGTGCCGCATTTTGGCGGTGCAAGGCATCTATCAATGGGGTAAAGACATACGGCGCCATCGCCCACCCATGCCAAAAGACCAAGTCCGTCATTCAATCTCCCTTAATGCATCAGTGAGCCGTTTCACATCGTCCAACGTATGCGAAGCAGAAAGTGAAATGCGAAGCCTTGCAGCCCCCTGTGGTACGGTAGGCGGCCGGATTGCCGGTACCCAAATACCACTGTCCATCAATGCCTTGGAAACTTTGAGTACCGCTTCATTGCCACCGACAACAACTGGATGGATGGCTGTTGACGAAGGCAGCAGCTGCCATGCGGTGCCTGATAAGCCATCGCGCAAACATTGGGATAGGGCACGCAACTGCTTCCGGCGGCTTTCACCGGTCTTGATCAATTCCAAAGCAGTTAAAAGGGCAGATGCAATGATGGGACTCGATGCCGTCGTGAAAATATAAGAACGTGAGCGCTGCATCAGGTATTCGATGACCGTTGATGCCCCAGCGACAAACGCCCCTGAGACACCTGCGGCTTTGCCCAAGGTGCCGACATAAACCATACGGGGATGAAAAGGCATGCCAAAATGGCTTAACGAGCCACGGCCTTCTAAACCCAAGACACCGAAGCCATGGGCATCATCTAAAACAAGCCAGGCATCATAACGCTCAGCCAAATCAAAAAGTTCTTTTAATGGCGCAATATCGCCATCCATGCTGAAAACGGCATCGGTTAAAATCAGTTTGCGTTTGGCGTCTGACGCAGCGAGCATCTTCTCAAGCTGCGCCATATCCTTGTGGGCATAACGCCTATGTTCAGCCCGGGAAAGCTGCACGGCATCAATCAAAGACGCATGGTTTAAGCGGTCAGCAAAAACCGCATCCCCACGCCCCACCAAAGTCGGCACAACCCCAATATTGGCCATATAGCCGGTACTGTAGTAGAGCGCCCGGTCAGCACCGACAAAGTCTGCCAAAGCCTCTTCCAGCTGCTGGTGCGGTAGCATATGGCCGTTGACGACATGTGAGCCGCCAGAGCCCGTTCCCCAGCGCTTAACCGCATCACAGATAGCTTGGCCGATTAAGGGATGCGAGGCCAAACCCAGGTAATCATTACTGCAAAAAGCCAATAAGGATTTGCCAGACACCATCATATGGGTGTTACACCCGGATTCCAGTGTTTTACGGGTACGCAAAAGATGCTTATCAGCTAAAGCAGCGAGCTCAGATTCCAATTCTGTCCAAATCATGGCGCAATTCAATCTATAACACTAAGGGTGAATGATACGCTCTTGCAACAAGGGTGGCGCATCGGGATAGAGCTCAACCAAGGTTGATACGCGGGTACCGTAATCCTTGGAATGGATACAGACAGCAGAAAGGAGCTTTTCCCATTCGTATGAAACACCCGTATCCGGCAGGTTCTCATCAGGCACCAGCTGGGTGTCGGACAACATCGAAAAATAAGCATCCTTGGGTGCATCCTGCCCAACAAGGGTGGTAAACCGGCTGCGCGTTTTAACCAGTTTGGGCCAAGGCGTATCCAAAAGGGCATTGGAAATACCATAAATCCCTGGGGGCAAGGGTTTGCCGTTTTGCGGATGGTTGCCACCTAAGTTCGAATACCAGATGAGCGTCGCTTCTTGACCAACCGTACCCACCAGCAGGTTGAACCCGTTATATTTCGATGCTTTCGATTGGAGGCTTTTCAGGTAGTCTTCAGGGGAAACGGATGAGGACAGGAAATCACTCACCAGCAAGCCGCGGGTTGGCGCATAGGTATTGAACTGGTCAGGCGCCCGGACATTGGTGAGCGCTGCAAAACGGTATCCGTTGTTTTTCGGATCATCGGCAACTCCCAACCAGGTACCACCTGCTTCCATATCCCTGCCCGCATAAACCGTCGGTGCGTCCTGCCAACGGTGCGCAGGCAGAGCAGGGCGGGCATAAAATTCATCCCTATTCGAGGCAGCGATTAAAGGCTTTCCTGCCTTGACCTGCCATCCAAAAACAATCAGACACATGAAGCATATCGACAAAACAAGCAGGATGCATTTTAACAGGTACGTACCAAAAATCTCAGGAAATGGCCTGCCCTACAGGATTCGAACCTGTGACCTACGGCTTAGAAGGCCGTTGCTCTATCCAGCTGAGCTAAGGGCAGAGTAATCTTTAGCGGCGGTTTTGATGTAAAAAAAGACTGTCAGATTGACAGCCTCTTTTAAATGGTCGGGGCGAGATGATTCGAACATCCGACCCACTGCTCCCAAAGCAGTTGCGCTACCAGGCTGCGCTACGCCCCGAAAGATATAATTCTATCTTTTAGAATCCCTTTCTGTCAATAAAAAACAGGCTGCCACAGTATGAGTACGAACTCTGAGAAACCGGCTTAACGACGACATCGTTTCACAAAGCTTTTCCACGGCCAGAACCTGATTGAAGGATTTCCTGTTGATGGACAGTTTGAAATGTGTTTTCAATGCAGCGGTAATTACATCAATATCAACCGCCGATGTAATGCATTTCTATGCGCTGGCCATCCTGCTGGTATTCCTTTTTCAACCGCAGTTCTGAATAACGGTCAGCACGCGAATGCCAATAATCCACAACCGCCTGCCTGATGGTATCGTCAGGCTGACCTGACCGGATCAGCTGGCGCAGGTCAAAACCCGTCGTCGAAAAAAGGCAGGGATAGATTTTACCGTCCGTCGAAAGCCTGATCCGTGAACATGCTGAACAGAAGGGCTGGGTAATACTGGAGATGACACCGATTTCACCACCCCCATCTGTATGACGCCAACGTTCAGCCGTCTCACCTGGATAATTGGCTTCCAATGGCTCGATAGGGTACTTGGACTGGATGGTCTCAATGATCCTAGCAGATGGGACAATCTGATCCGTGTGCCAACCAGAGCGAGTCCCCGCATCCATATACTCAATGAATCGCAAGATGACAGGCGTCCCTTTGAAATGGGCAACCAGCGGCAGGATCTGGCCTTCATTGTAGCCTTTGCGAATTACGGCATTGACCTTGACCGGTGAAAAACCGACCGCTAAGGCATACTCGATTGCATCCAACACTATGGACACCGGAAAGCCGACATCATTCATCTTCATGTAGGTGTCATTGTCCAGTGCATCCAAAGAGACGGTAATGCGCTTTAACCCGGCATCAAAAAGTGCCTTGGCCTTTTGCCTTAAAACAGAGCCGTTCGTCGTCAGCGCCAAGTCGAGCCCACTGCCGTCAGGGCACTTGATATCCGCAAGATAGCCAACCAGCCGTTCAATATGGCGGCGTAGCAGCGGCTCGCCCCCCGTCAAACGGACCTTGGCAATACCAAGGCTGGTAAAGATAGATGCCAATCGCGCGATTTCCTCAAAAGAGAGCATGTCCTGGTGTCGGATGAACTGAAAGCCCGAACCGAATACCTGCTTGGGCATGCAATAAGTACAGCGGAAGTTGCAACGGTCTGTAACCGATATCCGCAGATCCCTTAACGGCCGGCCCAAAGCATCCAGGATAGGGGATTGCAACTGCCCACATTGGACAGCAGAAGTGTCTCCCGGAATTGGCTTTGCGTTAAAAGGTTCCATTGCAATCGGTAAAGAAAAGAGGGCAAACACCTCAAGAACAAACGAGGGCTGACGTTTTCCATGCCCTTAAGTCAGAAAAACCGCGTCACGATGGATGCGGTTTTTCCTTTTTATTACAGCGAATTAACCCTGTTTGGTATCCACCTGGATAAGTGGTCCTTCATCAACCACGACCACGCGTTTACGGCGCCGTCTGACTGGCCTTGGGGCTTCTTCCACCTGCGTTGCCTGAACCTGGCGCATTTTCTCTGGATTGGTTGATGCCATCGTCAGTCCCGCTTCCTTCAAGATGCGATCCAGTTCGCTTTCGGCATCAACAGCAGGGGATGCGGCAGTGGTTTCAGGCTCAGCACTCGCTTTATCAACCGGCGTATCGGCTGCCTCAGCAACCACCGGTTCTTCAACGACTGGAGCAACTTCAACCGGCGTTTCAGCAACCACTTCCGGCTGCTGTACTTCAACCTGGTCCTGTTCACCGGAGACAGCCTCAGCAGGCGTTTCAACCGGTGCAGGCATCTCAACAGCGGGCTCAGCAGGGGCATCAACAACAGGCTCAACAGCTGGCGCCTCAGCAACAACTGCCTCGACAGCTGGGGGCTCAACAGCAACTGGTTCTACAGTAGGAACTTCGACAGAGGCAACTTCCTGGGGTGCAGCAGCCTCAACGACTGCCGGCATCTCAACCTTAGGTTCTGCTTCCACAGGAGCAGCCACTTCAACCTGTACGGGTACTTCTTCGACAGATGGAACCTGTTCTTCCTGGTTCATCCGCGGACGGCGGGTACGCTGGCGCCGTGGATTGCGCGGTCCCTTGCCATCCCCATCAAAACTTGGGGTATTATCATCGCTACTGGTCGCTTCCTGGGTCACGGTACCTTCCGTTACCAGTCCTTCTTCAGCAAAGTTTTCACGGCGGTTCCGTAAGCGGTTCCTACGGTCACGGCGTGGATGACGGGTTTCCTGGACTGCATCAGGTGCGGTTACTTCGCCTTCTGGCTGAGCAGGGGACTTCAGCTGAATTTCCTCGTCCGCATTTGGCTGTTGGGCCAACTCTGGCTTAGGCTGGCGGCGTTCATCCAGCGACCGACCTTGCTTTTCATTCTTGTTGCGGCGTTGGCGCTGTGGCTTACCACCGGTAGCAGTATCACCTTCAACAGCTTCTTTATTGCGCTGTTCTTCCTTGTCACCACGGCGGTTCCTGCGTAGGCGTTCATTGGCCTTCGGCTTGCGTGTTTCTTTATTCGATTCAACTTCAGGAGCTGCTGCCGGCTTCGGTGGTTCGGCAGGTGTACTACCACCAATACCAAACAGACCTAACAAGCGGCCAAAGAAACCTGTCTCTTCCACCTTGGTAACAGGGGCATCATCACGTTTGATAACTGGAGCCGGTAATCCTTCCGGGATATTCTTAACAACCGCTTCCTGTTGAGGCTTCTGCGGTTCTTTCAAACGTTTTGAAAAGCCCATATCCGTATCGGACTCTTCAGCCAGTTTGTAGCTGACCTGGTGCATTTCAAGACGTGGGTCATCATGCTTGATGCGCTCAATCCGGTAATGCGGCGTTTCCAGGTACTTGTTCGGGATCAGGACAATCTCAACCTTATGGAGTGATTCGACCTTGATGATTTCGCCACGTTTTTCGTTCAAAAGGAAAGCGGCAACATCCACAGGTACCTGGACATGGATGACGGCTGAGCTTTCCTTCATCGATTCTTCTTCAATGATACGCAGAACCTGCAATGCAGACGATTCGGTATCTCGGATATGCCCCGTACCATTACAACGAGGGCAGGCGATATGGCTGCCTTCAGAGAGCGATGGACGCAACCGCTGGCGGGAAAGTTCCATCAAGCCAAAACGGGTGATCTTTTCCATCTGCACGCGGGCACGGTCATAGCGCAACGCCTCTTTCAGGCGGGACTCGATCTCGCGGCGGTTCTTGGAAGACTCCATATCGATGAAGTCGATGACAATCAAGCCCCCCAAGTCACGCAAGCGGAGCTGGCGGGCGACTTCTTCGGCCGCTTCACAGTTCGTCGTAAAGGCCGTGGTTTCAATGTCGGTACCACGTGTTGAACGTGCCGAGTTCACGTCAATCGCAACCAGCGCCTCGGTATGGTCGATGACAATCGAGCCACCGGAAGGCAGTGAAACGATACGGGAGTACGCACTTTCAATCTGGTGTTCAATCTGGAACCGGGAAAACAGCGGTACAGCATCACGGTAGCGCTTCACACGGTTGACCATATCCGGCATGACGTAACTCATGAACTGGCGGGCCTGCTCATAGATTTCGTCAGTATCAATCAGGATTTCGCCGATATCTGGCTGGAAATAGTCACGGATAGCCCGGATAACGAGGGAAGACTCATGATAGATCAAGAAAGCGCCTGGGGCAGAAGAACCGGCACTTTCAATCGCACGCCAAAGCTGCAACAGGTAGTTCAAGTCCCACTGAAGTTCTTCAACAGAACGGCCAATACCAGCAGTACGCGCAATGATCGACATGCCCGGTGGGACATCGAGTTTTTCCATTGTTTCGCGCAGTTCCTGGCGTTCTTCACCTTCCACACGGCGGGAGACACCGCCCCCACGTGGGTTGTTTGGCATCAGGACCAAGTAGCGACCAGCCAATGAAATAAAGGTCGTCAGTGCGGCACCTTTGTTACCACGTTCTTCCTTCTCAACCTGGACCATGACTTCCTGACCTTCGGTCAAGGCGTCTTTAATCGTCGCACTCCTGACGTCGATACCTTCTTTAAAGAGGGAACGGGCAACTTCTTTGAATGGGAGGAAACCGTGACGGTCTTCACTGTAATTGACGAAGCAAGCTTCAAGGGAAGGTTCAATGCGGGTGATCACCGCTTTGTAGATATTGGACTTATGCAGTTCACGTGCATTCGATTCAATATCAATGTCGATGAGTCTCTGCCCATCAACAATGGCAACACGCAGCTCTTCCTGCTGTGTTGCATTGAACAACATACGTTTCATAATTTATACACTCTCCGTGGCACGGGGCCATCATCTTTTACGCGGAATACTTTTCCGCAGCCAGCGAGTGTACACATCCTGCACGTGGACGGGCCGGCGCAAGCTTACGCGCACACAGCTCCGTCCATTGGACGGCAATTGTTCAATCGGTTTGTAACTGTTTCCCCACCTTCATCAGGCAAGGCATCCCACTTCGCCTACTGTTGCCATCTGGAAAACCAGGTTGGTCTTACACAGCCCCTGTGGTAATGACGGAAGTCCACCGCCATCCGCATCAGCCCCTCAAAGCTTCACTCAGGGCTTTCTGCGCGTTTTAAGCGATTAAGCAAAGGTTATACCAGACAGAAATCTTTCTCATCCGTGTATAACAGAGTACTTCAAAACACTGGGGTGATGGAGCATCCAGCACCAACCCCGCGGTCAAACCAATCACAGGGCAGCCTAAAAAGCTGCCCATCAATAAATCCTTTACGCTACCGTGCAGCACACGCCACGCTTGAGTCCGGTTGATGCTTTGGACCAACCCAAACCCGCTTTCTCTGGCGCTTTTGGTGTACACATCTTTTCCATTGAATTCGTACAAACAGGACCAATGGATGTCACAACTGTGTAGAATGGTAGTTTTACCAGACACAGTAATGCCTAAACAGATGTTTAGGCTAATCTGAGATTATATAGAGAAATGAAGCGCCCTCATAGGGGAGAGCCCCCTAAAATCGAGAAAAAAACGGTTAAAACACGCCCTGAACACGGGAAAACGCCCCAAAATGCACCCCAAAGTGTCAGGCTGTGTGAAATTGCGCCTGACGAAAGTGGGCAACGTATTGATAATTACCTCTTCAAAGTGTTCAAAGGCGTCCCTAAAAGCCACGTCTATCGGATCATCCGTTCAGGTGAAGTCCGCGTGAACAAAGGCAGGGTTGACCAGACCTACCGCATTCAGGAAGGCGACATCGTACGGATCCCTCCTTTGCGCGTCTCGGAAAAAACGGAAAAATCTATCCCCGCTAGAACTTTTGATATTCTTTATGAAGATGATTGGCTGCTTGTCATCAATAAACCCGCTGGCGTTGCCGTCCACGGCGGATCCGGTGTTTCATTCGGTGTCATTGAACAGTTGCGTGCCGCAAGGCCCGAAAGCCGTTTCTTAGAACTCGTCCACCGGTTGGATAAAGAAACTTCCGGCATCCTGGTACTTGCCAAAAAACGTTCTGCCTTAGTCAAACTTCATGAACAGGTCAGGGCAGGCAGCATCGACAAGCGCTACCAAGCCCTCGTTAAGGGCAATTGGAAAAACAAACGGGAACACGTACGATTACCGCTATTGAAATACCATACAGCTGATGGTGAACGCCGCGTACGGGTCGATCCCAACGGGCTCAAATCACATACCGTCTTTAACGTCATTGATCATTACCCGGGGTTTACGCTGCTTGAGGCTGAGCTTAAAACCGGGCGAACACACCAGATCCGCGTCCATTTGGCCTCATCAGGACATGTGATTGCGGGCGACGACAAGTATGGCGACTTCGAACTCAACAAACAGATGCAGAAAAAAAACCAAGGGGGACTAAAGCGCATGTTTTTGCACGCCTGGCGGATTACCTTCAACCATCCAGAAACAGGACTTCCACTGACAATAGAAGCACCACTGCCCAAGGAATGCCTGCAGTGCCTTGAAAACCTGGATGACAAAGACCCGGGAGACCATGATGCCCAATAAGAAGTTCGATTTGATTGTCTTTGACTGGGATGGCACCTTGATGGACAGTACCGCAGCGATCGTCGACAGCCTCCAGGAAGCGGCAACGGCCCTTTCCCTCCCTGTGCCAGACCGTAAAAGGGCAGCCCATATTATCGGGCTGGGAATCCGTGAAGCATGGGAAGCAATTTTTCCGGGGTTGGATGAAGCGCTTTACCCACAGCTCGTTGCCCTCTACCGTAAACATTACCTCGTCAACAGCACCAAGATCACGCTTTTTGAAGGTGCCAAAGCCATGCTGGAAGAACTCGTTTCCCGTGGGTACCTGCTGGCCGTCGCTACGGGTAAAAGCCGCAGGGGGTTGAACAGGGCAATGGAAGAAACAGGAATTACCGCATGTTTCGATGGGACACGCACGGTGGATGAGTCCTTCTCAAAACCCCACCCGTCAATGCTCCTGGAACTGTCCAATGACCTCCAAGTACCGGTCAACCGTATGCTGATGGTGGGCGACACGGGGCATGACCTTTTAATGGCTAAAAATGCAGGAGTAGCCAGCGTTGGTGTAAGCTATGGCGCACATCCCATGAAAGAGTTGGAAAAATTCAGCCCCCTTTACATTGCAGAGTCGGTTCCATCACTGCGCCAGTGGCTGCTGGCAAACGCTTAAAGAACACAAAAAGAGAGTGACGCCATGAGCGAAGAGAATAAAACACCGGATAAAACAGAAAACCAAGGGTTGGAGCAAATTGCCCAGGCATTCCTCAAAGAGCAACGCTTGAAAAGACGTTGGAGTATTTTCTTCAAAGTCACATCTATTTTATTGATTATACTATTTTTTATAATTATCAAGAGCATCGGAAGTTCTAACGGCAAAGAAGCATCAAGTGGACCACATACCGCCATGATTGAGGTCAAAGGAACCATTTCTGCCAACAGCAATGCGTCAGCCAAAAACCTCATGAAAGCGTTGAATAAAGCATTCGAAGAGTATGATGTAAAAGGAATTGTCCTGAAAATCAACAGCCCAGGTGGCAGCCCAGTCCAATCGGGCATGGTTTATGATGAAATTATGCGGCTCAAGAAGAAACATCCTGAAAAACCCGTCTATGCCGCCGTTGAAGATATCTGTGCATCAGGCAGCTACTATATTGCCGCCGCCGCTGACAAGATCTATGTGGACAAAGCAAGCTTAGTCGGCTCCATTGGTGTGTTGATTAACGGTTTTGGTGTAAACCGCCTGATGGACAAGGTAGGAGTTGAACGACGTCTTTTGACAGCCGGTAAATATAAAGGCTTCTTGGATACCTTCAGTCCCCAGTCACCTGAACAGGTCACTTATGCCAAGGATATGCTAGGCAAAATCCATGTCCAGTTCATCAACGCCGTCAAGGAAGGGCGCGGCAAACGCTTGAAAGACGACAGCCGGCTCTTTACAGGGCTCGTCTTTGTTGGGGAAGATGCCGTCAAGCTCGGTTTAGCCGATGGCTACGGCACGGTGCGCAGCATTGCTGAAGATGAATTCAAAGCCAAGGATGTCGTCAACTACAGCATCAAGGACAATTTTGGCGACAGGTTGCTCAAGAAGTTTGGTACCGCAGTCGGCTATGGGGCGGTCAAAGCCGGCCTTGACCAGGAAACACTGCGCATCGAATGACGTGGGCAAACAAAGTTTGGAGAGGATCACGATATGGCCGGCTATATGTTGGGACAACAACTGGACTTCTTTGAAGATACAACCGTCAATGAAGACAAAACAGATGAAATCAGGGTACGCCTTAAGGAAGTCATTGGGGATAACCCGGACTTTAAAATCATCGAACGGGTTCCAATCACCAAAAAAGGAATCACTCTCCCTTACAAGCTGGCTGAGAAAGTAGGGGATGAAGAAACCGTTGTCTTTTTAGATACGGAAACAACAGGCCTTAACCAAACTAACGAGACCATCATTGAACTGGGACTGGTAAAGGCTTCGTTTTCACCTTCAAAAGGCAGGCTTACATCCATTGACGCCATTTTCAGTGAATATGAAGATCCCCAAAAACCCATTCCGCCTGAAGTGGTCAAACTAACTGGGATTACCGACCAGGATGTCAAGGGACAAAAGATCAACCGGTCAAAAGTCAAGGACTTACTCGATGGCACCACTTTGGTCATTGCCCATAATGCCGGGTTTGACCGGCCGTTTTTTGAAAAACGCTTTACAACATTCAATGACCTGCGCTGGGCCTGCTCCCTAAAAGGCATCGACTGGATGGACCTAGGCTTCCCAAGCCACCGCCAGGAAGAGCTGTTGCATGCCATCGGGTATTTTTATGATGCCCACCGGGCGTCGACCGACTGTTTAGCCTTGGCATGGTTCATGCATAAGCGACCAGACGCTTTCAGGAACCTCTTGGAAAATGCAGAAAAGAAAAGCGTTATCGTCCATGCATTCGGGGCACCGTTTGATGCAAAGGACACATTGAAAGCCAATGGGTACCGTTGGGACGATGGCACATCGGGCAACAGTAAACACTGGTGGCGGGAAGTCCCTGAAAGCGATCTGGATAATGAAAAGGCTTTCTTGGATGACCTGTATTCCTCCGGGTCTGATTTGGCCTCCTACAGTGTCAAGACGGCAGAAAATCGCTTCAGGCAAGAATAAGTTTTAACGGCAGAACATCTGCCGGAGGACACTCAACGATGAGAGCAGGATCCCACCAATAATCAGGATGCCTCCAATGACTTGGGACATCGCAATCTCTTCACCCAATAAGATAACTGCTTCAATGCTACTAAAGAGTGGGATGCTGTAGTAGACGACACCGGCACGTGCCGCACCGATATGCGCAACCGACCGGTTCCAGAGTAGGTAGCCAACCAACGTCGGGATGATGGCGATATAAAGGATGACCAAGAGAACTGATGTAGAAGGCAGATGGTACGTTGGTCGTGCAATGACCGTTGCCATTGGAAGACTCAATGTCAGCATAGCGAAAAACATCATGCCAGCCATGCAGAGGTTCTGCGGCAGATAAGCCGGGCGGCGCCGGATCAGGATGCTGTAGACCGCAAAGAATGTCGCCGCCAAAAGCATCCAGATGTCACCTATGGTGAACTCCAGTTGGGTAAGCAAAGACAACTCACCGCGCAACACCAAGACGAAGACACCGGAAATGGCAATGGCCAAACCGATATACTGCGTCCAGGAGAAACGCTCCCTGAAAACAATCCGTGAGAGGATGGCCATTGAAATAGGCGCCGTTGCGGCAAACAATGCCATGTTGGTCGCATTCGTCGTATGACCCGCCTCAAACATCAAGAGGCTATAAGCAGAAAGTCCCAAGATACCGGCAGGCGCCATCCAGCGCCAGTTCTTTAAGACCAAGAGCCAATGGCGCTTCAAGGCAACCAGTACGAAAGGCAAGAGCCCTAGGCTAGTGAAGAGCCACCGCCAGAACGAAAGCTCAATGGGTGAGAGGTCTGGCGGCAGGGCGCGTACCAAAGGAAAGACAGTACTCCACAAGATGGTGGCAACCAACGCAAGCAGATAGCCGACAGCAGGGGAATGCCTGACGTTCATGCCACCGATAGAATAAGAACAGATTAGAGTTGTTTTGCTGTCATCAAGTCACAGCAACGGTAGAAGTTACCCCCACCCAAGTGATGGATAGAATGTTTGTCCTTGTTCTCATCCGTGAAATGCCAATGGTTGTCAATGAAGACAGTCGGGTCAGCAGCGGCTGAGACCACCTCACCAAAGAAGGTGTCGTACTTTTCCTGTGCGTGCTCTTCAGGGATGAGTTTGCATTCCAGCCAGGCGATACAGTCTTGCTCGATGACTGGAATCTGAAGTTCAGTGCTTAAGGCAGGGGTAATGCCATAACGGGTAAACTTGTCACCATCACGACCGGTCGAATGGCCAATCGAATACACCTGATTAATAAAAGCCGTTGTAGGGACACAAATACCAAAGACACCACTCTCAAGAATCAATTCGCGTGTATAGGATTCCTTGTTGATTAGGACGACAATCCGTGGAGGATCCATTTCAACGGGCGTTGACCAAGCAGCTGTCATCACATTGGTAAGTTTGCCGTCCTTGCTACGACTCGTTACCAAAACTGTTGGACCATGGTTAATCAAGCGATGGGAGACGGTACGGTCTATCTGTTTAAACACAGTCATCATTCTTTCCTTTCAAGTAGCAGCAAAAGTAGGGCAGTAAAACATCTCAATCACACTATACAAGAAAGCGTCCATCATTCAAAACTTAAAAAAGATTCCTTCTCTAGTACAGCGACTGTCAGAAAATTTACAGACAGCCACCCCATACTAAACATAATTTGGTTTACTATTTGTCAAATATAGTTTATATTTAAACCACTTCTTGAAAAATTTAAACAAAGCTATCCCGATGGACATATATGAAAAGGTAGCAAAACAACCAACTTTTACAGTTGCTAATGTTTTAAGTTACTACACGAATATGGAATCTGCACGCTCAGCAGTCAAACGTTTGGTCACACAAGGGCGTGCTCAGAAAATTCGTAATAATCTATATACCTGCATCAGTCCAGAACATGGCGGACCAATAGCAAACCGTTATCAGATTGCCAGCGCCATCACCCCATCATCATATGTATCACATCATTCAGCCATGACCTACCATGGTATTTCTAATCAAGTATCCTATGAAGTAATTGTTTCATCTTCGACGCGGTTTCGCGATTTTGAATTTGATGGTTATTTTTATAGGTATGTACAGTCACGACTGTCAGAAGGGATTGTTACATACCCATACAGCGGAGGCGTCAAAGTTACAGATATTGAACGCTCAATAGCAGATTGTCTGAAAGATATGGATCGGTTTTCTGGCCTTGAAGAAATTAAAGAACTAATAACAAGTGTACGTACCATCAATGAAACTAAACTTATACATTATCTAACTTTGTACAATAATCAATTCCTCTTCCAAAAAGCCGGATTTATGCTTTGGGATTGTCGGGACAATATGGGATTATCTGATAATTTCTTTTCTGCCTGCGAAGCAAAAATCGGTAAAAGCAAACGCTACTTAACAAAAGACAGCGGCGAAGTGCAGTTCAATAACAAATGGAAACTTGTTGTTCCACAATCAATTATAACTACGAGGTTAGAGGAGGAGACAGATGCCTCAATATAACCCAGGAATACTTGAACATTCAGCTCGCCAATATGGGTTCAATCGGGATACCTTTGAAAAGGTATTACGCCTAAAGGAAATCCTTGCTACCTTCAATATCGATGACTATCTAAGAGAACACATGTTGTTGAAGGGGGGAACAGCAATCAACCTGACAGTATTTGACTTGCCAAGACTCTCTGTAGATATAGACTTAGACTTTAGACCAAACTTGCCGTTGGACAACATGATGGAAGCCAGAAAAAAGGTGACTAAAATCATCTCGGAGTACATGGCATCTGAACGATATGAATTGTCTCCTAATTCCCGTTTTAGCCACAGCCTTGATGCCTTCGAATACAGATACCAGAACACTGGAGGAAATCCTGACATCATTAAAATCGAGATTAACTATTCATTGAGAGCACATATCTTTGAACCAGATTTACGCTTTCTTAAAACTCAGGCTCTGGGCAGAACATTTCCAATAATATGTGTTGCTCCAATGGAAATATTTGCAGCAAAAGTCAACGCACTTCTCTCTAGAACAGCTGCAAGAGATTTCTATGACATCAATAAAATGATTGGTCAAAATTTATTTGCAGAGCAAGAGGATCTCTTCAGAAAAAGTATCGTTTTCTATTCATCAATCACACAGGAAAACCCAAAGAAGATTTCAGATTTTTCTACGCTTAGTCGTCTAACATTCGAGAAAATTCGCAGAGAACTCTTTCCGGTTATTACACGTGAAGAACGGAACAAAAAATATGATATAAGAAAGATGATAGAGCCAACGAAAGAATACCTCGTAAAGCTTCTGAGCTTAACAGCTGAAGAGAAGGAATATCTAGAAAGATTTAGCCAAAAAGATTACCAACCAGGACTTTTGTTCGAAGAACAGGACATCCTCGAACGAATCAAATCCCATCCTATGGCACTTTGGCGTTGTCGAAAAAATAGCATTGATTGTGACGCTAAGCATCTAGATAAACCTAACTGACCACATCAACAAAATTTCGCATAATTTGTATTATGTAAAATAATATAACCTTTGATTAGCTCGCTCCAATCCAGGATTGTGGCTATCCCTCCTTCAATCCCACTGCTTCACATCAGATACAGTCGGCTCATCAAATCCCAGCCCGTTAAACTTAAACGTATAGACTTTGGGCACACTAGGATGGTATCCAGAAACTTTGATATCCTTACCTTCTCTGGGCAGATGGATCCACTGCATCTTGCCCATGGCTGGTGCTGTCAGCCTGTCATGCAGTCTTTTGTTTGGTGATAACCGCTTGGTCGAGGGATCATAATCGTAAAACACGACAGCATCAATATTATGTGCGCCTCCCGGCTGTCCTGTCTTCACACTGAATAACGTATGGCCATTTTTCAAGCGCCACAACGTCGCATACAGGTAAGCACTGTCTCCCCCCTTGTTATCCGCAACCATCAAGAAACCATTGGATCTATCGACCGTTACGGCATAACCAGTATCCTTACCAAGAAGTGCATTAAAGCGTTCTGGATCTTTCAGGTACAACAGCAGATCGCGACAAGGAATTGTTGGCCACACCTGACAGAAAGCTCCCGTCAGCTTCTCGATTGAAGGTTTTAGGCCACCACTAGTGACCATAACCGCTTTGTGGTTCCAACTACGCTTCACCGACTCAAATGAAACCGACTTCCCATTTTCCGCCAATACAGATGATGCTGCACAAGAACCTGTCACGGTCAGAGCCACAACCCATTTCAAAAAACGCCGACGCATTATCACCCCCATGCTCGAAAGAACAAACCAGACACCTCATCACTCCATAGAGGAAATAACTGGTTTATCAAAACCTAACCCATTGAACCTAAACGTATAGTAAACAGCCGGTTCCTTTCCATAGGCCGTCACCACAACATCCTTCCCCTTCCTTGGCAGTTCGACCCAATTCATCTCAACCTGGCCATACTTCTGGCTTGTCAGGTAGTCGGCGACCGCCCTTTCAGGAACAAGCTGCGCAGTCTTCGGGTTGTAGTCATAGAAAAGTAGGACATCAACATTCGGGTCAACAGGCTGCACAGTATGAATACCCAATAGGGTATGTCCATTAGACCTCCGCCATAGGGTAGCAAAAAAATACGGGCTATCCCCACCTTCATCGCTTGCCATCAGGAATCCATTGCCACGGTCAACCGTCACCGCATAAGCCGACTCATTGTTCTGGCTGTAGAGAGCCTTGAAGCGCATGGGATCATTCAGATACAGCTGGATATCAGCGCAAGACCTTGTTGGCCATGCCTTACAAAAAGCACTGACCAGTTTTTCAACAGACGGCTTTACGCCACCACCTGGAACGGCAACCGTCTTTTGATCCCATCCGCGCTTTAGCGCATCAAATGCCACCGACCGTCCCTGCTGCGCCATAACCGGCAAAGCAGCACCAGCCACCGCAGCGCAAATGAGCATCTTCAAAGCAAACCTTCGCATTGCCACCTCCATCAATCCCAAACACTGTAAAGCATAGCCTGCCACACCAGGCTGTCAACCCGCAACAAAACCCCATCCCAAGGGTGCATTCAAATTGACAAAATACTTCGCATGCGAATAATATGCACCGTCAAACTTTAAACAGTCCCCTTATGCTTGCCAACGAACAGTCTTTAATGGAACTGATGACCACGATCATCCGTGTGTCACGTGCCTACAAGTCGCTCTGCGACAAGCTCTCCTCGAAATACGGCTTAACACAAGCCACCGCATGGCCGGTCCTCTCAATCAGCCGCCAGGGCGATGGGGTCAGGCCCTCAGCTGTGGCTGAAGATGTGGGACTGGAACCTTCCTCCGTTGTCCGTTTGATCGACAACCTCGTCGCATCAGGCTATGTCGAACGCCGGTCTGACAAAACCGACCGCCGCGCGAAACTGCTTTTCTTAACAGAACGGGGTAAAGCCATCGTCACGCCGTTGGAAGCAGAACTTGCCAACCTACGCAATACGCTATTAAAAGACATGACGGATGAGGAGTTTGCCGTCTGCCAGGAGGTTTTCCAGAAACTCAACAGTTCAATTAAGGAACACCGGGATGCTGAAATTTAATTTCTTCAACATCCCAACGAAAGATGAATGGATCTTTTCATTGAAGACATTCATCGGTGCGATGGTCGCTTTTTACCTAGCCCAAAGGATTGGCCTACCACGCCCATTCTGGGCGCTTCTGTCCGCCTATGTGACGGTACAGACCTTTGCCGGCGCGACGAAATCCAAGGCACTTTACCGTATCATTGGTTCTGCCATCGGCGGCATGGGCATTGTCCTTTTGCTGCCGCTCTTTTTCAACTACGCCCTCTTAGCTGCCTTGGCATTGGGCCTCTGGTATGGCTTCTGGATCTTTGTGGCTCTCCACGATAGGTCACCCAGAACCTACGCCTTCCTCTTGGGGGGCTATACAATCGGGATTGTCGCGATGCCTTCGATGAGTGATGCGTCGCAGATTACCCTCCCGATCTTTTTTGATATGGCAGTCAACCGTGTCCAGGAAATCGGGGTAGGCGTCACCTGTGGGGCATTGGCACATGAATTGATTTTCCCATCGCAGGCAGGCAACGTCGTCATTATGCGGCTCGACCAAGCCTTGAAAGACACTGCACAGATCATCCGGAACATCATCGACTACAAGCGCGAATTCACCGACCAGCGCCCGAACTTGAACAAACTCTCAGGAACCATTACTGAACTACGCCTTCTGACCACCCATGTCCCCTTTGAAGCGGACAACCACCGCTGGGTCCATAATATATTAGGGTCAATGCAGGACCGCTTGGCTGCCCTGGTCCCTGTCTTGTCAGCCATTGACGACAGGGTGCGTTACCTCTCAAAAACCCCTGAAGGCGTCCCCCAAGAACTCAGGGACATCCTAGATACCATCTCTGCTTGGATTGCCAAAGGCGATGAGACCAATTACACCGAAGCCGTCAGGATCCGCCGTCAGATTGACGAAGCCATTCCGGTGATAACCGCTGCATCCAACTGGAACGAGATGCTCTCTGCCAACTTCACGAATGAGCTCTACTACCTGGTCGATATTTCAGAGGACTGTTTTGGGTTAAGGCGACAGATGAATGCAGGCATCTTAGGGAAGGAACCCGATGCCGAATCCAGGAAAAGCAAGGTCTCCACCATTTCCCTGATGGTCGACAAGCGCAAAGCCTGGGCATCTGCCTTTGCCGCGTTTTCCTGTGTGACCTTGACCACCTTGATGTGGATTGTCTCCGGCTGGAACGCCATGTGGGCAGCCCCGATGATGGGTGGGATGTACTGCCTTTTCTTCTCTGCTGTGGATACGCCTGTGCCCCTTTTGAAATGGCAGTTCTGGATGACCGCTGCTTCTGCCGTGCCAGCCGGGCTCTACCTGCTATGGCTCTTCCCATCGGCACACAGCTTTGAAATGGCGATGATGCTCTTTTTCCCAATGGCGATTTACTTTGGCACTTACCTGCAGTCACCCTTTAAGAGCCTGACTTCCATCCCATTCTTTTTCACGACCATGGCGACATTGACGATGTTTGACCAAGGATCCGCCAACATGACGGCCTTCATCAATGTGCAGATTTCCCAGTGTATTGGTATCCTCTTTGCCATCATCTTCATGGGCATCTGCCGTTCCATTTCGATCCACTCATTCATCCGCGGTATCGTCAAAGGCATCTGGCAAGACATTTCCGATTTGGCGACCGCAACCACCATCCCTTCCCCTGTGACAATGGCGGTTAAGATGGTCGACGGCATTTCACTCATTGCCCCACGTCTGGCTATTGCCCAGAAAGACCATGAAGCCATCCGCTCAGGGACGTTGCAGTCCGCCGTCAACATCCTCTTGGACTTACGCGTCAGTACAAACTTAACCCGGCTTTTACGGGCCCAATCCCATATGGACTTTACAGGGGATTCCCCTTTTAAATCACTCGTTGACAAGCTCGCCCATTACTATGGGGTGGCCAAGGAAGTACCCGATACCGAATTCAAGTCTTTCTTACCGGAAATCGATAAAGCCTTAAACGCTGCTGCTACACTGCCCGCCAACAACCAGCAGAACATCGCTGTCTGCGCATTGACGGGTTTAAGGTGTGACCTCTTCCCTACAGCATCACCCTACATCCCCCTTACGGCCACTACCAACCCGGCCAATACTGTTGACACCAAATGTTGAGATGATAATAATGTGCGTCGCAATAGTTTGGATTCAAAATATTACCTATGCAAGAAACCACCCCTGAATACGATGAGCTCTTGATGCGCCTGTGCCATGAACTGACACGGGTTGGCCGTGCCTACCGCACCGCAGGCGACCGTTTTGCGACGCAATACGGCTTTTCCCAGGCAACCGCCTGGCCAGCTGCCTTGATCTACCAGATGGGTGACGGCGTGCGCCCCGGTGAAGTTGCTAGTGCCTTGGGCCTTGATCCCTCCTCCGTTGTCCGAGTCATTGACCAGTTGACCGCTGCTGGCATCATGACCCGCAAGGAAGATGCCAGTGACCGTCGCGCCAAACTCCTCTCCTTGACAGAGAATGGGCGCGAGAAAATTGAAACCCTGATGGCTGCGATGAAACCCTTTAGGGCCAACCTCTTTAAAAACATCGACCCCACAGAACTGAAGACCACCCTGAAAGTTTTGTGCGAACTGGGAAAGGCCATCCGGGACAACGCGTAATGCTGCACCACTTCCTCAAATGGCCCACTAAAGACGAACTGCTTTTTGCATTCCGTTGCGTCTGTGCGGCTGCGCTTGCCATGTATGTGGCCTTGGCTACCGGCCAGCCACGCCCTTTCTGGGCCCCAATGGCAACAACCATCCTGTCACTGCCGATTGCTGCCGGCAGTATTGCCGTACGCTCCCTCTCACGCTTTGTAGGAACCCTGTTTGGCGTTGTCGCCGCATCGGTTTTCATCATCTCATTCATCAACTACACGTGGCTGCTCTGCATCTTAACAGGCGCCTGGATTGGCGGGTGCCTCTACCTGTCGATGTTAAAACGCACAACGAGCGCCTATACCTTTACCGTGGCAGGCTGGACCGTTCCCGTCATCATGGCGAGCATCATCGCCGATATGAAGTTCATCAACATCCAATACATCATGGATACCGCCTGGTCACGCGGCATTGAAACGGGTATCGGCTTTGCTTCCTGCCTCATCTGCCACAGCCTGATTTTCCCAAGCAAGATCGGCCCCCGGGTCGTCGGCCAGTTGGACGGTATCTGGGAAACGATGCAGCGCTGGACCTGTGGAATCTTGAAGGGCAACGCCACTGACGGGATCAAGGACAGTGTCTCTGCGGTCACCTTACTCAGCAACCTGCGTGTTCTGACCGCCAACCTCCCATTTGATGTGACGAATGAGCGTTGGGCAATCAATGGCATCCGGATGCTCCAAGACCGCTTGACCACGATGATCCCCGTGGTCAGCTCGATTGAAGAAAACCTAACCGCCTTACGGAAATCCTGCCAGATGCCTGAGCCAGTTGAAACATTTTTGCAGTCCTTTGCCGGCTGGATTGCACGGCGCGACTATACGGTCACCTCAGCCGATAAGATGCGCAAAGCCATGCGCGGCATTACCCCGACGATTGATGCGACGTCAAACTGGGTCGACACCCAAGTCATCCGGCTCATTACCGATATCGAAAAACTCATTTCCGCCTGTGAAGGCTGTGCGACAAGACGCCAGGCGATTACCGATGCCATCAACGGACGCTTTGACAGGATGCCGAAAAAAATGCCACTGCCTTTGTCCGTCTTACACAACGACAAGACGTTAAGCGCCTACCTGGCAGTCGCAGGCGGTGTCTCCATCACCTTAATCATGCTGATCTGGGTCGCAAGCGGCTGGAGCACCGGGTTCGTGGCTCCGACCATGGCTAGTATCTTCTTTATCTCGTTTGTGATTTTAGATAACGGTGTAGGGGCACTCAAGACCATCCTCAAATTCACGATTATCGGGCTGCCGGCCGCCTACTTTTATGTGCTGGTCGTGATGTTTTCCACGCACAGCTTTGAAATGCTGATGATGTGCTTTGCGCCGGTCATCTTCATTTCCTCCATCTTTATCGCAAGGCGTCCAATCAGCTTAGGCTGTACGATTTTCATGATGGGCATCTGGTCTACGACGACGATGTATGACCTCGATATGGCGAATATGACCTCGTTTATCAACGGGCAGGGCTTTGCCCAGTGTGGCGGGATTACATTGTGCCTGTTGTGTGCGGTGGTCTTCCGCTCCTTTGACTATGCCTGGACCACGGGACGAATGATCAAGAACATCCGTCAGGATATTGTGAACCTCACGAAAAACACCCGTGCCCCATCCGTTTTAGAGACCATCATCAAGATGGTCGACCGTGTGAACCTCTTAGCGCCGCGCTTATCTGGCCGCGACCCACGCCAAGACATGACCTTGGACACATTGGTCCGTCAGATGCGCTTGGGCATCAACATGGCCCGTATCCGATCGATGCAGTCGAGGCTGGAAAAAAACGGCGTCACCATCAAACCGTTACTGGCCAACATGTCTGACTATATCGAGTCACAGGATACCTCTAAAAAGGATGGCTTGATTGCCGAGTTTGACGCCTTGATGCAGGAAGTCTGCATGATGGCTTCCACCGTCCGGAAAAACGCCGCCATTGCTGCGTTGACGAGCATCCGCAGCGACCTGTTCCCGGACGCGCAACCTTATACCCCGAAAACCCCTATTGCACTGGAGAGCATATGATTGGCGAATTCAGTTTTTTCGGCATGTACTTTCCCTGGCTGATGATAACTTCCCTGGTTGCCATCTTCGCAACAAGGCTTTTATCCAAACTCTTGGCCCGGGTTGGCTTTTACCGCCATGTCTGGCATCCGCCGCTTTTTGATATTGCCATGTTCTGTGTCGTCTTAGGCATCTGTATCACCGTATTTAATCTTTGCAGGTCTTTCTTATCATGAATGCGAACTTTTTTACCGGCGCAAGGCGCTACATCATCACTATCGCCATCGTCCTTTTGGCTGTCTTTGTCGGCTGGCGTCTCTGGATCCATTATGAAAACGACCCATGGACCCGTGACGGACGCATCAAAGCCGACGTCATCCAGATTGCACCTGACGTCTCAGGACTCGTTACCAAGGTGAACGTCAAAGACAACCAGATTGTCAATGCGGGCGACGTACTCTTTGAAATCGACCGTTCCCGCTTTGACCTCGCCCTGCGCCAGGCCAAGGCGGCTGAAGCCTCCGCTAAAGTGACGCTGGAACAGGCCATCCGAGAATCCAAACGTAATGAAGCCTTATCTGACTTGGTTGCCACCGAAGTGACTGAACAGGGCCGCGCCAAGGTCGACACCGCCCGCGCTGCGCTTTTGCAGGCGACGGTTGCCAGAGATAAAGCCCAGCTGGACTTAGACCGCACCCGCGTTGTCGCATCAGTCGACGGGATTGTCACCAACCTGGATTTGCGTGAAGGTTCTTATGTGAACGCCAGCAAGGCCGTCATGGCTTTAGTCGACAGGAATTCCTACTATGTCGAAGGCTACTTTGAAGAAACGAAGTTGCCATCAATCAAGGCCGGCAACAAAGCCAAGATCAAACTGATGGCTGATGACCGTGTCTTGGAAGGCCATGTCAACAGTATTTCCCGTGGTATTGAAGACCGTGAAAGGACAACCGGTGGCCGTTTGATGCAGAACATCAACCCAGCATTCAACTGGGTCCGCTTGGTCCAGCGTATCCCGGTCCGTGTTGACTTTGACAACCTGCCAGCTGATGTGAAACTCATTTCCGGCCAGACCGTGACCGTTGAAGTGCTGCCAAGTGACGATGACCAGAAAAAAGAAGAGGCAAAATAAGGGGTAAGCCATGAAGAAAAAACGACTCTTAACCCTGGTCATGGCTGCCTTGGGCGCCATTGCCCTAACGGGCTGTACGACCGTGGGGCCTGACTACAAGATCCCAGAAGACGCTGTCGCCAACAAGGCTGAGAGCAATACGCCTTTTGCATCCGGCCACCATAAAGCCTTTTCACAAAACCCGCTGCCAGAACATTGGTGGCGGCTTTATGACGATGAGCTCTTAAACAGCCTGATTGAAAAAGCCTTGTCAGAAAACACCGACTTACGGATTGCTGCGGCGAACATTGCCAAGTCCCGGGCGATTTTAGAAGAAGTCGAAATGGGACGTGTACCGCAGGTTGATGTCTCAGCACTGCCTAAGTTTGGACGGTCTTCTGCTGCCGCCAACGGTGTCCCACACCGCTATGCCGACAAATGGACGGGGGATACAGGGATCAACGTCTCTTACCAGGTAGACCTCTTTGGCAAGATTGCCCGCGGGATTGAGTCTGCCAGTGCCTCAGCCGATGCAGCCCAAGCAGCTTACGACCTTGCACAGGTCACGGTCGCAGCCGACACCGCCAAAGCGTATGTTGATGCCTGTTCATCCGGTTACCGTGTAAAGATTGCCCAACGCTCCGCTGCCCTGTTAAAGGACTTCTACCGCACGACATCACAGCTTGCGAAAGCTGGGCGCACAACAGTCATTGAAGTCGCACGTGTGGGCTCCCAATACGAAGCAATGAATGCAACCATCCCCCCATTACAGGCCCAGCAGAAAAACGCAATTTACCGCCTTTCTGTCTTAACCGGTGAAGTACCAAACGCTTTGGTCAGCACAGTCGGGAACTGCTCACGCATCCCGCACTTAAAACAGCCGATTCCGATTGGAGATGGGGCTGAACTCATCCGCCGGCGTCCGGACATCCGCCAAGCCGAAAGAATGTTAGCCGCAATGAACGCCCGCATTGGTGTGGCAACCGCTGACCTTTACCCTAGCATCAGCCTGGGACTCTCTGGAGGGATTACCGCCCGCCTGACCGACTTTGGTGAAACAAACGCTTACCGCTGGGGAATTGGTCCTTTGATTTCCTGGACGATACCGGATACAGGCACTGCCCGGGCACGAATAAAGGAAGCTGAAGCCGATACCCAGGCTGCATACGCACGCTTTGACGCCACGGTCTTAAATGCCCTGCGGGAAACGGAAAGTGCCCTCACGAACTACGCCAGGGAACTTGAACGGAATGCATCGCTTAAGGCCGCCCGTGACCAGAGCGCCCTGGCAAGTTCCCAAACCACGCGGTTGTACCGTCACGGCCGGATCGACTTCCTCTCCAAACTCGATGCGGAACGCTCCTACGTGATTGATGAAGGCGTCTATGCCGCGTCGAGCGCCAAACTCGCGGATGACCAGATTGCCATCTTCCTGGCTTTAGGTGGTGGATGGGAACAGAACGAACCACAGGAAGAACGCATCATTGCGAAAAATGCGACCGCGATTCCTGACAAAGTAGCTAAGGAAGCTGAGGAAACGTCAGTTGTCGATACTGTTGAGGAAGTCCTAGAGGGCAATGCGGAAAATCCGTAGAACCAGAAATCCCCTTCTACTTGCAATTCACAGCATCCTTAATGACGCGTCTACAAGACATTAGGGGTGCTGCTTTGCTGCCTGACGTATAGCATAGGACACAGCCACGCCAATTTCAAAACATGTCGCCCAAACCGGATTGCAAACCAAACTGAACACGCAAAATATGTATCAAATGACGGTCAAAATTTGCATGAAATGTCAGACAAAATATGCATGATTTGTCCGAAAAACTAACATCAACGCCCTACTGTCATAGTGCGCAAGCGTGACTTGCAGGATAAGGATAAGAATTAGCGCCAATCACCCAATAGCCGACAATGATGCAATCTGATTGATGGTCGGTTCTTCTTCCCCAAACTGCGCCTGGGCAGATTCGACCATCTTCTGAGCTACGGATAAGAAGTAATCTTCTGAGAACGAGGTATCAGCAGGGTTCATGTCCTTGATGAACTCGTTTTTGAGCGAATGCTTGTAATTAACGATGATGGGATAGAAACGGGCGTTGCCAGCCATCTTGCTGGTCTCTCTGGATTTCTGGGCAAACTGGATGAACCACTCACAGAGACTCTTTTCCAAATCTTCCTGCTGCGTCATTACGTCCTCCTTTGCGTCGAAACTCTTGGCGAGGTAAATAACTCTCATTCAGCGGCTATTGTATTACAGATAGCCGCAACTTTTGCGGCTTTTTTTGGCTATGTCGAAATCAAAGGCACAAACTGTCCGCACACTAATCTCAATTAGAAGTTTGTGGATTTAATTCCAAAAACTTCATCGAATGGTACAATATTCGGAATTGATTCTACAAACTTTTAATAAAATGGCTCTAATCGAAAGAAAGACCTATCTAGACAGGTTGGTCGCTTGGCAAAACCAGCACATCATCAAGGTTGTCACAGGTGTAAGAAGATGTGGCAAGTCCACCTTACTTGCACAGTTCCGTGACAGCCTATTGAACCAAGGCATCAAGAAAGACCAAATCATCAGCATCAACTTCGAAGACTTTGACGCATCAGATTTGAGAGCACCTAAAGCCCTACACGCATATGTCAAAGCACATCTTGCTACAGGAAAGATGACGTATGTCTTCTTCGATGAAATCCAACAGGTTGACAACTTTCAGGAGGTCATCAACAGCCTCTTTCTTAACAGGAACATCGACATCTACTTGACGGGATCAAATGCCAACCTGCTCTCCGGCGAGTTAGCAACTTTACTAACAGGACGGTACATAGAAATAGCGATGATGCCACTGTCATTTGCAGAATACCTCAGTGCTGGTAAGGATAGCTATGTCTCACTTGAAACCCGATACCGCCACTACATCGAAACCACTTCTTTCCCGTTTGCCATCGAGTTCAACTATATACCCCGGCAGATTGAAGAATACCTGAACGGCCTATACAACACGATAATAGTGAAGGATATCCTTGCACGAAAACAAATCAACGACAGTAGGTTACTGGAAAGCACAACACGCTTTCTCCTTGACAGCATCGGCTCACGTATCTCAACCCGAAAAATTGCAGACACCCTAACATCCATGGGCAGAAAAGCTGATTTCAAAACTGTGGAACGTTATGTACAGAGTCTCGAGGAAAGCTTTATCCTGTACAGAGCTGAACGCTACGATATCAAGGGAAAACAACTATTAAAGACCTTAGAAAAATACTATGTGGTAGATATTGGATTGCGGCGCGCTCTGCTCGGCAAGAAGTCGATGGATGCCGGGCACATCCTTGAAAATATCGTCTTCCTTGAACTTAAACGCCGAGGCTACAAAGTCACTATCGGTAAATATGACGACCTGGAAATAGACTTCGTGGCTGAAAACGAAAATGGCACAACCTATTTCCAGGTCTCAGCGACAGTGCGCGACCAAACAACGCTTGAAAGGGAACTTAGACCCCTGCAGAAAATCCGTGACCACTATCCAAAGTACCTGCTCACACTAGACAATGACCCAGAGACTGAACACAACGGTATCCGCCAATTGAACGCACTAGAGTGGCTGGCGCATCCACCGCAAAGAGTTTGACTGCCCACACACAACTGTAGAAATCTGCCCTAAAAGGCAAAAATCTTCAACAAGGTATAGCAAACCATGACCGCCATCATTTAATGAAGAAAATTGTCATAAAGGGCAATTTTCTTCATTAGCAAGTCACCTGAATAAAATCCGCTCTTGACGGGTCACTCGAACTCACGAAACAAATGCAGAAAAGAATGCAGATTAACCGCGACAACTACCTCAACCTCAACCAGCTGATTGCTCGGCGGAAAAATAGCATGATCAAAGTCATCAACATCCTCGACTTCCTGCTAAATCCCGGCAGTTTGGACTATTGAGAACCATTCACTGCAATGCCATATAAATGGCATTCCTGATAGCCACATTGACCAGCTCATCCAGCGCTGTTGTCGTCATGCTGACCACCGAGAGATCCTTCGCAGGATCGGTAAACCACTTCGACCCATAGACACCGCCCCACATCCGCGTCCCGACACTTTGCGGCGTGTTTTCCGCACGAGCAGGGTCAACCAAGATTCCCCAGCCCAAGCCAAAGCCCATGCCAGGACGTGCTTCCATACCGTTTAGGCAGTTCTCGGACATATGGAGGATTAGACTCTTCGGCGCAAACGGGGCATCCCCAGTGCGGATGACTTCCACGATTTTCATCAGGCTTTTTGCTGTACCAACGAGCCCCACACCACCGGACGGGTATTCATCACGCTGAAAGACCTTTTGCGGTGAAAAATGGAAATACCGACCGTCGGGAGAAGTCAAGAACTGGTCATCTGCCATCCGCGTCAGTTTCTTACCGGCATCGAGATAATATGCGGCAGTCACCCTGTTATTTGCTTCTGGCGGCACATAAAACGAAATGTCCTTGATGCCCAATGGATCAAAAACCAACGCCTGCATGGCATCTGGCAGATTTTTGCCCGTAACGGTCTCAATCACAGCCCCCAAGACATCAGGCGCCAAGGAATAAAGCCAACCCGTCCCCGGTTCAAAGGCTAACGGTGCTAAGGCAATACGCCGGACATTTTCAGCCAGGCTAATCCCTGTGATATCTAACCCATCTGTCACTCCCGCTTTCGCATAAGGGCCATCTTTCTTTTGCGCCCAGCGGTAATCAAGCCCTGCCCTGTGGCTTAAGAGCTGCCTAATCGTGATTGCGGGTACTCTGCTATCAGGCAATGCCGGGGTAAATGCCGGGAGCCACTTTGTTACCGGATCATCCAAGCCCACCTTACCCTGCGCAACCAGTGCAATGACAGCCAAACTCGTCACCGCCTTGGAAATCGACGCATAACGGAAAAGCGTCTCTTCACCCATCGGACAGCCTGCCTCAATGTCCGCCATCCCGGTATAGTTTTCGTAGACGGTCTGGCCACTAATTTTCACGATGACGGCAACGCCACTTGTCTCCTGCCGATAAAGGCATCCATCAATAGCGGCTTCAACTTCTTTTTGCAGACTCTTTAGCATAAAGTTCTCCCAACCTGATAATCAGTGCTATACTACCGAGCTGTTTTTCTTTGTCAATCAGGTATTTGGAGAATCAGATGGCAAACCGCTTCAAAGCAAACAAGGTCTACAGTGGTGAACTCGTCTTCGGCGGCTGTGGTGGCCTTGAAACCAACAAAATCACCATCGTCAAGCGCACCAAAGGCTGGCTCGTCTACAAACACCAGTTCATCAACAAGCTCTTTAGGGTCAAACGCAACTACACCGCCGGTTTCGGTGACTGCTTCTCCACACCCTTTGACGATTTTTATGCACACTCGATTGAACCCACAATCGAACCGTTCTAAGCAAAATATCCTCCCGACCTGATTGTCCCACAGCGCATCACGGATCCCAGCCGACCGCTGGGACTGTGTTTGTCTGCGCCCATCCCTACTCCCCACCATTTTCTGCACAGAAGTCCTGATTAAGGATGACTGATGCGCCAATTTGGCATATAGTCATACCAATCAAGAAAATGGGAGGGAACCATGGAATATGATGTTGTCATCGTTGGCAGCGGCTTGGCCGGCCTGTCCGTCGCCCTGCGCCTGCCACAAGACCAGAAAATCGCCATCCTCTGTAAGCGTACCTTCTGGGAATGCTCAAGCAACCTCGCCCAAGGCGGTATTGCAGCCGTCTTGGATCCCGTGTTGGACAGCACCGACCGTCACTTTGACGATACATTGACAGCAGGTGCTGGGCTTTGCGATGAAGGTGCCACAAAATTCATCGTCGAACATGGCGGTGAAGCGATTGACTGGCTGATTGACCAAGGTGTGCCATTCTCGCGCGATGCAGACAAACAAAGCGACTACCATCTGACACGTGAAGGTGGCCACAGCCAACGGCGCATTTTCCACGCTGCCGATGCCACAGGCCACGTTGTCCAGGAAACGCTGGAAAAAGTCATCCGTCAGCGTCCCAATATCACCCTCTTTGAAAACCACTGTGCCGTCGACCTGATTACCTCGGAAAAACTCGGTGACACGACGCAGCCGAACAAGTGTTATGGCATCTATGTCTTGGATTCCGCCAACGGGACCGTCAAGACGTTTTCTGCACGGCACACGGTCCTGGCAACCGGTGGCGCTGGTAAGGTCTACCTCTATACGACAAACCCCGATACTGCGACAGGCGATGGTGTTGCGATGGCATGGCGCGCAGGCTGCCGCGTCTCGAACATGGAATTTGTCCAGTTCCACCCGACATGCCTCTACCACCCTTACGCGAAGTCATTCCTGATTTCTGAGTCGGTGCGTGGTGAAGGCGGGCTTTTGAAGTTGCCACCCGACGCCGGGGCTGACGCAGGCAAGCGCTTTATGCCAGAACACGATGAACGTGCCGAACTCGCACCACGCGACATTGTCGCCCGTTCAATCGACTTCGAAATGAAAAAACGAGGGCTTGACTACGTACACTTGGACATCTCGCACCAAGATCCTGCATTCTTGAAATCGCACTTCCCGACGATTTATGCAAAATGCCTGGAACTGGGTATTGATATCACGAAAGAACCCATCCCGGTCGTGCCCGCTACGCACTTTTCCTGTGGGGGTGTCGTCACCGACACCAAGGGCAGGACGGATATCGCAAACCTTTATGCCGTGGGTGAAACCGCCTGCACAGGATTGCACGGAGCCAACCGTCTGGCCAGCAATTCGCTTTTAGAGTGCCTCGTCATCGGCAAGTCTGCGGCAGAACACATCCTCTCGCAGCCCAAAGAAGACGTCCCCGCGTTGCCAGCATGGGATGAAAGCCAGGTTTCCAACCCGAATGAAGACGTCATCATCTCGCACAACTGGGATGAACTGCGCCTCTTCATGTGGAACTATGTCGGGATTGTCCGGACGACGAAACGATTGGAACGCGCACAGCACCGCATCAACCTCTTGCGTGGCGAAATCGATGAATATTATGCGAACTTCATCATCAGCCAGAACCTCTTGGAACTGAGGAACTTGGTCGATGTAGCGGCATTGATTGTGGAAAGCGCCCTCTCCCGCAAGGAAAGCCGTGGGCTACACTACAATGCCGACTACCCGGCGACTTTCCCGAAAGGGCTGCCAACCGTCTTGACACCTGCGCGCAGGCGCCGCGGCTGATAATCAAGGGATGGATCAGAACGGGAACTTCGGCAATGTATTCCGGATCCGGTCCATCTCTTCTTCTTTTTTGATCAGGTGCGCGATACCTTCTGCAATGGCGGCATTGTTGTTCATCTTGGCAAAGTCGATTGCCGTCATCTTCTGCTGGTTGGCAATCGTCAAATCCGCCCCGTTCTCATACAACAGCTTCACCGTATAGATGTGTCCAGCTTCGGCTGCCATCATCACCGGCGTCGTTCCGTTGGGAGAAGCCGCATTGACAAAGGCATCACGCGCCAGAAGCATCTTTACAATATTATTGTTGCCGTTGGCTGCCGCATAGTGCAAGGGAGTCCATCCGTTCTTGTCCACCTTGGCGCCCTTTTTCAGGAGCTTGGTGACGGCCGCTTCATTCCCCTTGTAACACGCAATCATCAATGCGGTATCGCCATTGAAGGCCTGGATGTCGAGTTTTGTCCGCTTGTCTGCCAAAAGCAGGTCAACTACCCGGTTGGAATCTTCGCGCATCGCGAGGATCAAGCCCGTGTCCCCGCGCTTCATCTCAACCGTATTCGGGTCAAAACCTTCTTTCAACATGTCTTCGACCTTGCCGGTGTAGTCGTTCTGGATGGCAATGAACCAGTCATCGACCTGATCGGCAAAGGCACTGGCCGCACCGCCAAAGAGCACTACCATCCCCACAAAACAGCTTAACGCTAGGCGTTGGATCTTGCGTAACATGAGCCCCCCTTACGCCGCTGGGTCGATACCAAAGAGGCGGAAATAATTCTGAGCAGTGATTTCAGCGGCTTTATCCACCGACATCCCACGCACAGCCGCCAGCTGCTTGGCCACTTCAATCACATAAGCCGGTTCATTCGTCTTGCCCCGGTAAGCCTGCGGGGTAAGCCATGGCGAGTCGGTTTCAATGAGCAGGCGGTCCAATGGCACATAACCCGCCACTTTCCTCAATTCCTTGGAAGCGGGATACGTCAGGATGCCGGAAAAGGAAATGTAAAAGCCCATATCCAAAGCCGCCCGCGCAGTCGCCAGGTCTTCATTGAAGCAGTGCATCACACCGGCACAGCCGCCCTTATTGATGCCGGCACCTTCTTCCTGAAGGATGCGGATTGTATCTTCTGCCGCGTCCCGTGTATGGATAACCAACGGTTTGCCGCAGATCCGCGATGCCCTAATCTGCACGCGGAAACGATCCATCTGCCATTTCTGCTTCGGCTTGACGCGGTAATAATCGAGCCCCGTCTCACCGATAGCAACGACCTTCGGTTCCTGCGCCAAGGCAATGATGCGTTCAACGGTCGGCTCTTCCACACCTTGCGGATTCGGGTGCACACCCACTGTTGCATGAATGCCTTTCTGGCGGCGGGCCAACTTTAACGCGTCCGGAAAATCTTCCAGGCTGATACACACGCAAAGGGCATGGTCGACCTGGTTGTCTGCCATCCGTTCCAAGACTTCATCCTGGCGTTTGGCTAAATCACGCAGGTGCAGGTGGCAATGGGAATCAATATACATTTGTTTTTTAAATCTAAAGGGAAAAGGGTTATTTTACCGCGCCTTCTACGGGCGTTTAGCAAATAACTTCAGGTAATCAATCAGCATGTCTTCCAGGACAAGGCGTGGCACCAACGGATGGTCAGCGACCCGCCGACGCTGGGCAACACTTTTCGCCATGTCCATCAGTTTAATCAAATTGAGCCGCCCAGCTAGGCTGGTCAGCATATCCAGACGGTCAGGATGGTAGCGTACAGTTCCCGCTAAATGGACGCTTGCCAAGTCATAGAGCCAGCGCTGCATCCAGGTAATCGGCAGTTTCACCGGGAGTTTCTGCAAGTCTTCAGCCGCCTTAAGTGATGCGGAAAGGCCAGGCTTAGAAAGGCAATCTAAAAACGCGGCCTGCTCTTTTGCGTTGGCGTTGCCCTTTGATGCTTCCAAGGCTGCCAGTGGTGCGCCGCCCTGCTGTGCCAGAAGCATAGCTGCATCATCGACTTCTTGGGATGCTAGCCATTCCAAGGCCATCTCACGGCTTGGCATCGGGAAAGCCAGCTTCCCACAGCGGGACAAAATCGTCGGCAGCAAGGCACCAACCTGGTTGGTCACGAGCAGGAAAACCGTCCCGGCAGGCGGCTCCTCCAGCATCTTGAGTAATGCATTGGCCGCTTCCGTGGTCATTGCTTCCACAGGATGGATCAAGATGACACGCAGACCACCTCTGTGCGTGGTAATGCCCACAAAATCGTGGAGCTGCCGGATAGCATTGATTGGGATGATCTTGGAGGCGGCTTTCGTCTTTTTAGCAGGTGCGTCTTCTTCCTCTGCGGCAGGTACACCTTCCTCATCGTCGTTTAAGGCATCCGGCATCAGCATCACAAAGTCAGGGTGTGAGCCTTGGTCAAACCAGCGGCAGGAGCTGCACTGTCCACATGCAGGCTGCCCCTTTTGGAGGTTTTCACAAAGGAGCGTCTTTGCCCAAGCAAACGCAAAAGGCTCAATTCCCGTGCCTTCCGGTCCATGGAAAACCATGGCATGCGGCATCGTCTCCCGCATCTTGACGAGACGCTGGAAGTTTTCCTGATGCCAAGGATAGATCTTAGCTTCCATTAGCGGTCAGCCTTTATGCCAAGTACGCTTTCAAGCATCGGCTGGATGATCTGCGCGAGCTCTGCCTGGATTGCTTCAACGGACTGTGAGGAATCAATCAAACGGAAGCGCCTCGGATAATCCGTTGCCCGCTTACGGTATCCTGCCTGCACCCGCAAGAAAAAATCCGCCTTTTCCTGTTCAAACTTGTCCGGCGCACGCACGGCAGCACGCCTTTTTTCAGCGATTTCAGCAGGCAAATCAAAAAGCAGTGTAAGGTCAGGCTGAAATGTTCCCAACGTCCAGGATTCCAAAGCCTCAAGCTTTTCCCAGGCAAGCCCCTTACCGGAACCTTGGTAAGCATAGGACGCATCAGCAAAACGGTCTGAGATGACCCAAGTCCCGCTTTCAAGCGCTGGCAGGATTTTCTGGACGACGTGTTCTCGTCGGGCGGCAAACATCAAAAGTGCTTCTGTCGCCACATCCATATCTTCACGCAGAAGCAGTTCACGCAGCATTTCGCCAAGCTGCGTTCCTCCAGGTTCCCGGGTAACGATACAACGAATGCCCGCTTTGTTCAGTAGTCCTGCAACACAATTGATATGCGTGGATTTACCTGCGCCATCAATACCCTCAAAAGTGATAAACCTGCCCTTTGGATTCATTTCACTGATTGAAAACTTAAAGCATTTAACCTGTACAATTTTACCAAACGGCCCCTTAAGCCCATAACACCAAAGTGGACTATTTCTTGAGGATATACTGTTCCACCGCCTTGTTGTGGTCATCCAGGTTGTTGGAAAACACACTGGTGCCATCCCCCTTTGCAACAAAATAAAGGGCATCTGTCTGGGCTGGATTAAATGCTGCATCCAATGCAGCCTTACCTGGCAGCGCAATCGGGGTTGGCGGCAAACCCTTTCGCGTGTAGGTGTTGTAAGGGGTATCCCTCAAGAGATCGGCTTTGTGGATCTTACCATCATAGCGCTCACCCATCCCGTAAATGACCGTCGGATCAGTCTGGAGCCGCATGCCCTTTTTCAGGCGGTTGATGAAGACCCCGGCAATCATTGCCCTGTCTTTGGAATGCCCGGTTTCCTTCTCAATAATGGAGGCCATGATGAGCGCTTCATAAGAAGACTGGTAAGGCAATGAAGGATCACGGCTCTCCCACAGGGTATCGAGCTTTTTCAAGAGGATTTTGTGCGCCTGCTCGTAAATCCGAAGGTCTGAACCATCCTGCTTGAACTGGTAGGTATCCGGATAGAACAAGCCTTCACCATGGGTATGCTCAATCCCCAGTTTTTTCATCAGTTCCGCATCAGTGAGCCCCGCCGTTTCGTGTTTCAGCGCGGGGTGCGCATCAATGGCTTTGCGCATCTGATGGAACGTCCACCCTTCAATAATGGTTACCGATTCAACAGCAAAAATACCGTTGGAAAGTTTCTGCATCACCCTGTAAGGCGACTCCCCTGCACGGATATCATAAGGACCTGGCTTGATTGCTGAACTGCGCCCGGTCAACGTCATCAAGAGGGTAAAGAGCGTTTCATTGACCGTATCACGCTCACTGTTCATCTTCTCGGTAACGTCTGAGAGCGCATCGGCACTTTGGACTTCAAAACGCACTGGCTTTCCTTTTGAGAAAACCGGCATGAATGTCCACGCTAGGAAAAACGCGATGACGACAACCATCACCCCCACAGCAATGCCAATCACCCAACGCAGCTTATTGGACGATGAGCTGCCAGGGCTTTTACTGCTTTTTGCAGGCGTTCGTGTTCGTTTCCTTGGATTCGTGGCCATGTTTTGTCTACCAATGCTTTTTTCGGTCTCCACAGACTTTAAGCGAGAGAATATACTCTATTTTCTGAATTAATTGAGCGAAAAGGTGCCGTTATGGCTGAAATTCTTGCACAGTATCCTGATGGGTTCATTTCCCCATTGCCCTCGATGGGCGTCCTTTCCTTGGAGGGTGCCGATGCAGTCTCCTTCATCCACCGCCAGTTAAGTAACGATATTGAACACCTAAGGGAAACAGAAGCCACCCTTGCAGCCTACTGCACCCCACAGGGACGGGTCTTAGCCCTTTTCACCGTCTGGAAAACCGATGGCAAAGTCTACCTTGCCCTGCCAAAGGACAACCTGATAGCCATCCTAAAACGGCTGCGCATCTATGTCCTGCGCGACAAGGTCACCATCACCAGCCTGACTGACAGCATCCATGTCTATGGGATGACGGGAAGCCTCCCATTGGTCGACTTAGGAGTTCCATTGGATGACAATGTGAAACCCTACGCCAAGACACAGTCCCAAACCGGCACCTTGATCCGCTGGCCTGATGCGTTGGGTCAAGTCCGTTGGCTGCTTATATCGCAAGAACCACTCACCATCCCTGAAAAGTATTTAACTGATGAAAACCCCTGGTGGTTGGCTGATATTGAAGCAGGTATCCCACGGGTCAACGCTGCCATCCAGAACCAATTCCTTCCCCAGATGCTAAACCTTGAAGCCATAGGCGCCCTCTCATTTACCAAAGGCTGCTATCCAGGTCAGGAAATCGTCTCACGTGCCCAATACCGAGGCGCTGTACGCTCCGCCCTCTTTAAAGGCACCCATACAAACACTGACAAAACGCAAGCCGTGGTTCCCGATGGTACAGCACTTTTCAACAACGCGGGAACTGCCTCAGGGACAGTCATTATGTCTGCAGTTGATGGGAATACCCTGCATTGCCTAGCTGTTGCCAAACTGGATGATGCGCCCTCTGATGAACTGCACCTTGTCAGCGCTGAAGGCACCCCCATTAAACTGTCGCAATGCGGCTAAAGTCGACCGCATGGAGGTTCAGCTATGGAAGACTATAAAAACCACAATGCCTGGAAAAGGCTGATCGACCAATTGGAATGGTATGACACCGAAAGCCATTACTGCCACGTCCGTTATAAATTCTGGAAAATCGTCCAGATTGTCGTTGCTGCATCCATCCCAGTCATCAGTATCTTTTTGCTCTGTCCCCTTTGGGTCAAGGTGCTCGTCGCTGCCTTGGGTGCCGTTGTCGCCATCATCGAATCCATCCAGCAGCTCTGCCAATATTCGTCCCTTTGGATGTCCTACCATTCGACAGCGGAGCGCTTAAAACACGAAAAACACCTTTTCCTCGCAGATGCCGGGCAATACCGCGACCTTAGTGAAAATGAAAAACTCATGCTCTTGGCAGAACGCGTCGAAGAACACGTATCGACTGAACACGCCAATTGGATCGACGAACACAAAAGAGTCACCAGGAAATAAGAAAAGCCATCCTGCCCCATGAACGCAACACCTAAAAACATGCCCACCGCACCTGATAAAGACGTCACCGCCATTGTCCTAGCAGGCGGCCAAGGCAAGCGTATGGGCAGTGTCGACAAAGGGTTGCAGCCCTTTAAAGGCAAGCCCTTCATTGCCCATGTGCTGGAGAAAATCGCCTGCCAGGCTGGCACAATCCTCATCAGTGCCAACCGGCACCTGACGCAATACCAGGCATACGGTTACCCCGTCTATCCCGATACCGTCGCAGGTTTTCCAGGACCATTAGCCGGTTTCTTAACGGGACTCACCCATTGCCAGACACCATACCTGGCAACTGCGCCGTGTGACACCCCCTTCCTGCATGATGCGCTCATCAAAAAGTTGAAGACCGCCCTGATTGAAACAGATGCCGATATCGCTGTGGCAACCACAATGGAAGCCGGCACCACAAAACTTCAGTCGGTTTTCACGGTGATGAAAAGCCATCTGGCACCATCGCTGGCTGCTTACCTCAAAGCTGGCAACCATAAATTGGGACTCTGGTTTGACACCTTAAAGACGGTTACCGTCCCTTTTGCTGAAAAGGAAGCCTTCATCAACATCAACACATTGGCAGAGTTGAACGCCTACCAGCTTGAGCCTGCCAACACCAACCCTTCAGAACCTATGATGGATACACCCAAGCCCGACCGCCTCTCAGTCACAGAAGCACAGGAACGGATACTGGCTGCCATACCGCCAACACCGCGCCAAACAGAAAACATCCCTCTCTTACAGGCACAAAACCGGATCCTCGCCAAAGACCTGGCATCCCCCATTGATGTGCCAACGTTTAACAGTGCCGCGATGGATGGTTTTGCGTTTGAAGGCAAGACCTACGACTTAAGCCAAGACCTGCAGCTCAAAGTCGTTGGCCACTCATATGCCGGACATCCTTTCACGGGACAGTTAAAAGCCGGGGAATGCATTGAAATCATGACGGGTGCGATGGTTCCCGGCAATTGTGACACCGTCGTCCAGCAGGAAGACGTCCAATTCATTGGGGATAAGCTTCTTAACATCCCCGCTGGAAGTGCGACCGTCCAAGACAATATCCGTACCATCGGGGAAAACATCCAGCAAGGCGCTCCACTCCTAAAAGCAGGCACCCGCCTGAAGCCCACGCACCTAGGCCTGTTGGCATCAGCCGGTATGGCGACCGTGCCGGTTTATACGCCGCCTACCGTCGCTGTCTTTTCTACAGGCGATGAACTTTGCCCCATGGATGGGACACTGGCTGATGGTCAGATTTATGACAGCAACCGGGCAATCCTAATGGGCCTTGCCAAAGACTTAGGCTGCCCCGTCTTAGACCTTGGGATTGTTTCCGACAACCCGGAAAAGCTCGAAGCCGTCTTAACCGAAGCAGCCAAACAGGCAGATGTCATCATCACCTCCGGCGGGGTATCCGTCGGCGCAGCAGACTATATGAAACAGGTCATGGCCCAATTGGGTGGCATTGGTTTCTGGTCGGTCAAGATGCGCCCAGGACGTCCAATGGCGTTTGGCAAAGTCAAAACAGAAAACCGCGAAGCACTCCTCTTCGGGCTGCCTGGCAACCCTGTCGCTGCGACAGTTTCATTCCTTTTCTTTGTCAAAAACGCCCTGCTGAAAATGATGGGCGCCCAGATTGAGCCCCCACAGGCCATCGCGGCACTGGCCAAAGCCCCCATCCGCAAGAAAACAGGCCGCACCGAGTTCCAGCGCGGCATTGTCAACCTGGCAGATGGGCAGTTTACAGTCAGCCTAACCGGCAGCCAGGGCTCAGGGGTCATCCAATCATTGACGGACGCCAACTGCATCATCTACCTGCCTGAAGACCAGGGCATGGTCAAAGCAGGTGATAGGGTCACGGTTTATATGCTGGATGAGCTGCTCTGATAGAATAGGCAGAACAACATTTCATTACCCAAAAGGATCCAGCATGTACTATATCGGCTGCCACCTGTCATCCTCCAAAGGGATGCTTGCAATGGGCAGGGAAGCCCTTTCCATCGGCGCAAACACTTTCCAGTTCTTTACCCGCAATCCCCGCGGCGGTAAGGCCAAGGCGCTGGACGTTGCCGACTGTGAGGCGTTAAACGAGTTGATGGCAAAAAACCAGTTTGGCCCGGTGATTGCCCATGCCCCCTACACCCTCAATATGGCAGCCAAAGATGAGGGCTTGCGCAAATTCGCTATGGAAACTGTCGCCGACGATATGATGCGGCTCTCTTACACCCCAACGGCACTCTACAACATCCATCCTGGCAGCCACGTCGGGCAGGGATCAGAAAAAGGCATTGAACTGATTACCACCATCGTCTCGCAGATCTTAGACATGGACGGCAAGACACCGCTTTTGTTGGAGACGATGTCCGGCAAAGGCAGTGAAGTCGGACGCTCTTTTGAAGAAATCCAGACAATCATTGCAAACTGCGGGAACCACCCGAGGTTGGGCGTATGCCTCGATACCTGCCACGTCTGGTCGGCAGGTTACGATATTGTGAACAACATCGATGACGTCATCACCCAATTTGACCGCATCATCGGGTTGGACCGGTTGAAGGCCATCCATCTCAATGACAGCATGACGCCTTTTGCCAGCAACAAAGACCGCCATGCATTGATTGGTCAAGGCTCAATCGGGCTGGACGCAATTGTAAGGGTTATCACGCATCCGAAGCTTAAGCACCTGCCGTTCTGTTTGGAAACCCCAAATGACATCCCTGGCTACCAGCAGGAAATCGCTCTATTACGCAGTTTGGCAGAAAAAGCACCTAATTAACGTTCAGGGCATAGCCCGCATCAACTGCTACATCGCCCATTGCGCCTGACGCTAACGTCTGCCATTCGCTGGCAACCATCTGCCACTGGGCATCGTGCTGGGTACGGGCAGCCGCATGTTCTGCCAGCGAACAGCTGCCGGTTAACGCCGCCATTTCGGCCAGGTCTGCCTTTTCCTTCTGCCAATCGGCGGAACTAGAGGCCTTCAGATGGCGGTTGACACTATCTTCAACCAAGGCTTTCAGGCAGATGACAAGCCCCCGTTCTGCCGCCGCCCCCTTCTTGGCAACAGCGTCCAACTGGGCGGTGAACTGCGAAAAGAATGCCCGGTGGAAGGGATTGACATCAATACCGGGCAGGCCAGCTGCAATTTCCATCACCAGATCACGCTGGTATTTGGCAGGTAACGCACCAATCCAATCAATGAATGCGGCATAGGGTGTCATTCGTTCTCTCCTTCAGGCGTTTCAGATACGGGAACGGGCCTCTTTTCCAAGAGGCCATTGTAAAGCATGATGGCATCACTGTAGCGGCGCATCATCCGGTTGTAGGTCACATCGCGCTGCCCCTGTTTTAACGCCGCATAAAGGCTTAGGAGTTCACGCAACTGGGTGTAGACGGCTCCTAGGCCTTGTGTGGGATTCAGCGGCCTGCCTGCTTTCGTGGATGCATCTTTGAGTCCTGTCAGCGAACGTTCGAGTTCCGCGACCTGAAGGTCCGCATATTGATAGGCACGGGCATTGCGGTAGACATCCTTTTCTTTCAGGAACGTCATCAGATCCTGCGCATCCAAGAGGCTCTGTTCAGTGTAAAGGCCCACCAGGTCTTTATCTGCCCTATGCTGGGCAACCAACCGCGTTGCTTCCGCTTTCTGGAGGGCGGAAAGCTGCATGCCAATCCGCTCGATGACCGCAATCAACCGATCATAGTCACCTTTTAAGTACGGCAGGACGCGCCTAGCACCCTGCATATCATCCTGTAGATAGACGCGGTTCCTGAAATACGGCAGGCTGTTGGCTTCATCGTGTTTCAACTTTTCAGCCGCATCAACCGCCTGCTGGATGTCGGCATCGAGTTCTGTACCTTCCTCATCATGAAGGAGGAGCCCCATCCTGAAATCGCGGATTGCCTCGGTAAGCCCCATGACCACCGGATAAGGAACAGCCCCTTTGCCATCGGCAGTCATGGTTTTTTCAGTCAGAACCTGGTAAGACGGCATCAGACTCCACTGCCCGACCATCAAGGCGTTGTACCCACGGATATACCAGTTAGCCCGAGCGTTTTCCCCAGTATTGGCCAAAAGCCGGATGGCACCGGTAGTCGATTCCAGCGCCTTGCCTTCGGCTTCTTCGAGGTTCCTATTCTGCTTGACCGTCTCGACCATCGTCGGGATGGCAAAATAACACCCGGTCACAGTGAGTGTGGATGCGAGCACAAGCACACGTAAAAGAGATGGTAATTTCAGCGGAGGCATCGCTTCCCGTCCCAAAAAGCCCAAACCCATAAAAAAAGGGCAACAACTGTTACCCTTTTATCATATCCCAAACCATGCCACTCTTGGGCACGGCAGATAGGCATTATTGCTGGTATTCTTCAGCCAGCTTGTCGATTTCGCCGCTTTCAACCATATCCAACAGTTCTGGCAGGCTGCCGATATGGACGTCGTCAATGAAAATCTGTGGGATGGTATGGCATTCAGAACGAGCCCACATTTCAACAATCAGGTTCATGTCGATGCCAACGACAATGTTTTCAAAAGGGATGCCCCTGGATTCAAAAATCTGGCAGGCGATATCACATTTACTGACACCCTTGACGGTATAGATTTCAATTTTATGTTTCATCTGTCTTTTCTCCGCGCCCACCCATAGGGACAACACGCGTTCTCCATAAAGTATTGGTTATTAAACACAGGATAATGCCTGCATACGAAGCTAGCCAACAAGCGGCGCACAAAAACTTGCGTATTATAACCGAGAATGCCGTCCAATGAGTGGCAGAAAACCTGCCCGTTCTGCCGAAAACATTAGGATTGCGTGTCTGGCTTCGACACCATGGCATTTCCCATAATGATCAACATCACCGCCCCTAGGATCAGGAAAATCCCACCGGCCAGCTGCCAGGTAAAGTGCTCATGGAAGAAGAAAACGCCGATCAAGACGGCAGTCAACGGCTCCAACGCCCCCATGATGGCCGTTGGGGTCGAACCGATTTCTTTGACGGCAACAGTCAAAAGTACGAGTGAAATGATGGTGGAGACGACAGCTAGCGACAAGGCATACCCCCACTGCGCAGGGGTCTCCAGCCACTGGACCGGTTGTCCGGAAACAGCCACCGTATAGAGGAAGACCGTCAACGCCCCAAAAACTAGGACAAAGAACGTCGCCTTGATCGGCGGCACATTTAGCGACGCCTTTTGCGAAACGATGATGTAAATGGCATAGGTCAGTGACGAGAAAAGCACCAGCATGATGCCAACCAAGCTCAACGCCACATCGCCATTGCCCTGATACAAAAGCCTAATCCCTGCCAAGGAGAGCAGGATGGCAACGACCGTAGTAATGGTAACCCGTTCACGGAAAACAGCTGCCATAATGACGGCAACCATCACGGGATAGACAAAGAGGAGGGTTGAGGCAACACCGGCTTCCATATAGTTGAAACTCAAAAAAAGCCCCAGGGAAGAGAACCCCATGAGCACGCCTAATGAAGCGAGTACAAGAAACTCTTTGCGGGTCACTGCCAAGGATTCTCGCCGGCAGATGAGATATGCGCCCAGGATGACCATGGCAATAGAAAACCGGTAAAAAAGCATTGAACCAGCGGTGATACCTTCGCCCTTCAATCCCAGCGCACCAAACGGATTCGTGCCATAGCAGATGGCGGATGCCACGCCACAGATGCAGCCTTTAAGTCTGGCGTTCATGACCACCCTACCCGATCCAGCCTATGACGGTGTGGGTGAACCGGTTGCCTTTTTCTTGTCCGCTTCAATCCTGTTTTTCGCCAAGATGATGACCAAGACCGACGCCATGATCAGGATAATCCCAAACATGATCTGGAGGGTGAACTTTTCACCGAACATCAAGACACCAATCATTACGGCACTGACTGGCTCCAACGCCCCCATGATGGCCGTTGGGGTTGAACCGATATCGCGGATGGCAACGGCCATCAAGACGAGTGCCAGGACGGTTGGCACAAATGCCATAAAGAGTGCATAGCCCCACATCGCAGGCGTTGTCAGCATCTGGATGCCCGTATTGTCCCCCATCAACGAATGTGCATAGACCATGAAAATCGAGACGACCGACACATAAAACGTCATCTTGACCGCAGGGATATTGAGTCTGGTTCGGTTGATCACAATGATATAGAGCGCATTGAAGAAAGCCGCCAGCATCACTAGCAGCACACCGGTTGTATTCAATGTTTCGCCATCTCCGTGGTAAAGCAGTGCAATACCGCCCAACGACAGGACAATCGATCCACAGGTCAAAAGCGTGATCCGTTCCCTGAAGAGTACGGCCATAATCAGGGCCACCATGACCGGATAGACAAAAATCAACGTCGAGGCAACACCCGCATCAATGTAATGGAAACTGATGAACATCAAAAGCGACGTCATACAGAAAATGACGCCCAAGATAACGACCAGGAAGGCTTCCTTGGCTTTCAATGCAAACGACTCACGCCTAATCATCATCAACCCTGCCAGGATGGCGGACGCCAGTACAAACCGGAAGAAAAGCACCGTGTGGGAATTGATGCCCAGTTCATAAAGCCCCAGTGCCCCTAACGGATTGCATCCATAAAATGCAGCAGAAGCAATGCCGCAGATTGCCCCCCTAATCCTTGGATCCATTCCTGTTACCTCCGTTCCAATCCCATCTGTGCCACCTGATGCCGGTTTGCCGGGAAGCGGTTTTCAAATGAGCGACGCCAGCGGACAAACGCGAAAAGCACCAAGGCGGTCAACGCAAACGTCAACGGCAAAGCCCATGCTTCAGCCAACCCCAGCGTCTCCGGTGCCATGAAAAAGTAGCCTGACACCACCGCCGTCATAAAGGTCGCCGGCAAAAGCATAATCCAATAGTTCTTACGCCGCATCGTCAGATAAATCGTAACCGCCCACAGTGTGATGGTCGCAAGGATCTGGTTCGTCCATGCAAAATAGCGCCAGACAATGCTGAAGTCGACAAACATCAGGAAAAGGCCGACTGCAAAAAGCGGCAGGGATACGGCCAAGCGCTTGACCAGGTTCTTCTGGTCGATTTTTAAGGCATCAGCCACAATCAACCGGGCAGAACGGAAAGCCGTATCACCTGAGGTAATCGGTGCGGCTACAACCCCCAAAACAGCCAGTGCACCTCCAGCTGCGCCCAGCCATTCGGTTGACACATAATTCACGACCAAAGCGGCATTGCCACCAGTAAAGAACGCCTGCCCCTGAGGGGTGTTGAATGCAAAGTTGGCCGCCGCTGCCCAAATCAGGGCCACCATCCCTTCGACAATCATCGCGCCAAAGAAAACCGGACGACCCTGGCGCTCGCTTGTCATACAACGTGCCATCATCGGTGACTGCGTGGCATGGAAGCCCGATACCGCACCACAGGCAATCGTAATAAAGAGCATCGGAAAAAGCGGTGTCGTCTCAGCTTTCGGATGGGTATTCATCAAACCGTCGGTGATTTCAGGCAAAGCCGGCATATGGATGTAAAGGCTGACCAGTATGCCTACGGCCATGAAAAGCAGTGCCCCACCAAAGACGGGATAGAGCCTGCCAATCACCTTATCAACAGGCAGCACAGTCGCCGCAATGAAGTAGACGAAGATGATGCCTGCCCAGACAGTAAACGGCAGTCCCAACGAACCGGATGTCAACTGCGCAAGCAGGCCGGCGGGACCTGCCACAAAAACAGCTCCCACTAAAACCATCATGACGGAAGAGAATACCCGGACAAACTGTTTAAAGGGCGCGCCCATGTAGCGTCCAATGATTTCAGGATAGCTGTCGCCATGATGCCGTAAAGAGAGCATCCCAGAAAAATAGTCATGGGCACTCCCCGCAAAAATGCACCCCAGCACAATCCAGAGATAAGCCGACGTCCCAAACTTGGCACCCATGATGGCCCCAAAAATCGGGCCTAAACCGGCAATATTCAAGAACTGGATCAAAAAAATCCGCCAGCCGGACAAGGGGATATAGTCAACGCCATCCCGCCTTAGATAAACCGGTGTTTTCCTTTCTGGCTTGATGCCAAAGACCTTCTCGACGATACGGCCATAGACCAGGTAGCCGACAACCAGCACCAACATGCAGACGGTAAAAGTGACCATGGGAAACGGAAAAGCCCTACTGACAAAAAAACAGGTATTCTAGCGCAATCGAATGCCCCTTGTCCGCACAAACAAGCGGGATTATTTGGCTTGTCCTTCCGCAGCCGTAGCACATTCTTCGGCAAGGTCTTGACTTGACAGTGTGCACAGTTTAGACAATGCCGCATCCCGCATGGCCTGCCCATTTTCTACCGTCATATCAGGCACCAAGCCCATCGCCACCACCGAACCATACAGGTAAGACGCCACTGGATTACCCGCTTTGGCATGCTGGCTTAAGAAAGCCAACTGCCGTGTAATCTTTTCACGCCGAAAGGCTCGGCAAGCCTCATCCCCCTTATTCATCTCAGTGATTTCTGAAGCCGCGTCTGTCTCCTCAAACATCAGCTTGACGAGATCTGTCTCATGTAAAAAGGCGAATGCTTTCTCTTTCATTAAGTGCAACAACGCCTTATCAGCCTCCTTTGCCTTGCCAGTTCCTGCGAGCATCAAGGCTTTGGGAAGGATTGCCGCCCGGTTGCCTTTCGCAATGGCTTTGTCATACCAGGCAAGTGATGCCGTTTCATCGGGCGGTGTGCCCCAACCTTCGGCATAGAAAAGCCCCAGCATCAGCTGTGCTTCCGCATCTTCGCGTTGGGCATAACGCCTGACTTCCGTCATCTTGGCAGACTCATGACCGACTGGTGCCGTCCCCCAACCACAAAGCATCCCCAAGACGGATAAGACATGCTCATCGCCATAATCCGCCGCCTTGGAAAAGTATCCTAAGGCTTGCTCGCGTTGGTCAGCCGCCAGACGCTCGAACCCCAGTTTCATCAAGGCTTCCCCATCGTTGGCCGCTGCTGCGCTTTCCAGCTGTGCCTTGGCTTTTTCGCGGAGTTCTGAGGGCCCGTCCTTAGGCAGCATCCCGATCAATTGGGATAAGGCATCGGAGTTCCCGCCTTCTGCGGCAAGTTTCATCCATTCGAGCGCCGCCTTGTCATCCTTGGCAAAAGCACCCCACCCTACCTTATAGAGTTGCCCTAACACAGCCTGGGCAGGGGCATAGCCTGCCTTGGCAGCTTCACGCAACCATTCAACGGCCAGCTTTTCATCCGCTTTGATACCGTTACCGGTTGCCAAAACCATCGCGCCGACTGTCCGCGCGGCATTGTCACCCGCTTCAACTGCCCTGCCAATCGCGCCAATATCTAACGTCAGGTTCTTACTGTCCGGAGAATCGACATGCTGGGCTAAGCGTTTGCCATCAGCCACACTACCTGCTGGTACCGCCCATTTTTCAGCGCCTTTAGCGGCCTGCCTCCAAGCCCAGGTCAACTGCTGGTTACGGGTAATGGCTTCTGCTTTATCCTGCCACACCTTGGCTTCTTCTACTTCAGCCGGATTGCTGGAAGACGATAAGAGCCTGGCTAATTCTGATTGCGCCTGGACATTATCGCGTGCTGCAGCCCCACGCAAAAGGACAATGGCACCTGGTACATCCTGAACATCACTTTCAAATGCCTTCATCGAGGCAAGGGCCACCTGTGCGGGAGCGTAGCCGTCCTTGGCAGACAAAGCAAACCACTGCTGGGCCATCAAGTCATCCGCTGCCACGCCATCGCCCATTGCGTACCGTAAACCGACGCGCATCCGGTCATGGGCGGACAATGTTGCAGCAGACTCAACAGTTGGGATGGGTACGTTACCTGGCGTCGCCAAAAGAACGGTCGGGGTTGTAAAACAGGCCAATAAGGCAAGCACAAGGCTCGTCCGGGCAAAAACATTTAATGTCTTGGGGTTTCTCATCGCTGACAATTCGGTTTCGCAGATAAATCACGTATGGTTTAGTGTGTTAATATTATAAGTTAGCTGTCAGGTGCAGTCTGTCCCAAGCCATGGGAAAAGTATTGTTTTGCCTTTCAGTGGCTTTTTTGATTCCATAAGTCGCCTTAACCATGCCTGAAAAGCATCGTAAATATAAGAAAAGACGCGGAACTACCGCCCGATCCATTTTTGAAAAACTGGGCGCTATGATGGCTCCCGAACCGGATTCACAGTCCGACCTGTTGGACGTCATGCATAATGCGCATGACAGGAAGCTGATTGATGCGGAATGTCTGGATATGATTGAAGGTGTCTTCAACGTCTACGAGACTGCCGCCCGCGACATCATGATCCCACGCTCGCGCATGTTGATGATTGATATCAGTAAGCCAGTGGAAGCATGTATTGACGACATCGTCCGCTATGGCCATTCGCGCTACCCGGTGATTGACGGCAATCCTGAAAAAGTCATCGGCATCCTCTACGCCAAAGACCTCTTGAAGCACTTCAAGGAAGGCACTGCCATCCGCGACGTCCTGCGCCCGGCCGTTTTCATCCCCGAATCGAAAAAGCTCAATGTCCTTTTGCGGGAATTCAAGAATACACGCAACCACTTGGCGATTGTCATCGATGAATTTGGCAATGTCTCAGGACTGGTAACGATTGAAGACGTCTTGGAAGAGATTGTCGGCGAAATCGTTGATGAATACGAAGAAACTGATACCGGCAGCATCGCCCGGTTCAGCCAAGAAGATGGCGCCATCCGTTGGAAAGTTCCGGCATGGACTGAGGTTGACGAGTTTAACAAGGCATTTGGGCTTCACCTGGAAGACGACCGGATTGAGACCATCGGCGGCTACATCACCAGCAAGCTCGGCTATGTCCCTCATGTAGGCGATGAGTTCGACATGGACGGCGTACATTTTGAGGTACAAAAAGGCGACAAGCGCAAACTGAAGACACTCATCGTTTGGCTGAACGGTGCCACTCCGCCTGAAGCGCAGCACCAAATGCTCACAGCCTAATTCAGTGCCTAACATAGTCTGTTTATTTTTTATCGAGGGTAAATCATGAGTTCCCCTAAAGATACGGTTTTTGACGACAGTGACCCAACAACCGAAACGGTCAGCTCAGGCCGCAGCATCACAAGACTTGAGGATGAGTATGACCCTGAAACAGAAATCAACCCTTCCGGCCGCAGCATCTTAAGGCTTGAAGAAGAATACGATCCTGAAACAGAGACCAGCAGTTCAGGCCGTAGCGTCACCAAAATTGAAAACGAACCGGATACCGATACGGCTCCCGTAGCAGCTGGTATCCCTCCCTTGGTCGACACCAAAACACAGGATTCGGATCCCCTATCTTCCTTTGAAAAGGAAGCGCCTGATTTTACCGGTGTCTGTGTCAGTATCACGGATGCCAGCATGGCGATTGACGACCCGGAAACGGAAATCAACCCGTCCGGGCGTAGCATCTTGCGGCTTGAAGAAGAGGACGACCCAGAAACCGAAATCAACCCATCCGGCAGGAGCGTCCTTTTGGCAGAAAACGACGGCGGAAACGCCTGAGCCCCGTCTCACGACAGAAAGCCAAATAGGCAATGCCCATGACGCGTTTAAAAGCATTGCTGTACCCTGCCATCGCTTCCATAGCCGGCATCCTGACGGTGTTTTCTTTCGCACCGTCAGGCATCTGGCCACTCCAGCCCATCTGCCTGGCAGCCCTCGCCTTAATACTCCTTCGCCTGACCACTAAACGCCAAGCCTTTTTCTGCGGCTGGGCATACGGCACAGCCGCTTTCGTCTCCGGTATGTACTGGCTCTTCATCAGTGTACATGTTTACGGGAAGATGAATGCGCTGATGGCTGCAACAGGCACATTGGGACTCACCGCCTTCATGGGGCTTCTGCCCGCCTTTGGGTGCCTTCTGGCATACTGGATCAAAAACCGCCTGAAAGTCACCAACACCCTCTTCTTACTGATGGTCTTTCCCGCCTGTTGGACGCTATTCGAATGGCTCCGCGGCTGGGTCTTTACAGGACTGCCGTGGCTTTCCACTGGATATGCGTTCACGGACAGCCCACTCGCAGGCTACGCACCGGTCATCGGCGTCTTTGGCATCAGTCTGGTTGCCGCCATCATGGGTGGTGCGCTTGCCAGTTGCATCCTGGCAATCCGCCAGCGGGCTTGGCGCCTGACATTGGCCGCCGCCGTCATCGTCACGCTTTTGGTTTCCGTTGGACAGACACTAAAGAACATCACGTGGACAACGCCTTATGGTGCCCCGATTGAGGTCCGTCTCTTGCAAGGCAATATCGCCCAGGAAGCCAAGTTCAATATGCAACAGCTCGCCGCCATGCTGGGTCAATATGCGGAAATGATCTCGAAGGAAAAGGCGGACATCATTGTGACGCCTGAGACCGCCATCCCGATTTACCCGCAGAACCTGCCTGCCGGATACTTGAACCAGCTCGTCACCTTTGTCGATACGAGCGGCAGCCGCCTGGCACTGGGCATCCCCTTGGCTGACAGTATGACATCCTACAGCAACAGCCTAGCTGTCATCTATCCTAAGGACGGTGAGAACAAACGCCTCTACCGTTACGACAAGCACCACCTGGTACCATTCGGCGAATTCGTGCCGATGGGATTCCGCTGGTTCGTCAACATGATGCATATCCCGCTAGGCAGCTTCAAGCGCGGTGCTGCAATACAAGCCCCATTCCCTGTCAAAGGACAATGGATATTGCCAAACATCTGTTATGAAGACATCTTTGGCGAGGAGATTGCCGCAAGGCTCCACGATGAGGACCAGTCCGGCAAACCCGTCGCCTCCATCCTCCTGAACATCTCGAACATCGCTTGGTTTGGTGACACAATCGCCCTGCCACAGCACCTGCAGATTTCCAGGATGAGAGCCCTTGAGACGGGACGTCCGATGCTGCGCGCCACCAATACCGGCACCACGGCTTTCATCGATGAGTACGGTGAAGTCGTCCAGCAACTGCCACCTTATACAACAGGTGAACTGCGCCTTAAGGTAACAGGCACGCAAGGCATCACCCCTTATATCCAGTTTGGGAATATGATTGCTGTTTCGCTTGGCATCTTGCTGATTGTCATAGCGTGCCTGGTTTCTTGGTTCTGGAAACGAAAATAACAACCACGCTCTGATACCCTCCGATTCTGCTAACATTACCCCCATCGAAGCCACAAACAGCCGCATCATGGAAAACACCGAAAAAAACCGTCAGACCCAATGGCTGAAACTTTTGGCCCCCATCAGGCGGATTGGCAGCCATACGGAGACAGCCCTCTTCAATCCGGCAAGGAGCCCCTTTGTCCAGGATTATGACCGGATCCTTTTTTCCAATGCGTTTAGGATGCTGGCCAGGAAAACCCAGGTCCATCCCTTTGCGAGCAACGACCATGTCCACCACCGCCAGATGCACTCGCTTGAGGTCTCAAGCGTCGGGCGCTCCCTGGGCATCATGACGGGATACTTCCTGAAATCCCGCGGTGACCTGCCTGACACTTACCCTCCTGAACACTTAGGGCAGATTGTGCAGGCCGCATGCTTAGCCCACGACATCGGCAACCCACCATTCGGGCATGGTGGCGAAAGCGCCTTACAGGACTGGTTCAAGGATCCCGTCAATGGTGAGCGCTATCTTTCCGAGCTCACCGAAGCACAGAAGCTCGACTTCATGACCTTTGACGGCAACGCCCAGGGCTTCCGTGTCTTAACCTCCCTTGAAAACCATAAAGACCAAGGAGGATTAAGGCTCACCTTCCCGACCCTAGCATCGATGGTCAAGTACCCTAGGTCATCGTTTGACGCCACCAAAGTGAATTCGGCAAAATTCAACTTCTACCAGTCCGAGCGCGACACGTTCGATGAAGTCTTCACCAACTTGGGACTTAAGAGAGATACCGGCTACATCCGCCACCCCCTGTCTTACCTGACCGAAACGGCGGATGACATCTGCTACTGCATCATTGATATTGAAGACGCCTTGGAACTCAACATCGTCCAGTTCAGCGATTTGATGGACGTCGTCAGCCCCGTCTGGGGGCGGCTCAACATTGATGAAGAACGCCTGAAAGCATCGAACACCAACCGCCGTCGGGCAGGCCTTATCCGTGCCCGCATCATTGACCTGATGATTGATGCCACCTGCAACGTTTTCCAGACGCTTTACCCTAAGATTATGGCAGGTGAAGACGTCCATGCCCTGTTGGATCATATTGAACCGGATGTCGCCACCTATATGGACAACGCACGGCGGCTTTTCTTTGATGTGATTTTGAAAAACCACTCGAAGATTGCCATTGAAATCGGCTCTTACACGTTATACAAACGCATGTTGGACACATTAATCCCTTCATGCCACCAATTCATCAGCAGGCAGCCGTTGTCTTTCCGGGATGGGCAGGTCTTGACCTTGATGGGCATGAACGCCCCAACAGAAAAAGACGACCTATACACCGCCTATATGCGAGTGATTGACTTCATCACAGGACTGACCGACCGCCACGCCACCTTCTTGTCGACGCAGCTTGCCGGCATCACACAGAGCCAATAAGGTTTAATGGAGACCCAAATGAGTACATTGCACGACAGCCTACAGGCCAACCGTTTTTTCAAGACGGGCGCATTCATCCATGGCAAATGGATTACGACCGCCAAGACATTCCCTGTCAACAACCCGGCAACGGGCGAGCTTTTAGCCAACGCAGCCTACAGTACCTACAACGAGGCAGAAGCCGCCGTCGTCTCCGCGATGGCTGCCTTTAAGACCTGGAGAAAGACCTTAGCCGCTGAGCGTGCCGCCATCTTGGAGCGCTGGTACGACCTGATGATGGAAAACCGCGATTTCTTAGGCCAACTGATGACTGCAGAACAGGGCAAACCCCTAGCCGAAGCCTTGGGTGAGGTGGATTATGCGGCAAGCTTCATCAAATGGTTCTCTGAAGAAGCCAGGCGCATCAATGGCGAGATCATCCCGCCGTTTAAGGCCAACAGCAAAATCTTTGCAACACGCGAGCCGGTCGGTGTTGTCGTGGCAATCACCCCATGGAACTTCCCGATGGCGATGCTGGCCAGGAAATTGGGCCCAGCTTTGGCCGCCGGCTGCACGGCCATCATCAAACCCGCGAATGAAACACCGCTGTGCGCCAATGCCCTCTTAGCCCTGGCGGATGCAGCCGGTGTCCCCCCCGGCGTCCTAAACGGTGTCTTTGGGGACACGGAAGCGATTGCAGATGCTTTCATGGCTTCTCCTGACGTGCGCAAGGTCACTTTCACCGGTTCGACTGCCGTCGGCAAAATCCTGGTACGCGAATCCGCTGAAACGATGAAGCATGTCTCCATGGAATTGGGCGGCAATGCACCGATGCTCATTTTTTCGGATGCCGACCTGGATGCAGCGGTCAAAGGTGTCATGGCCAACAAATTCAGGAATGCAGGCCAGGTCTGTGTCGCCATCAACCGGATCTATGTCCAAGAAAGTATCTATGACACCTTTGTCGAGAAACTCGCGGCAGCCGTCTCACAACTCAAAGTAGGCAACGGGATGGATGAAGGCGTCACCATCGGGCCTTTGATCAATGAAAAGGGATTGGCCAAGGTGGAACGCCATGTGAATGATGCCACCGCCAAAGGCGCCAAAGTTGTTGCCGGCGGCAAGCGCAGTGCCTTGGGTGGCACGTTCTATGAACCGACCGTTTTAGCGAAATGCTCAGACGACATGGCCATTGCCCATGAAGAGACGTTTGGACCGGTTGCCGCCTGCTTTAAGTTCGCCGATGAGGCAGAAGCCATCAACCGCGCCAACTACACACCGTTTGGTTTGGCAGCCTACTGTTACACCAAAGACTTGGCACGCGTTTTCAGGGTCTCAGAAGCCTTGGAAGCGGGCATGGTCGGCATCAATGACACCGGTGTCTCTTCCACTGTCGCCCCATTTGGCGGTGTGAAAGAATCAGGCTTAGGCCGTGAAGGCTCAGTCCTTGGCATTGCTGAATACCTCGATGTCAAGACCATCCACCTTGGTGGGCTGGATTGATTGAAAAAATAAGGATAAAGGATACCCCCCATGATGATGGAAGCGCAGTACCTCGCCCTCTTATCAGAAATCTTGGAACACGGCGTTGACAAAGGAGACCGTACCGGCACCGGCACACGGGCCGTCTTCGGCCGGATGATGCGCCATGACCTGCAAAAAGGCTTTCCGCTTTTGACGACCAAACGGCTCTATATCCGTGCGATTGTCCATGAACTGCTCTGGTTCTTAAAGGGCGGTACGAACATCGACTACCTGCACAAAAACAAAGTGACCATCTGGGATGAATGGGCAACGGAAACGGGCGACTTGGGGCCAATCTATGGTGCCCAGTGGCGCAACTGGGAAGGCTCAGATGGCAAAATCTATGACCAGGTCACCTCCGTCATCGAGTCGATCAGGAACAACCCGAATAGCCGCCGCCACATCATCAGCGCTTGGAACGTCGCCCTTTTGCCCGATGAAAAGGTCTCCCCGCAAGACAATGTCCGTGCCGGCAAGATGGCGCTTGCCCCCTGCCATGTAATGTACCAATTCCAAGTGGCGGGTGGACGCCTCTCCTGCATGATGACGCAGCGCTCCGGCGACATCTTCCTGGGCATCCCGTACAACACAGCGTCCACCGCCTTCCTGACCCACATGGTTGCCCAGCAGTGTGACCTGGAAGTGGGTGAAGTCATCCACAGCATCGGTGACTTACACCTTTACCGCAACCATTTTGAGCAGGCAAAGCTTCAGCTCTCACGTGAGCCAAGGCCTGCGCCAACCCTAAAACTCAACCGCAGGGATTCGATCTTTGATTACACCTTCGAAGACTTTACGATTGAAGGGTATGACCCGCATCCAGCGATTGCAGCCCCGATTGCGGTTTAATACCATGTCCTTTCCTGCAAATCTGGCCAACCAAGAGGCAGGAAAGGCTACAATACAGTTTCGATAAAAAGCTTTTACCCACAGCCACCATGCTTAAACGTTTCCTGATTTCACTGTGCCTGATCCCAGCCCTGCTTTGCACCGGCATCCCTGCAATGGCAGATGACCTCTCCCAAGGATTGGAACTTTACCGTGCCAAGAAATACAAAGAAGCCATTCCCTATCTGGAACGGGCTGCCAACGATGGGCATGAAAAAGCCATTGAAGCATTAGACGAGATCTACGAAAAGGAAAACAAGACACCAGTAGGCAGCGCTACTGCTGACAAGTTCGCTGCCGACAAAGCGGCAGACCAGCCAGACGACAAAGATGCCGCGCCAGTTCCTGAGGCATCGGAAGACAGCAAGCGCAGTTTCTGGCGCAAGGTCTTTGCCATCATCATGGCGTTGGGCATCGTCGGCATCTGGATGATCCACCGCACCATTCTGAAACGCAAACGCGAAGAAAGCCAAAAACAGAGCGACAACCCATTTGGCAGGCGGTAACACAAATATCATTTTTAAAACAAAGAGTTATTAGATTTTATTAAAGTAGTTTCTATGAAAAAGTTCCTTCCACTGATTTTCCTTTTCGTCTGCCAGGCAGCCTCGGCCGGTTGGGATGGTGTTGATGAAAGCACCAATGTAGCGATTTCGATGTCAACGAGCCGCCCCGAAAAATTCAAGCGCGGTGAAACCGTGGAAGTCTTTGACTACGCCGACAGGAATTACCATGAAGTCGAGATTGAGCACATCCGTAGCCATGGTGAAAACGTCAAATACGAGGTCTATGACAAAGACATGTTCATGCAACGCGTCTTCATCATGAGTGGCAAGAGCTGGCGTCACTGATACCCGCAACTGAACACATAAAAAGACGGATACCCCCAACACCAAAACCCTTAAAGACATCACGGATGCGCCCCATTCCCCCGCTCATCAAACGCATCGGCATCGCAGCCCTTGCTGTTATCGGACTTATGGGCGCCATCCTCATCTACATCGCCACATCGATTTACTGCTATTCCAGCGTCGATGAAAAGACCCAGGCGGATGCCGCCGTCATCCTGGGAGCCGCTGCCTGGTACAAGCGGCCTTCACCTGTCTTTGAGCAGCGCATCAAGCATGGCCTTTGGCTCTACGAGAACGGCTATGTCAAAAAGCTGATCATGACAGGCGGAAAATCCCGGAATGCCCCCTTTTCTGAAGCATATGTCGCCAGGCGCTTTGCGTTAAAGAAAAAGATCCCGGCACAGGACATCTTAATTGAGGAAGACTCCCACAACACTTATGAGAACCTCGTCAATGCGAAGAAACTGATGGCCGAGCATGGGTTGAAGAGTGCCATCATCGTGAGCGACCCATACCATATGAAGCGTGCGATGGCCATTGCCGATGACCTGGATATGACGGCTTATTCATCGCCCACGCCGACCACACGCTATGAAGGCTCGAACAAGTCGTTGCGTTTCCTGCTGCAGGAGACCGGACATATGATCGGCTACCTCCTTGGGTTCGCAGCCTCCCCTGACACTGTGGGGAACTAAACCGACTGGGAAACAGGTGAAAGCCTCTTGCCTAAAGACTGACTCGATTCCAACCGACTCGGATGCAAGCGACTCGGTTCAAACAGAGCAAAATCACACCTTAGCGCCACGGAAAGTCCAGCACAGCTGCCGAACCCGATTCAGCCTGCGGGACATCTTCCCCCTTATGGACAACAGACTGTCGAACTTTTTCAGGCACCAGACTCTCAAAATGGTACGGGGTCAACTCTTCCCGCTGATAGACGATAATTGGGCGCCCCGTTTCACCTTGGGAAATATACTTCCGAATCCCCAAGCCATACATGCGTACGACTCCGAAGGACAACGTACGCCTTAAGAGTTGCTGGCAAAGCTCACGGTCTTTCGATGCGCCGTTGCGTTCAATCGCTTCTTTGACCGATTCAATCATCTCCAGGACCATCGCATTGGTTGTTCCTGTCTCAGAAACCACTTCATAGCGGAACGTCCAAGTGTCATCCGGCCAGCCTGCGGCGGCATTGCACATGCCCTGATAGTGCTTTTGGCAGGTATCCACATCCATGCCCCGTTGCTTGGCCAACGCTTCCCAACGCCCAGTTGAGTCATCGCCATCACCGAAACCCCATTGGCGGTCGTTTTCGTCAGCCGTAAAAACCAGCCCACCAATGTAGACATTGGTAAAGATCCCTACCTGTTCTTCAACAATCATCTGTTCCTCCGTCCATTTACGCCACCATTAGATTAACGGCACCCCTGGCTTTGGTTTTCATCCTCATCGTCATCGCAATCCGAATCACAAGCAGATTGACAACCTGCATTACAGTCCGCATCGCCATTGGTATCCGAACCATCATCCGAATCCCCATGGCTTTGCTTCAGGAATATCTGTACCCAGTATGCGTTGCCCGACCGGTCTTTATAGTAACCAATACCGATTGAATCGAAGTCGCTTGACATCATATTCTTACGGTGGCCGTCTGAGTCCATCCAACCCTCAAATGCCTCATAGGCATCCATCCGGGTACCCATGGCAATGTTTTCCCCCACCATCGCATAAGGAATGCCACGCGATTCAATGACCGTAAAGGGCGAGCGGCCGTTTGGCCGGGTATGGCTGAAACGCTTAGGCAGTTCACGTGCACGCACGTCGGCTGCCTCATAAAGCTCTTCATAGGGCTGCAACGCATTAAGCCCATTACGCTCCCGCTCGGTATTCACGAGTTCAAGCATGATATCGGTCTGGTCAGCCCTTGCGGTACCTGAGACCAGGACAAGTCCCAGCCAGAACGCTACAAAAATCCGCACAAGTATTCTCAAGGCCGTCTCCTTAGCAAGATGCAAATCCTCACAAGACGTTTTTCCAAGCAAAGCTTGCCATATAATAGGGTCATTTGAAAGAGCCAATTAGAATGCCATGCTTCGCTTGAAACGCCCCCTCTTAACACTTGCCCTTATCTCTTCTGCCTTAGTCGCTTCGATACCGCTTCAAGCCGCGGATACTGCTGAAGCCCCCCAGGCACAAGGGCAACAACCAGCGGCTAAAGCTGAGAAACAGGGCATAGCCCTTTACCAGACCAAGCAATACAGCGAAGCGTTGCCCCACTTGAAAGCGGATGCGGAAAAAGGCGATGCCAACTCACAGATGGCCCTAGGCAACATGTACAGCATGGGACTGGGCGTCAAGGCCGACCCTGCCGAGGCATTAGGCTGGTACCTGAAAGCCGCCAGACAAGGACATGCCTTTGCACAGCTCTACACCGGCTACCACTATGAAAAAGGCATGGGCACAGCGGCAAACGCCAAGGAAGCCTTTTCCTGGTACATGAAGTCAGCCAATGCAGGCGTGCCCAACGCCCAGTACAAGGTCGGCTACTGCTATGAAAAAGGCGTGGGCACAGGTATCAATGCCAAGGAAGCTGATACCTGGTACCGCAAAGCCGCATTAAACGGTAGCGCCAACGCCCAGCTCGTGATGGGACAGCGCCACAGTGAAGGCAAACGCGCCGGCAAAGACATGGTCCAGGCCGCCAACTGGTTCTATATGGCCGCAGAAAAAGGCTATGCCCCCGCACAGGCTGCCCTAGCCCAACTCTATGAGACTGGGGAAGGCGTCCAAAAAGATGAAGCTAGGGCTGCCAGCTGGTACACCAAAGCCGCTGAGCAAGGCTACGCCCCCGCGCAGAACAACCTAGGTTATATGTATGACAAAGGAAACGGCGTCGTACAGGATTACACAACCGCAAAACGCTGGTATGAAGCCGCCGCCTCCAAGGGGAACGTCCAAGCGATGTACAACTTGGGGCAACTCTACCAAACGGGACACGGTGTCTCACAGGACTATGCAATGGCCGTCAAATGGTATCGTGTTGCCGCAGAAAACGGCTCAGTCAAGGCCGCAAACAGCCTTGGGATGGCCTACCTGGACGGCATGGGCGTTGAAATGGATCCCGTCAAAGCCGCCCGTTATTTCCAGTCAGCCGCCCAAAAAGGCAATGTCTCTGCACAGTACAACTTAGCGATCCTTTTCATCCAACAGCCGGAAGCCTTGGCCAAAGGCGGGATAAAGGCCAGTGACGCCCAAGCCGTGCAATGGCTTAAAAAGAGTGCCGAAAGCGGCAACACCGCTGCAATGGAATACCTCTCCGACGTCTACCGCGACGGTAAACTGGGACAGAAGAAAAACAAGCAGCTCGCCGACAGCTGGTGGGATAAAGCCCAAGATATCGAACGCAAGCGCGAACAGTACGCCATCATCGAACCCCTGCCGACAATCAACAAATAGCAGCCACCCGCCGGGGAAGACGGATGCATGCTTCCCCTGCGATGCTGACACCCCCAAACATTCCCGTTAAAATCCCCCTATAGCCCTAGGATATGGGGAAAATACAACAAAAACCAATCCCCACGGAATTTGTAGGAAATAAACCCTAGCTTTCCCGTAGGATTTGACTAATAATAGCACCCATGGACAACGGGGAGCACATATGCCCCCCAAAGGAGATCAAAGTGAAGATATCAACCAAAGGCCGCTATGCACTGCGTTTCATGATTGACCTGGCTGAAAACGGCAACGACAAGTACATCTCACTCAAAGACATTTCCATCCGTCAGGATGTCTCACTGAAGTACCTGGAACAGATTGCCTCAGCACTCGTCAAAGCCGGGCTCGTCCAGAGCGTCCGCGGTTCCCAAGGCGGCTACCGTTTAACACGGGCGCCAGCTGAATACACGGTCGGCGACATCCTGCGCCCCATTGAAGGCGAATTTGCCTGTGTTGCCTGCCTGGAATCATCGCCCAACCTATGTGAGCGCTACGAAACCTGCCAGACAGTCCATTTCTGGGAAGGCCTAAGCAAGGTCATCACAGACTACCTGGATGGCACGACGCTTGAGGACCTGATGAACCAAGGTAGCCAATCCTGTGGCTACTACGTCATTTAGGCAAACTGATTAAATAAAAAAATAGTACATATAAACATTTCATTACAATCCGTATTTTATAAACAACATTAGTTTTAGCATTCATCTCACAAGGAGCAAATAAAATGGCTAACATCGCAAAAAACGCAACTGACCTGATTGGTAACACCCCGCTTTTGGAAGTATCCCGCTATGCAGCCCAAAACGGTGCAGCGGCAACCATCCTCGTCAAGCTCGAGTATTTCAACCCAGCCGGCAGCGCCAAAGACCGCATCGGCAAAGCCATGATTGATGCCGCAGAAGCCGAAGGCAAACTGATCCCAGGCAAATCCACCATCATCGAACCAACCTCAGGCAACACCGGCGTGGGTCTCGCTTCTGTTGCCGCAGCAAGGGGTTACCGGATCATCATCACAATGCCTGAAACCATGAGCATTGAACGGCGCAAACTGATCAAGGGTTATGGCGCAGAACTCGTCTTGACCGAAGGCGCAAAAGGCATGAAAGGTGCGATTGCGAAAGCCCAGGAACTGGCCAAGGAAATCCCTGGCAGTTTCATCCCGCTCCAGTTTGACAACCCAGCCAACCCAGCAATCCACAAGGCAACCACGGGTCCTGAAATCTGGCGCGATACCGATGGCAAGGTCGACATTTTCGTTGCCGGTGTAGGCACGGGCGGTACCTTGACTGGTGTCGGCACCTACCTGAAAGAACAGAATCCAAATGTCAAGGTTGTTGCCGTTGAACCGGCCACCTCCCCTGTCCTTTCTGGCGGCAACCCTGGCCCGCACAAGATTCAGGGCATCGGTGCCGGTTTCGTCCCATCTGTCCTGAACACGAAGATTTACGACGAAATCATCCCGGTACCGAACGAAGCCGCCTTTGATACCGCCAAGGCTTTGGCACGCACCCAAGGTGTGTTGGTCGGCATCTCCTCCGGCGCATCGCTTTGGGCGGCCACCCAGTTGGCAAAACGCCCTGAAAACAAAGGCAAGACCATTGTCGCCCTGTTGCCAGACAACGGTGAAAGGTACCTGTCAACAGCCCTCTTCCCAGCCGACTAACGGCACTTATTCTTGAAAAGGATTGTCATGAACATTGAAACCCTGTGTATCCACGGCTCCAAAGCAAAGACCGATACGAGCGGTGCCATCTCCACGCCGATTTACCAGACGGCAACTTATGCGCACCCAGGGCTTGGCAAAAGCACTGGTTACGACTACAGCCGGGGCATGAACCCCACAAGGGAAGTGCTCCAAGAAACGATGGCCAAACTCGAAGGGGGTAAAGCAGCCTATGCTTTCTCATCGGGACTGGCTGCCGCATCGGCCATGATGGAGCTTTTTAAGCCAGGGGATCATATCATCTCTTCCGACGATCTCTACGGAGGGACATGGCGCCTTTTCAAGTACTTTTCGGAAAAAAACGGCATTACGTTTTCCTGGGTGGACGCATCCAACCCAGCAAACATTGAGACTGCGATTACCCCGGCGACCAAGGGCGTCTTCATCGAAACGCCGACGAACCCCTTGATGCACGTCAATGACATCGCCGCAATCGGTGAAGTCACCAAACGTCATGGGCTGCTTTTGATGGTCGACAACACCTTCTTATCCCCCATCAACCAGCAACCGATCAAACTGGGTGCCAACCTGGTACTGCACAGTGCAACCAAGTACCTGGCAGGCCACAACGACACATTAGCGGGGATCCTGGTATGCGACTCAGAAGCGCTCTCGGAACGACTGCACTATATCCAGAATGCGGTCGGCGCCTCCTTGGGCGCATTGGACAGCTGGCTTGTCCTGCGGGGCATCCAGACACTGCCAGTACGTATCCGCCGTCAAGAAGATTCTGCTTTTAAGATTGCCAAATGGTTGAGGAACAACCCCAAAGTCAACCAAGTCTTCTACCCTGGCTTTGAAGACCACCCAGGACACAAGACGACCGTCAAACAATCCAAAGGCTTTGGCGGCATGATCTCGTTTGAAATCTCGCAGGCAGCGGGCGGGGAAGCCCTGGTCAAACAGATCTTGGAAGGTGTCAAGCTCATCCAGTTTGCCGAAAGCTTAGGCGGCACGGAAACGCTGATTACTTACCCGACCACCCAGACACATGGCGCAATCCCTGAAGCCGAGCGCGTTGCGCGGGGCATCACAAACACGCTGCTGCGCCTGTCGATCGGCTTGGAAAACGCCGATGACCTGATTGCTGACCTGGCGCAGGCAATGGGCGATACGCCACCTACCAAAGACACCTTTGGCTTTGATACCATCATCGACCGTAAAGGGACCGGTTCCTTGAAGTATGACTTTGCCAAGGAACGTGGTAAACCCGAGGATGTCCTGCCGCTTTGGGTGGCAGATATGGACTTCAAGGTGCCGCCATGCGTGACGACTGCCCTGCAGGATGCGGTCACCCATGGCATCTATGGCTACAGTGAACCCAAGTCCGGCTACGTTAAGGCAGTGCAAAGCTGGTTTGAAAGGCGGCACAATTGGCGGCCAGAAGCAAAGTGGCTTGTCAAAACCCCGGGGGTTGTCTTTGCCATCAGCACAGCCATCCGTGCGTTGACGGTTGAAGGCGATGCCATCCTCATCCAGCAGCCGGTTTACTATCCGTTTGCCTCATCGGTTAATGACAACAAACGCAAGCTTGTCAATAATCAACTTATTCTTAAGAATGGGCGATATATCGTTGATTTTAAAGACTTTGAAGAGAAAATTATTACCGAAAAAGTCAAGCTTTTCATCCTATGCAACCCACACAACCCAGTCGGCCGTGTCTGGACACGGGATGAACTGAAAGCGATGGCAGACATCTGCCTGAAACACGGCGTGACGGTGATATCCGACGAAATCCACGCCGACTTTGCATTCCCAGGCTACGCCTATACCCCGTATGGCACGTTGGGGGATGCGTACCTAGCCAACACCATCATCTGCACGTCGCCCAGCAAGACGTTCAACATTGCCGGGCTCCAGGTCTCAAACATCTTCATCCCAGATGATGGGATCAGAGTCAAATTCCAGCAGACAATGGCAGCAACCGGCTATGACCAGTTAAATGCCCTGGGACTTGTGGCAGCCCAGGCGGCTTATGAAGGTGGTGAGGCATGGCTTGAAGCCCTTTTGGCGTACCTTAACGTCAACCTGTCCATCGTACGGCAGTTCACGGAAAAGCGCCTGCCCGGTGTCAGGCTCATTGAACCGGAAGGCACCTACCTGATCTGGCTCGATTTTGCGGGAACGGGACTCTCCGGCAAAGACCTAGATGACTTCATCGTTAAGGATGCCAAGCTGTGGCTCGACCATGGCGAGATTTTCGGCCCTGGCGGTGAGACGTTTGAGCGCATCAACATCGCCTGCCCTGCGGCAACGTTGGTCAAAGCCCTGGAACAGCTGGAAGCCGCACTAAAACGCAAATTGGGCTGAGCTGCCCAAGCCAGATACACAGTAAAGTATACTTTACGCAAAGCTTGAAAATCTAAATCGTGTAAAGTATACTTTACGCAGTTTCAACAACACGGCAGTTCACAATGCAGCGTAAGCCCATCCCCCGTCCCTATTACCTGGAAAAACTCCAAGCATTGAGGGAAAAGCCCATCATCAAGGTCATCATGGGAGCCAGGCGCTCTGGCAAATCCACTTTGATGACCCTCTACCAAGAAGCGCTACATGGTGACGGGGTGGATGACGCCCATATCATCGCCTTCAACCTGGATGATGAAGCCAACGCCCATCTGAGGGACCACGAAGCACTGCATCAAGCGGTGTTGGATAGGATGTCAGACAACGGCACCTACTACCTCTTCCTGGATGAGATCCAACTCTGTCCGCAGTTTGAAAAGGCGGTGACGAGCCTTTTCTTGCGCCCCAACATCGACATCGTGGTGACGGGATCAAACGCCTTCATGCTTTCAGGCGAACTCGCCACCCTACTGGCAGGCCGCTATGTCGCCATTGAAGTCATGCCCCTTTCCTTCAAGGAATTCCGAAATGCTGTTGCGCCTGAAAACAACAGCCGGGAAACCGACTTCAACCGTTACCTCCAGTACGGAACGTTCCCGGCATTGCTCGACTACCTGACTGTCCCGCACCTGATGGTAGACTACTATGAGATGCTTTTCAATTCGATTGTGGTCAAGGACATCGCCACTCGCCACCAGATCCGCGACATCCGTAGCCTAACCCAGGTCATCCGCACTTTGGTGAGTTCAATCGGCAGCCCTGTTTCCGCCAGGAACATGGCAAACACCTTGAAGTCTGCCGGCCAGCCAACGTCTGTCCCTACCATCAGCCAATACCTGAGCGCCCTTCAGGAAGCCTATTTCTTCTATCCCGTACCGCGCTTTGACCTAAATGGTCGTGCCATCCTCCGTGCGCAGGAAAAATACTACTTGGCCGACCCAGGATTTAGGCAACACCTAAGCAACAGCGCATCACCTGACATCGGCCACCTGATCGAGAACGTGGTCTACCTGGAACTGCGCCGCCGTTACCCCCATGTCTACATCGGCAAAGCAGCTGATAAGGAAATCGATTTTGTCGTCCGCAAGGGAGAGCGGCTCGCCTATTTCCAGGTTGCCTTAAGCATCCTGGACGAAGCAACGCGCAAACGTGAACTCGCTGCCTTTGACAGCGTTAAGGACAACTTCCCGAAAACGCTCCTAACACTCGACACCATTGGCACCAATACGTCGTACAACGGCATTGAACACTTAAACCTCTTGGACTGGCTTTTGGCTTAACTCTTGTGCGTCAGCAACCTCAGCCGCTTGGTCTTCCGTCTCAACCAACCACCCCATTCTGCGCAGCCGGTTTTCCACAAAAGAGCCAAAATCGTTCTTAAAGCGGATTTTCTTGTTGTGCAGGTTCATGAAGAGCTGAGCCAGCGTCTTGGCATTGAGCTTGAATGGCATCCGCCCCTTCTTGTAATGATGGAAACCAAACGTCTTGAAAATTGGGATATAGACGGCAGCCGGCATCGGAAACTCAAAATGGCTATGACTGTCCGCCATTTCCTGCCACTTGAGCACCATCTGCTCATTCATATGAAGCATTAAGAAATCCTCGAAATTCATTGTTGAGAAAAGAAAATCTGGGACATATTCTGGCTTTGCCGCATAATTTTTTGCTTCACTGCTCGTGTAGATATCCCAATCCACCCAGATGATGATTTCCTCGTGACGCAGGAACTTGCGGATGCTCCGATAGTGCCCGATCACCGCCTTGCATGCCCCATTGCCCACAGCGCGCGGGATGAAAGTCAACGGGATTCGGTACTCCCTGAAGAAACGGTTCAACTCCTGTAGGTACATCGTCTCAGACTGCCCTTCACAGACGACAGTCACTGTCCTGGCAAGCGATGGGGGTCTTCGGATTTCTATCATGTCCGCCACCTATATATATGGGAATGGAATCCCGGCAAACTGACCGGTCAGGTACTGCTGCCTGAAGGTTGCCACATTATTGTTGAAGCCCTTGAAGTCGGAGAGCCTGACCATGTCAGTCCCGTCCTGCGCTGTCTTGCGGACAATGCCCACTTCAGAAACGCGCAATAGACCCGCATCCAAGATTTCCGTGTTATGCAGGGTAAAGATGAGCTGCGCATTGTGTTCGTTATAGCGTTTCTCCTTGAAGAGCCGCACGAGTTCAATCAAAAGCAACGGATGCAGTGACCGGTCAAGCTCATCAACCAGCACCGTCCCACCGGTCTTTAAGACCGCCAGGAAAATCCCCAAAAGCCCCGCCACAATCTGGGTACCGCTCGACTCTTCCGTCGTAAAATCGAACTCGACTTCGTTACCGTCCTCATCCTGGTGGTAAGAACGGATACTGTCGGCATTTAATACGATGTTCTCGCCTTCCTTTTCGACACTGGTAATGCGGTTGTAGAACTCCACTGGTGCTTCCAGGTACTCCTGCGTATGGTTCCTGTCGTGCTCGAGCCGCACTCGTGTGCGGTCCATCGACATCCGGCTGATATGGATATCCAGGCTCCCTAAGAGTGACGTAATCTGTTCAAAAGCCGACTTCAACGGTTCAGGGTCATGCTCAGTTGCCAAAACAGCAGCCAAGGTATTGACGCCACGGGAGAGATGGATACTGTTGTCATTTAAGACAACAAACCGCTCGGCAAGATAACTCACCAGCGACGAAATCCCATCGTGAAGGCCTTGGTAGCGCTTGCCAATAACGGCTAAGACAGTCACTGTCTGGTCTTTCTGCGGGGTACAGCACTCAACCCGGTAAATTTCATTGAGCCGCTCTGCAGGATAGGATGCCGAGGCCAGCCCCTCAAAGCACCTCTCTTCTGGGGTAATCCGGTAAACCGTTTTCCCGTCGAGGATAAGTTCTTCCTTTAGGATTGTCTGGCGGTTGTATTCCAGGTCGTACTGGTAGTCATGCCCGTCAATCGCAAAGGCAACCGAAAAAGTCGTCGGCATGCCACGGTTACTCAGCTTGTCTGGATGGAATAGCCCATGGATGCCGGTCAGCACGCAATCGATTAGTACCCTAAGAGCCATCAAGACATTGGATTTACCGGATGCATTGGAACCAAAAAGCGCCAAGGTAGGGACAATGCGCGACTTGTTATGGGATTCCAGGAAATAGATATTGCTGGTATCTTGGTAGCCAGCAGGTGCGCGTTTCTCGGCAAAAGACAGATCCAAGTCCAAGGCCTGGATTGAACGGAAATTACGGACTTTGAAGGACTTCAGCATCAACTTTCTCCTAGAAAAATCCCAACATATTTTCAGTATACGGCAATTTACCGCCCTGCGAACGCTTCCTTTAACCGAACAATCAACCCACTGGTACGCTGGGTAGGGTGCGTGACTGATGCTTCATAGACCGGCCGCTCCCCAAAAAGCGTCACCTGCCCTGTCGAACCATCTTTCGCTGCTTTCACGCGCGTCACCGCAGTGTAAAGGAGTTCTTTCGTGGCCAAAAGCCCATCATCCTTGCCTGATGGCGGCAGAAAAACGGCAATATCTTCATATTCCGATCCCTGCGACTGATGGATTGTGATGCAAAAGGCCAACTCATATTGCGGCAAGCTACCCAACGGTAAAGTCCGCCTACTATCGCCAAAATAGACCTGGGTCCCTTCGGTTGCTGAAATGCTTTGTGGCAGGACAATGCCCACATCCCCATTATGGACATCCAAGACACTATTATTTTTGCGCACAATGATCGGCTGACCAGACATGCGTGAAAACCATCCCCTGCCTAAGTTTTCCAAGGCTTCCCTCAGCGAACGGGCTGCATGGCGGTTGATGGCTTCGACACTCATCTTGCCATTCCTGACTGCTGCTAAGGCTTGGGAACGCTTTGCGCACGCCCACAACGCATCAAGGTCATGGTCATCCACATAGCGTGAGAGCGCCTGGGCATACGATTGCATATGTGCATCGACCCACTGGGAAGCCTTTTGTGTCAAAAGCCCGACCTTGGGCGGTGCTGCTGTTAAACAGTCAACAATGCCTGAACCAGCCGTTGGTATCGTTGCCTCACCTGCCTTGATGTGGATGGCCAACTGCCCAAAGACACTCTCTGGTGGGAAACGGTGGCTCTTCGTGAGTTCCGCAACCAGTCCCCTTTGACGCAAGGGACTTTCCGCACTGCAAATATCACCCAAAACAGAACCTGGCCCCACAGCCGAGAGCTGGTCGGCGTCGCCCAACAGGATCACCCGGGTGCGCTTGGCATCGACGACTGAGAGGAAATCGACTGCCAAGCCAATATCAATCATCGAGGCTTCATCGACCACCAACACATCGCAGTCAAGCGGCCGCCCGGCAGACGGCCTAAGCCCATTTAACTGTTCATCGACAAGCCACTTGTGCATTGTCCGCGCAACAAGCTCCGGCGACTTGGCTTTCAGGCGCCCATATTGCCCAGCCAACGCCGGATTGGAAATCGCGTTCTGGATGGATTCGAGCATACGACCAGCTGCTTTGCCCGTTGGCGCTGCCAAGGCAATCCGAACCGTTTGGTCGGCAGCAAGCAGGCACTCTAAGATACCTGAGACCGCCGTCGTCTTGCCGGTACCCGGCCCCCCTGAAATAACGGTCAAGCGGCTCTTTAGGGCTGTTTCAATCGCTCTTTTGCGCTCGCCCCCTTCGGGAACAAGGTCTTCCAACTGGTCAAATGACGCCTGGCCTGCTACGTACGGTACCGCCAACGCAAAAAGGATAGCGGCCAGATCCGCCTCCAGTTTGAAGTAACGCTGGAAATAGATGCGTGAGTTCCCTAACTGCCCTTCGCGGTCAAAAACCAACGGTACCTTACCGGAAACAGCCTCCTTGACTTCAACCATCAAACCAGCTGCCAAGAGGAGCGCAATATCCTTAGCCAATGCCTCTTCAGAAGGGGCTCCTCCTTCTGCTGAAGCTGTTTCCATGACTTGAGCCAACGTCACACATAAACTGCCCGATGGGCTCGCAGCAGCAAGTGCTGCATAGATAGCATCCAACGCCTTCGCTATTTCGTTTTCCTGACCAGCGTACTTCGTCCATGTGGGCATCCGTTTAGCCATCGCGAGATGCAACCCCGCATAGTGGTGCAAAGCGGTTTGGCCGGCATCGCTTTGGCGCTCTTCTTTGTCCCGACCATCCGTAGTCTCAAGGGTAAGGGCATCTTCCTTCGTAAAGTCGTCCATCATGCCCTCCCTTCTTTACCCAAGAGCAGCGCATCAAGTGCCAGGATATTGTCGACAAGCGTCTCAACCGGCATCCAGTAAGCCCCCGTATCCGTTCCTTCGTCGACACCCCTTAAGAACACATAGAGTGCCCCACCCATCATGCTGATGATCTCTTGATGGTTCTTGTCTGGATAACGCTGCTGCAGATGTCTGAAAAGCGCCACCGAATAACAGATGGCCTGCAAGCGGTAATGGTGTTCATCCATGACCAAGGCCATCGCCCCTTCACTATAGTTGGCCGGGTTGTCGCACGAATCGACCGTATCAATTGCATTACTCTTCCAGTCAATCACCCAATACCTGCCATCGGTATTCCTAAGAAGCAAGTCAATCTGACCGGTCAGATAGCCTTTCAGGGATTCAATAGGTACCACCGGATCTACATCGAGCGACAGGCCCTTTAATACCTGAGAAAGCACTTTAACATCCCATGCATCCCCAAGATCACCTGGTGCCGTTAATAGGAAATCGGTTTCAGAAGCCACCTGACCGTTTCTAACAAGTGCACCCAAGTCAATGGTATTTCTGTCATCGGCTAAAGGCTCACTTAACAAAGTCCTCAAACAAGAGACAATCCACCGATGACAGTATTCTTGATAAGAATCAGGTAGTTGTCCGTCATTGTAACCTAAACGCTTTAAGCACACTTCCTGGTAGGATTTGCCTGGTTCAACCGCAAAGAAGGGTTTGCCTGCCATCTGGCTGGCAACAAAAGCATCCAGAGCCTCAATAGGCACGCGCTGGTTGATGGCTTTTTCAATCAACTTATGCAGGAAGTCCCCAGCGACGGTTCCTTTCGGGAAGGCAGCATAACCATTCGCGATTTTTTTTGCCCCGATTTCTGCTGCCAACTGGCGGTTGATCCCAGAAAAACTGGTCCTGCCCCACGATTTCGGCAGGGTGTTCGCCTCTTCTGCCGTAAGGTGGACCGGTAACCTTGCCAAGCACGCATCATTGATTACGATGTCCTCCCTATCGTCAGTGGTCTTCACATACCGCCACTTGAAAAAGTCTTCTGCGGTCAATCGCTCACGCAGGACACCCGCCAAGTCCCCTTGGTAAGCCTTATTATTGGCAAACGCATCCTGGAAAACCGCAACCACTGAGGCGCCGGGCGATCGCCCATCCAGCGCCAAGAGGCGGTTTTTCCAGTCATCCATGGCCTTGGTGAATGTATCGCGGTTGCGGTCAAGTCCCTTTGCACGCGCAGCCGTTTCACTATCGTACGACATTGGCTCAGCATACAGTGCACGGACATAGGCACTAGACACACTGGCAGCAATAAAATTCGATAGATCCTTTGTCGCCCGCGGTGCAACACCCAAAATCAATGGCAAGACCAGCCGGGCTGAGGCACGCGTCATCCCTACATAAGCCAAGCGTACCAGTTCTTCTTCGTCACGTGCCCTGGATGGTGCGTGGCTGGCAAGCGCCATGGGTTGGTCAGGCAGGACATAGAACTTTTTCCCGTCGCGTTCTTCCCGGAAGATCACTTCCTTACGGTCAGGCTTTACCCGTGTGCGCAAAGCATCAGCCAGATAGACCACCGGATATTCCAAGCCTTTACTTGCGTGCAGCGTCACGACGCTCACTAGGTTTTCATCGGTTTCAACACGCAGCTTAGCCGCATCTTCGTCCAACAAGGCTTTACCGTCGCCCATCGCGTTCTGAAGCCAGTGCAAGACTTCCATCAGGTCACCCTGATCTTTCTGTGTATCTTGAGCAAGTTCCAGGATATGGTAATAATTGGCCAACATCCGGGCACCACCCGATAAAGGCAATAAGCGCTCCACCGTCTGGTACTGCCGCATCAAGTCAATGAACACCGGATAGATGCCTTCGCGTTCAACACGGATGGCGTACGTCTTGACTGTTTCGCGGAACGTCTGCAACGCATATTCATCATCCTGGATCATCTTAAGGGTATGCCCCACCAGACGCGTAGCCCTCGCAGTTGCCACAACATCAAGCCTGTCTGGAGATACCATCGCCGATAAAAGTGCCAGGATTTCAAAAGCTTCCGTTCCCTTAAAGACACTTTCATTACTGTTTATCTGGACACGCACACCACGCTTGGCCAGCGCACTGATAACAGGATCAGCGCCATAGCGCTTTTGCACCAAAATAGCAATGTCGTTGGCCTGCAAAGGACGCCCGTCATAAAAGACAGTCCCATCAAGGAGCGAAACAATGTCCGTCGCAATGGCTTCAGCCACAACGGAATCTGCCTGCGTTTCCGTAATCTTGGTGTGTTCGCGGTGGTTCGTCCAGCATTCGAATGCGCAGACCGGTTCCCAGATGCGGACTCCTTCTGAATTCCGCCCCAGGCAACGCATCAAGGGCAGCTTTTTCCCATTAAAGCCCACCGGGTCATATTGGATTTTCTCCGTCAGGAAGCGCGATGGACCTGAACCCGCATCAAAAAACGCATTGACCGCCTGGGTAATGGCTGGCGTCGACCTGAAATTGACCGCCAAATGCCTGATGTCCCCGACCAAACCTTTCGCATGGTGATAAACCTCCAGCTCGGCAGAGCGGAACCCATAAATCGACTGTTTGGGATCGCCTACAAAGAACACTGGCCGACCAGCCTTGTCATCCAAGAACAGTTTTTTAAAGATACTGAACTGGATGGGATCGGTATCCTGGAATTCATCAACCAGGACTGCTGCAAAGCGGGCACGGATATTTTCGACGAGCTTGGGGTTTTCTTTCACAGCCCGCCAAAGTTCAAGCAGCAAATCATCAAACGTGCGGACTTTTGAGACCTGCTTGAGTTCACGGATGCGATTAGGGATCTGCTTGAAAGTCTCTTGAACCCACGCTGCCATCTTCTCACTGATGGGTTTGCTATTATCCGTCTGGATGACATCCACACCGATATCTTCAATGGGTTGGCTCTTCAAGACGCGAAGACGCGTTTCCCAATCCGGCCACGAACGCAATTCTTGGATAAAGGCTTCATCGGTACGTTCACGGTGGTAAGTCGCACGCAGCGCCTCATCCAATGCCTGCGTAAGCTCAGTATCATCGTTGCCAATTTCTGCTGCAAACGATCCCCCGCGCGAAAACCCATAGTCCACCAGCATTTTCTGGCAGAACGAATGGATGGTGAAGATTGATGCATCATCAAAACGGGACAGCGCCTCAGTCAAACGCCTTATGCAGTGTGCTGTATCGAATGCTTTGACCCATTTACGTAAAATACCGCCATCGGTCGGATCAAGCCCAACAGGGAGGCCTTCCTTCTCCAAGGCCTCTGGGTCTTTTAAGGCGTCAAGGTATTTCACCAGGATTTTGCGGATGCGTACCGACAGTTCTGCCGTCGCCGCCCGCGTAAATGTCATCAAAAGAAGTGACTGGACGGGGACTGCTTCTTCCACAATCAAGCGGGCAACGAGCCGTTCCAACGAATACGTCTTGCCGGTACCCGCACTCGCTTCAATGAGCATCACCCTGCCCGCAATCGCCTCATTGACGACGTCAAAATGCCCCTTTTTAGCTGTACGCTCACTCATTTGGCACCTCCACTTCAGGCATTCCCCATGTATTTGGCCGCATCAAGGCACAAATCGCGTCAACTACTTCAATTACCGTAGCAGGTTCTTTAGCTCCTTTCTTGGGCTTTGACTTGCCCCGTTCATCCGGGGGTGCCAAATCAATGACTTCCAACAATGCTGCACCGGTATACCCCTCAAGCAGGTCGTCCGCCTCCTTTTTCCGGGCATTTTTCTCATCCTGCAACTTCCCATCATGACGCCAGAGCGGATCAAAAAGTGGTTTGGGGATAGCCCCCTTAAAGCCACCCGGCCTATAAAAGTTCGGAAAGACGGTCTTTTCGTGCATGACGCAATCATAGAGCTGGCATAAGGCAGCCATGATGGCACGAGCTTCATCAACCGGCTTGACAGCAGCCAAGTGCAGTTCCACCGTATCATCATCCCAACTGATGCAATACATGGACTTGGGATTTCCTGTGCAACAAAGCAGCAGGTGCAAAAGCCTTGCGTTGGCACGCTCCCTGGCTGTCGCTGTAAACACTAGATAGCCAGCTCCTGCATCCGTCCCTTGGCAAAGCACCACTTCAGGGACGGGAATCTGGACGCTTACCTCGCCTACGGTTATGCAGACAGGGGGAACCTTAAGCAACGCACCATTAGGATTCACCTTAGCAATCATCTCTTTGACCGCCTGCATGCGCTCAACGACAGGCGTAAGCATCACGCCCCGGATATCAGCACAACCCAGCCGCGGGTCTTCTTTTAAGAAGTCCACCGGCGCATCTTCACGCAAAAGCGCCAAGATACGCTTTTCCAATGGTCCCACAAAAAGCTTGTCATCCGGCATCTCCAAGGTAGGCGTGCGGTCTGTTTCCAGCCAGGCAACGTCAGACATCCCTACCGTTTTACGCACAACCGTATCAGGCCGGGTCCAAACGTCTACGAGTTTTCCAAACGGCAGGTTGATGGTTGCTTGGGAATCCTTAGGGAACGCCGCATCAAGCGGTTTCGAATCGGGATCAACAAACGCTTTCTCGTGATGCCCCGCATCAGCTTCAAGCCCCCTTAAGGCGTCTTCAATCTGCTTTTCTGACGTCCTGAAAAAACGCACCGTATCCCGTGGTCTTCCATCGTCGGCCCAGAGGTTCCCTGAAGAATAACGCGTCAGCGGCATGATGGCGGTAATTGAATCGGTATCAAGCCCAGCACTGTCAAGCCAGAAGAGCAGATCCTGCACGACAATCGAAGGATTCAATGCCTTGGAGGCAACCGTGGGTTCAGGCCCAGCATCATAGGTAATCAAGACCCGGTCAGAGGCGGCTAAAAGCAGATCCAAAAAGACATTGCGGTTATCATTCCTCGAATCCCGATCCCCCTTACGTCGTACCAAACCTTTCGTCGTTTCATCTAAGTTTTCCAAGGGCTGTGTCAGGTCAAACTCTTCAGTACGGTCAACCCCCGGGAAGACAGGCCCGTCATCCATCCCGATCATCGCAATGGCCTTAAAGGGAAGCCACCTGAAATCCGCCATCCCTGCAAAGACGGTACAACCATCTGCGTGGTGCGTCCCCGGCCTTTCAGCAAACCCCTTTTCCAGTGCCATCCAGAAAACTTCAAACGGTATGGCTTTGGCCGTTCCCCCTGCCGAGAGCGCCGCCTGCATGACCTCAGTCTCTTGGACCAACATCCTCTTGAAGGCATCCATATCATCCAGGAGATCCTGATGATCTGGCCCAACCGGGAAGAGGCTCGCCAGCAGTTCCAGTGTCCACTGGCACCATTGCTGCGGCCCTTGCTTTTCGAAGGTACGGGCATAAAGCGACTTAAACGTACCGTAGATGTTCGTCAGAATGTCGAGCCGCTTTTGGCCGTCTGAGTCAAAGACCACATCAAAACCGGTATTTTCTGTACCATAAACCGGCAAGACATCGCCATAAGGTACGTAATCCCCTTCCGATGTTAGGCGCCCCAACACCAACCGCTCCATGGCGCGTTCTAATGTCCCATCGGACGCTTCGCTCTCCCCTTTAACAAAGCCACTCTCCAACAGGCACCTTACGTGTTCCCCATCAATCCCGAACCGAAAACCCGCTGTCTCAAGCCAGCGCCGGATAATCTGGACATCATCCAACGTCATCGACCAGGCCGCCGTCATCAATGGCATCGCAAGGACTTCCGCAAAGCGCTTGGCAGGCATCATCGAATGGATCAAGGCACCAGCCTTTAAAATGGCAGTCGCAGCCGTATTCACCGCAAGCGCAGTCCTACCCATGATCCGGTAAGCGATTTCCTGGTCTTCAGGTTGGGATGCCATCACCCCACGGATTAAAGGTGCGGCCTCATCAATCGCTGGGGTTACAACCAAAATATCTTCAGGCTTAACCGTCGGATCATCACGCTTTAGGGCATGGATCCAGTCCACCACCGCTTCAACCTGCCTGACAAAACCAGCCGCCTTCAAGATCCTCAGGCTCCTGTCCTGTCCCGGATCAAACGTGTCGATTTGAAGTGGCGCATCACACAGAATGCTGTCAGCCATTTTGTCCAAGAGCGTAGTGCCATGCCTTTGGACATAAATCAAATGGGAATTAACGAGCTGGGTTTCGGCTTCATCTTCTTCCAGATAAGCCGCAACATCCATCTGCGTTAAGTCATGCCAGGGAACTCCATGGGCTTTCTTGTGGATAGCTAAATGCTTCTCAGGAGCCGCTTCTTCAATCAGCGGGACAGACGCCCCTACATCTTCGGGAGCAAAACGCCAGATACGGTCAATCAGCGCCCGTGTACTTGCCGCATTACGGTGTAAAAAAGCATTGCCATCCATCGTGGCAACTGCCTCTTCATGCGTACCAAACCAGGTACCATCAGCGCCAAACCAATATTGATTGCACGGGTTCGTCAGGTACAGCCAGACTTCGCGGCGTGCGGCTTCTTTGGCAAGGAACGGCAAGGCCAACGGCGGCAACACCTGCGGCATATAAAAATGCAGGGCGCGCGTATCTTCCCCCTCCGCAGAATCCATCATCGCCAGGCTTTGTGGGATTTTACGGATTAAATCAATCAGGTCTGCACCCTTTGCGTCCGCCCGGCTTAACCACGCACCGCTTTCCTTTAAGCCGTCGAGCCTTTCCTTGATTTTTGCCCAGAGCAACGCCTGCCAGGCCGCTTCAGGATGGCCATCGCGCAATGCAACCTGTTCTTTTTGCCGCTCTGAAGGCGGAAATGACGCCATCCCTGCCTCGCCCAACCATTCGAGTACCCAATCAAAACGGTAGTTGATGTACTTCGTAAAGACGGCCGCAATACGGATAGCCAACTCATATTTGAGTGATGGTAACCCACCGGAGGCTTTTTTCAGGAAGGCGGCAAGCCCGCCGGTACCATCCTGCTGCAAAGCACCAGCCAGTTCGCCTTTCTCAAGGATATCCCAGATAATCCATTCGAGTGCCTTGCCAACTGCCCCTTTCCCGAGCCAGAGACTCCCATAAGGGCGCATCCATTCGCTGATTCGCTGCAGATGAAGCCCCATGCAGACGCCCTTGGCATCGGGGTGTTCCGCCATCGCACGCATCAAGTCGTCAGAGACCGCATCACTCGGCACAATGACGGGCAGCGGGGAAAAGATAGGATCAATGTCAGCATCCCGCGAATCCGCCATGAGGTTTTCAATCAAGCACTGCCTTAAAACCTCATAACGGTTGCTGTAGATAATATTAAGCATAGGCTGGCACTACCGGTCAGTCAGCCACTTCGCTGACTTCATCCTCAGACAGTTCCAGATATTCAGCGTCCCCAGATAACGAACAGCACATCGTGATTTCCAGGCTTGGCAACCCACCGTAGATTTCCATCCGGCTTTGCGCCATATCGATATAGGATTGGATGACAGCATCCGACACATTGCCTGCTAAATTCTCACGGACAAAATCGGCAATCGCTTTTTTCCCGGCTTCATTGATGACTCGCGCCATGACGGTTCCTTCCTTTGCATCTGTATTCCAATAGGGCGATTATGGCATATCTGCCTAGGCAATAGACAGCCTCAACACGCCTGCCGCCACCCTTGGTGGCTGGATTGCGTATAGCGCCTTAACGCATTGATATAGTGGGTCGCAAAGCGGCTGGGCACCACCTTGTTGTGGGTGATGTAACCGATTTCCATATAGTCATCGACCTCCAGGGGAACAGCGACAATCTGGCGGCCATTGAACTCGGTATTGAGCACTCCACTGCAGATGGTGTAGCCGTTCAGGCCAATCAACAGATTAAAGAGTGTTGCCCTATCCCGGACCTGGATGTTTTTCTTGCACTCCAGCGTGCTTAGGATTTCTTCTGAAAAGTAAAACGCATTATGTTCCCCCTGTTCATACGACAGGCGCGGATACGGTGCCAGGTCGTCCAGTGTGACAGAAGCCTTCTTGGCCAGGGGATTGCCCGAGCCAACAAACACATGCGGCTCTGCAATGAAAAGCGTCGTAAACGTCAGGTCGTTTTCCTTAATTGCCTTTTCCAGTACAGTCTGGTTGAAGGGATTCAGGTACAGCACCCCCACTTCACTGCGCAGTCTGGCCACATCCTCAATGATTTCATACGTCTGCGTCTCGCGGATGCGGAAGTCATAGGTATCCCCACCAAGGGCTTTAAGCAAGTCAACAAAAGCTTCGACGGCAAACGAATAATGCTGGGCTGACACACAGAACTGATGCTTGCCTGCCGCCTTACCGTGGTACTTTTCCTGGATCAGGTTTGTCTGCTCGATGACCTGCCTCGCGTAGCCCAAAAACTCTTCACCTTCCGGTGTCAAGTCAATCCCCTTATTCGTGCGGCTGAAAATGGTAATGCCCATTTCCCGTTCGAGTTCCTTGACCGACGCCGTCAGGCTGGGCTGTGAAATGTAGAGCACCTTGGCAGCCCCACTGATTGTGCCTTTCTCGGCAATTGTAATGATGTACTTTAACTGCTGGAGTGTCATTCATGCCTCCATCCAAAACCAACCATAGTTTCAACCTATAGCAAACCGTAGGAAATCGGTATTTTACAGTTTTAGCGATAGCCAATAAACTGCCCAACCGTCATGACACGCATTTGAAGACGCCATCCGAACCGGGTGGCTCCGCACCTGCCGTACTGCCCCAAGCGGTACGGGGCTGGTGTATTTTGGAATTGAATGAAGGAGTGACACATGCAATACGCAACCGTCGGGTTTCCCCGGATCGGCCTTAACCGGGAACTGAAATGGGCAACGGAAAAATACTTCCGTAACGAACTGGACGCCAAGTCCCTGACCGAACAGGCCGCAGACCTACGCGCTGCCCAGTGGAAAGTGCAGCAGGACGCAGGTAACGCATTCATCCCATCGAACGACTATTCCCTGTATGACAGCGTCCTGGATGCAGCGTTCATGCTAAACGCCATCCCAGAACGTTACAGAGCCTTGAACATTGACGACACCAGCACCTACTTTGCGATGGCCCGCGGCCACCAAGACAGCCACGGCGACGTCAGGGCCTTTGCGATGAAAAAGTGGTTCAACACCAACTACCACTATATCGTCCCGGAACTCGACGACACCGCCGAACTGAAACTGAAATCAGAGGCCTTCTTAGACGGTTTCAAGCAAGCTGCCAAGCTGGGCATCAAGACCAAACCGGTGGTAATTGGCCCATTCACCTTCCTGAAACTGGCAACCTACACCGGCAAAAAGACTGCGAAAGACTTTGAAGGCGACATCATCCAAGCGTACATCGACGTCTTAAAAGCCTGCAACGCCAACGGGGTCGAATGGCTCCAGATGGATGAACCGTACCTGGTCATGGACCTCACCAAGGAAGACATCCAGCACTTCACCCGCCTCTATAGCCAAATCCTTGCAGCAAAAGGCACCACCAAAGTCCTCTTGCAGACGTATTTTGGTGATGTCCGCGACTGCTACCAGGACATCTGTGCCCTGCCCTTTGACGGAATCGGACTCGACTTTGTGGAAGGTAAGCAGACAGCGGCATTGATTGCCCAGTATGGCTTCCCAGCTGACAAAACCCTCTTTGCGGGGCTCATCAATGGCAAGAACATCTGGCGCAGCAACTACGCCAAAGTCTTGAAAATCCTTAAAAGCCTGAAGGTCATCAACCCATCTGTCGTACTCAGCACCTCCTGCTCGCTCCTGCACGTTCCTTATACGGTAAAAAATGAGCCGCGCCTGGGTGAGGACGTCAGCCGGCATTTTGCGTTCGCCTATGAAAAACTCGACGAAATGCGTGAAATCTGCCGTTTGTCTGACCTGCCAGACTATACGAAAGACCCTGCCTTTACTGCCAACCAGGCATTGCACCAAAGTAGCCTGCGCAGTGACGCTGATGTCCGCGCACGGACTGACGCTTTAACGGAAGACGACTTCCACCGCCAGATGCCTCGAAAAGAACGCCAGAACCTGCAACACAAACGCCTTGGCCTACCGTTGTTGCCAACGACGACCATCGGTTCTTTCCCACAGACGGCTGCCGTCAAGGGCAACCGAGCCAAATTCCGCCGCGGTGAAATCAGTGAAAGCGAGTACCGTGCCAATGCGAAAGCATTCATCAAAGACTGCATCGCCCTCCAGGAAAAAATCGGCCTCGATGTCTTAGTCCATGGGGAATTCGAACGCAACGACATGGTCGAATTCTTTGGCGAAAACCTTGCTGGTTACGTCTTCACCGACAACGCCTGGGTGCAGTCCTACGGCACGCGTGGCCTGAAACCCCCAATCATCTTCGGTGACATCAAGCGCGAAAAATCGATTACAACCGACTACATCGCCTATGCGAACTCCCTGACCGACAAGGATGTCAAAGGCATGTTGACGGGGCCTGTCACAATCCTCAACTGGTCATTCCCCCGTGAAGACATCACGATTGAGGAAATGATGAACCAGATTGCGCTGGCCATCCGTGACGAAGTCATGGAACTGGAAAAAGCCGGCGTGAGGATCATCCAGATTGACGAAGCTGCCCTGCGTGAAAAACTGCCGCTTCGCCGCGCTGACTGGCATAAGGATTACCTGGACGCTGCCATCAAGGCCTTCCGGCTTTGCGCAGCCAAGGTCCAGCCTGAAACCCAGATCCACACGCACATGTGTTACAGCGAATTTGAAGACATCATCCCGGAAATCGATGCAATGGATGCCGATGTCATCACGTTTGAAGCGTCCCGCTCCAAACTGGCTATCTTGGATGCCCTAAAGGCCAACCACTTTGAAACGGAAACAGGCCCTGGCGTCTATGACATCCACTCACCACGCATCCCGGATACCGCAGAGATTGAAGATGCAATCCGCGAAATGCTAAAACGCATCCCCAAGGAACACCTGTGGGTCAACCCTGACTGCGGGCTGAAGACCCGGGGAGAAAAAGAAACCGTCGCAAGTTTGGAACATCTCGTTACAGCAGCCAAACACATCCGGGCGGAATTGGCATAACCGGCAATTGCCCTTTTGAGCCTGCCTGCACCGATATCACACAATGTGATATCGGTGCAGGCTCCCATCATAAGACCGGCACCTTTTCCCTCAAAAAGTCACACGCAATCTCTTCTTCGCGCGTCCGTGCAAACGGTGGCATGCTCCGCCAGATTTTGCCGCCATACGGTTTATCAACCAGGCGCGAATCACAGATCATCAAGACACCGACATCCTTTTCATCACGGATCAGACGCCCGGCGCCCTGCTTCATGCTGATCGCCGTCTCAGGGATCTGGTAGTCCATGAACGGGTTGCCGCCGTTTCGCTCCAGGACTTTGAGCCTCGCCGCTAAGACAGGGTCATCAGGTGGCGCAAAGGGCAGCTTATCGACAATCACAAGCGACAAAGCCCTGCCCTTGACATCCACACCTTCCCAGAAACTCTGGCTGCCTACCAGGATGGCATTGCCCGCCTCACGGAATCGCTTCAATAAGATATTGCGGTTGGCCGAACCCTGCACAAAAAGCGGGATGTCCCGGTCATTTTCTTTCAGCCATGTTGCCAAGCGCTCCCCAATCTTGTTCACCGCCCTAAGCGTCGTGCAGAGGATAAACACCCCGCCGCCGCACGAGGCAATCAATGGCAGTGCCGCCTCAATCACTGCATCCGTATAGTGGGGTGACTGCGGCATCGGCATGTCCTTGGGCACATAAAGCAAGGCATTTTCCTGAAACGGGAACGGGCTTGGCCAGGTCAAGGCCTTGGCTTCTTCCAACCCCATGCGGGAAGTGAAGTAAGAAAAGTCTTCCCGCACGGCGAGTGTGGCCGATGTAAAGATCCAGGCACACTTTAAGGCTTGAACCTGCCTTTTAAAGATCTCGGCAATGGAAAGCGGCGTCAAATGCAACTGGAATGCCGTGCCAAATGTCTCTACCCAGATGACATCATCTGTCTTTTCTGCGCCCTTAACAAGCAAAAGCCAATGCTTGGCAAATTCATTCAACAGCACCGCGCGCTCATGGTATTGCGCCAAGGTATCCGTCCTGACAGCCGCTTCTTCGAGTGCTTTTTCCAAGGCATCCAAGGCCGAAAGGACTGCTTGGTAAGCATCCAAGAAGTCGTTGTCTTTCGGGATCTGGTGCAGTGCCAGGCGCATCGCACGTTCCGGGAACGCAAGGCGTAAATCTTTGACCGCTTTCTCGAGCGCACCGGTCAGTTCCGACCAACCTGCCGAATCCCGGGCATGCGCCAGCCCCTCAACCCGCGCATCACGGCACAGTTCAATAATCTGCCTCGATGACAAGGCCTGCCCGAAAAACATCGTCGCCACATCAGGGAGCTGGTGTGCCTCGTCAAAGATGATGGTGTTGGCGGTTGGCAAAAGTTCTGAAACACCGCTTTCCTTTAAGGCGACATCCGCAAAAAAGAGGTGGTGGTTGACGACCACGACGTCGGCACGCATCGCTTCCTGGCGCGCCCGCATCACAAAACAGTCCCTGAAATGTGGGCAGTCAGAGCCCAGGCAGTTTTCTTTGGTAGACGTCACATAGTCCCAGACCTGGGCATTTTCAGGGACACTCGAGAGGTCTGCACGGTCACCCGTATCCGTCGTCTTGCTGAACTGACTGATCCGCTTTAGGAAAACCACTTCCTTGGGCGACTCCAACGTACGCTCTTTAAGTGTCCGCTCCAATCGGTGGCGGCATAGGTAATTCGCGCGCCCCTTTAAGAGTGCAGCCGTCACAGGCGCATTCAAGACTTTCGTGACCATCTCGATGTCTTTGGTAAAGAGCTGGTCCTGCAAGGTTTTCGTGCCTGTGGAGATGATGACCTTACCGCCCCATAAAAGCGCAGGAATCAAGTAAGCAAACGTTTTCCCTGTCCCAGTCCCAGCCTCAGCCAACAAGGGTTCAGCGGCCGTAATGGCACGAGCCACTGCTTTGGCCATTTCAATTTGTGTCGGGCGGGCGACATAACCATTGATTTCCTTGGCAAAAGGGCCTTCTTCCCCCATCAAGTGTTCCAGTTCGCGCTCATAACGCGCAATGCTGTCCGAAAAGACAAGACGGTCGTTTTCATGTTCAGCCATGGCTTACCTCCCCTGCCTGACAACAGCAACTTGATGATCCAGATGGTGGATGCATACTGCAATTGACCGTCTGCCCCTTGCCTTTTAGGTAAGTTGCCCCCCAGCTGTACATCGCTTCCAAGACCGGCCGGATACTGGCACCCAAAACTGTTAACGAATATTCAACCTTCGGCGGCACCACCGGGAAGACCTCACGGTGTACCAACCCAGCGGCTTCCAGCTCCCTTAACTGCTGGGTCAGCATCTTCGGCGTTGCCGAAGGGATTTCCTTTTGCAGCTGCGAAAAACGCAATGTGCCACCGGATAACTGCCATAAGATCAAGGGCTTATACTTCCCACCAATCAAAGCGATGGTGGTCTCAACCGGGCAGAAAACACCTCCTTCACGCGCCTTTGCACGCCCGTTATTGGATTGATTTGCCACATTGCCTCCTGGTTTACACTACCTTTTTGGGTACTATATACCAAAAGAGTACATTCTTGCCATAAAAATATAGCTGGATACAATGTCATTCATCACCAATATGACCGTCTTAGGCCACCTATGCAAAAGGAACATTTCGACATCACCGGTATGTCCTGCGCCGCCTGCTCAGCCAGGGTCGATAAGGCGGTCTCGTCCCTAACCGGCGTGAAAGAGGTCAGTGTCAACCTGTTAAAAGGCACAATGGCGGTTTCCTTTGACCCCACACAGACGGATGCCGTCCAGATCATCGATTCCGTCAAGGAGGCCGGTTATGGCGCCTCCCTTAAGGCATCGGTAAAACCTGTCACAGGACAGACACTCTCTAAAACGGCAGCGGATGAAACCCACCAGGCCAAGATCCGGCTTCGCTGTTCCCTCCTCGCGATGGTACCGCTTTGCTACCTGGGTATGGGGCCGATGCTGGGTCTGCCATTGCCGCCCTTTTTAGCTGGCAGCGCCAACGTGATGGCACTTGCCTTCACGCAGTTTCTGTTGGCCACCATCGTCGTGGTTCTTAATATCCGATATTTTACAAATGGATTCAAAGCATTAGCCCGCCTTTCTCCCAATATGGATGCATTGATTGCGATGGGCTCAGGCGCCGCTTTTGTCTCTGGCATCGCATCCATTTATACAATAGGCAGCGCTTTGGGTGTCGGGGACATGGCAAAAGCTGTCCATGCCGCATCGCACCTGCACCTGGACTCTGCCGCAATGATCCTGACCCTCATCTCGCTGGGACGCTACCTCGAATCACGTGCCAAAGGCAGGACAACGGAAGCCATCGCCAAACTGATCGACCTTTCCCCAAAGACCGCAACCCGGCTTGATGGTACCATTGAAACCACCATCCCTGTTGAAGATGTCCGCGTAGGCGACATCCTGATTGTCCGCGCAGGGGAATCCATCCCCGTTGACGGTACGATCACTGATGGCTGGGGCACCATTGACACTTCCGCCTTGACAGGTGAGCCCATCCCCGTTGAAAAGACTGCAGGCGCAGCCGTCTCTGCTGCAACCATCAACCTATCCGGCCACTTCACGATGCAGGCAACGCGTGTCGGTGAAAACACCGCCTTAGCCCAGATTATCCAGCTTGTTGATGAAGCGACCTCCTCCAAAGCCCCGGTCTCACGCTTGGCTGACCGGGTAAGCGCCGTCTTTGTGCCCGCCGTCATGGCTGTCGCTGCCATTGCCACCATCACCTGGCTTTGCTTCGGGTACCCGCTTGACTTTGCCTTATCGATTGGCATTTCGGTGCTTGTGATCTCCTGTCCCTGCTCACTGGGACTCGCCACCCCAACAGCCATTATGGTTGGCACCGGACGCGGTGCCGCATCCGGCATCCTCTTTAAGTCAGCCGCCGCCATTGAACACTTAGGCAGCACCGACACCGCTGTGCTAGATAAAACCGGCACAATGACTGCAGGCAAACCTGCCTTAACCGACGTTGCCATCACAGCGGGTTTTAACAAAGAAGAAGTCTTAGCCCAAGCAGCCGCCTTGGAAAACCGCTCTGAACACCCACTGGGTAAAGCCATCGTCTCAGCCGCGACCAAGATGGGGATCTCATTACCCGCCACACAAAACTTCAGGCAGATCCCTGGCGAAGGCATCACAGGGATTGTCGCCGGCATCCCCTGTGCAGTAGGCAACGCCCGCTTGATGGAAAGCCTTGGCATCACGCTACCAGAAAACGTCCAAAAGACAGCAGAGAACCTCGCCCTAGACGGCAAGACAGTCCTTTATATCGCAGCAAGCAACATACTCGCGGGTCTTTTTGCCCTAGCTGACACCATCCGGCCGACAACACCGGGTGCTATCAAAGACCTCCAACAGATGGGCATAGACGTCATCATGTTGACAGGTGACAATGCCCAGACCGCCAAAGCCGTGCAGGCCAAGACCGGCGTGAAATCCGTCATCGCTGAAGTCTTACCGCAGGACAAAGACCAGGTCTTGAAAGACCTGAAAGAGAAAGGACACAAAACCGTCATGGTCGGCGACGGCATCAATGATGCCCCTGCGCTTGCCCGAGCCGATGTGGGCATTGCGATTGGCGCAGGTACCGATGTGGCGGTCGAGTCTGCCGATGTCGTCTTGATGAAAGATGACTTGACCGACGCTGTCACAGCCATCCGCTTGAGTAAAGCTGTGATGCGCACAATCCGCCAGAACCTTTTCTGGGCGTTTGTCTACAACATCATCGGCATTCCCATAGCAGCCGGTATCCTCTATCCTATCAACGGGATGACATTAGCCCCGATGGCAGGTGCTGCTGCGATGAGTTTAAGTTCCGTTTCGGTTGTCTTAAATGCCCTGAGGTTGCGCTTTTTTAAGGCATCATCAGGCACTAACAGATCAGACGGAAGCCCCATTAAGGCAGATTTAGCACCCAAAACCATCACCCTCAACTCCATAAAGGAAAACACGATGCAAAAAGAGATCAATATCGAAGGCATGAACTGCAACCACTGCCGTGCTGCGGTTGAAAAGGCATTAGCCGCCATCCCAGGCGTTGAAAAAGTCAATGTGAGCCTGGAAGACAAAAAGGCAACCGTCAGCATCACTGATGCCGTCACAGAAAACGCACTTGCCAATGCCATCACGGATGCGGGCTTCGAATGTAAAGGCATCGCATAGTCCGCCTCAGCTGGAAAAACGGCGCCATCCCCACACAAAGACCGGCATGCCAAGTGCCAATAAGTGTCAAAAAGGTGTCAATAACACCAAAGATACCTGTCGTTGACACCTAGACACAGGCGCTTTTCTGGCTTTTTCCGGATACCTGTAGCCCATCCGAAAGTCCAAAACCCACCGCATTTTTACTGTCCCATCAGCAAGATCCCCGATAGGACAGGTACCTTCACCAGGCATTTCCCCTTAGCCCCGGGACAGGGCTAAGCGTAGAAAAAGGCCATCGCTGGAGACTAAAGGCTTTTTTAAGTTACCCCTTTTTTTAATGAAAACCAAATGGTTAGACCGCTTTTCCGAACAAAAGAACGCAGAAAAGATAAAAAAATAGGAAGGTTCCCGGTAAGAGGAGCCTTCCCACAAATAAGAGAATAGATCTGAAATGTTCAGTCCACCCACATAGGAAGCATTTTTCGTGCCAGAAATTAAAAATCACACTAAATCTCACTTTTAACGAAAGAAATACCATCAAAAACAAAAACTGGCACAGTATTTGCTTCAAGTATTAACGATCTTTGCATCTGCAAAGAGGGTCTGTATGTTGTTGAACAAATGTATAACAGCAGACAGTAATTTCTTTATGAGAATAGTTCTTAAGGAGAGTAGAGCTATGGCTACAGAAGAAAAATACCCTAATCGGGTAATACAGCTTTTCCTCGGTATCACCTGTATGGCTACCGTGGCAAACTGTCAGTATGGCTGGACTCTGTTCGTCGGTCCAATCGAAGATAAGTATCATTGGGCACGTGCAGCAATTCAGTTGTCCTTTACTATCTTCCTGATTTTCGAAACCTGGCTGGTTCCTCTGGAAGGCTGGTGCGTCGATAAATTCGGCCCACGTCCTGTTATTATCTTCGGTTCAATCCTCG
>JAEEYE010000033.1 GCA_016291665.1 Oxalobacter sp. | reverse complement strand
ATTTTGATGACGTGAAAATCAAGGCCGACAACCTCAAGATTGGAAACGAACCCAAGACTGGAGCCGGGAATGAGTGACCGGGAAACCATAACAATAAGGGCAGGCATTTTCCCAAGCGCTAACCCAGACGGCGTCTCAGTAATGGTGACTATCCCAACAGGCTGCCCTGAAGTGTCGGATGGCTTTTTTAGGATTCTCCCGCAGCTTGTGAAAGACCAATGCTCACGGTTCGACAGTATGCCTTGGCCATTCACCCAAAGGGAGATATCTCCCGCATTCAGTGCAATGCCAGAGATTCCCATGCCTACCACTGGTGGCTTGGAGCACGGATTTGATTCCTTTGTTAAAGCATCTCTGACAGATATAGTGCGGAGGTTCGCTGACTGCTGGCTTTCTGGGTGCGCGCTTGAATGGGGTTCCATCGTAGAAATAAGCAAAGACGCCTCTACCAGGAATGATCTCGACAAGCTGGTAACGGGCTTTCTCCGCAGCGGTTTCTCTCAGTTTTCTGATTTCCTCTGCTTGTTCCGCTACCTGTTCCTGCAAGGCGAGTGCGACCGTATGGGCCGTGATGAGCTTGCTTTGTACATCAGAAACAGCATCGGCAACTTCCTTGGACGTGTGGGCAGAGAGGAGCTTGTTCAGTATCTCCAAGGATGCGGATACGCCACCAATGGCGCTGACGATGGATGCGGCAATTCCCATGTTTCCTCCTGTGTTGGTAGTGGTTGTAAGGGTGAGAGCTTCAATCCTACCACACAGGGTGGGACGCCAATGGAGGCTAATTCATGAAACTATCTTTGATCACAATCGACCCAGACTTCCGGGACTACTTCCCGCCATTGGAGTCGGATGCCTATGAAGCGCTGAAGGACAAGATCATCCACGAAGGCTTCACCGACCCGGTCAAGCTGTGGAGCGTCGGCTATAACAACTACCTGCTGGACGGCCATCACCGTTACCAGATATGCAAGGAACTCGGCATCGAACCGAGGCATGTTTTCATCAAATGCGCTGACAAGAAGGCTGCGCTGGAATGGATCCGCGAGAACCAGCGGGCAAGGCGTAATACCACGACCTACCGCATCATTGAGCAGTACTTGGCTGAGAAGGCGGCGATTGCTGAACAGGCTAAGTTGAACCAGCAGAAAGCACTGAAGCGAGGTAACCAACCTCCCGTTTGTTCGAATTCGAACAAACGGGAAAACGAGCCGATTGACTCACTTAAAGAAGCGGCTACCAAGGCCGGGGTAGGCAGAACCCAATTCTATGAGGGCAGTGTAGTAGATGCTTCAAATTATGACGACATCAAGGGAAAAGCCCGCTCGGGGGAGATGTCTGTCCATGCTGCTTATAAGGAAGTAAAGAGAAGGGATGCAGAGAAGGCAAAGCAGGAGAAGCCTGATTCCATCAAGCCAGAAAAAGCAGTCAAGCCGAAAAAGGAAGAAGTACCTGACTGGGCAAAAGACATCGATGTGAGTGCTGAGCTTGAGGCTGCTGCACCAACCCTGGAACAGATTGTTGAAGACCAGCAGCGTGAAATATCGCAGTTACAGGAACTCCTGGAATCCTTCAAGTCTGAGGACAGCGCAAAAGAGATCAGGAAGTGGGAGCAGATTGCCACGAATGCCAGGCGTGAGGCGGATACCAAGGCAAACAGGCTGGCGTCTTTCCAGCGCCAGCTATCCCAGCAGCGCCCGATCATGCAGTTCCTGTACGAAAAGCACGGAAATGTAACCCCGGCAAAACTGCTGTCACTCCTGAAAGATGTTTACGGTAAAGCGGAAGGCCTGTAATGGATATCGTGCTGCGCAAATACCAGGAAGATGCCATCGAGCAGATCCGCAACGCCATCAGGGCGGGACATAAGAATGTCCTGCTGTGCATGCCGACGGGTTCCGGCAAGACGGCAACGGCTTCCTGGCTGATTGACGCATGCCAGAAAAAGCTGAAACGCTGCAATTTCATGGTGGACCGTATCAACCTGGTTGACCAGACATCCGCCGTCTTGGATGGGTACCATATCCAGCACGGGATCATGCAGGCCAGCAACCCACGATGGAAACCATATGAGCGGGTGCAGGTGTGCTCGTTACAGACCATCAGCCGTCGGGGACAGTGGCCTGAAGGTGACCTCAACATCATCGATGAATGCCACACAGTCCATAAGGCAGTCCGGGACAAGCTGGCCAAAGGCGATGCCATCAATATCGGCCTGACTGCGACACCGTTCACAGACGGGCTGGGCAGTGTCTACCAGGTGATGGTCAATGTGACGACCACGAACCAACTGATCCGTGATGGGTTCCTGTCGAAGTACCGGATTTTCGCACCATCTGAACCGGACATGACCGGCGTCAAGGTGGTCAACGGTGAATGGGAAACGCATGAGGCATCCGACCGTGCCCTGAAGGTGGTTGGTGATGTGGTGGAAGAATACCTGAAGCACGGCAATGGCGGGAAATTCATATGCTCCGCTGTGGATGTGCGCCATGCGGAAGCCATTGTGGAGCAGTTCCAGACGGCAGGCATCTATTGCACCCAGTACACCTATAACGTGCCGGATGATGTCCGGGCGGAGATGATTACTGAGTTCCGCAAGCCGGATTCCACAATCCGTGGGCTGGTGACGGTGACAGCTGCCAGTAAGGGATTCGATGTCCCTGACTTGGGATGCGTCATCATGGCGCGGCCATTGCGCAAGTCGCTGTCTGAATTCATCCAGCTGTTCGGGCGTGGCCTACGTACGGCACCCGGCAAGGAGGAATGCATCATCCTGGACCATTCGGGGAACTGCAAACGGTTCTGGGATGATTTCAACCTTTTCTTTGAATCAGGTGCCGAGGCGCTCAACAGGAAGAAGATCCGTGACAAGAAAAAGCGGAAGAAGGAAGAGGAAAGGTCCATCACCTGCCCTGAATGCAAGTTCCTCCATAAGGTGATGCCTCATTGCCCGAACTGCGGCCATGAATATCCAAATCGCGTGGCGTTACAGCATGAGGCAGGCATCCTTGAAGAGATCATCAGTGATGGGACAGCCGAACAGCGTACACAGATGGTCTGGCCACAGGTTGTCGCCTGGGCATTGGCGAGGGTTGGCGATGCGGAGAAGGCACGCAGGCTGGCATTGGCACGTTACCGCAGCTGGTTCGACCGATGGCCTTCCACACCGTTTGAGGAAACAAAGCCGGTTGCCCCACTGAAGCTGGTCATCAACAAGATGAAGCAGATGGATATCGCTTGGGCAAAATCCAGGCAGAAAGCGGGGGCATGAACATGGACTTCCTGACTTTCTGCCGTTCCCATGGCGTACTCATCGACCACCTTCCCCCGATGGGGAAAATCAAACGCTGCGGCACCGAAGCGCATCCGCGCTCACAGAACGGTGGCGTAATGTTTGATGGCGAGTTCGGTTGGGTACAGAACTGGGAGACGATGACTTCCCCGGAAACCTGGTTTGCCGACAAGGCTCCGTCCACGGCAAAGATTGCCGAATATAAGGCGGTCTGCCAGGCAAGGCATAAGGCTGAGGCAGGAAAGAGGGAAGCGGCAAGACAGCGGATGGTTGGACGCTGGGAAAGCCTTCCGCCATTGCGTGGCATCCATCCATACCTTGAGCGCAAGGGTTTATCCATGCAGGGTTGCGGCCAACTCCGCATAGATAAGGACCTGCTTGTCGTCCCGATGTACAGGTACGGCAACCTCGTCTCACTTCAGACAATCTCCCCGGATGGGGAAAAACGGTTCACGAAAGACTGTCCTACAAAAGGTGCGTCCCTTGTCCTTAGAAGGCGGGACAGCACCATCACGTGCTTCTGCGAAGGTCTGGCGACCGGCCTGTCCATATTCCAGTGCATTCCCCGTTCCACCGTTGTCGTGTGTTTCAACGCGGCAGGACTGGTGGAAGTCTCAAAGGCCTGGAAGCCGCTTGGGATGTGCTGTGTATGCGCAGACAACGACCATGGCACCGCCAAGAAGCCCCCATACGTCAATCCTGGCATCAAGGCGGGTTCAGAAGCGGCCAGAAACCTTGGCTGCGGGATGGCCTACCCGGTAGGCATTGAAGGGACAGACTGGAACGATGCGATGCAGGAATGGGAGAACCCATGGCGCGTCCGCATGGCAATCGAAAGGGGTGCGACAGTCAAGTGAGAACATGGCTCCAGCATATAGGGAGGGGTAACCGCCGATCGACTGGAGGCCGAGAGCCAAGAACGGGTACGGGGCAAGCGTGGGGTGAGAGTCCAGGGCGTGTACGGGAGGGCAGGAGGCTGTGTGCCGAATGTCTCAAAGTCTGGACGACGTCGAAGGGCCGAGGGATGACGGGGCAAGCCATCTTTCAGGAACGGACGCACCGGGGGAAGGCCTGCTGGCCGTCCTTTGGGAGGTGTCCGTCTCCAAACCTCAGGAATCAAGGGCAAGTCTAGTAGATATATAAATATATAGTATATAACAATATAGATTATATATAGATATATAGTATATATTATTATAGGTTATATAAGTATATGGCATATATAGCATAAGGGGATAAAAGGCGGTATGCAGGGACAGGATGACAGGGTGCTGAGGCAGGACAAGCGGCTGATAGCCGACCTGAAGTACCTGGCCAAGATGGAAGGGTGGACCGATGAGGAAAAGCGGTTCATGTGGCAGGAGACGGTCCGTGACCACAGGCTTATCAAGTTCTGGCATGACCTTGCGGAAAACTGGAGGACGGGCAAGCCCGTCCCTGTCTTGGGGTAAATGGATATGGCTGTCACATTGACCAAACGTGTGCTTGTGTGCCTGAAGCGCCTGCCGGAGGGCAGTGCGCTGTCTGCCCGAGAGGTGGCTGCAATCATCAGGGAACCTTACAAGCGTGTGCGTTCAGCGGTTACATACCTGTATGACCAGGGGTTCCTGGATAGGGTATCCGGCTGGTGCGGCCTTACCGGAAGGAAGTGCCTGCGCTGGATGGCTAGGAGAAGAAAATGATGGAAAAACGCGGGAAATATCCGACAAGGCGGTTCCTCATCCGTTCGGCGCAGCAGAAAGACCTTGCGTGCAGGGTCATCAGCCAGCTGCCGGAGGACTGGGACAGGCCTGTCGAGGTCGTTGTCCGGGAACAGCCAAGGCAGAGGAACCTTGAGCAGAACAGCCTCATGTGGGTGGCTCTGACGGACATCAGCCAGCAGGTCTACCTTGGCGGCAGGACATATGACGCGGACTGCTGGCACGAGTACTGCAAACGGGCTTTCCTGCCAGAAAGCCCGGAAGAAGGCATGGTGCTTGAAAGCTACCAGAAATGGGCATTCCTGCCGAACGGTGACCGTGTGCTGCGTGGTTCGACAACAGACCTGACGAAGAAAGGGTTCTCACGGTATCTGGAACAGATATACGCCTTTGGGACGCAGCAGGGCGTGCAGTTTGGGGAACGCGATGAAACGTAAGGCGACAGCTTGGGAAAAACGCCATATGGCCAAGGTGGCCCGTATGGGATGCATCGTCTGCGAGATGCTGGGCTATCCCGGTATGCCTGCGGAGGTACACCATGTGAGGATGGAAGTCGGCTGGGGGCGTGACGGGCACTTCAACACCATACCGCTCTGCATGGAGCACCATCGGGGAAATACAGGGATACACATGATGGGCAGGAACCGGTTTGCTGAAATGTATGGATACGGTGAACGTGAGTTACTCGCCTTTGTCAATGCACGGTTAGGGAGGAAGCCATGAAAACCATACTGCCATATCCACCATCAACCAACAGGATCTGGAGGTCCTTTGCACTGCCGCATGGCGGTGTAAGGGTAATCCTGACACCAGAGGCGAAACGCTACAAGCAGGAGGTTTTCTGGCTGGCAAAGGCGGCCGGGATGCGTGTCATCAATGGTCCTGTTGCCGTAAGTATCAGGCTTGTCCCATCTGGAGGAAGGTCCATTGATGTAGACAACTGCATCAAGATCACGTTGGATGCCCTGCAGGGCGTGGCATACCGTAACGACCGTCAGGTACGTCGGCTCTTTGCTGAGGTTGCTGATCCAGAAAAGGGAAAAGCACGGCTTGAGGTGATTGTAAGGGAAATTCCAGAATGACAGCATTGTTCAAGAGCACGCATGATGCGCTGCGTTTTGCTTACCGCTTCAACGGGGACAACACGGTTTCTGCACGCCTTGGCAATACGCCATCAGGCAACGGCAGGGGATTGGGCGGCTTGGATGGTGCGGCGCAGGCGGGGATGATCCAGGCAGAAGTCAGGCAGCTTGGTGAAATTGAGGAAGCGGTAGCACTTGCTGCGTTTTCAATACCCGGTACCTTGGTATGGTCGCACGGTATCGCAGGGATTGTCCGCCATATTGTCGAAACCAGAGCCATCAGGTTCAAGGCAAGGGAACTCTGCGTTTATGTGGTTGCGTACTTTAACCGGAAAAGGCACACGCAGGAATCGATGGCGCAACGGCTGAAAATCGACCAAGGGACAGTGTCGCGCCATTACCGGGAAGTAAGCCGTTACCTTGGGAGCAAGTACAGCAAGGGGCTCTGTGATGACGTCATGCTCAGGATTGATGATGAGATGCGTGCGAAGGGGGTTGTTGGTGATGATGGTTCGTTGTAACGAAATCTTTTTGTAATTTTTTGTTGCAACACTTTAATATTTTGTGTTATAAACATGAAAAATTAAAGTGATTTGCTTAAATTAACCAACAGGGAAGGCTAAGGCCGACAAGGAGGGCTGAAATGGGACTGAACAGATTTGGACACGAAATCCGTGTTGCGAGGGCAAAGGTTGGAAAGACCATGATGAAAATGGCAGAAGAACTTGGAACAAAGCCGTCATTCCTTAGTGCGATGGAAACAGGGCGGAGCAAGATTCCGCCTACTTGGGTGGATAAGATTGACCAGTATTTTAAATCACTAAATTCGCCTGTGGAAAATATACGGGAATTGGCGGACGCAGCCAATAAAAATGTATCGGTAGAAGGTTTATCGTTACAGCATCAATTGTTGGTATCGGGATTTGCTAAATCTGACCTGACACAGGAACAGATACAGAGAGCCGTAGAATTTCTGAAGGATTTGCAGAAGGAGGGGCGAAATGGAGCTGATTGAGGAACCTTATAAAATGAGAGGGCGCAGGGTGCCTGCTATGACTCGTAAAAGAATACATACACTTGCGGTGTCTTTCCTACAGTTGATTGGCATTAGTTTTTTAAACAGGCACAGCCTTATTGAGAAGATTGAGCATCTTGATGGTAATGAACGTTTCCCGTTGGTCATAAGTCCTATCAATGATGCGCAATGGGAAAAACATTATTGTGGTATAGCAGAAGGATTTTTTGAATCCTCACTTCTTCGCATCTACTTGCCGGACAGTACCTATGAGAAAGCATACCAGTGGGATTTGAAAGCGGTTCATACTTTCTTGCATGAAGTTGGTCACTGTTTCTTGGCTCATGGTAAATATCTGAATTACGATGCAGATGGTGTGCCTCAAGAGAGTGAAGATGCAGAATTCCAAGCGGACTGCTTTGCCGAAGAAATTTTAAGGATTCTGAAAATAAAGAAGGATGATAGGCAGATGACGTTGTTCTGAAGAAAAAGGGCTTGCCATTGCGACATGACAAGCCCCTTGTATGGTGATGAACGTTGTTGGCGCAACTTCATCATGGATGTTCTCCATCCGCATCTAGCAACGAGGACGTAGAGCAATAAACCCGCTCATCTTTATACAAGAAAACGTCCCAGTTGTCCAGACCGGCAAGTGATGGCAAACCTTTTTTTAGGAGATGGTCATGTGCTATTACTCTGATGAAAGAGGGACGTTTATTCTTCGCAAGTCGCGTCGAACCAAAGATGGTCGTGTGATTCATGCGAATGGCAAACCCTTCAAGATTTACATCAATAAATAGATGTTGATGTAACAGTTAGACCCCCCGCAAGTGCGGGGTTCCTAGATATTCTGAAATAAGTTTTTAGAGGTATTAGTATGAAATTTTCAGAAGAACAAAAATTGATTGTGCTGATGCTTTGTGATGTTATGAAGGCACTTGAATCGAAGGGATGTGATATGTCATTTGATCCATCCTTCATAGAAACGGCTATCTGTAATGGTCATTTTTGGGGAATCCCAGTGAAATATCAATCACTCAAGGGAGCCCCTTTACCACGGGAAGTTAAGACGGTATATCGTGTCTTAGAAATGTGGCGTCAGATTGAAAGTGCTATTTTTCAATTGTCATCTGAAGAACAGAAACAGGTCAGGAAGGAATACACTAAAACCCAATTTCCTGGGTTTGATGGTAATGAGGAGCCAGACCAGTTCAGCATTGCGCACTTCATCATTGACGATTTAGAGCTCTATAATGAATTCAAAGGTAGAGATTTGAATACCCATTATCCTGTTATGGATCGCTATGAAAGAATGTTGGCTGTGTTTGAATCATTAAGCCATAAATATGATCTGACCAAGGAAGATGTAATCAGCATTCTGAAAGAATGGGATAAATAAATCCAGACGTCAGCCAGAAGGCCGGGGAACCGGCCTTCTTCTTATCTTTTGATTGCATCAAGCGTCAGCGAATAACCGAGTGTATCCAATACAGATTCCATGGCCTCGACGCTGATGGACTGTTTGGAGAAATCAAACAGGTTGGCGACATAGCCCAGCCCGAATCCCAGTTTCTTGCCAAGCTCAGTCTTGGTCATTCAGCTTTAAAACCAATCGTGTGGGATAATAAAAAGAATGTCTGTTTTTGGATTCTATATGGCGCGATTCAGTAATCTCTTCCACAGGCAATCCGCCGGTTTTGGACTGAAGAAAAACATCATGCATCCGTTGGTATGGATGCTTGGGATTTCTTTTTCGACTACTATCGGGTTGTGTGCTTGGGGTGCTCCGACTTGGCTTCTCGTTTGTCTGGCAGTGTTTTCTGGAATTATCTTAGTTGCCAATTTGGCAGTTTATATTTTTTTCATGTTTATGGATCCAGATAGACTCCAGTCGGAACATTATCAGTTGAGCAAGGCGGAACTTGCTATTGAGGATAAGAATGGAAGACAGGTATTAAATGCTGATAATGCTGAACTGATCGAGGAACCTAAAGCAATCTCCGCACTTCCTGCAAAGGAGGGTGAGTGATGGAAAGGAAAGCTTATCTGCTTATTTATTCGGGTGCATCAATAACTCGGGAACAGGTTAAGAATTGGGCGAACAGTGAAACAGCAGTTATCACTTGGCGTTATGACCTTCCTAATTCGTTTTACCTGATATCTGAAAAAAGTGCGCAGGAACTTAGTAATTCTCTGATGAACAGAATTGGGAAGGCTCGTTTCCTTATTACTGAGGTTTCTGCTAACAGGCAGGGTTATTTGCCGAAAGATACTTGGTATCTTTTTAGGAACAAGAAGTTGCCAGAAAAATAGGAATGTTCTACTTGACCCTGCATAAAATGAGGCCTAAAATCGGCAATATTAAATAAAGTGGTATTCCCAGCTCTAAAGAAGGCTCCGTAAAACACGGGGCTTTTTTCGTATCAGACCAGACCCCGTCAAGCCTCTCAGTGATGCTCAAATGTACGGGGCGTTTTACAGATAGACAACTTTGATACCTTCGTTACGTCAGAGTGCTGCCCGCCAGTGAGCGGGCTTTTTTGTGAGGGTAGCTCAAGAGGTAGAGCGGCTTGCGCAGGACTTATGGTCAGCGCAAGTATGTGCGGGTTCGAATCCTGTCCTTCACTCCAAGACAACCGTGGCGTGGAGCAGTAGCAGCTCGCTTGTCTCATAAGCAAGAGGTCGATGGTGCAAGTCCATCCGCCGCAACCAGTTTCTCTTCCTTCTCAGGACGACTGGCCGCCGTAAGTGGCCACCAGACAAAACAAAACCCCGGTGATGCTACCAACATCCCGGGGTTTCTGCTTTCCAATCATTCCGACCAATGAAAGGAACATAGATGGATTTTAACATATTTCCGAAAGGTGACTTCGTGGAGGCACTGGAGAAATCCCCGAACGCAAGAAGGTTTTTGTATTGCGTCCTGGTATCAGTGGTCGTTTCGATTGCTGTCTATAAACTGCCTGAAATCATCACAGCTGTAGCCTCGCTTGCAGGCTGATGTATGAGCCGAAACGGTTGGAACCTGCGCTTTGGGCGGCTGCAGGCTGGCTCCGATGCCTGTGGATAAGTTGCCCAAAATCCTGGTCTAGGTTCTGCGGCCTGTGGATAACTCATAGCGGGTCTCGCGAGGCACGTTTTTTAACTAGCTATTACGGTGGCTTACCCTGGCTGCCAGATAATCGTAACTTCCAAGATGTCAGATAACGTCAGTGTTTCAGAGTTTGCCCGTGAAGTCGGGGCAAGCAGAGGGAATGTCCGTCGGTTGATCGACCAAGGCGTCATCCCACGCAACCCGGACGGCACGGTTCCGCTTGAGGCTGGACGGGCGGCTTTTGAGAACAGGAAAGGCCGGAGGGACAAGGTTGTTCAGGATACAGGGAATGTCAGGGAAGAAACTGCAAAGGCAAAGCTGGCAAAGGAAACCTACATCGCCAAACTGAAGGAACTTGATTACCGATACCGCAAAGGTGAGCTTGTCGAGGTTGAGGATGTCAGGGCGGAAGCACAGCGTGTAGCGGCAGCCGTCATGGATAAGTTCAAGGCGATACCGCCACGGATTGCAGTCCTATGTGAGGGACGGTCTGCAAGGGATATCGA
>JAEEYE010000032.1 GCA_016291665.1 Oxalobacter sp. | reverse complement strand
CTGACCAATGCTGCTGGTGCTGAAATGACGGTTGCCGGTGAAATGACCAATACCGAAACCGGTGAACTCATCAACGACGGCACGATGGACGTCAACACGATGACCAACCAGGGTAAAGCAACCAACAACGGTAAGCTAACGGTTAACGACAAGCTGACCAATACGGGAGACTTCACCAACAATAAGACGCTTGAAGCAGGCGCTGTCGACAATACCGGCATCCTGACAAATGCATTTGGCGCCGATATGACGGTCACAGGTGAACTGACCAATACCGGTGAAGGCCAAGTCATCAACAGCGGCAAGCTTGCAGCGAAGAAACTAACCAACAGCAGCACGGTCATCAACAATGCGGGGGCAACCCTCACTGCGGATGAAGTCACGAACCAAACGGGCGGTACTATCACCACTCACGGTACGTTGACAGCGGGTGTCCTGAACAACGAAACCGGTGCAACCGTCAATGTGGATGGTAAAGACGCTGTCTTGACTGCCTTGATCAATGGTGCGAAAGATAGTTACCTCAACATTTCGGATAACGGCACAGTCAATCCTGCCGATGGCTCCAACCTTGGTATCGTCCAGAATGGGACGGCCGAAGGCGCGACAGCAGGTGGCTTGCTGAACATTGGCTCTAACAACGTTTCTGCACAGCGCATCACCAGCCTGGATACGGCAGCCAAGGTGGCTGATGGGGTAAACACGGGTACCAGCCGACTCTTTATCGATGGTGGCACACTCAGTGTGGCTGAGGATTCCAGCTTGGGTAATGTGAAGGTCGGCAAGAAAGGTACTGTCTTCAACCGAGATGAAAACACACCGAAAATGGATATGGCAACCTTGACGAACCAAGGCAATACCGTTGTCAATACCTCCAGCGGTAAGCCAAGCCAGATTACCATCGGTAAGATCATCAACGATGGCGGCAACCTGCAGCTGAACCTTAATTCCAAGGCATCGAATGAATTGACAGGTGCAAACAGCAAGGAGGTCGCCCAAAGCGGTGCTGAGGTCATCAAATTGACCTCGGGAGAGGGCGATGGCTTCTCGCTCTATATCGCTGAAGGTGATGTCAATGGTGCGATTACTGCGACGACTGATCCAACGGGTAGTGTCACGTCGGTCGTTGAAGAGAAAAACACCACGGCTGATGCAGTCCAGAAGATTGCCGCAATGGGTTACATCCAGTTCCGGAACCAGATGAACGACCTGGATAAGCGTATGGGTGACCTGCGGACGATGCCTAAGGAAGACGGGCTGTGGGCAAGGACCTATACCGGCCAGACGAAGTATAAAGACAACCGGTCGCAGTATAAGACACTGCAAATTGGTGCTGACCACCGGATTGGCAACTTCTTTGTCGGCGGTACCGCAAGCTATGCGGATACCGATGGTTCGATGAAACATGGTTCGCATGCCGATGGGACGAACTACAGCTTCGGCCTGTATGGTGGCTGGCTGGGTGACGATGGCCAGTTTGTCGACGTCATCTTGAAGCGCCACCACATGGAAACCGACTACAAGATCAACAGTGCCAAGGGCATCAACAACCACGGATCTTACGATACAAGCGGTACATCCATCTCGGTGGAATACGGCTGGCGTCTAGGTATTGGCGACACGGGCTACTATGTTGAACCTCAGGCTGAGTTCATGTATGGGCACTTGAACAGTGTCAACTTCAAGACGAGCCAGGACATCAAAGTGAAACAGGATGCCATCAAGGCGGCAATCGGCCGTGTTGGTATCGCAACGGGTTGGGTAGATCCAAAAGGTCGCGGCAGCCTGTATGCGAAAGCCAGCTACCTGCATGAATGGGATGGCGAAACCGACATGAAGACGAGTAAGTCTGACCAGAGCCATAAGTACCACGAAGATATGGGTGGCAATTGGGGCGAATTGGCGTTTGGCGGTACGGTCAACCTCAATAAGAACGTTTCCGCCTACGGTGAAGTCTCGACCAACTTTGGTAACCCAGTCCATACCGACTACCAGTTCAGTGCAGGTATCCGCTTCAGCTTCTGGTAATCATTGCGTTAACCGCCCCTCTCCAAGGTAATGCGGGGAGAGGCGGTTAACGGTTATTGCACACTTGCCGGATTGCTTGCTATGGCATTGGCGCGCATGAAATCACATAATTATTAATAAAAATGTGATTCTGATCACACTTTTATGTATAAAAGTGTGATTTGGGGGCTAGCACTTCGTTGTGACAAGACGGGCGGTGCAACCTTATGACAGATGTGTGATCCGCCAAGGATATGCTGCATGGACAATGAAAAATGCCTGGGGTAGCATGGCAGGAGGGTGGTAATCAAAAACCGCTTTAAGACTATAGCTTATGGTAAGGAGGTATTCCCATGAATTATAAAAAGCTTGCCGGTGTGGTTTTTGCAGTGTTCTTGTTGCCATTGGCTTGTCAGGCGGATTCTCCTGATCTGTTTTCCAAAGTCGATGAGGGAAGGCTTTCGGCGGAAGACATCAAGGAGGGAAAGACGGAACCCAGCATTGGGATGACTAAATATGACGTCATCGCTAAGACCAATTACGGAAAACCCAATAAGGTAAAACTGAGGACATCGTCTGAAGGCGCAACGGAAATCTGGTATTTCTATGCGCATGAGATCTATGACCGGTCGATTAAGGCAATCCATTTTAAGGATGGTGTTGTCATTTCGATTGAGGAATGACCAATCGCCGTTGTTTGATTCGTGTGTACAAGCCGTCTCCTTAGGCAGATGATTAGTCGCAAGGTCTTTGCTCTGTTTTATGGGGATGTTGGTTTCATTAAATAAAGTCTTATTATGAAAAAGTTACTTTGTGCTTGTTCGTTATTCATGGCTTTTGCTCCTGCCTTTGCCGATACGTCCTGTCAGGCCTGCCCTGATGTGAAAGAAGAACCGGTCTGCCAGACGTACCAGGATCTCTGCGCCGAATATGGTGAGGATGTTGTCGCAGGCGAACTGAAGTGCCGTGGCGAATCTGAAATCGGGATCTATACCTTGCGCTGGAAAGACGAAGGCAAGTCGCCCCAAGAGTCCTATGCACAGGTCGCGTGCCTCTGTGAGATGAAGAAAGCGGTTAAGCCATCGGATGCCAAAATCAAGGAAATCATCAATTCGATTTACTTTGGCGGCCAAGAGCAGAAATTCCAGACACGTAAGGAAAACGGCGTGTGGGCGCTTTTAGATTCCAAGAACGATTATTACAACGAATGCATGCAGCCTGTCAGGGAACTTCGCGACAGCCGCATCAGCGTGAAGGAAGCAGAAAAGCGGGCGAAAAGGGAGGCAGAAAAAGCCTCTTGGGTGCCTTTGGAGTAGTGCTTCCAACTCGACATCAGGGCGTCATTCCACGATGAGCGCCCTGGCGTCGACACTCGTTGTTCTGTCGCCCATGATGTCCTGATAAGCTTTTGATGCAAGGCAGGTTTCAAGTGCATCCTTAGAGGGGAACCGGATGATGATGACGCGTTGCGGCTTCCTGTCAGGACTTAACGACGTTACTTTTTCTGAGCGTGCTAGATATTGGCCACCACAGCTTTCAACGATAGGTTTAACTTTCTCAATGTATCGGTCGTAGAGTCCCCGACCACGCGCTTCATCAATATAGACATCGACTATGAAATAGCAACTAGGCTGATTGGTCAGGTTGGCATCATCGGTCATCGGCGCTGCTTGGGTTGATATGCAGGAAAGTGCCAAGAGGCCAGCCAGTAGGGCTTTAAGAAAAGGACGGCGTTTCATATCGTTTTCAGTTCCTGATTTTCTGTAATGATACAATCCTTAGAATGGATAAAAGTTTCGGACTTTTAAGTTGGAAACTTTGATTTTTTGCAAACTTTTAGACTTGTAAGTCGAAAAGTATTGACTTTAATGTTCCTTGTTTTATGATGGTAGCAATATCTGATAGGGGACATTCATGGTAATCAACCTCATCAACCGGCCAGAGTACATCAACCAACTCATTGGGCATCGCAATACGAGCCCTGTCAAAATTGTTACTGGTATCAGGCGTTGCGGAAAGTCTTCATTGCTGGATCTGTATCACCAATACTTGTTGGATGATGGTGTTCCTCCAGAAAACATCATCCATATGAATTTGGAGTCCCTTCGCTACCGTGAACTGAAAGATTATCAGACCTTCTATGACGATGTCAGTAAGCGGATTCCTGAAGGCACAAAAACCTACCTGATTTTTGATGAGTTACAGGTCGTCAAGCATTGGGAAAAGGCTGTTGAATCATTCCGTCTTGATTTTGATGTGGACATCTATATTACAGGTTCTAATGCTTACCTGTTCTCGACCGAGTTTGCTACTTTACTTTCTGGCAGGTATGTTGAAATCCGTATGCTACCGCTGTCCTTCAAGGAATTCTTGACGTTCTACCAGTTTGAACCCAGTGAATCCATAGAAAGCCGGTTTCAGCGTTACCTTCAGTTCGGCGGTATGCCTGTCCTTCACGAATACCAGTTTAATGAAGAAAAATGCCGTCAAATCCTAGAGGGGATTTATTCAACAGTCGTACTCCATGATATCCAGCAACGGAACAAAGGGACGGACGAAGCGATGCTTCGTAAAATTATAAGTTACCTCTGTTCGACGATTGGCAGTATCACCTCTCCAAACAATATTGGGAATGTTTTGGCAGATGAGGGAGATATTGAAGGGGGCAAGGCAAGGAAGTCAGCCGGCAAGACTGTTGAAAAGTATGTTGAGATGCTGCGTAAGGCCTATCTTTTCTATTCTGTCAGCCGCTATGATGTCAAAGGAAAGCAGCTGTTGAAGACTTTGTCCAAGAACTACATCATCGATTTGGGATTTCGCAACCTGGTGCTAGGCTACCGTGATGCTGATAGGAGGCATATCCTGGAAAACATTGTCTTTTTGGAACTGATGAGAAGGGATTACCGTGTCTACATTGGCAAGGTCGGAAATACCGAAGTCGATTTTATTGCCGAGAGACCTGACCAGAAAATATATATTCAGGTTACCGAAAGCATGGCTACTGAGGAGACCCGTACACGCGAGCTCAAGCCCCTTCAAGCAATCAAAGACAATTATGAAAAAATAGTCCTCTCAATGGACAGGGATTTTATCCAGTCTTATGAGGGGATCCGTAACCTCAACCTGATCGACTGGTTGTTGGCAGCCTAAGGCATTGCCGTCATAATCGCAGGTAATGCCATTTGTCTGGGAGAAAACCGATGAGGATACGGAACATTATCTGTGCCATTGCCTTGGGTGCCGTTGCTGCCAGTGCGGCGGCAGATGGGTTGTGCACATCGTTTCAGACTGAACGCCACAATGTCCGGATTACGTGCCCAAATGATCAATCTGGGGACTATTCCGAAGCGTGTCTCTACGAGTCTTGGAATAAGCCAAAGGGCATCGGTCAGGGCAAGCCTGACTTTACCCTCAAAGACGGCTTCTATCAGATAGTCCGCTCCCCGGCATGCCATTTTTGGAGTTTCGACTTCAGCAAAGGGGATACGGCAATCGATGTTGCAATCATGACGTATGCCAACGCTGAGGCAGGCACATTATCCCCAGAGTGTGATGAACCGTTGGGTCACCATGCCGATGGGACGCTGAAGGTTTTCATTAAAGGAAAACAGAAAGCCCGCCATTGGGTGCATGTCTACCCAGACAATGGACGGTAAAATAGAAATATTCAGCACTTTTTTTAGGCAGGTCTGAAACCCCCCATTTTGCAGTTGTCTCCTTAGGGAGAAGTTTCCGAAAAGGTACTTTTTCAGGGGTTCATTAAGTAGAAGGTAAAACAAGCCTGGAGGAGCGAGTAAAGTGAACAGAATTTACCGTGTTATCCGTAACAGAACTTACCACCGTGATGTGGTTGTATCGGAAATTACAAAAACCTCCGGTAAAAGTAGCAGTGAAGTCCGCGCTACGGCAAGGGAAAACCCGTCCTTCAAGTCGTGGCTTGCAGGGCTGACGGTTGCAGGGCTCCTTGTACTACCAAGTGCTGTATGGGCTTCTGACATTACAGACCTTAAAGGCAATTCCCTGATTACACCGACCGACAAGGTGCATAACCTCTATGCCCAGAAAATCAATATTTCTAATGCAACGGGGTCTGTCGGTATCAGCAAATACGGTAAATTCGACGTAAGCGCAGGTGATATTGCCAATATGCATTTCAACGTAAGAAACGGTACCGTTCATGCAGACAGTTTAGTCAACCTCGTCAACAAAAAAATCAATATTGCAGGGACAGTCAATGCATTAAAGGACAACCGTATTGGTGGACACCTGTATTTCCTAAGTCCTGAAGGGATGGCTGTCAGTAAATCGGGGGTCATCAATGCAGGACAATTTACTGCAATCGTGCCATCGACCAAGCTTTTTGAAAGTTTAAGGGATGGTAGCGAAAACAACTTCAATCTCTATTTCCATGACTATGTGATGGAAAAGGGTATTGAGAAAGATACGAATTTAAGCGAATGGTATTCTACTGACAGCAACCATGGTATTCAGATTAATGGGGCAGTCAATACGCGCAGTGGTATCAAACTAAGGGCCTCTAAGATTGATATTGCCCAAGGCGCCAAACTCTTAAGCAATCAAAAAATTGATTTCAGTAGTCTTGTTAATACCACCCAGGCTGGATTGCCGTCGACTGTCGGGATGACAGCCGTTGCTGATGATAAAACAGGCGATATTGTCTTAAAGGCAGAAGTCGAAAACAGCGTGACAGATGGCTTGCTTTCCCCGTCAAAGCTATTGTCGAATAAGATAACTGAAAACCATGCGGTCATTGACGTTGATGGTACGCTTGAGTCTGATGGCGGCGTTGTGATAGGCGCTGTTGCAAACACGACTTTTAAGGAAGGGAGCTTTTATAACGTCTTAGATGGCACGGATCTTGTTGGCAAACTGTTGGGGGCAGCAGGCTTGAACATGATGGCCGATTATGTCGACAAGACCAATACAGCGCGCATCACGCTGGGTGAAAACGGTTCGATTACAAGCGGTAGTGAAACGGATATCTCAGCCAAGAACAAACTGACTGTCAGTCTTAACGCCGTTACACCCGGCAAGAAAACAGGGGAAGCATTTTCTGAAGCATTGCCGGTCGTTTCTGTCGGCGTGGTCAACCAGATGAACAAAGCATCGGTTGACGTTTATGGTGATATTGTATCTGGCGGCAACTTGGGACTGAATGCCTCTGCAGAATCTTCGGTTGTCCTCAAAGTCAAATCGGCGACTGAGGTTGGGGATGACAACAATGCAAATCTGATTTACGCCTCTTTAGGCATCATCGCAAATGATACAGATGCCATTGTCCATATCCATAAAAACAAGACCGGTAACAAGACGATATCCAGTGGTGGCAAGGTGGATATCAGTGCCAATGTCTCAGATGACTTGACGATGTTCGTTGAATCGTCGACCCCTGAGGAAACTTTTTTATCAACGGCAGTTGGTGTGATTGATTCAGATACGGACGCATCCGTCATCATTGACCGGTCAATTGATGCTAAAGGAAACGATACCCGCCAGGAGAAAGAAAAGACTGACAATCCATGGGTTTCCATCAGTACGGAAAATCTGATCAATAATGGGATGTTCATCACCAATGAAGAGGGGGGAATTGCTTACGACGCAGAATTTGAGATTAAAGCGTTAAAAGGTGATGGCGTTGTCGATGCATGGTTGAATCCACTCATCAGTGGTGTCCAAGGCAAACTCAGTAACTGGCGTTATGGTAATGCCGGCCAGAATGCACAGCAACAAGCAGGTGTGCCTGGCGCAAATAATGGCGGTGACGTTGTTTCGTCATTTCTGACAGGCTTAGGATCGTATATAAAACCAGGGGCGAGTGTCACTGTTGCGACTGAAGACAACACTTCCCGGATCGATATCGGTGAAGGGGTAAAGATTGATGCGGGTCCGAAAAATGCGGTTGGATTGGAATCGAAGACCGAAATTGAATCCATGACATTGACATCAGAAGGTGTCGGCAATAATCAGGAAGATGAACAGCAGACTCAGGTGATGGTTGCGGCAGGTGTCTTGGTGGATAACATTGAAAATACGGCGTCTGTCCACTTGGGTAAAAATGCCCAGTTGGTGGGAGGTGACGTAGAAATCAGTGCCGACGCTGATATGTATTACAACCCCATCAAGTCCGCAGCAGAAGGCGTTGGTGAGTCTTGGCAAAAAGTTTGGAGTAAGTTGCAACAGACCGGTAAGGATCTGAAGGAACTGGCGGAAATCGGAACAAAAATTGAAAACCTGAAAAACATTGATGATCCGACAAAACTGCCTGCTGAACTGGTATCCATCAAGACCATGAGTTCCAATCGGATGGATGTCTTTTTGGATTCCATTAAGAGTGCCAATGCAACTTACACAGCCCTTAAGAAAGCTTGGCTGGAAACCCTTTGGCTGTTGGATCCTGCGACCTACACCAACTACTATGCCCGGTCAGAAATCCGTAATACAAAACAAGGGGATCAAAGTTCGGTTCTAGATGTTGCCGGCGCTGTCAGTGTCGATTTGCTGCATAACGAAGCGGTCGTTGTCATGGATGAAGGGGCTAAGGTCTTAGCGGATGGTGATGCTTCTGTTCATGCAGGCACCAAGACACAGACAGTCTCCATTACAGGCGCTGGCGGTAAATACCTGCAGATGGGAACATCTGGCAAAAGCGGTGTCGGTGCCAGTGTCTTGGTTCAAAACATTACCGGTGACGGCTTGGTCCTGCTGGGCAAGGATACCGAAATTTCTGGAGAAAATGTCAAAATTGAATCTGACAACCTCATGAAACAGTGGGGGATTGTCTACGGTTCAGGAGAGGCAGGCAAGATTGGTGTGACCGGTATGGTCAACATCATGAATGGCGATAGTAACAGTATTGTTTCCATTGATGATGAAGCCAAACTCTCGGGTACTGAAAAGATTGATATCCAGGCGAAAAACAACAGCACCATCTTTGGGATCGCTGGCGGGGCGACATTAGGGCAGGACAGCACTTATGCGGCGGTCGGTTTCGGGCTTACGGATATCAATTTTGATGTCAATACAATTGCTGTTATTGCCGACAATGCCAAAGACATCTCAATGGCCGATTGGTTGACTGAAAAAGAACAGCAAAAAGTCAAAGAAGATGCCACCCAGTACCAGAAAGATATGCAAAAAACGGTGACGGCAGCTGTTGAGTTGGATATTCAGAACCAAACCATTGCTGCGGACCAAAAGGAAGCAGAAATCACCCAAAGGCTTCAGGCGCTTTATGAAGCAAAAGTCAAGGAATTGACATTAGAGACCATCAACAAAAAAGCGAGCGATGATGCCGCGTTTGCCGTCATTAAGAAACGGGCTGCTGCAGTAAATCTCGCCCGTAGTGCAGCCGAAAAGGTTGCCATCCATACCTATGGTGATCCTAATAATGTGGCAAAGGTTGACCATTTAGATATGCGTTCGGCTTTAGGTGAAGCCACTAAAGCGGGAAATAAAGGCAGTATTGAGACACAAGCGCTCAAGGTTTCAGCTGAGAACACAGGTACGGTTAACAGCGTGGCCATTGAAGGGACATATAGTGCCAGTGAACATGGTTGGTACGAAAAGTACAACAAGTTCATGAACCAATCCAAGGCGTCCTCTTTTATGGATTGGCTTCCTAAAGCAGCCGAAGCGCCTGTCACCCTATTGAACAAATACCTGGGTGGCAAGATTGCAGGAAAACTCAATGCCAACCAGGCGGCTAATAATGCGGGACAACAGGCAAACCCCAATGCACCTGCGGCGAATGTCAATCTGGCTGCACAGGGTAACCAAGCCAATCCAACGGCAGCATTCCGCCTGGCAGCTACAGGCAGCCTGGCATTTAGTCTCGGTGATGGGGAAACCACTGCGCTCGTTGACAATATGGCCATCAAAGGGATTGAAGATAAAGCCTTGAAGCAACTTGAGGTCAAGGCAACTGATTCACTCTTTAGTGGAACGTGGGCTGGTGGTGCTGCATGGAATTCGCATTACGGGGCAGGCGCCGGTTCCTCAAATGATTTCAGTGCTGGCGCAGCGGTTGCATTTCATTCAACAGACCGTAATGTTGCCAGCCTCATCAACCAGACGACAGTCGAACAGGTTGAGAAAATAACCAATGAGGCGTCTAAATCTGGTGCCGACGTGGCGGCTGCTTTAGGATTGGCTGTTTCCAAAGGCGAAGCCGGTGAACTCTTGGGAAGTGGCGCAGCGTCCTTATCGTATAACAATGTACACAGTGATGTTCATGCACTGATGGTCAATAACACCGTTACCGGCCGACAGGGTGCGTCCTTGACTAACCAAGCATTCAATCAAGACATCCAAATAGCTGGCGGTGTGGATCTGGGGTGGGTCTCAGGTGGTGATGACAGTATTGTTTTTGGTGGTGCCGCATCGGTCAACCGGATTCATGACAGTCTGTTAAGTGCCATCGACAGTGGGACTTACACCCAAATGGGCGATATGACCGTCGAAGCGGTTAAAGCCTCATTACAGGTTGACGCAGCGGTTGCCGGCGCAATCAGTACCACTGAGGCATCGATAGGTATCGCGCCGACCGTTGCCATTGGGGAAGTGGATAACCTCTCACAAGCTTTCATACGGAAAGCCACTATTACCAGTCAAGGTACAGTCCATGTTGAAGCCAATGAAACGGCCAATGAAAACAGCTATAAGCAGTATCTGAAAGAACGCGGGATTGATCCTGAGGGAACCAGCTATTCCGGTCAGAAAGGAAAAGAACTCTTACAAAAAGCCAAAGGGGCCAGCAAAACCATGAA
>JAEEYE010000003.1 GCA_016291665.1 Oxalobacter sp. | reverse complement strand
TAGCGAGGTGGAACCACCCCTTCCCATCCCGAACAGGATTGTGAAACGCCTTAGCGCCGATGATAGTGCCGGTCCCGGTGTGAAAGTAGGTCACTGTCAGGCAACATCTAACGGAGCCCCGTACCCATAAAAGGTACGGGGCTTTTTGCTATTCTGGACGCCGCAAGGTATTCCAGCCTGTTCATTTCCGGTGCTGTTTCTGATAAGCCTGCTTAATCTAACAATGCGAGGGATCTAAGTATCTGTTCAATCGGTTGTGGGTAGTTTTCTGAAATTTTCGTGTTGCTGGCGATGCTTAGTACAGGGCAAAAAAATCCCCTTCCTGAGATTTTCATCAGGAAGGGGTGCAAATACTATGAGATGGAAGAGAATGTAAAAGAATAAAAAATCCACTGAATCATCAGCGGATTTTATTCTGGTAGGTGGTGGGAGGCTCGAACTCCCGACCAACGGATTAAAAGTCCGCTGCTCTACCAACTGAGCTAACCACCCGAAAGATTTATATTTTATTCTTTATTTTTTTGTCCGTCAATAATTTAATAAAATAGTGTATCATTTTCACACTGGTTGGCTGCTAGCTTATCAGTGGCTTTTCTTGACATGGATTTTGTACCGCTATGATTGTTTTGGGTATTGAGTCGTCCTGTGATGAAACAGGGATTGCGCTATATGACACGCAGAAGGGATTGCTGTCCCATGCACTTTATTCACAGATTGCCCTGCACGCAGAGTACGGCGGTGTTGTGCCTGAACTTGCGTCGCGTGATCATATCCGGCGCATTATTCCTTTGCTGAAAGAAGCGTTTGAAAAAGCATCAATTGAACCATCGATGATTGATGCGATTGCTTGTACGCAAGGCCCGGGCTTGGCAGGAGCTTTGCTCGTTGGTAGTTCAGTAGCTGCGGGGATTGGTTTTGCGTTAGGCAAGCCCATCATCGGTGTGCATCATCTCGAAGGCCATCTGCTTTCACCATTATTGTCTAGCAATCCGCCCTCTTTTCCTTTTGTTGCGTTGTTGGTCTCAGGCGGCCATACTCAGTTGATGAAAGTCAGTGGTGTTGGACAGTATGAACTCTTGGGCGAAACGCTGGATGATGCTGCAGGTGAGGCGTTTGATAAGTCGGCCAAACTCATGGGCTTGCCTTATCCAGGCGGGCCTGAAATCTCCCGCTTGGCAGAACAGGGTACGCCCGAAGTGTTTCAGTTGCCGCGTCCGATGTTGCATTCCAAGGATTTAAATTTCAGTTTTTCTGGGTTGAAGACTGCGGTGCTGACGGCGGTCAACAAGCAGACAGCACCGCTGGCGGAGGAAACTAAAGCAGACATTGCGCGTGGTTTTGTGGATGCAGTTGTTGAAGTGCTTTGCGCCAAATGTGCAAAGGCCTTGCGTGAAACCAAGCTGCGTCAGTTAGTTGTGGCAGGGGGTGTCGGGGCAAACCGCCAGTTGCGAGCCGCATTGGATCAGATGGTGGCTAAACGCCGTTGCAAGGTGTACTACCCTGAGATTGCGTTCTGTACAGACAATGGGGCGATGATTGCCTTTGCCGGCGCAATGCGTTTTAAAGCAGATCCGTCCTGTGCGACGCGTAGTTATGGGTTTACTGTGCGCCCTCGTTGGCCTTTGGAGGAATTGCAGGCGGTCTGAACCTGTTTGTGTCAGATGTGGTCGGTCTCGCGTGAGAGACGTGCCACATGTCTGGCAATCATTAGTTCTTCATAGGTGGGCAGGATCCAGACAGAGACACGGCTGCTGACCGTGCTGATTTTCAGCTCACCTAGGTTGTTGGCACGCTCATCAAGTTCAACGCCCAGCCAGTCCAGTTGGCGACATATGGCCTTCCTGATGTATGGCGACCGTTCGCCGATGCCGGCTGTAAAGACGAATGCGTCAAGTCCACCGCAGGCAGCAGCTAGTGAACCTGTTTCGCGGACAACCCGGTAAACAAATAAATCCAAGGCTTCTTTTGCGTATGGGTCAGTACTTGCCATTAAGTCACGCACGTCATTACTGATGCCAGAAACACCAAGAAGACCTGAATCCTGATAGAGTAGTGTTTCCAATTCTTTGGGCTTCATTTGCTCATGCTGGATTAGGTACAGAATAACGCCTGGATCCAGTTGCCCGCAACGCGTTCCCATGACGAGGCCATCTAAGGCTGAGAAGCCCATCGTCGTTGCGATGCTCTTGCCATTGACCATTGCGCACATGCTGGCGCCGCTACCCAGGTGGGCGATGATGGTTTTGCCCATTGCGGCATGGCGGTCAATGTGTTTAAGTTCTTCGCTTACATATTCAAAAGACAGTCCATGGAAACCATAATGGATCAAGCCTTTGTCTGTAAGATGCCTTGGTAGCCCATAAAGGCGGCTGACCGGTGGATTGCTTTTATGGAAAGAAGTGTCAAAACATACAATCTGGCAGAGACCGGGATAGCGTTCATTGATGGTATCGATGACTTGCAGGATGCGGGGTTGATGTAGTGGTGCTAGTGGGATGAGTTCGCGCATCGTTTTCAATACAGCGGGCGTGACTAGTACGGGGGCATCATACAGCGTTCCGCCATGGAGCATCCGATGTCCAACTGCGCTTAGGCGGTTTGGACTTAGGAAATTTTCAATCCAGTTAATTAAAAAGGCGAGTAGTGTACCAATGCCGGTAGGTCTGTTCCATTGGTATTCATCCAAGTTGTATTGGTCACAGTCGAAAGCCGTAAAAGAGGGGGAGATACTGCCAATACCTTCAATGCTACCGTTTGTCCTGCGTTCAAGTCGGCCGTCTTCCATTTCAGCAAAAAGCGAATATTTGAGGCTGGAGGATCCTGCGTTTAAGACGGCATAGAAACGCAGGTTCGATGCCTCAGATTTGGTTTCCATTTTCAATGATCCGTGTGAAAATGCTGTCGCTTTGTCATATGGGGGTGACTACTATGCCAAATAGGATTGGCTTGGATGTTTAGCCACATTGCTATGATAACAGTTCCTCTTTGTGCAGATGTTGGGCAATGGTTGTAGATGCTGGGATTGTGCGTGGTATTCACGCACAGTTTGTTAATGTCCTGCTACTGTTTTGCCACGAATTCAGCTATAATCATCTGATTTTTCCGTTTGAACTTTTTTTGGAAGACTTATGGTCGTTATTCGTTTAGCTCGTGGTGGCGCTAAGAAGCGTCCTTTTTATCAGATTGTTGCAACTGATTCCCGTAACCGCCGTGATGGCCGTTTCATCGAACGTCTGGGCTATTACAACCCATTCGCTACTGAAAATGAAAAGCGTGTTTCCATCGCTGCTGACCGCCTGGCTTACTGGCAGGGTGTCGGTGCAAAACTGTCCGATACTGTTGCACGTTTGGTTGCGGAACAGCAGTAATCTTGGATATACCGGTTGCTGAAGTGCAGGCACAATACGGACCGGTTCCTGATGACCTCGTTGAGGTCGGCCATGTTACTGGCGCCTACGGCATCCGTGGGTGGGTAAGGGTAAGGCCTTATTCAGCGGATGCCGAAGCTTTGTTGACGGTAGGACAGTGGTATCTTTCAAAGCCAGCAGTTCATGCCGTCATAGTGAAGCAGGCAAGGTGGCAGGGTGAGGAGATTGTTGCTCATCTTGAAGGGGTATCCGATAGGAATGCTGCAGAAGCATTGCGGGGTTCAGTCGTAACCATTTCTAGAACGGCGTTCCCAGCGCTGGATGAGAACGAATATTATTGGGTTGATCTCATTGGCCTTGATGTCGTTAATACAAAAGGGCAGATTCTGGGAAAAGTGACCAACCTGATTGACAATGGTGTGCATCCTATCCTGAAGGTTCAGGCAAAGGTGTCCGATGGTAGCAAGAAAGAGTTGCTGATTCCATTCGTTGATGCCTATGTTGGTGAAGTTGATACCGGCAACGGGACGATTTCCGTTGATTGGGAACTGGACTACTAAGACCTATTTTGCCCAATCCGGGATGTCAATGTGATGATACAGTTTGATGCTGTTTCCATTTTTCCGGAAATGTTTACCGCATTGACGGATGCTGGCATTACCCAGAGGGCTTTCTCAACGGGAATTTGCCAGTTGAAGGCTTGGAATCCTCGCGATTTTACAAAGGATGCAAGAAGGACTGTCGATGGCCGCCCGTATGGGGGTGGTCCTGGTATGGTCATGATGGCAGAGCCGCTTGAATTGGCTATAAAAGCGGCAAAGGATCGCCAGGGCGGGCTTGGCGTTGCCAAGCCGCGTGTTATTTACATGTCGCCACAGGGAAAGCCGCTGACGCATAAGAAAGTGGTGGAATTGGCCGGGAAAGAAGGTTTGGTCATCCTTTGTGGAAGGTATGAAGCTGTTGATCAGCGTCTTTTAGACAGCATGGTCGACGAAGAAATCAGTATCGGGGATTTTGTCCTTTCGGGGGGCGAAATTCCAGCCATGGCTTTGATGGATGCCATTATCCGTCAGTTGCCGGGCGCCCTGCACGATGGACAGTCGGCGCAGGAAGATAGTTTTGTCACGGGCATTTTGGATTGTCCGCACTATACACGCCCGTTTGTATACCAAGGTGTGGAAGTGCCGCCAGTCCTGACAAGTGGCAACCACGGTGAAATTGCACGGTGGCGTCGCCAGCAGGCTTTGCTGATGACCAAGGCAAAACGTCCTGACTTGCTTGAAAAGGCAATCGGGGAAGGGCTGCTATCTGAGAAGGAAAGAAAGTTCCTCGAAGAGGGTGGTTTGTAGTATATTAGCGCGCGTGGAATTTTCCACGTTTATTAACCGTCATCCTATACCGGGCATATAACTGCCAAGCAGTAAAAAAAGAGCGCCGGCATGATGGCTTTAGGAGTAAAAATGAACCTGATTGATCAGTTAGAAAAAGAAGAAATGGAACGTCTGGGCAAGGACATCCCTGAATTTGCCCCAGGTGATACCGTTGTTGTTAACGTTCTCGTTGTTGAAGGCACCCGTAAACGTGCACAGGCTTATGAAGGTGTTGTTATTTCCCGCCGTAACCGTGGCCTGAATTCCAGCTTCATCGTTCGTAAGATTTCTTCCGGAGAAGGTGTTGAACGTACATTCCAGCTGTATTCTCCACTTATCGAATCCATTAAGGTAAAACGCCGTGGTGATGTCCGCCGCGCTAAACTGTTCTACCTGCGTGGTCTGACCGGTAAGGCTGCTCGCATCAAAGAAAAATTGCCTACCCGTAAACAGAAGGCAGCTTAATCATCAGATAAAGAGCGGATTGAAGGGGACTTTTCATGTCCCCTTTTTTTATCCCAGGCGGATTTTTATGACAAGCCGGTTCATTGATCCCACCATCCAGCCGATAGACAGCATTGCCAAGGGCGAGGCTGTTCCTTTGGATCGGTTGACGCCTGATGCACTGCGGCAACGTTTTGCATTTCCCCCTAATTGGACACCTGAAGTTAAGGAGGAAAGGCGTTTTGTCGACCGTGAGTGGCGTTCTGCAGCTGTATTGGTTCCTTTAGTTGACCGTCCTGAAGGTTTGTCCGTGTTGTTGACGCAGCGTTCGATGCGTCTTAAAGAGCATCCTGGTCAGATCAGTTTTCCCGGTGGACGTGTGGACGAAGAAGACTGTACGCATATTGAGACTGCGTTGCGGGAAGCCAAAGAAGAAATTGGTGTTGACCGAGAATGCGTTGAAATTATCGGACTGATGCCTGAATACCGTACTGGTAGCGGTTACCGGGTTATCCCCGTTGTCTCGATCGTGCACCCACCTTTTGATGTAACGTTGAATCGTCGTGAAGTTGATGATGCGTTTGAGTTACCTTTCTCTTTTTTTATGACTGGGACGAATTACCAAGTTCGCTCCGCTGAATTCCCAAATGGCCTAGGACGCCGGAGTTTCTATACAATCCCTTGCGAAGGGCGGTTTGTCTGGGGTGCCACAGCAGCGATGCTACGCAATCTCTACCATTTCATCTTGGCCTGATGCCTGCTTTCGAAGGTGAAGGAACTGTATAATCGTCGGTAGAGACGAGTTTGGCGTAATGGGGTTGCAGTTTCCCTTGTTCCTGAAAACGGATAATGTCAAATAAAGTCACCCTACTGGTGAGGTGAGCCAAGCTGCGTTGTAATGTTTTCCTTTGACCCTGCGTAAGCAGATGCCTGGTATGGAGGGAAGTATGGTTTCTTCGGTATTAATCAATAAATCTCTCGAAAGTTTGACGGCAGGGCTGTCTGAAACAGATGGCAAACCTGTGTTGGATGCACTGGATTTTGTGACTGCTACTTGCCCTGACGTGGTTGTGACGTGTGGGCAGAATGGCGTTGAGTTTGCAACGAATGTGGGGCTAATCCTGGCAGAATTGAATACGGATGCCCAGACCCGTATAGCCGGTATGGTGACATTGGTGGCTGAGTTCAAACCGGAAGCAATGGATCAGATTGAGCCTAAGTTCGGGACAGATGTTTACAGGCTGGTTGACAGTCTAAGGAAGCTTCTGAAGCTTAAGGACTTAACCAGCGGCCTGGAAGAAATGGCTAAGGGGAAAAATGCCGCGCAGATTCGTAAGGCACAGACGGAGACACTCCGCAAGATGCTTTTAGCGATGGCGGCAGATATGCGGGTGGTCATGATCCGTTTGGCAGTCCAAATGGCGACGTTGCGTTACTTTGCGAAAATCAAGGCGGAAAGTGAGGCAAGCCAGCAGTCCGCCCGTGAAACACTCGAAATCTATGCTCCGTTGGCAAATCGTCTGGGAATCTGGCAGGTCAAGTGGGAGCTCGAAGACCTGGCTTTCCGTTTCACGAACCCAGAGGCGTACCGTAACATCGCTAAAAGCTTGGAAGAAAAGCGGACAGACCGTGAAGCGTTCATCCAGCGCATCATGGTTAGGTTGCAGAAGGAGCTGGATGAAGCGGGCATCAAGGCACAGGTGGCAGGTCGTCCAAAACACATCTACAGTATTTACAACAAGATGCGTGGGAAGTCCTTGGATTTTTCCAACTTGTATGATTTGCGCGCATTCCGTGTCATCGTGGCGGATGTGAAGACCTGTTTTACGGTGCTTGATATCATTCATCGGTTGTGGACGCCGATACTGAAAGAGTTTGATGACTACATCTCTAGGCCGAAGCCAAACGGTTACCAGTCCCTGCATACGGTCGTTGTTGCGGAAAATGGCCAGCCGTTTGAAGTGCAGATCCGTACGGAAGAAATGCACCGCCTGGCAGAATTCGGGGTTGCTGCACACTGGCGTTACAAAGAGACGGGGGGCTCGTCATTTGTCGCACAACGCTATGACGAAAAGATTTCGTTCTTGCGGCAGCTTTTGTCGTGGAAGACAGAAGTGGGTGATGCAGTTGCTGAAGAAGGTAGTCACAAAGAATGGACGGAAAAGATCAAGTCAGCCACATTGGATGACCGTATCTATGTCCTGACCCCGCAGGCACGCGTGATTGACCTGCCACGTGGTGCGACACCGATTGACTTTGCCTACCAGATCCATACGGATGTCGGGCACCGTTGTCGTGGAGCGCGCGTTGATGGGGTGATGGTTCCTTTAAATACACCGCTTCAAAGTGGTCAGACGGTTGAAATCATCACAGCGAAAGGTGCGGCAGGCAATATTGGCCCTTCAAGGGACTGGCTAAGTCCCGAGTTTGCGGTCAATCCTAGGACTCATACAAAAATCCGAGCCTGGTTCAATGGCAAGGAGTATGAAGAAACCGTCAACAACGGGCGTGCGATACTGGAAAAGCTGCTGCAGCGTGAAGGCAAGACAGCGGTTAACCTGGAAGAATTGGCTCGGAAACTCCAGTACCAAAAATTGGAAGAATTCTTCTTTGCCATCGGTAAGGAAAAAGTGACGCCAAAAGCCATCGAACAGGCACTTGGTGGCCAAGCTGAATCGAAACAGGGAGACCAGGGCAAAGAAGAAGACATTGTCCGAAAGAGCCGCTCCGATGGTAAGGCGGGTGTTTTGGTAGTGGGTACCGAAGGTGTACTTTCCCAGCTCGCACGTTGCTGTCGGCCGGTTCCTCCTGATGAGATTGTGGGATTTGTTACGCGTGGTAAGGGTGTTTCCATCCACCGGCTAGACTGTAAGAATTTCCTGGATATGGCGCGTCATGCGCCTGAACGTATCATTGAGACGAACTGGGGCAACCAAGGTGCGGATACTGTCTATCCTGTTGATATTTATGTCCAGGCGGCTGATCGGCAGGGGCTTTTGAGGGATATTTCTGATATCTATACGCGTGAGAAACTTAATGTGACAGGTGTGCGCACACAAAGTAGCAAGGGTGTCGCTAAGATGACGTTTACCGTGGAGGTCTCCAGTATGGAGAGTCTCAAGCATGCGATGAATCTGATCCGTGAAGTCAAGGGTGTCTCGGTCGTCAACCGTTGTTGAGCCGAAGCGTTTGCCCTTTTTTTGGGAAACGTGCTTTCTCATGGTATAGTTAGCAACCTTCCAAATTTGGAAGGTTGCCATTGGTTTTGTTTTGCAGGCGAATAAATGAGGAATAGACGTTTTTCAAAATGGGAAGTTTTCTTTGGCTCCGTGCTGATTGGCTTTGGTGTCATGTCTTTCCGTCTCTACCAGTATAACTTCACATTCGAAGGAGTTCATCAGTGGCTCCTTGATGGTTTGTTTGTTACTGCCATCGTCGGGTGGGGGGCATTGAAAGCGCTTAAGTACTTCGGAAAAATGAAGGACTGAATTTTTCCTGTTGGTTCCCATCGCTTGGCTTGGGGCAACGTCTGGTTGCTCCTTCTGTACTGAGTTTCCTTCTTCCTTTCAAAGCACTTGCTAGGTTTTCCAGATCTTTGCTTTCTCCCTTCGTTTTGCTGATTGTGTGGTTTTTGAGAAAAAATCCCGTTTTTACGCGGTTTTCATCTTAAAACAGGTAGTTCTGGCAAAAAAAAACGATGATAACCGGGGCTTTTATTGTTATCATCTTATTTGTTGTAAAAGAAGTAACCCTTCTCTTTGCGCTATGAGCTATGTTCGCACCAAAATGTAGCTTTGGGGGCATATTGCAATCTGTATCGACAACGCAAGATGTTTTTTGCCCTTTCTGGCACGGTAAGACCGCCATGCCGGCTTTTCTTTGCGCATCACAGGATGTTTGAACACATTCTTCCGCGTCAGTTTCGAGAAGCAGCGGAACGGGACACGGCTGTCAAAAGTTGTCAAACGTAAAATTGTAGAAAAAGAGAAAATGACTGAACGTAAACAGTGCTACCGCTTGCAGGTAGCAGAACCCCTGTATCGTTTTATTGAAGAAGAGGCACTGCCAGGTACAGGGATCAAGAGCGATGATTTTTGGCGTGGCTTTGACGCTATCGTACATGACCTGACTCCAATCAACGCCGATCTCCTGGCAGAACGTGCACGTCTGCAGGAAGAATTGGACAATTGGCATCGTCTGAATCCAGGCCCTGTGGCTGACATGGAAGCCTATAAGGCTTTCCTCAAGAAGATTGGTTATCTGGTACCAGTACCAGGCGATGTGAAAATCGATCCGAAAAACATTGACCATGAAGTTTCCACCCAGGGTGGCCCTCAGTTGGTTGTTCCTCTGACCAACGCCCGTTATTCCTTAAATGCTGTTAATGCACGTTGGGTCAGCCTGTATGACGCTCTGTATGGTACGGACGCCATCAGTGAAGAAGGTGGTGCAACCCGTAGTGGTTCATTCAACCCAGTCCGTGGACAGAAAGTCATCGATTATGCCCGTAAACTGCTCGATAGCTTCATCCCACTGACGTCTGGTTCCCATGTGGATGTCACACGCTACTATGTGAAGGATGGTGCACTGGCAGTTATCCTTAAAGATGGTTCAGAAGCAGCGTTGAAGGATCCTTCTTCCTTGGTTGGTATCAATGGTTCTGCTGATGCCCCAACTTCCCTGCTCTTTAAGCAGCACTATATGCACTTTGACATGCTCTTTGACAAAACGAGCCCTGTCTGTGCAACTGATCCTGCTGGTGTCCGTGACATTATTGTTGAATCTGCTACGACGACCATCCTCGACTGTGAAGATGCAGTGACGGCAGTTGATGCTGATGACAAGGTTTTGGTTTACCACAACCTCTTGGGTGTCATGAAGGGAACCCTGGAAGAAAGTGTTACCAAGAACGGTACCACTTTTGTCCGTCGCTTGAACAAGGATCGTGACTACACCTGTGTCAAGACGGGCGAAAAATTCTCCCTGAAAGGGCGGAGCTTGGTCTTTGTCCGTAACGTCGGCCATCTGATGACCAATCCATCCATCCTGGATGAAAACAATAACGAAGTCTTCGAAGGCATCATGGATGGTGTCATTACCTCCCTGATTATGATGCGTGACTTGAGCACGAAAATCAGTTCTTCTGAAGGCTCCATCTATGTTGTGAAACCAAAACAGCATGGTCCAAAAGAATGTGCGTTTACGAATGAAATTTTCAACCGTGTCGAAGCGATGTTGGGTCTGCCTCAGTACACCATCAAGATCGGCATCATGGATGAAGAACGCCGTACGTCTTGCAACCTGAAAGCTTGTGTCGAAGCAACGGCACACCGTCTGGCATTCATTAACACGGGCTTCTTAGACCGTACTGGTGATGAAATCCATACTTCGATGGAAGCAGGCCCAATGATCCGCAAGGGCGATATGAAGAAGACCAAGTGGATCCAGGCTTATGAAGACAACAATGTGTATGTCGGTCTCGAATGCGGTATGCGCGGTGTTGCCCAAATTGGTAAAGGTATGTGGGCTGCCCCAGACCTGATGGCTGATATGATTGAACAGAAGATTGGTCATCTGAAAGCTGGTGCGAACACGGCTTGGGTGCCATCCCCAACGGCCGCTGTCCTCCATGCATTGCATTACCATCAAGTCAATATTGAAGAAACCCAGGCAGCTATTGATGCTAAGCGTCCATTCCCATCTGTATTGGACGATCTGTTGGTTGTTCCTGTCGAACCAAATCCAAGCTGGACACCAGAAGAAATCCAGCAGGAACTCGACAATAACTGCCAGTCTCTGCTGGGCTATGTGGTTCGTTGGGTTAACCTCGGTGTGGGTTGTTCCAAGGTACCTGACATTACCGATACGGCTTTGATGGAAGACCGTGCAACGTTACGTATTTCCAGCCAGCATATTGCAAACTGGCTGCGCCATGGCATTGCGACCGTTCCTCAGGTCATGGAAACGTTGAAGCGTATGGCTGTTGTTGTTGACAACCAGAACGTCAATGAACCAGGTTACTACCGTATGTCCGATGATTACGAACACAATCCTGGCTTCCGTGCTGCTTGTGACCTTGTATTCAAGGGATTGTCGCAGCCTTCTGGTTATACTGAACCATTGCTCCATATGTGGCGTCGTCGTGCCAAGGAATATTATTCCTGTGGTTGTTGCTCCTGTGGTCAGTAATCAGCAGAAGTTAACAGGTTTCTGAGAACAAAAGGGACTGCCAGATGGTGGTCCCTTTTCTTTTTGGGGTTAGTTCAGCTGGACGGCTGGAGCCGCTGGCGTGTGCCCGTTTCTTGAGGGTTTCTGCTATCCAAGTCTGGCTCAAGAATGCGTAAAAATTTTGGAATTTTGTCGTAAATTAGGACAGACTGGGTACGACACAAAAATAACGAAACAAACTAAATGTTTGTTTTTTTATGGTGAAATAAGAGAGGATTTGGTGCCGAAGGCCGGAATCGAACCGGCACAGTATTTCTACCGGCAGATTTTGAGTCTGCTGCGTCTACCAGTTTCGCCACTTCGGCACATCGTTATATTATCGCTTATTTATCTGTTTTCAGCAATAGCTGAGTTCTGTTATGAAGCATCTTTCTGTGCTTCAGGTATCTTTTCGTCCAAAATTTTGAAGTGTTCAACTAATGGTGGACGTACAAAGAAGGAACCAACCACACCGCGCCATTTCAGGAATTCCTGGGAGCTACGGAAGTCGACCGTATGGTTTTCCAGTGTTGCCCAGTAATTCTGGATGACATAGCGTTCAGGTGATTCAATGGATTTTCCAATGCGGTAGCCTAGGAATCCTGGGGTCGGGGCTATAAACGTATTGATGCCGTATTCAACAGCCTTATCAAATTCTTCCTGTTTGCCAGGTTGGATTAAGATGTCTACAAGCTCAATAATCATGGTGGATTCCTCCAAGTCACTTGGCGTATTCTATCATTTACCGGCTTATCTCACACGGTTTCGTCTATACCTCATTCCGATTTGCAAGCCATTGGCAAAGGGGAATGGCTGTGGGTAGTAGTGGGGAAACAGAGACATGACTTTGCCATTGTAATTGTTGGTTTTCTTTTGGCGAGGGTGTACCTTCCCAGTGGTCGATGATGAAGCAGTGTAGCCTGACATTGGCATGGGGATAGATATGTGTCATGCAGCACCAGGGTTCAGCCGAGAGGACGGTGATGCCCAACTCTTCCAAAAGTTCTCGGCGTAGCGCTAATTCTGGTGTTTCGTTCGGTTCAACCTTACCACCAGGGAACTCCCAGTAGCCTGCATACGCTTTACCGGCAGGACGGCTGGCCATTAGTACCTTGCCATCTGTGTTGATCAAGATACCAACGGCAACATCCACAAAGATTGGGTGGTCAAGCTTTTTGTTCATCCCAAAGGTCTAATGATGAAGTATTTGCCGTACGGGGCGCCGTGACACCGAAATGCCGGTATGTTGCGGCTGTCGCAATGCGTCCCCGCGGAGTCCGTTGCAGGAATCCCTGCTGGATCAGGTAAGGTTCCAGGACATCTTCAATGGTGTCGACTTCTTCGCCAATGGCCGCAGCTAGGTTGGCAACTCCCACAGGTCCCCCACTGAACTTGAAGAGTACGGCTTCAAGGAGCTTCCTGTCCATGAGGTCAAATCCGACAGGGTCAACGTCAAGCATTTTTAAAGCGGCATCAGCCATCTCACGTGTGATTTCTCCGGAACCACGAACTTCCGCATAGTCGCGTACACGGCGCAACAGTCGGTTGGCAATACGGGGGGTTCCTCTAGCACGTCTGGCAATTTCACGAGCGCCTTCTGGGTCAATCGGTGCTTTTAAAAGCATGGCGCTGCGTGTGACAATCTTTGTCAGGTCGTCTGTATCATAGAATTCAAGGCGGGAAACCACGCCGAAACGGTCGCGCAACGGATTGGTCAACATCCCGGCACGTGTTGTTGCACCAACCAGGGTAAAGGGCTGCAGGTCGAGTTTGACTGAGCGTGCAGCTGGCCCTTCACCAATCAAGATGTCAATCTGATAGTCTTCAAGGGCTGGGTAGAGGATTTCCTCAACCACAGGCGACATCCGGTGGATTTCATCGATGAAAAGGACATCATTGGCTTCCAGATTCGTGAGGATGGCTGCCAGGTCACCTGGACGTTCCAGCACGGGGCCGGAAGTCTGGCGGAGGTTGACTCCCATCTCCCGGGCAATGATGTGGGCAAGGGTCGTTTTGCCAAGGCCGGGAGGCCCAAAAAGCAGGGTGTGATCCAGAGCTTCCTGTCTTTTTTTGGCAGCTGCAATAAAAATTTCCAGTTGTTCGCGTACTTTGTTCTGCCCGACGTATTCGCTTAGGAACTTCGGGCGTAGCGCTCGCTCGATGGCTTCTTCGCTGGAAGAGGTTGGGGCTGCGTCGATAATGCGCGATGGGGCGAAAGTGTCAGTCTGTATGCTCATAGGAAACCTGTGTGCGCGTTAATCAGCTTTTGGAAAGGACTTTCAGTGCCATTTTAATGCCATCAGATACGCTACAGTCCTTCGGTACCTGTTTCATGGCGAGAAGCATTTCGCGTTCAGAGTAACCGAGCGCCAGCAGGGCATTCTGGATGTCAGAGGTATTGGATACTGTTGTGTTTTGGGTGGAAGGGGTGGCGGCAGTGGTATTGACCTTGCCTTTGAGTTCCAGTAACAGGCGCTCTGCAGTTTTTTTGCCAATGCCTGGGACGCGGCATAAGCGGGCACTGTCCTGTGTGAGGACAATTTCTGCCATTTCGGATGCAGAAATGCCGGAAAGCAGTGCCAGTGCTGTACGTGCGCCGATACCCGAAATTTTGATGAGCTGCCTGAAAAGCGCGCGTTCTTCTGCTGTTCCAAAACCATAGAGTACGTGTGCGTCTTCACGGATAGCTAGGTGTGTTAAGAGGGCAACTTCTTCGCCAATGCCCGGTAGGTTGTAGAAAGTGTTCATCGGAACATCGATTTCATAGCCGACGCCATGACCGTCTACCAAGACCTGGGGGGGATTCTTTTCCAGCAGTGTTCCTTTGATACGGCCAATCATGATTTCCTCGCAAAAATGGGTGTTTCTTACCGGAGAAGCCTTCCTCGGTGGATGCGGAAAGAACTCCTTGATTTCAGGGAGGCAGCCTGTTCCAATGCTTGGATCGTATCTGTGCCATGTGCATGGCAGATGGCAACGCCCAAAGCATCCGATGCGTCAGGTCCTGGAATGCCTGGCAACGTCAAAAGGCGCTGCACCATGGCCTGCACCTGTTTTTTGTCGGCCTTGCCATGGCCGACAACCGCCTGCTTGATCTGCAGAGCGGTGAATTCATAGACGTCAAGCCCTGAAGAAACTAAAGCACAGATGGCTGCCCCACGAGCCTGTCCCAGCATCAGTGTCGACTGTGGGTTGACGTTGACGAAGACCTTTTCGATAGCGGCGCAGTCAGGCTTGTAGGTTCCAATGATTTCTGTAACGCCTTCAAAAATGGTTTTGAGACGCTCGGGTAATCCTGTCTCAGATTGTGTCTTTACAGTTCCAGACGCAATGTAAGAGAGTTTGTTCCCCTCTTTTTCGATGACGCCAAAACCGGTTGTCCTAAGACCCGGATCAATGCCAAGGATCCTCATGAAGGCTCCTTGGCTGGGGTTTCAGCGTGCATCGTTAGAGGGATGGCGATTAGTGGCGGAAGTGGCGGATTGCCGTAAATGCCATGGCAATGCCATGCTCATCCGCTGCATCAATGACTTCCTGGTCACGCACAGAACCGCCTGGTTGGATGACGGCTTCCGCACCGGCTTCTGCTGCAATATCCAATCCATCACGGAATGGGAAGAATGCGTCAGATGCGACGACAGAGCCTTCCAAGGAAAGTCCTGCCTGTGCGGCTTTCATCGTAGCTGCACGAGCAGAATCGACGCGGCTGACCTGGCCTGCCCCGATACCCAATGTCATCCCGTTGCCACAGAAGACGATTGCATTGGACTTCACGAACTTCACAATCTTGTAAGCAAAGAGCATGTCGTCAATCTGTTGCTGGGTCGGTGCGACTTTAGTGACGACTTTTAGTTTGTCAGCCATGGCTTTTGCCGTGTCTGCAGACTGAACCAGGAGACCGCCGCCTACCCGTTTCATTTCATAATTGTTGGCTTGGCTGCCCATTGGGATTTCCAGAAGGCGCAGGTTCTTCTTGCGGTTGAAGACGGCTTTTGCGGCTTCCGTGAAATGAGGGGCAATCAAGACTTCAACAAAGAGGTTGGCGACTTCTTCTGCAGCATCCACATCCAATTCACGGTTGAAAGCGATGATGCCGCCGAACGCTGCCTGAGGGTCGGTCTGCAATGCTTTGAGGTAAGCTTCTTTCAGGTCTTTGCCAACGGCGACACCGCAAGGGTTTGCGTGCTTGATGATGACGCAGGCTGGTTCTTCAAAACTCTTGACGCATTCCCAGGCTGCATCAGCATCTGCGATATTGTTGTAGGACAGTTCTTTTCCTTGGAACTGCTTGTAGCCGGCCAAAGCACCGGATGGCATATCCTTTTCACGGTAGAAAGCAGCTGACTGGTGTGGGTTTTCACCATAGCGCATATCCTGGACTTTTTCGAACTGCAGGTTCAGAATCTGTGGGTATTTCTGGCGGTTCTGGTGGCTCTTATCGGTATTTAAGCTCGACATGTAATTAGCAATGGCACCATCATAGCCTGCTGTGTGCGTGAAGGTTTTAACCATCAGTTGGAAGCGCGTTTCGGTCGACAGGGCGCCATTGTTTGCCTGCATTTCAGCAATGAGGTTTGGATAGTCGGCTGGATCGCAGACGACAGCGACATCTTTCCAGTTCTTTGCCGCGGAACGCAGCATGGCAGGTCCGCCAATGTCGATGTTTTCGATGGCATCATCCAATGTACAGTCATCTTTTGCGATGGTCTGCTGGAATGGGTACAGGTTCACAACGACCATGTCGATGGTGTCGATATTGTGCTGCTTGATGGCTTCCATATGCCATGGCAGGTCACGCCTTGATAGGATGCCGCCGTGAATCTTGGGGTGGAGTGTCTTGACTCGGCCATCGAGCATTTCAGGATAGCCTGTGTATTCGGCCACCTCGGTTACGGGAACGCCGTTGTTTTTCAGTAATTCTGCCGTGCCACCGGTGGATAGGATGATGGTATCCATCTCGGTGAGTGCTTTGGCAAATTCAACAATACCTGTCTTGTCAGAGACAGAAAGCAATGCGTGTCGGGTCATGGTAAAAGCCTAAAAAAGAAAAATTGGTCAAAGAAAGTCATAACGGTTCCATATCCAGCAGGTTATGTTCCGCTAGTTTTTTCCTAAGGGTGTTCCGGTTGATGCCCAGCATGTCCGCGGCTTTGGATTGGACGAAGCCGGCTTGCTTCATGACGACCATCAGCATCGGTTTTTCTACCGTCCTGATGATCATGTTGTATATATTTGTCGGCTGCTGACCTTCTAGGTCCTTGAAATAGGCCTGTAGGCTGTGCCTGACAACATCCTGGATATGTTCACTACTCATTTGCAAGTCCAATCACAGGTCATGGCATCTGTTAGTCGAAATTTATTTTGGCAAGTTCTAATATTTTAACCGCTCGCGGCCTTCAAGGAGAGGGGCAAAAAAGCAATCAAGTGCATTCAGTTGTTTTTCACAGGTATCTGCCTGGTTTGCCTGTTGCCTGAGCACCTCACCGCCTGGCAGGTAACGTGTATACCAGCCGATATGTTTGCGCGCTGTCCGAACGCCCGCGTGTTCTCCGTAAAATGCATAATGTTGCAAAAGGTGTGAACGCACTGTCTGGTAGGCTTCAGAAAATGTGGGAGGCGCAATTAGCGTCCCATTGTCCAAATAGCTTGCGATTTCACGGAAAATCCAAGGGCGTCCTTGGGCTGCCCGTCCAATCATCAAACCATCAGCACCGGTTTCGTCTAAGACGGCTTTGGCTTTTTGGGGGGAATCGATGTCCCCATTGGCGATGACTGGGATGGAAACCAATGATTTGACTTCGGCAATTGTCTGGTATTCCGCATGTCCACTATAAGCGTCTGAACGTGTGCGGCCATGGAGCGCTAAGGCGACGATGCCTGTATTTTCGGCCATTTTAGCGACAGTTGGTGCATTGATATGGTCATGATCCCAACCTGTTCTGAATTTGAGCGTTACCGGTACATCAACGGCACTGACAACGGCCTCTAGGATTTGGCCGACCAGTATTTCGTCCTGTAAAAGGGCAGATCCGCACCAGTTTGAGCAGACTTTTCTGGCAGGGCAACCCATGTTGATGTCGATGACCTGGGCACCTTGGTCAACATTGAAGCGTGCTGCGTCAGCCATAAGTTTGGGGTCAGAACCGACTAATTGGATGGCAATCGGGGCTGGTTCTCCTTCATGCGTTAAGCGCCGGCGGCTTTTGTCGGTATGCCAGACCTGTGGGTTTGATGCCGCCATTTCCGATACGGCGTAGCCAGCGCCCATTTTGCGGCAGAGTTGCCTGAAGGGCCGGTCTGTGATGCCTGCCATTGGGGCAAGTACCAGGTTGTTTGCCATCTGGTATGGGCCAATCTGCAACATTTGTTTTAGAAGTGTTTGAAATAGTCGACAGGCGGTTTTTTGGCTTCTTCGAGGTGGCCAGACTCTTGCCAGGTGGTGATTTCAAGGCGTCCGTCTTCAGACCAACGGAAGCGGTTGATACTGGTGTTTAAGACCGGCATCCGGTTGACGACACCTAAGGGAATCCCCTTGGCTTCACGGTAGGCTGTTTCAAGTACGCCGAAATGCGTGATGATGGCAATCGTCTGTCCGATGTGAGCTTTTGCTGTTTCAAAAATGGCATCGCGTGCACGGTAGTGGAACTGTCTGGGGCTTTCAGTTTTCCGCTCCCCGTTCGGGAAAAGGAAGTCCGGTTTTGCAGCAATCCAATCCTGGTATTCTGCAGGATAGCGTTTCTTGATTTCTTCTGAGCGCAGCCCTTCGCAAGCACCATAGCAGCGTTCACGGAATTTGGCGTCGGCTATCACCCGCAGGTTGTGCACACGGGCAATGGCAACAGCCGTTTCATAGGCGCGTTTTAAGTCGCTGGAATAGACAGCGTTAAGATGCTCGCCTTTAAGTGTCAAGGCGAGCGTCTCAGCCTGTTTCCTGCCATCCGCATTCAAAGGGATATCGCTATGCCCTTGGAGGCGCTTGGTCTTGTTCCAATCCGTCTGACCGTGTCGGATGATCAGGATGTCCGTGTAACCTGCCATGCCGTTACAGTTTGGCAACAACGTCAGGGTTTAACGAGTAAACACCGGTGATGGCAGCTTTATCCAGGACATGGCCTTCGATGGCTTTCCAGACATCAGCACCGGCAAATTTTCCGGTGAGATCCAGTTTTTCTACGTCCAGTGCATACAGCGTGAAGACGTAGTGGTGGGCAATTTCGTCATTCCATGGTGGGCAGCAGCCGTCATAACCGTAATAATCGCCCGACATATCCTTGTCAGAGGCAAACCAGCCTGTGTAGTCATTGATGCCCTGGCGCGAGCCGTCCAAGGATTCTGGGCCGGACTTGCCGCGAGCGGTAATGCCGTTTGAGAATTCGCCTTCCGCTATGGCTGTGCGTGTCGCCGGCAGGTCGATTAAGACCCAGTGGAAAAAGTCGACGCGGGGCATCGACGCAGGGACGACTTTGCCTTCTTGGTTGACGTCATCCCCTTTGGATGGGACATCATAGTCATGGCAGATCAATGCAAGGGATTTGGTGCCGGCAGGCAGGTTGCTCCAGGCAAAGTGCGGGTTTTTGTTGTCAGACATCGCAAGATGGTCTTTTGCATCGTATTTGCAAAAAGCGTACTGCGCAGGGATGGCCTTGCCATCTTGGATAGAGTCGCTCCAGAATTTCATGGTTGCTCCTTCAAAGGGGTGTGGGAAACTATATTTTGCCAGAGGATGAGCGTCCCTGGCATTATTTGGGCGGCGTTTCTAGCCAGAAAGTCACTGGCCCATCATTGGTCAGCGATACCTGCATATTTGCGCCGAACCGGCCTGTTGCGACATTGGCAATGTCAGGCAGTGCTTTGGCCTGTTCGGCCATATAGTCAAAGAGGCGTTTGCCTTCGTCAGGAGGCGCTGCTGGTGAAAAGGAAGGCCGTGTTCCCGATTTGGTATCTGCTGCAAGTGTGAATTGGGGGACGAGCATCAGATCAGCTCCAATCGTTGAGAGGGATAGGTTCATTCGGCCGCAGTCATCAGGGAAGACGCGGTAGTTCACGAGCCGCTTGAGTAACAGGTCGGCTTCTTTTTCTGTGTCACCACGTTCAGCGCAGACAAGTACCATCAGGCCGCGACCGATACGGCCGATTTCAACGCCATCGACATGTACGGAAGCCTGGTGTACCCGTTGTAACAGTCCAATCATTGTATTTCCTTTTCCGTTGCTTAAGCAGGGTACAGTGCCCCGAGAATCCTGAAGCCTTTTGCGCCCGTGACAGCGGGCAGGTTGCCGGGTTTCCTGACGGTAAAACGGTGCGCCAACCAGGCAAAGGCAAGTGACTCAACCTGCATCGGATCAATACCCAGTGCTGTGGAGGATTCAAGTGTCAAGCTTGGGATTTTGGCTTGCAACAGATGCCTGAGTGTATTGACAAGGTGCTTGTTTAGTGCGCCTCCCCCACATAGGTAGACTTGTTCTGTGTTTGGTGCATGTTCGAGTATGGCATCAGCAATGGTTCTCGCTGTCAGCATCAGGAGTGTCGCTTGGATGTCTGCACCATGGGTTTTTTCGTCGGTTTCTGTGAGGAAGATGTGCCGTTTTGCCCAACCAAGATGGAAGAGGTCGCGTCCGGTGCTTTTTGGCGGTGCTTTTTCAAAATACGGGTCATCGAGCATGCTCTCCAATAAGGAATCGATGACTTTGCCTTTGGCTGCCCATCGACCATCCCTGTCATAAGGTTCAAACAGTCTTTCTTGGATGAAGGCATCCATCAGCATATTGCCAGGTCCCGTATCAAAACCCGTCACCATACCATCTGGATACAAGATGCTGATGTTGGCAATGCCACCGATATTGACGGCAACACGTGTTGTTTTGGGAGAGCCAAAGACCGCCTGATGGAAAGCCGGTACCAGTGGGGCGCCTTGGCCGCCTGCGGCAATGTCTCGGCTGCGGAAGTCTGCAATGATATCAATGCCCGTCAGTTCAGCGACGAGGGCAGGGTTGTTTGTCTGGCGTGTAAAGCCTAATTCTGGTCTATGGCGGATGGTCTGTCCGTGTATCCCAGCAGCTGTGACATCCTTGGGGGAAAGGGCTGCTTTATCCAACAGTATCTTGATGTTCTCGGCATATTTGTGTGCCAGTGTGTTGGCGACTTCGCCTTCAAGTTCAATTTCATTGATGTCGGCGCTTTGCAGCTGCATCAGTTGTTTGCGGAAAGACCGTTCAAATGGGACATTGGCATCAGCCAAAATCTCCAATTTGCCGCCGCTGTAGTCATCAGGGATGGAAACAAGGATGCCGTCGACACCATCCAGACTGGTGCCAGACATCAGGCCGATATAAAGTGCCATGATGAGTCCTTTTAGGTGATTACGAGCTGATCCGCTTGGATGGGTTTGCGTTCAGCTCTGTAAAGTAGCTCTGCATCCGGTACAGGTGCTGCCGGAAGCGCGTCCTGTCATTACCTGTTAACACGGCATTCTGCTGGCGGGAAATCCCAGAGATGCTTGCAATCTTGGCCGGATCCTGCTGGATGCCGTTGACACGGACTTCATAGTGCAGGTGCGGGCCAGTACTCATCCCGGTTGAACCCACATAGCCGATGACATCCCCCTGGCGGACGCGCAGCCCCGGAGCCATGCTGGGGTGGATGCGGCTCATATGGCCGTAAGCCGTGGCGTAGACGCTGGTGTGCTGGAGGACAACCAGGTTACCGTATCCACCATGCCAGCCGGCTTCACGGACGGTACCATCAGCTGCTGCATGGATGGGGGTCCCTGTTGGGGCAGCCATATCTAGCCCTTTGTGATGTTTTAAGCCACCGGTAACTGGGTGGATGCGGTAACCAAAACCGGATGAGACCCTGAATTTGTCCAGTGGGGTCATCAAAGGCGAAGACAGTGGGGTGGGCGATGCTTTCAGGGAGCGACCTTCGACATCATAATATTCGCCCTGTCCTGTGTATTTCTGATACCAGATGGTTTGGTAGTGTACGCCTTCATGGATGAATTCAGCGGCTAAGAGGTTACCAGGTTTGACGAACCGTCCGTCCTTGCGGTAGACCTCATAGATGACGTTAAAGCGCGAGCCCCTCAGGTCACTGATATCCATATCCACGTCAATGGAGAATAGGTTCGTGAATTTTTTCGTGATTTCATCAGGCAGTCCTGCGCGTTGGGCTGCCGCAAAGATGGTTGTTTCAATGACTGCAGAACGGGCTTCGACATTGGTGATGGTTGCGGATGGTTTCGTTTCACGAGGACCAGCATCACCCTTTGCATAGACCTTGGGTGTGACGTTGTGGCTGTAACGTTCCTGGTAGTCCTGTTTGGCCAGTTCATCAATCTTGGTGCTTAAGCTGTCAGGCTTGAGCGCTTCTTTTGTCTTTGCAGAGTATGGGCGGGGATCGCGAGGCTTAGACCGGATATCGCCTCTTTGTGCGGTATGTTCAGGTTCGATGGCCTTTTCGACAATCGGTTTTCTTGCGGAAGAAGGTCCTGAGACTACGAATTCAGGAAGTCCTGAATCATCCGGTTTTGCTGGTTGGGCACGGTGCGTAAAGCTTTTGGCGTAAGTTGTCCCACTGGACTCTTGGAGATCCGGCATGGAAGCAGCCACAGAATTCTTTTTTGGTTTGCGTACTTTGGCAACCTGTTTGGTTGGCACTTCTTTGTGTTTGGTTTCCGCCTGCTGTGGGGCGACTTTTGCTGTTTTTGCTTTTGCAGGGGTTGCCTGTGCCTTATGCGTATCCTGCCGTTCAACGGAGGCGACAGCTGAATGCTTGGCAGGTGTCTTGGCGGTTGTTTTTTCAGCAACCTTTTTTTCAACAGGTTTTGCCGCTGTTTTCTTTTCAGCCGGTTTGGCTGCCGTCTTTTTTTCTGGTGCCTTGGCTGGGGTTTTTTGAGCGGGTGCCGATGTTTTCAGTACGGTAGAGCCGGGGGCAGTTCCGGCTAGCGTAATACCAGGAAGGGCGGTCGCCACAAACAGCCCTATGTATGCCGATAGCGGAATACGTTTGAGCATCTGTCGGGCGGTATCGGTCAGGCGCATCCAGTTTCCCTCTTAAGGCTGCAATCAGTTACAATAATCCATTTACACAAGCTCTTGGGTGACAAAAAACCCAGTGTAGCCTTAAATTATAGCAACTCAGAACGAGATAGTTAATATTAACGATGACTGAAAATACCCAGACGAGTGCGCAGCCAGAAGAACTGCCATTGACCGATTCCGTTAAGGAAGCACTGGCGATTGCAAAACGTGGTTGTGATGAACTGATTATTGAGGCGGAATTTGCGCAGAAACTGGCGCGTTCCGAAAAAACGGGTACCCCCCTGCGCATTAAGCTCGGCCTTGATCCGACGGCACCTGACCTCCATTTGGGGCATACCGTTGTCTTGAATAAGATGCGCCAGCTGCAGGATCTTGGACATGTGGTCATCTTCTTGATTGGTGACTTTACGTCCTTGATTGGGGATCCGAGTGGACGCAATGCGACACGCCCACCACTGACCCGCGAACAGATTGAAGAGAATGCGATGACTTACTTCAAGCAGGCAAGTCTCGTACTCGATCCGGAAAAGACTGAAATCCGTTATAACTCCGAATGGAGTGATGCGTTAGGCGCCCGCGGCATGATCAAGCTGGCTGCAATGTATACCGTCGCCCGTATCATGGAACGTGATGACTTTTCCAAGCGCTTCAAGGCAGGAACCCCGATTTCTGTCCATGAATTCCTGTATCCGTTGATGCAGGGGTATGACTCCGTTGCTTTGAAGTCTGACCTGGAATTGGGTGGGACAGACCAGAAGTTCAACCTGCTTGTCGGCCGTGAACTGCAGCGCCAGGTTGGCCAGGAACCGCAGTGTATCCTGACGATGCCTTTGTTGGAAGGTTTGGATGGTATCCAGAAGATGTCCAAGTCCAAGGGGAACTATGTCGGTATCAAGGAACCGGGTAATGTCCAGTTCGGCAAGCTGATGAGTATCTCTGACGAGATGATGTGGCGTTACTATGAGTTGCTTTCTTTCAAGTCGATAGCCGAAATCGAAAAACTCAAAAAGGCGGTCGCAGAAGGTATGAACCCACGTGATGCCAAGGTGGCGTTGGCTAAGGAAATTGTCGAACGCTTCCATTCCAAGGAAGATGCCGAAGCCGCATTGCAGGACTTCATCAACCGTACGCATGGGGGCATCCCAGACGATATCCCAACGGTCAAGCTGACTGGTGCACCATTGCCGATCGGCAACTTGTTGAAGCAGGCAGGGCTTTGCCCATCCACATCTGATGCAATGCGTATGGTGCAGCAGGGGGCAGTCAGGATTAACAGCGAAGTGGTTCGGGACAAGGCACTGAAGGTTGGTGTCGGAGAAATGGTGGTGCAGGTTGGTAAGCGTCGTTTTGCCAAGGTGGAACTGGCCTGACAGCCGAGCATTGTAACCGTCTGAGGGGAAGGCAGCCAGCAATGGGTAGCCTTCCCTTTCCTGTATTTGGAGGCTACGCGTCAGGCGTCGTCTTCAAAATCTAGGCCTAAGGATGCGCAGGTTTCAGGATGGTAGGTGTTCCAAGAGATTGCAGCGCCATCGCCAGCGTAGCGTTTCCTGTCGGCTTTGACCCGTTCCAACAGTTCGCGCAGCCTCACGCTTGGCCCATAATGGAGCGATTGCATCCCCGCATCCGTACAGGTGTAGTAGTAGCCGATACCGCCTGCCACACCGACCCGCGAGATGAATGTCAAGTTGAAAAGCCTGTCAAAAACGGCTTTTCCCACATAGAGGTCAGTGGTGTTCCATGCGCTGAAGACCATATCGGCCAAAGCCTCATTGTCTTCAATGTGTGTCATCGCCAGGCTATCCCTGCCATAGGCGCTGATGATGTCTTCGCGCCGAGCCCTGAGTGTGTTGGTGGTGTTTTTCTGGAATACGGCAACAGGGTGTGTCTGTGTATTCCCGTTGCCATCGGTATGCGTCAGTCCCTTGGAACGATAGGCCAAAAACTGTAAGCCTGATGCTTCGCAGATCCTTACCCAACGGCACAACGATTCGGCATAAGGCCAGCTATCCTGCGAGAAAAATAGCCCATCGTCTGCTAACATGCTGTTAACAAACGTTATGTCTGTCAACGGCTGTTGAGGGATGTCGCGTTCAGCCGGCGTTATTTTCCCTGTCACGAAGGTATCGGCGTTCACTGCATTGGCGAAGACTTCAGTGGCGACAATGAGGTCTGCTTTGATAGGGACGTCTTTGATGAAACTTGCCAAAGTGCCGGTAAAGGTATGGACATTCTCAAGCCTAAGCCCGATGGCGCGGGCATCAGTTACCAGGGTGGCATCTAGGTTGATGTCAACCGCAAAAACTTGGGCGTCGGGGAACTGTTGCGCTAAAAAGCAGGCCAACAGACCGTTGCCACAGCCGATGTCAACAATCGTCTTGCCGGAGAGATCCCCAGCTTGGCTTAGCATCCATTCGGTAAAAAGGCCTAAGCGTTCCGCATCAAGCTGACCTGAAAGTGCATTGGAAAATTCCAGTGAAGAGTAGATGAGGCTGTAAGGGGGTGTTTTGCTGTCTGCATCGCCTGTGGCACAGGCGTTTAGGTAATCCAGGTATTGCTGTGCGTGTTCCTTGAATTTGATTTTCAGGCGTTTTTCAAAAGATGCGGTGTTGGCTTGTTTTGGGACGCCGTGCGACAGGCAGAACTGCAAAAATACCTGGCGGACAGGTTTCTTGTTTGATGGTTTTTTAGCTGGTTTCATGAATTGATATGGAAGGTATGCTCTGTGGCAGGGCATACCGTTTTAGGAAAATTAAGTGGTCAGCTGGTTCCTGCCCACGCGTTTGACACCGTGGACATTGCGCATACGCCGTATGAGGCTGGCCAAGTGGTCGCGGTCTGCAACCTGGATGGTGAACTTGAACAGGGTAAATGGTCCCTGCATTTCAATTTGGACAGCCGTAATGTTGACTTCGGCATTGCTGATTTCGCTGGTGACGCGAGCCAAAATACCTTGTTCTTCAACTACTTGGACGTTGAATTGGCAATCAAAGCGTTTGCCAGCCAAATCAGACCCCCAGTCAACGTTGATCCATTTTTCAGGTTCTTTCGAAGAGAGGCGCTTCGCCGTCTGGCAGTCTTCACAGTGGATGACGAGACCTTTGGTTTCATTGAGCTCGCCAATGATGCTGTCCCCAGGGATGGGTTTGCAGCATGGCGCCATGGTTACGCTCAAACCTTCACTGCCATAGATGACGACGGGTTCGTTGCTCTGAGGTTGCGTATCAACCTGGGTTTCATCGGAGGTCGTTTTTTTGCCCGATTCGCTAATGAGCGCTGCAATGCGTCGTGCAATGAGCATTGCGATGCGTTTGCCAGTACCAATAGCGGAATAGAGGTCTTCCAGACTCTTGGCGTTGGTTTCACGCAGGAGTTTGGTGAGTACATCTTTTGGGATATCGGCGATGTTGACCTGTACTTTCTGGCAGGACTGTTCAAACAACCGTTTGCCGATCTGCATGGCATCAGCAGTATCAACAGACCGCAAGTAATTGCGGATCCGGGAGCGGGCCTTACCGGTGCGTACGAATTCAAGCCAGCGTGGGTGTGGGCGGGCATCCGGTTCCGTAACGATTTCGACAATGTCGCCATTTTGCAGTTGGGTACGCAGTGGTACGTTCATGCCGTTGATCTTGGCTGAGACCGCATGATCCCCAATTTCCGAGTGGATGCTGTATGCAAAATCCAAGGCGGTAGCAACGCGTGGCAGGGCAATGATCTTGGATTTTGGGGTGAACACATACACAGAGTCTGGGAAAAGGTCGACTTTGACGTGTTCGAGGAATTCTGTCGCGTTGCCTGTCTGCTGCTGGATATCCAGAAGCGATTGGAGCCAGCCTAAGCTGTGGCGCTGGATTTCGTTCAAGTCTTCGCCGCCGGTCTTATAGAGCCAGTGAGCAGCAATCCCGCTTTCAGCGACATGGTGCATCTCATGCGTACGGATCTGGAATTCAACCGGGGCACCATAAGGGCCGATGAGTGTGGTGTGCAGCGACTGGTAGCTGTTCAGTTTTGGTATGGCAATGTAGTCTTCGAATTTCCCTGGCATCGGTTTATAGATGCTGTGGAGCACACCCAGTGCGAGATAACATTGTGGGATGGTGTCAACGACAATACGGAAACCATAAATGTCCAGCACTTCATCAAAGGTGAGGTGCTTGTTGCGCATTTTGCGGAAGATGCTGTAGAGCGTCTTTTCGCGGCCATAAAGTTCAGCGTGTAGTCCGTTTTTCTCTAGTGCGGCGCTCACCGCATCATGTACTTGCCCAAGCAGTGGGCGGCGGTCTTTGCGGGCTGCATTGACCGCTTTAGCCAGTGTTTCATACCGGAATGGATAGAGGTGATGGAAGGCCAGGTCCTGCAGTTCACGGTAGAGTTTGTTCATTCCCAGACGGTGCGCAATCGGCACATAGACTTCCATGGTCTCGCGGGAAATGCGGTGGCGTTTTTCATCGCGCATCGAACTGAGTGTGCGCATGTTGTGCAAGCGGTCAGCCAGCTTGACCAGGATGACGCGGATGTCTTTGGACATCGCAATCAGGAGCTTTCGGAAGTTTTCGCCTTGGCCATCACGCCAGGACTGGAATTGGATTTTTTCCAATTTCGAGAGACCGTCGACCATCTGTGCGACGGAAGGTCCAAAACGTTCAACCAGTTCCTTGATGGAGACGTGCTGGTCTTCAACGACATCGTGCAACAATGCTGCCGAGATGGACTGGGCATCGAGCTTCCATTCCGAGCAGATTTCGGCCACACACAGTGGATGTGAGATGTAGGCTTCACCAGATTTTCTGATCTGGCCTAAGTGCATTTCGTCTGCAAAGCGGAATGCGTCCAATACTTTCTCAATGTCCGCAGGCGGCAGGTATTCCTTGAGCTTGCGAACCAAGTGGGAGAAGGTGACAACTTTTGGACGCGAGATGGAAGAGACAATCTGCGCGACGTTCTCAAATTTTTTCACAGGCTGTTCGGCAGCTTCTATGCCTGGCACAGCCTGGGTATCCGTGACGGAATTGGATGGGGTCAGTGTATCCATGGTGGCCTCCCTTCGATGTCCGAAATCCGTTGGCTTGTGTCAGTGCCGAATAAGGCACCGCAGAGGGAGGGTTAAGCTTAACCTGGTACCTTCCTGAGCATTTCTGTGCCGATTTCCCCTGCTGCGATTTCACGCAGGGCAACAACCGTTTCTTTATCGTTGGACTCAACCTTTGGGGTGTGTCCCTGAAGGAGTTGGCGTGCGCGGTAGGTTGCGCAAAGGGTCAATTCAAAACGGTTTGGGATTTTTTTCAGACAATCTTCAATTGTAATGCGTGCCATATATTTCCTATTGTGTTAAAGCCTGGTTTGGAAGGGATAGGCGGTATCAGATGGTGATGCCAAACTCCGCGAACAGGGCATGGTTTTTGGCGGCCTGTTTGCGTGTCCTCAGACGGGCTGACTCAATGATGGCGCCTAGTTGCCTTAAAGCCAGGTCAAAGTCATTATTGATAATAACATAATCGAAATCAGATGCATGGCTTATTTCAAGCGCAGCACCTGCTATCCGATACTTAATCGTTTCAATGGAATCCTGTCCCCGTTTCGTCAGGCGTTTTTCAAGTTCGCCAATCGATGGTGGGAGGATGAAAATGCTGACGGTCTCCGGGTATATTTCCCGGATCTGTAATGCGCCCTGCCAGTCGATTTCCAGCATGACGTCGTTACCGGCGTCATGCTGTTCAAGTACCTTGGCCTTGGAGGTGCCATAGTAGTTGCCGTGGACAATGGCGTATTCCATAAATTCGCCTTTATCGATGCTGGCCTTGAAGGCATCGACTGTTGTGAAATGGTATTCCCTACCGTCGACTTCATCAGGACGCGGATTACGCGTTGTGGTCGAGATGGAAAGCTTGATTGTTGGGTCTGCTTTCAGCAGGGCGGCAATCAGTGACGACTTCCCTGCACCGGAAGGGGCGGAAACCGTAAAGAGTGAATTGCCCACAGGTTCAGGGCGTGTCATTTGGGACTTGTTCATGTTTTTAGGGATCCAGTATGGTGCTGCTGGCTACATCCAGAACAGATACCACGGCCTTTCTTCAGGCTCGCCGCCAATTTTTGCCGTGCTGCCAGGGAAGTTGTGGTTGAAAATCCTTTCCGTATCGGCGCTCAGGTCAAAGAGCCCAAGGTGCCGGTATGAGGAGGCCAGGATTAAAAGGGCTTCTTCAGCTTCCGGAGAGTCCGGGTAGGTCTTGAGCAAGCGTTGCGCCCTGTTGGCAGAAGCTAGGTAAGCCTCTTTTTTGTAGTAAAAACGTGCAACGTGGATTTCATAGCGTGCCATGACGGACAGCAGGTAGCGCATACGGTAGATGGCGTCTTTCGAATACTTGCTGTTCGGGAAGCGCTGGACCAAGGTCTTAAAGGATTCAAATGCATCCTGCGCAGCTTTCGGATCACGTTCTGCCAAGTCCTGTTTAAAGGCAAAGTTATAAAAACCCACTTTGTCGTTGAAGTTGATCAAACCACGCAGGTAGAGCATATAGTCGAGGGCTGGATGGTTCGGATGGAGCCTGATGAAACGCTCAACCTGTGCTAGCGCTTTGGCCTGTTCGCCATCCCGGTAATAGGCATATGCAATGTCAATCTGCGCCTGTTGGGCAAAGACACCGAATGGGTAGCGGGATTCCAACTTTTCATACATCTCAATGGCTTTTTCATAGTCGCCACCCCGCATGAGTTCACGGGCTTCGCGGTACAATCTCTGGGGAGGCCAATTGAGTGTTTCATCAATCTTTTCAGGCAATAACCCACATCCCGCGAGCGTTAAGGCGAGCAGGATGGCGGTTAGTTTGACTAAAAGCTTGCGCATGGTATAAAAAGCCAGACAGATGCGGAGAATCTATAAATGTACCATGCATTATAACGGATAGGAATGGAAGTGACTGAAATTAAGCCGGTTAATGTGTCTGAAGACCGACAGGAAGCTGTTGATGACAGCGATTTCCTGGGTGAATTGGAACCGGTGACGTTTGTGCTCTCACGCAAAGAGGCGGGCGAGCGGCTGGATAAGGTGTTGGCGCGGTGTTTGCCCGCCTATTCAAGGAGCCGTATCCAAAAGTGGATTGAACAAGGCGATGTGACGGTAGGCGGCAAGTCAGCCAAGCCCAAGCAGGTGATGGCGGGATTTGAAACGGTTGTTGTTGTACCTAGGTTGTCTGATGAGGAAACATCATTTGCACCTGAGGCTGTAGATTTTCCCATTGTGTATGAAGATGATGATATCTTGGTGGTCAATAAACCGGCAGGGCTTGTTGTGCATCCGGCTGCCGGCAATTGGCACGGTACCTTGATGAATGGGCTCTTGCACCATCTGCCGGCATCCACATCCATCCCTAGGGCGGGGATTGTGCACCGGCTTGATAAAGAGACTAGTGGGCTTTTGGTGGTTGCCAAAACATTGGAGGCACAGACTGACTTGGTGCGCCAGTTGCAGGCAAGGACGGTACATCGGGAATATTTAGCCCTTGCCTGGGGTGAGACACCGCCAGAAGGCACAGTCAGCGCCCCAATTGGCCGGCATCCGAGGAACCGGATCAAGATGGCGGTTTTGGAAACTGGAGGTGGGAGGCATGCGGTTACGCACTTTACCCGTGTGGCTGAAGGTGTCTTAAAGGGGTTGCCTGTGAGTCTAGTTGTTTGCCGCTTGGAAACAGGACGAACGCACCAGATTCGCGTACATATGCAGGCGATTGGTTGCCCGCTGGTGGGTGATCCTTTGTATGGCCGTGCGCATTTGGCGGATGTGTTTCCCCGCCAGGCATTGCATGCTTATAAACTTGGACTTATCCATCCGAAAACCAGGGAGACGGTTTCGTGGATGGCGCCTGTCCCTGCGGACATGATATCCCTCATTGAGTCTGCCGAAATCCCGATAGAAGGAGAGTGGTATGGAACTGATTCTGCCTGATTGGCCTGCGCCTGACAATGTCAGGGCATTTTCAACATTGCGTATTGGAGGATTCAGCCTGCCACCTTATGGCGATTCCAATGGTGGCAAAGGACTGAACCTTGGGATGCATGTAGGGGATGATCGCGAAGTTGTCGCACGCAATAGGGCTTTGTTGCGTAGCAAACTCCCTGATGAACCGGCTTGGCTTAATCAGATTCATGGTGCTGAAGTGGTGGATGCAGCGGTGGTTAAAGGTGTGCCAGATGCCGATGCTTCTTGGACTGCTGTGCCAGGAAAAGTCTGCATTATCATGACGGCCGATTGTCTGCCGGTGCTTTTTTGCACGGATGATGGCAAGGCCGTTGCTGCAGCGCATGCAGGATGGCGGGGATTGGCAGGTGGCGTTTTGCAGAATACCGTTCGGGTGCTTAAGACAGTCAGTGATGCGGAAATCCTTGCTTGGATGGGGCCTGCAATTGGCCCTAATGCCTTCGAGGTGGGGCAGGATGTGAAGGATGTTTTTGCTGGGATAGATCGGGTGATGGAAAGTGCTTTTGTCCCAGAAGAGGGTGTGCCAGGCAAGTACATGGCCAATATTTACCAGATTGCCCGGACTGTTCTTTCAGGTTTGGGTGTGACGGCTGTGTATGGGGGAGACCGTTGTACGGTCAGTGAGCCTGATGCCTTTTATTCTTTCAGGCGTGACAATGGGGTGACAGGCCGGATGGCAACGGGGATTTGGCTCTCGGAGAAATAAGATGGCAAAGAAGAATCAGGGCAACAAGATCGGTTTCATCTCATTGGGATGCCCCAAGGCATTGGTGGATTCGGAAAAGATTATTACCTGGCTTCAGGCGGAAGGCTATGAGACAGTCGGGGATTATGGGGATGCAGACCTTGTCATCGTGAACACCTGCGGTTTCATTACGGATGCTGAGGAAGAGTCCCTGGAAGCGATAGCTGAGGCGTTGTCAGAAAACGGTCGCGTGATTGTGACGGGATGTTTGGGTGCAAAAAAGGATGCCAATGGGAAAAATTTCGTTAAAAGTTGCCATCCGAAAGTCCTCTCTGTCTCAGGACCTGATTCAGTCCAAGAAGTGATGGAAGCCGTCCATAAGCATTTACCTAAGCCGCATGAACCGTTTATCGATTTGATGCCACCTATCGGTATGAAGCTGACGCCACGGCATTATGCGTACCTGAAGATTTCAGAAGGGTGTGGCCATCAGTGCAGTTTCTGCATCATCCCATCGTTAAGGGGACCGCTTGTGTCTTACCCTATCGGCCAGGTTTTGGATGATGCGGAAAGGTTGTTCCAGTCGGGTGTGAAAGAACTGATGGTCATTTCACAGGATACTGGTGCTTATGGGTTGGATAAACGGTATAAGACTGACTTTTGGGGAGGGCGTCCGGTCAAAGGCAATGTGCTGGGACTGGTCGAACAGCTTGACCGGTTGGGGCGTTTATATGGTGCTTGGGTGCGCTTGCATTACATCTATCCTTATCCGCATATCGATAATCTCATCCCATTGATGGCTGATGCAGAAGCTGGGGGCGTGGTTCCGTACCTAGACATTCCGTTCCAGCATGCGCATCCGGATGTCTTGCGCCGTATGAAGCGCCCTGCCAGCGGAGAAAAGCATCTGGAGCGCATCAGGAAGTGGCGTGAAATCTGCCCAGACCTGACTATCCGTTCATCATTTATTGTGGGCTTCCCAGGTGAGACGGAATCTGAGTTTGAATATCTGCTTGGCTTCTTGAAAGAAGCGCAGTTAGACCGTGTGGGGTGTTTTACGTATTCGCCGGTTGAGGGGGCAGCAGCCAACAGTCTGCCAGGAGCACTGCCTGAGGGCATCAAGGAAGAACGCCGTGAAAGGTTGATGGCTGTGCAGGAAGCGGTATCGTTGGTGCGTATGGAAAGCAAGATCCGAAACACACAGCGGGTGATTGTTGATGAAACCGTCCGTGGAGGGGCGGTTGCCCGGTCTATGGCAGATGCCCCGGAGATTGACGGTATAGTCCATGTCAGCAAACCCAAGGGGAACCGTAAGAAATTGGTACCGGGCGATATGATTGATGTGCTTATCGATGGCGCTGACGCACATGACCTGTGGGGCCAATGGATACCCGATTAATGTCGAATTTTGGAGAATAAGGATTGTGGAAAAGAAGTTGTCGATTGAAACCCGGATCAACCACAGTGACTATGTGCCACCTGCGGGATTCAGGTCGTATGCAGAGCCCATGTACCGTGGGTCAACGGTGCTCTTTAAGAATCTGAAGGAATTGCGTGAGCGTTCGTGGATGAGCCGGGAAGGGTATTCGTATGGGTTGCATGGGACACCGACGACCTTTACGCTAGAAGCGCAGCTCGCTGAAATCGAAGGCGGCAACCATACGCTGTTGACCCCAAGTGGGCTTTCTGCCATTTCGGTGGTTGACCTTGGCCTCTTAAAAACAGGGGATGATGTTTTGATTCCGGATGACGCTTACCGGCCGAACCAGGATATGGGGCATTGGCTGGCGAGCCAGTTCGGCATTTCCGTGCGTTTTTATGACCCGATGGTGGGGGCTGGTATTGCTAACCTGATCCAGGAAAATACGAAGCTCATTTGGACGGAGGTACCTGGCTCCATCACAATGGAAGTGCCTGATTTACCAGCGATTTCCCAGGTAGCACATGAAAAGGGTGTCTTGGTTGCGTTGGACAATACATGGTCTGCCGGTTTGGTCTATGACGGTTTTGCGCATGGTGCGGATATCATTGTCCATGCATTGACGAAGTACCAAGGGGGATCGTCTGACCTCCTGATGGGTGCTGTCATTGTGCGCGAGAAAGCTTTGTTTGAACGCATCGGCCTAGCGTACCAGCGGTTGGGTATAGGGGTGAATGCAGATGACGTCGCACGGGTTTTACGCAGCCTCCCAACGATGAAACTGCGTTTTGAACATTCGGGCGCATCGTCCCTTGTGGTAGCTGATTGGCTCCAGACCCGGCCTGAAATCGACAGGATACTGCATCCAGCCTATCCCGATTGTACGGGGCACGAATTTTTCAAGCGTGATTTTACGGGAACCGGTGGCCTTTTCTCATTCCTTTTCAAAGAACAATACACGGGTGAGCAGATTGACCGCTTCATCGAATCCTTGGAATTGTTTGGGCTGGGATTCAGCTGGGGTGGTACGCACAGTCTGGCGGTTCCTTATGCAATCAGTAACAAACGTATTGGCTGGCATTTCCCGCACAGGCATGTTGTGCGCCTCTATATCGGCATGGAGGATACGAAAGATCTGATTGCAGATCTGGAACAGGCGTTGCAGAAGTTGTAGTCGGCTCTAACGAGTGCGTCGTCTGAGGGTGGCGATAAGTTTTTCGGGGTCACCCTCGCAGATCAGGTTATCAATCCGGGTATTTCGCATGAAGTCCTGTGCTTCGAAGTAGCGGAAAGCGTCCATCAGGCGGTCGTAGTAGCCTTTGACGTTGAAAAGGCCGATCGGCTTTTGGTGGAAGCCCAGCTGGAAGCCCGAGAGCGTCTCGAAATATTCTTCCAAAGTACCGATGCCGCCTGGTGCGGCAATGAAAGCATCGGATGCTTCAATCATACCGGCCTTGCGCTCTTGCATATCTTTGACGATATGGAGTTCAGTGATGCCGTGGTGCGAAAGGCCTTTGGAGTCCAGATGTTCCGTCATAATGCCGATGACCTTACCACCATGGTCAAGCACCTCATCAGCGATGATGCCCATCTGTCCTGCATGGCTGCCGCCGTAGACGAGGGTGAGACCGTTTAGGGCAATGGCTTTACCTAGGTTTCGCATTGCTTCGGTATAGACGGGGAGAGCGCCCATGGAGGAACCGCAATATACGCAGACTTTTTTCAGCATGGTGTTGGAGAAATCAGGCAGTTTAGAAAATCGAACTATACCGCAGAATGCACACAATTGGCTGGCAGATGCGGGGACTGCTGGACCAATTTCTGGTAGAGTAACTTCGATAAAACATAGGCCTTATGTTTCCTACTTCTCGATGGGGGATCCAAGGCGTAACTATAGGTGGTGAACCATGATAGTATCCAGAATCCTTTCTGCGGTGAAAGATGCCGCATCTGAAAAGTCCCCCGGCAAATACACGGCGACGCCTTCCCAGTGCATGGATCCGGTTGCCCGTTATGGGATGGTCACTTCCCCCAACTATATGGCGTCTAATGCTGGCCTTGCCGTGTTACGGCAAGGGGGTAACGCCGTTGACGCAGCCATAGCGGTTGCCGCTACCATGAATGTTGTCTATCCGATGATGACGACATTGGGTGGCGACAACTTCTGGCTGATCTACAATGCCAAGGAAAAGCGTGTCAGGGCATTAAATGCCAGCGGTCGGGCAGGTTCCAAAGCAACCATTGCCTTTTACCGGGAAAAGGGATACCAGAATATCCCATCGAGGGGGTATCTCGCTGCAGTTACCGTGCCGGGCGCAGTCTCAGGTTGGGACGCCGCGCATACCTATGCTAAAAACCATATGGCCAATAAGGGATTGGCGTGGGAAGTACTCTTTGATGATGCCATCCTGTATGCGAAGGATGGTTTCCCTGTCACGCCATCTTTAGCGCGCTGGCAGGCTATCAATACTGACCCCAATGACACCGAGTTCCGTAACCTGCAACGTTTTGCCGCGTTCAAGAAGATGTACTTGAAGCCGGATGGTTCACCCTACCGTGTGGGCGAAGTCATGTACCAGCCGCAGCTTGCAAAGACGTACCAGACTATTGCTGAAAAAGGGGCGGATGAATTCTATAGGGGTTCCTTGGCTAAGGCGATTGTCGATGACGTTGCTGCCAATGGCGGGGTGCTGACGTATGAGGATTTTGCCAACCACAAGGCCGATTGGGTGGAACCGCTTTCCGTAGAATACCGTGGCTATACGGCGTACAACCTGCCACCGAATTCGCAGGGTATGGCAGCGCTCAGTATTTTGAATATCCTGAAAAATTTTGATGTCGCTTCCTTGGGTGAGGGAACTGCTGACTATTACCATTTGATGGCTGAAGCCACTAAAGAGGCATTCATTGACCGCGACAAGTACCTGAGTGATCCTGTGTTTACCGAGATTCCGCTTGGTCAGTTGCTCTCAGATGCACACGGGAAAGAACAGGCGGCACGTATTGATATGGAATATGCTCACCAAGGGCTACCGCCATTGGATCCCAAAGGCGATACGGTTTGGATTGGTGTGGTCGACAAGGATGGCAATGCCGTGTCATTGATCCAGTCGATCTACCATGATTTCGGCTCAGGCATAGTGGCGGGGGATACCGGGGTGCTTCTCCAGAACCGTGGGTCGTTTTTTTCCTTGGATCTGAACCATGTCAATTCTCTGGCACCGAAAAAGCGCACATTCCATACATTGATTGCCGGCATGCTCTTAAAGGATGAGAAGCCGTTTCTGGTCTACGGTACGATGGGTGGCGAAGGGCAGCCACAGAGCCAGACGGCTATTGTCACGCGGGTTGTGGACTTTGGAATGTTCCCTCAGGACGCCATTGCAGCGCCACGCTGGCTAAATGGCAGGACATGGGGTGCGGCTTCCAATACCTTGAAGATTGAGGGACGTGTGCCGCAGACGGTTTTTGATGAGTTGGCCAGACGCGGCCATCCCGTTGAAAAGGTAGGGGATTTTACTGATGCATTGGGTCATGCCGGTGCGATTATGGTTGATCCGGAAACGGGGTTGCGTTATGGGGCAACGGACCCTAGGAGTGATGGGTTGGCGGTTGGCTATTAAGGAACTTGTTCCCGTCCAAGGAGGACGGGAACATAGCGCAAGCGGTTACTTCTTGGCTGGTGTGGTGGGGGTCAGGCGTGTCAGGCCACCCATATAAGGCTGCAATGCCGTAGGGATGGTGACGCTGCCATCAGCCTGCTGGAAGTTTTCCAACAAGGCAACCAGGGTACGGCCGACAGCAAGTCCTGAACCATTCAAGGTATGGACGAGTTCTGGGCGGTTCTTGCCTGCCCTGAAACGTGCTTGCATACGTCTTGCCTGGAAGGCCTCGCAGTTGGAAACCGACGAGATTTCTCGGTATGTGTTCTGGGCTGGTAGCCAGACTTCCAGATCATAGGTTTTTGCAGCAGAAAAGCCCATGTCGCCGGTGGACAGTGAAACAACGCGGTAAGGCAGACCCAGTTTTTCCAGGATGCGGCCGGCGTTTTTGACCATTTCTTCCAGGGTTTCATAAGACTTTTCAGGGTGGACAACCTGCACCATTTCCACCTTGTCAAACTGGTGCTGGCGGATCATCCCACGGGTATCACGTCCGTAACTGCCTGCTTCTGAACGGAAGCAAGGCGTATGGGCTGTGAGCTTAATGGGCAGTTGGTCTTCTGGGATGATTGTGTTGCGTATGGTGTTGGTCAATGTGACTTCTGCCGTTGGGATCAGGTACAGGGTGTCACCATCTTCACCGCCGCGTTTCGTTGCAAAAAGGTCTTCGGCAAATTTAGGAAGCTGGCCTGTACCATAGAGGCTTTCAGGGTTGACCATGTATGGGGTATAGCATTCCGTGTAGCCATGTTCCATTGTCTGGGTGTCGAGCATGAACTGAGCCAATGCGCGGTGCAATCGGGCCATGTTGCCACGCATCAGGCAAAAACGTGCACCAGAGAGTTTGGCTGCTGTTTCAAAATCAAGGCCTAGTGGTGTACCGACATCAACGTGGTCTTTGACTTCAAAATCAAATGTGCGCGGCGTACCTACACGGCGCACTTCTACATTGGCGGATTCATCTACGCCGACAGGGACAGATTCATGCGGGATGTTAGGGATGGCCAGCATGAATGCAGAAATCTTTTCCTGCAGTTCGGCGAGGGCGGCTTCATTGGCCTTGAGCTTGGCACCGATGCCACCAACTTCGGCCATGATGGCGGATGCGTCTTGACCACTCTTTTTGAGGGCGCCGATTTGCTTAGAGAGCGTGTTGCGCTTGGCCTGCATGTCTTCGGTTTCTGTCTGGAGCTGGCGGCGGGTTGCTTCCATTTCATTGAAAGCGGCGATATCAAGGTCGAAGTTGCGGGTCTTGAGTTTTGTTGCAACGCTTGCAATGTCCTTGCGGAGAAGTTGGATGTCAATCATGGTATGAAGGAAAATGTGAACCAAAAAGAATATTCTAGCAATTTGATGCACCTTCTGGCGCTTTTGTCGGCTGGATTAAAGGCTGAGGCACTCAGGTATTGGCAAAACGACCACACCTGTGGCTCTGTGTTTTGTTCTGCCACACTTGGGCGTAAAACTCATTTACTTCTATGCATTATCTTGCAATAATGGACAAGCTGTAACGGCGGTGCCGTTGCGGCGCAAAAGCATGAGAGAGCAGATAGCCTGCACTATGGGGGTGTAGGAAGTGTTTCTTGTGCCTTACTACACAGTGACTGACTGTGAATTTGCATTGACTTTTATATTTATTTGATTGGATCTTTCAAAATGACACAGACTCTTCAAGAATTCCTCGATGGCGTAAAACAGCGCGATCCACACCAGCCTGAATTTCATCAGGCAGTTACCGAAGTGATGGAAAGCATGTGGCCTTTTATCGAGGCTAATCCAAAATACCAGAGCCAGGAACTCCTGCGTCGTCTGGTTGAACCAGAACGCATCATTCAGTTCCGTGTTTCTTGGGTCGACGATAATGGCCAGGTTCAGGTCAATCGTGGCTACCGTATCCAGCATAGCTCCATGATTGGGCCTTACAAGGGCGGTCTGCGTTTCCACCCATCTGTCAACCTGTCTATCCTGAAGTTCCTGGCATTTGAACAGACTTTCAAGAATGCACTGACTACACTGCCAATGGGTGCAGGTAAGGGTGGTTCTGACTTCGATCCAAAGGGCAAGAGCGACAACGAAATCATGCGCTTCTGTCAGGCATTTGTTTCCGAACTGTTCCGCCATGTTGGCGCTGATACAGACGTCCCTGCTGGTGACATCGGTGTTGGTGGCCGTGAAGTGGGTTACATGGTCGGTATGTACAAGAAACTGGCAAACCGTACCGACTGCGTCTTCACCGGTAAGGGCTTGGCTTTCGGTGGTTCCCTGATCCGTCCAGAAGCAACCGGTTACGGTACTGTTTACTTTGTTGAAGAAATGTTGAAACGCGTCGGCATGAACCTCAAGGGTATGCGTGTTGCAATTTCTGGTTCCGGTAACGTTGCCCAGTATGCTGTTGAAAAGGCAATGCAGCTGGGTGCTAAGGTTGTGACCGTTTCTGACTCCAACGGTACTGTTGTTGACGAAGAAGGCTTTACCCCAGAAAAACTGGCTAAGCTGATGGAAATCAAGAACGTTCGTTATGGCCGTTGCAGTGAATATGCAGCAGCTGTCAACGCAAAGTACTATCCAGAATCCCGTCCATGGTTTGTTCCAGTTGACGTTGCACTACCTTGCGCAACCCAGAACGAACTGGATGAAAACGATGCTAAGACCCTGATTGAAAACGGCGTAATCTGCGTTGCTGAAGGTGCAAACATGCCTTCTACCATTGAAGCAGCTAAACTCTTCGAATCGCGGGGTATCCTGTATGCACCAGGTAAGGCTTCCAATGCAGGTGGTGTTGCAACGTCTGGTCTGGAAATGTCTCAGAATGCAATCCGCTTGTCCTGGACCCGTGAAGAAGTCGATCAGAAACTGAACGGCATCATGAAGGCTATCCATGATCAGTGCGTCAAGTATGGTACCCGTCCAGATGGCACCATCAGTTACATTACCGGTGCAAACGTTGCCGGCTTCGTGAAAGTTGCTGATGCAATGCTGGCACAGGGTGTCATCTAAGTCTGGTTTAAAGAACCTTGAAAAGGAGGCCCGCTTCGGCGGGCTTTTTTCGTTTGCCAGAAGGGGCAACCAGTTGGTTTTTTGGGGGGCTGATTCTTGGTGTACTTGGGAGATATGGGGGTATGTCCTATTCGCGACATATCTCAAAATAGTAATTATTGCGTACGCGCTTGATGTTATTTTTTCCGTACTGCCAGCAAAGTGAATCAAATGATTTACAAAGAAAAAAGGATGTCCGAAGACATCCTTTTTAGTATCTGGCGCGGCTGGCAGGAATCGAACCCACGACCTCTTGGTTCGTAGCCAAGCACTCTATCCAGCTGAGCTACAGCCGCGAAAGTTAAGATTATACAATAATTTTCTTATTTGTACAGCTTTTTTTATTTTTTCTGTTTTTCTGTGGCGCTTTTGGTGCTTTGCAATATTTTTGGAGGCGCATGTGTACAGGACGGATAGAGTATCATATGAAATTCGTGTTTTTGGCAGGTTCCTGCTGTTTCCCATACGTGGTTAGGTTTTGTAATTATGGACTTTCACCGTAAAGGTCGACTTTCGGCGCTGATGGCTGTGTTGCTATCGGTTTTTTTAGTGACACCGTCTTTGGCAGCAGCTTCTACACCTGCTTCTCTTGTTGCGCAAAAAAAGCCAACTAAAGGCAAAGCCGTAGAGAAGAAAGGTAAAGATGCGGATAAAGGTAAGACGTCTTCCTCAGACGACGAAAAGGAAGAAGACAAAGATGCCAAAAAGTTCGATCCTAACCTGCCTGCTATCGATTTGAGCAGCGATTTGATGTACAAAATCCTGCACGCAGAGTTTGTTGGGTATTACGGGGACAAGAATGGGTCTTTTGAAGAGATGATGGCAGTAGCGCGTGAAACTCGCGATCCTCGTTTGGCAAAGCGTGCGGCTCAGATTGCTGTCACAGAAAAAGATGCTGAAAAATCCTTGGCTGCAGTCCGTTTGTGGGCAAAATCATCCCCTGATTCGGATGAAGTCGAGCAGTACCTGGTCAATTTCTTAGTTCTAAATAACCGGCTTGATGAAATCAAGGAACATTTTGTAGATAGACTCGCGCATGCAAAAGACGATGCAAGGCGTGCGACTTTGTTCTTGCGGCTGCAACAGGCCCTGGCCAACTTTACGGATAAGGAAACTGCTTTCAAAGTACAGGAAGAGGTCTTAAAACCTTACGACAACAATGCCGATGCGCATGTGTCGTTGGCTGTTAGCGCTTTACAAAAGCGTGACAACGCACGTGCAATTGTTGAAGCGGAGCGCGCATTGGCTATCAAGCCGGATTCGCAGTTGGCCGTACTCACGAAAGCGCAGGCAGTTGGTGACGTCAACCGTGCTTTAGACATCATGGCGCAATTTTTGAAGGCCTATCCTGAAGCCCATGAAGTCCAAGTTGCCAATGCCCGCCTCTTGGCGAGTGAAAAACGCTATGAACCCGCGCTGGTGGCATTTGAACAAGTGGTCAAACAGGCACCTAAAGATAAGATGGCCTTGTATTCGTTAGGGCTGCTTTGCATGGAGCAGGGCAAAAACGATCAGGCTGAAAAGTATTTCTCGCAGTGGTTGAAGGTTAACGAAGAAACACCGAAAGACGCTGATGCTACCAGTACGGAAGAGGGGCCTGATGCCGAAACGATGCAGGTTTATCTCCTGCTTTCGCAGGTGACGGAGGATGCTGGACGCTATGACAGGTCGCTTTATTGGTTGGGTCAGATGCCGCCAGACGCGACAGAAGAAATCTTGATGATGCGCGATGTGCGCAGAGCCCAGGTCTATGCCAAGAAAAACGATATGGCGAAAATGCGCCGCGTGATGGATGATTTGGCCAAGCGTTATCCTGACGACAAAGAAAAGATCCTGTTGACTGAGACCCAGATTTTAAGGAGCCTTAAACGCTATCAGCAGGCATATACTCTGCTGAAAATGGAGTTGCCGGATTATCAGCGTAGTACAAACGTCCTGTATGATTTTGCGTTGACGGCAGAATTTGTCGGTCAGTATGCTGAGATGGAGAATGTGTTAAGGCAGGTCATGGTCTTGGATCCGACATTCCACCATGCTTGGAATGCGTTGGGTTATTCGCTGGCAGATAGGGGCATCCGATTGGAAGAAGCGAAGGGCTACATTGAAAAGGCACTTGAGCTGGCACCTAATGACCCTTACATTATAGACAGCCTGGGTTGGGTATATTACCGCTTAGGGGACTTGGATGAAGCCGAAAAGATATTGCGCAAGGCGCAGGCTTTAAACGATGAAGCAGAGATTGCCGTGCATTTGGGGGAAGTGCTGTGGATGAAAGGGCAACGAGAGGAAGCCTTGGTGTTTTTCTCGAAAGCACGTGCAAAAGATCCGAAAGATGAATCGCTTGCCAAGACGTTGAAGCGCCTGAAAATCACGCCTGCTGCCATGAAAGGAGTAAAACAATGACCATCTCACACGTTGTTGCGATGGCGGAAAACCGCGTGATTGGCAAGGACGGGCAGATGCCTTGGCATATCCCTGGTGAGCAGAAAATCTTCAAGGAATTGACACTTGGCAGAATCCTGGTTTTAGGCAGGAAGACGCATGAATCCATTGGGCGTGTCTTGCCGGGAAGGACGACAGTCATTGTGACCCGACAGCCAGGTTACCAGGTGCCAGGTGCTCATGTAGTGCATAGTGTCGATGAAGCGTTGGCTCTGGCGAAAGAGTTGGGTAATGATGATATTGTCATTGGTGGCGGGGGAGAATTGTTTGCGCAAACCCTGCCGATAACTGATAGAATCTACCTGACAGTCGTGCATCGTTCCTTCGATGGTGAAACTGTTTATCCTGAGATGCCTGAGGGGCAATTCGTTGAAATCTCAAGGAAAGAGATAGAAGCATCCATTCCCTACGCTTTCATTGAGTACCACCGAAAATAGCCTGTCCATCCCGGGAAGGATAGTTGCGTCTCTATAAAAGAGGCTTCCAAAGGAGTGGGATGGTGATGGCTTTTTTGCGCCTTGCTATGGATGCAAGCGTTGCTGTCCTGCCGGTTGCCGGTATCGTTTCCAAAAGGCAAGTGTGGTTGCATTCCGTATAACGGGATGTGTGCCTGAACTGAGCTGCCCGCTTGTCCTTGGACATCTGGAGAATACATGAATACAGACTTGAGTTACGAAGACGAATTGGTGCGTAATATCATTTCCATCAGCATCAATCCCGAAATAGCCCAGCTGGCGAAAAAGCTGTTTGCTGATGCAACATGGGTTCAGAACATCCCTGACTATCTGCTGATGCGTGCTGATGCCGAGATTACGGTTGCCTACAATGAGCTCGATGAAGCCGCGTGCGAGTGGCTACACCAAGAGTTGCTGAAAAGGGGGAAACATAGCGTCGCAGGGACATTGGCTGGTTTGCGGGAAGCATCCAGGAATCCAGCTAATATCCAGATCAACAGTTTGATGGTGGCAGCACAGGCAATCAGGGAATACCTGCGCCGTGACTGTATTGACGGTTGGATCTATGCCGTTGGCCAGAACGGTGAGCATACCCCTTGGCTTGTAACTGAAGTCTCCTTTTTGGAAGCATCCAATGCGCCGCCATGTGTTGCTGTTTACTTGGCAGCTAACGGCATTGTGACGCGTAAGGATGACTATCTCCGTGCGTCGACCCAGACGTTCTTTTTCTTTTCGGAAGACCTGCAGAACAAGCGTGTTGCTGAACTGTTGGGTTCTAAAGGCTTTATCAAGGAAACGGAAGACCTGAAAGAAGAATACCTGCTTTCCATGCAGAAGTTTGCCGATATCCTGCCAGCCAAGAATGAACAGTTCTGGGCACAGGGTGTGGGTCTTGAAGTGAATATGGAAGAGCGTACCCCTTATCCGGAACGCGTACCTTTGGATGCTCCTTGCCGCGTTATTAATGATGAAGGGCTGATCCAGCGTCGGTTCTTTACCAAGGGGACTTACCCGTGGTGGGAAAAATTCGGTAAATCGCAGTGTGAGATTCCCATCCACCCTGTCATCCTGTGTTTCAACCTAGATACGCACACGCATATGTGGATGCATGTGAAGAACCTGACCCCTTACCAGTATGATGCCTCCCTGCGTGACAAGCTGATCTTGCCGGAAGAACACCGTGACCTGATTGATATTCTGACGCTCGACATGGATATCCTGATGGATGATATCGTTGCAGGCAAGTCCGGTGGCACTACTATCCTGTGTATGGGGGCGCCCGGTTTGGGTAAGACGTTGACGGCTGAAGTGTACTCGGAAGTCGTTGGCCGTCCGCTTTACCGCGTCCATTCCGGCCAGTTGGGAGTTGAATCCGACAAGGTCGAAAAGAATTTGGAAAAGGTCTTGAAACGCGCCCAGCGCTGGGGGGCAATCCTCCTGATTGATGAGGCTGACGTCTATATCCGCCGCCGAGGGAACGATATTGACCACAATGCGGTCGTTGCCTCGTTCTTAAGGACGTTGGAATATTTCCATGGGTTGCTGTTCTTGACGACCAACCGTGTGGATGACGTGGATGACGCAATCATCTCACGGTGTATTGCGACCATCCGGTATACGGTACCAGTCCCTGAAGATGCAAAGCGTATTTGGCGTGTGCTGGCAGATCAGTTCCAGTTTGCCCTGACGGACGAACTGATTGATGAGCTGGTTGTCCGTTTTGATGGGATCTCAGGCCGAGACATCAAGGAACTGATCAAGTTGACGGCAAAATGGTGCCGCCAGAAGAAGATTTCCCCATCGATCAGGGTCTTCAATACATGTGCCCAGTTCCGTGGGCTGTAATGCAATAGGAATGATGATTTTGGGACTGCCTGATCGGGCAGTCCTGTATTGAAAGGAAAAGGAAGTAGAAATGGAATTTAAGATGAACCGCGCCTACCTGATTGACACACTGAAACGCCAGGGTGTCTGCGCCAGTGTAATGAGTACGGCACAGGGGTTGCGTTATGAATACATCACGCCGGATGGCCTGGGTATCAGCCATGGCGAGATTACTGCTTGGCCTGCATTGAAGTTGCGTGGTTTGGGTGATGAAAAGTGGGCAGACGTCCGTGCAAAACTGAAAGCAGGGAACCTCACGCATGATGATGTGAAGGGCACGGAATTCTTTTACCTGCATGAAGATGTTACCCGTGGCGATGCAGCGAATGCCGTAGAGTTTTTCAAGGGCATGCTGGCATTGCCGGATTCCATGGAACTCGATATCTATTGCCTGTGTGACATGACCAACCCCAAGGCAATTCCTGCTTTCTTTAATGAAGAAAAGGATTTCCTGGCCGCTTTTGCCAAAGCCTACTGCCGCGAAGCGATTGCCTGGGACGAACTTGATGAAGAATATATGGAAGACGTTGTTCAGCGCCTGGATGCTGAATTCGGGGAGTTCCAGTACTTGGCGTACTCTTGATTTTTGAATTGCTGTTTTGACCAAACAGTGGGGTGAGAAGGCATCAAACCTTCCACCCCATTTTGGTTTTGCGCATGCGGTTTAACCTTTGCGGTCAATCAGCCACTGGCATAGCAGGGGGACGGGGCGTCCCGTTGCGCCTTTATTTTTGCCGCTGGTCCATGCGGTACCTGCCACATCCAAGTGTGCCCAAGTGTATTGCTTGGTAAAGCGCTCCAAAAAGCACGCTGCAGTGATGCTGCCTGCTGGACGCCCACCGACGTTCGCCATATCAGCAAAGTTGGAATCGAGCTGTGACTGGTAAGCATCGTCAACCGGTAGCCGCCAGAGGGGATCGTTTGTCGACTTGGCGGCTTGGGTGAGTGCTGCGGCCAGTGCTTCGTGTGCTTCATCGTCCCGGGTAAAGAGACCGCTCTTGATATGCCCCAAAGCAATGATGCAGGCACCGGTCAGGGTGGCGATGTCAACGACGGCATCAGGCTTGAAACGTTCTGCATAGGTTAGCGCGTCACAGAGGATTAGGCGTCCTTCGGCATCGGTGTTGAGGATTTCAATCGTCTGCCCAGACATCGAGGTGACGATGTCGCCTGGTTTGTTGGCTTTGCCGGATGGCATGTTTTCGCAGGTCGGGATGATGCCGATGACGTTGGATTTGAGACCCATTTCGCCAATGGCCTTAAACGTTCCCAGGACGGAAGCGGCACCACACATATCGTATTTCATTTCATCCATGCCGGCACCGGGTTTCAGGGAAATACCGCCTGAGTCAAAGGTGATGCCTTTGCCGACGAGCACAGCTGGAGCTTCCTTGGCTTTGCCTTTCGTGTGCTTTAAGATAATGAGCCGTGGTGGTTCGTCACTGCCTTTGGCCACAGACAGGAAACTGCCCATCTTAAGGGATTCAATCTGTTTCTTCTCAAGCACTTCAACGGTAAAGCCATACTGTTTGGCAAGTGACAGGGCTTCTTTGGCCAAGTAAGAAGGCGTACAGATGTTGGCCGGCAGGTTGCCTAAGTCTTTGGCGTAATTCCTGCCTTCGTTGATGGCTTTTGCCTGGGCTAGCGCTTTTTTAACAATAGCTGTATCGGCTGAAGGAATGTACAATACAACCTTTTGGATTTTGTAAGCGGGGGCTTTCTTTTTCTTGAATGCGCCGGGCTGGTATGTCTGGCTGTAAAAGCTGGTTACCAAGGTGTAGACGGTCTCATCCGTGTTGCCATTGACGAGACCCTTTGGAAGCGCGACTAGGACATTTTTGGCATTGATGGGTTTCAATGCACCAGTTAATGTGTCGATGGCTTTTCTAGCATCCTTGGAAGAGCGCTTTTCATCGCCAAGTCCGACAAGGAGTAGCCGTTTGGCGGCAAGACCTTCAGGGGCGTTGGTTAAGAGGACTGTGCCGGGTTTACCGGTGATGTCGCCGGTGGCATAAAGTGCTTGGATGGCTTGGGCTAAACCGTCTGGTAGTGTTTCATTACAGGCGGGTTTTCCGTTGTTATCAATGCCAATTGCCAGGCAGTCGGTCTTAATTGTTTGAAGAGAGTTTTTTTTATCTGCTGATTTTGTGCTAAAGTCCATTGTTTGAATCCTCCGTGTACCATTATAACCGCTCATGATTTTTCAACGTGCGTTAAAACGTGAACTCTATACGACGGCTGCTGGTGTTTTCCTGACCCTGTCGACCATTACCATCACGATGATGCTGATCCGTATCCTGGGCCAGGCGGCCAAGGGTAAGATTGCATCTGATGACGTACTGGCTTTGATTGGGTTCACCTCGTTGAACTACATGCCGATCATCCTGATCCTGACGGCGTTCATTGCGGTATTGCTGGTGGTCACGCGAAGTTACCGCGACTCTGAGATGGTTGTCTGGTTTTCCTCAGGCTTGAGTCTGACGCGCTGGATACGACCTGTCCTTGAGTTTGGCGCACCGATTATCGTTATTGTCGCTATCTTGGGTTTTTCCGTTACCCCTTGGGCATATCGCCAGAGTGCTGAATTCCGTGAACGTTTTGAAAAACGTGAAGACTTGGCCCGCCTCTCGCCTGGGAAGTTCCAGGAATCTGCGATGGGCGATCGCATCTTTTACATCGAATCGATTGATGACAATGGCGAAGACGTGAAAAACGTCTTCATCCATACGATCCGTGACAACCGGTTCAGTACGGTGCTTGCGCAATCCGGTCGTATTTACAACGACAGCAAGGGCGACCGTTTCCTGTTGTTACGCAATGGCTTGCGTTACGATGAGGCGCTTGATAAGTCCGAGTCCGGCTTCATGCGGTTCCAGAAATATACGTCTTTTATGGCTGAGAAAGACGATTTCGTCTATGAACTCGATGAGACATCCACGCGTTCGTTAACGATGAAGGAGCTCCTTGAGCGCCCGACGAGCAAGAAACGGGGTGAGTTGGTCTGGCGAATAGGCCTGCCGTTTATGTGCTTGCTGTTGATGCTCTTGGCCATACCGTTGGGGTTTGTGAACCCCCGTGCGGGACGTTCGTTCAACCTGATTTTGGCGGTACTGCTGTACCTGGCATACAGTAATATGACGAGTTTCTTCCAGAACTTCGTCTCGCATGACCGGATCAATTTTGCGATGGCTTGGTGGCCGTTGCATTTGATCATTGCCATCATCGTTTTCTGCCTGTTTGCGTGGCGTTTGGGGATCAACAGCCCACACCATCCGTATGCCTGGTTTGCCAGCATGCGCCAGAAACGCATCAAGAAACTGGAAGACAAGGAAGGTGACGGCAAATGAGGATTCTGCAGCGTTACTTCCTGACCCAGATCTTAAAGAGTGTCGCATTCGTCCTGATTGCGTTTATCGGGCTTTTTGCATTCTTTGACCTGATTAACGAAATTCCGATTGTTGGTAAGGGACGTTATCATTTGCTTCAGGCATTGATTTATATTGCCTTAGGGATCCCTGCGTATGTCTATGAGCTGATGCCTTTTGCCGTGTTGATTGGCGCCATCTATGCGATGGCGACATTCGCCAACAATTCGGAATTCACCATCATGCGGGTGTCTTCGCTTTCGACTTTCGATGCCGTGAAGATGATGGTGAAGGTGGGTGTCCTGTTCCTGATCTTTACTTTTGCCGTTGGTGAAGGGCTCTCACCAATCACGTCACGCAAAGCTGCTGATTTTAAGAATGCCTTGGTTGAGAAGAGTACGTCGGAAAAACTCAAGACCGGGATGTGGAGTAAGGACATCATCCGTGCGGGTAAGGCCAACCGTCCGATTGGCAACCGGTATATGAATTTCAAGGTCATGCACCCGAATGGTCGCTCTTTTGCGGCTGGTCGCATTTTTGAATTCAACAACAAGCGCGAGCTCGTCAAGGTGATTTCAGCTGAAAAGGGGAAATACCGTGGCGCCAACGTGTGGGTGCTCTCAGGTGTCGAGGTCGAAGAGTTTACGCCACCATCCAATGACAAGGAAAAGAAATATCCTGAGACAGCCCCGCAGGTCAAGCGCACTAAGCTCGATACGATGACGTTAAAGTCCGAGGTGACACCGAAGATCCTAGCGGTGACCTCGATGGATCCCAACAGGATGTCGGCGGTTGAGCTTTTCCGTTACAACCGGCATCTGGAAGAGAACAAACAGGATGCGTCGCTTTATCAGATTGCCTTTTGGAAGAAAATCATCTTTCCGTTCACGGTTTTCGTGATGATGGGATTGGCTTTACCGTTTGCGTACCTGCATTTCAGGACGGGCGGCATAAGCCTGAAGATCTTTGTCGGGATTATGATTGGGATTGCCTTTGTGCTCTTCAACAACCTGTTCTCGCATATCGGCTTGCTGAACGGATGGCCGGCGCTCTTTACCGCTGCCTTCCCGAGCTTTATGTTCTTGGTCTGCGCAATCTATGCCCTATGGTGGGTCGAGCGGCATTAGCTGTACCCAAATTGCGTCCATTGTTCTCTGGTTTTTGCAGTCAGCTTTGTTGAAGGATGGACAGCCAGACTTTCGCAAGCCGTTTGACGGACACTGGGAATGGTGTCCTCAGTTCCTGCGCAAAAAGGGATACCCGTAGCTCTTCCAGCATCCAGCGGTATTCGGTAAGCCTTGGGTTTGCGGGCGCGCCTTTTTTGCGGCGCAATTCCTTCTCCATCCTGAAGTAAGGGGTTGCCGCTTCCTGCCAGAGTGCCATCTGGTTCTTATCGCGTTGCGCATCGTTTCGGCATTTATCAATCCGCACCCCACAGGCTTTCAGATAGCGGGGGAAGTGCTTTAGGCGTTCTAACGGGTTTTCTGCGATGAAGCGCTTCGTCATCAAGCTAGCCAACTGTTCGTTGATGTCCTGTAATGTCTCATCGTGCCCCTTTAAGGACGCCATCTTGCGTTGGACAGTTTGGTATTCGGTCAGGATCTGCTGGATTAAGGAGGCGATTTCGTTGCCGATTAAGCCGATGCGAGCTTTGCCTTCCATGCGTCGTTTTTCGAAGTCGAGCGCTTTTTCTGGCAACGGTGTATACATGAAAGCGGCTTCCAAGGCAGCTTCCTGGATTTGGGCGGCGAGTTCTTCCTGCGTACCCAGTTTCATGAAAAGCATGCCCATGTCAGCTAAGCCACGGATATTCTTGGTCATGAACTTGAGCTGCTCTTTGACCTGCAATGCAAAAAGGCGCCTGACGCCTGCATGGTGTGTGGTTTGGGCGAGCGGTAGTTCATCAAAGACTTCGATTTCACAATGGTCGCCCTTATCGACTAATGCCGGGTAGCCGATCAACGATGCGCTTCCCCGCTTGATTTCTAAGATTTCAGGGAGTGGCTCGAAGTCCCAGGTGGTGATTTTGACGGTACCTGATTGCGTGACAGGGATTTCTTGAGCCGGCAATTCTGCAACGGATGGCGTATTTTGCTGCTTTATGGGCTCGTTTTCTTCGGCTGGTGTTTTTTTCGTGCGCAGTGCAGCCAGTTTCTGGAAGGCATTTCTTGCTTCGTGCCCAAAGTTTGCACGTAAGGTGTCCAGGTTCCTCGAAGCCTCCAACATCCGCCCATAACCATCCACCACCTTAAAGTTCATGAAAAGGTGTACTGGCAGCGTTTCCAGCCTGAAATCGTCTTTTTTAGCGATGGCGTTTGTCTGCTCCCGGATATCCTTGATGATGGCATTAAGCAACGGTTCCTTGCCAAAGGCGTCAGCTTGGTTGATGCGCTCGACAAAACCCTGTGCATAGTCCGGTAACGGGATGCAATGGCGTCGGATTTTCTGCGGGAGCGACTTGATCAGCAGGTGTACTTTTTCTTTGAGCATTCCGGGTACGAGCCATTCGCAACGCTCGGCAGAGACTTGGTTCAAGGCATAAATGGGGATTGAGAGCGTCACACCGTCCCTGGAACTGCCTGGCTCAAAATGGTAATCAAGGGGCATCTCGATACCGGCCGGGCTAATGGTTTTCGGGAAAAGTTCTGTGGTGATGCCTGCAGCCTCATGGCGCATCAAGTCGTCTTTGTTAAGGAATAAGACCTTGGGGTTGTCTTTGACGGCGGTTTTCAGCCATTTTTCAAAGGAAATGCCGTTGAAGATGCCTTTGGGAATGGTCTGATCATAAAAGGCGGCAATCAGGCTTTCGTCAACTAAAACATCATGCTTTCTGGAGCGGTGTTCGATGTTTTCGATTTCCTTGACGAGTTGCTGATTGTGCCGGAAAAAAGCCGCTTTGGTGTCATAGTCGCCTTTGACTAATGCATCCTTGATGAAGATGTCACGCGCCTCATCAGGATTGATTGGCCCATAATGGATTCGCCGTTGGCTGTAGACGGTCAGCCCATAGAGCGTCCCACGCTCCATCGCAGAGACCTGCGCCGGTTTCTTTTCCCAATGGGGTTCACCCCAGGATTTCTTAATCAGGTGCGGAGCGACGCGCTCAATCCATTCTGGTTGGATGTTGGCAATCGTCCTGGCATAGAGCCGGCTGGTATCGATGAGTTCAGCCGCCATAACCCACCGGCCGTTCTTTTTCGCGAGTGCAGAACCTGGCCAGACCCTGAACCGGATGCCCCTGGCACCCAGGAAAACCGCTGCATCTTCTGTTTTGCAGCCCACGTTGCCGATTAAGCCGGTCAAGAGCGCCAGATGGAGTTGCTCGTAGGTGGCCTCAGTCTCGTTGATGCGCCAGCTCCGTTCACGCACGATGGTTAAAAGCTGTGAATGGATGTCATGCCATTCTCGTAGCCTTAGGTAAGAGAGGAAGTGGGCACGGCAGTTTTCTTGGAGTTTGCGGTTGGATTGCTTGTGTTTGACTGCTTCTTCAAACCAGTGCCAGATTTTAAGGAGCCCCAGGAATTCTGAACGGTTGTCTGCAAATTGCTTATGTGCATTGTCTGCAGCATCCTGGGCTTCTAAAGGCCGCTCCCTAGGATCTTGGATGGATAAGGCAGCCGCGATGACCAGCATTTCTTTTAGGCACTGATGCGTTCTTGCGGCGATGATCATCCGGCCGATGCGGGGATCCACAGGCAAAAGGGCTAGTTCCCGGCCAACGGGGGTGATCTGGTTCATGTTGTCCAATGCCCCCAGTTCTTGGAGCAGTTGGTAACCATCGGCAATGGCTTTCTTCATGGGGGGTTCCATGAAGGGGAAGTCGTCAATGTCATCCAACCTTAAGGATTTCATCCGCAAGATGACGGATGCCAAGGAGGAGCGCAGGATTTCCGGCGTCGTATAAGGTTGCCGAGACTGGAAGTCTGCTTCTTCATAGAGCCGGATACAGATGCCGGATTCTACACGGCCACAACGGCCAGAGCGTTGGTTGGCGGCTGCTTGCGAGATTGGTTCAATATGCAGTTGTTCAACCTTGTTGCGGTAACTGTAGCGCTTCACACGTGCTAAACCTGTATCCACCACATAGCGGATGCCTGGGACGGTGAGTGACGTTTCGGCGACATTGGTTGCCAAGATAATGCGCCTGGCGTTACCCGGCTTGAAAATTCTGTCCTGCTCTTGGGCGGAAAGGCGCGCATAAAGTGGCAGGATCTGCACGTGTGGCGGATGCTGTTTGCGCAGGGCTTCAGCTGCATCACGGATTTCACGTTCCCCTGGCAGGAAAACGAGTGCATCACCAGATCCGATGCGGAAGAGCTCATCCACGGCATCGACAATCCCATCCATCAAATCGCGGTTCTGGCGGGCGGCGAGGCGTTCCTTATTGTCATATTCCGTGCCGCCTAAGATGGGACGGTACCAGATGTCCACAGGATAAAGCCTGCCGGAGACTTCAATGATGGGAGCAGGTTTGCCGTTGATCGTAAAGTGTTTGGAAAAGCGCTCCGCATCGATTGTTGCTGATGTGACGATGATTTTTAGGTCGGGCCGCTTGGGCAGGATTTGCTTTAAGTAGCCCAAGAGGATGTCGATGTTAAGGCTCCTCTCGTGGGCTTCATCGATGATGATGGTGTCGTATTGTTTCAGCAACCGGTCTGTCTGGGTTTCTGCCAGGAGGATGCCATCGGTCATCAGTTTGATGCAGGCGTCAGGACTTGTGTGGTCGGTGAAGCGTACCTTATAACCGACCGTGGTGCCCAGTTCCGTGCCTAGCTCACGGGCAATCCGCCTAGCGGTCGTGCTGGCAGCAATCCGTCTGGGCTGTGTGTGCCCGATCATCCCTTTTAAGCCACGTCCGAGCTCCAGGCAGATTTTAGGCAGCTGCGTTGTCTTACCTGACCCCGTCTCACCACAGACGATGATGACTTGGTTGGTTGCAATCGCAATCGCAATCTCCCGCCGCTTGGCCGTAACCGGCAGTTCCTCTGGATAGGCAATCGGGAAGATGCCTTGGGGCAGTGATTTTTCAGGATTTTGCCGAAATTGCCTGCCTTGGCGTGGTTTTTTAGAAAAAGATTCTGAAGCACTCATGTGCGCGCATTATAATCGGGAAATTGGCAAACGACCTAGGTACTGCCTATGACTGGGTATCCGGGGTCATTTTGTATGGACTGAACAAGCATTCCCAAGGTTCAAGATGGAAGAACAGTTTGTGAAGTGGTTACGTTCGGCTGCACCCTACATCCATATGTTTAGGGGGCAGACGTTTGTGGTTGCCTTTCCTGGTGAACTGGTCAAGGATGGCCAGTTGACTGTCTTAGCGCATGATGTGTCGCTTTTACATGCTTTGGGAATCAAGGTCGTCTTAGTGCATGGCCTGCGTCCCCAGGTGGAAGAACAGCTAAACCTGCGCCATGTCAAAAACCGCTATTACAAGGGGATCCGTATCACGGACAATGACGCACTGGAATGTGCGAAAGAAGCGGCAGGGGAACTGCGCTTAGATATTGAGGCGGCATTCAGCCAGGGATTGCCCAATACTCCGATGGCGCACGCTGAGGTGCGCGTCATTTCGGGCAACTTCGTGACGGCTACACCATTAGGCATTATCGACGGGATCAACCTCGAGTGGACAGGTCGGGTGCGTAAGATTGCAGCCGATGCAATCCAGTCGATACTGGATTCTGATGGCATTGTGCTGCTTTCCCCATTGGGCTATTCCCCGACGGGCGAGGCTTTCAATGTCCTGATGGAAGACGTGGCTGTGTCTGCTGCTGATGCACTTGATGCCGCAAAGCTTATTTTCCTCACCGAAACACCGGTCATCACTGATGGGGAAGGCAACCAGATCCATGACATCACGCCACGTCAGGCTGATATTCTGTTGACCCAAGGTAAGGTTGAGGAAAATGCCGGGTATTACTTGAAGTGTTGTATTAAGGCCAGTCTGGGTGGTGTACCCCGTGCGCACCTGGTGCCTTACAGCACGGATGGAGCCATCTTGTTGGAACTCTTTACCCACGATGGTGTCGGTACGATGGTGACGCCGCAGGATGTCGATCTCTTGCGTGAAGCGACAATTAAGGATGTGGGTGCTATCCTGAAACTCATTGAGCCCTATGAAGCCAATGGGACACTGGTTAAACGCAGTCGTGAACTCCTCGAACGCGAAATTGGCCACTTTTCGGTGCTGGAGCATGACGGGGTGATTTATGGTTGTGCTGCGCTTTACCTTTTCCCGGCCGAAAAGATGGCAGAAATGGCGTGCCTGATTGTCGATCCTGAAATGCAAGGTGAAGGTGATGGCGAACGGATTCTAACCCATATGGAAAACAGGGCGAGGAGCTTGGGTGTAGAGACACTCTTTATCCTGACGACGCAGACAGCGCATTGGTTCTTGCAGCAGGGCTTTTCCTATGCCACGGTGGATGATCTGCCGAAAGACAAGAAACGGATTTATAACTGGCAACGCCGCTCGCAGGTGTTGGTGAAAAAGCTGTAACGCTTGTGTAGGAGGAATAAATGGTACGGATGGTGCGTTGCATCAAGTTGGAAAAGGAAGCGGAGGGACTCGACTATCCGCCTTATCCGGGTGAATTGGGAACCAAGCTTTTTGACAATGTATCCAAGGAAGCCTGGGAGGCTTGGAAACGGATACAGACGATGATGGTCAATGAGTACCGCTTGAACATGATCGATCAGTCTGCCCGGAAATACCTGAAGGAACAGATGGAGAATTATTTTTTCGGCGATGGGACGGTCAAGATGGTAGAAGGCTGGAAGCCTGAAAGTCCCAAAGGTACGCCGGAAGACGCAACTGGAAAGGAAGCAAAATGACACTTAAGATTTCCTCACCGGCATTTGCCCACAATGAAATGATGCCTGAAGCCTATACGTGCGAAGGTGCCAATGTTTCGCCACCACTGACGTGGACTGAGCCACCGGCAGGGACGAAAAGTTTTGTCCTGATTTCGGATGACCCAGATGCACCGGATCCGAAAGCGCCTAAGATGGTCTGGGTGCATTGGGTGCTCTACAACATGCCGCCTGAAACTCGGGGACTGCCGGAAGCCGTTGCTGATGAGGCACTGCCAAAAGGTACCATTGCCGGGACGAATGACCGCCAGCATGCCGGCTGGACAGGGCCTTGCCCACCGATTGGTGTACACCGTTATTACTTCAAGCTCTATGCCTTGGATACGATGTTGCCAGATATGGGGCATGTGACGAAGCCGGAAGTCTTGAAACAGATGGAAGGGCATATCTTGGCTCAATCTGAGATGATTGGCCTTTATATCCGAAAGGAAAATATCGGGAAATGATGTGACGCGTGGGGGATATCCCACAGGATTTCTCCCATTCACGTTTTAGGGGTAGAATCCGCATTTGTGCGTTATTGCTAACCCCCAGTTTTTTGGAGTCTCCGTTGAAAAATTATCCACATCCCATCATCGCTAGGGAAGGGTGGCCGTTCATTTTCATATCAGTGGTGGTTTCTGCCGCTGTCGCATGGAAATGGCCTTTGTGGTCGATCCCCCTTTGGCTGATTACACTTTTTGTCATCCAGTTCTTCCGCGATCCCGGGCGTGTTGTACCGGACCTGAAGGATGCGGTGCTGGCTCCGGCTGATGGCCGTATTGTGGTGGTGGAAAAAGCACGCGATGTCTATGCTGACCGGGATGCCCTGAAGATCAGTGTCTTCATGAATGTCTTCAATGTGCATTCCAACCGCTCGCCGGTTGATGGGAAAGTGGAGTCCGTCCATTATTTCCCAGGGTCGTTCCTGAATGCGGCAGTCGACAAGGCGTCAACGGAAAATGAACGCAACGCCATGATCATGACCGCTGAAAATGGCCAGACGGTCACCTGTGTCCAAGTGGCAGGTTTAGTTGCTAGACGCATCCTCTGTTATGCCAAGGAGGGGATGCGTTATGCTCGAGGTGACCGTTATGGGTTCATCCGTTTCGGTTCCCGTGTTGATGTCTATCTGCCGTTAAATGCTAAGCCGATGGTGACAGTGGGCGATAAGGTCTCCGCAACAGAAACCATCTTGGCGCAGTTGCAACCTTAGCCAAAAACTCCGTGATTGATGGCGTAAAACAAGGTAAACTGTTGAAAGTCACGGAGAAAAATACTATGGCAGACGAAAAACCAGCGGGCGGCGATCCAAACCTGGATCCTTTAAGACCCCGCAATAAAAGCATCTACCTGTTACCCAATGCCTTTACCATCGGGTCGCTCTTCTGTGGGATGTACGCGATCATCATGGCCTTGGGCATGGAATTCAAGTCGGCGACCGTCCTGATTTTTGTGTCGATGCTCTTGGACAGCATGGATGGGCGTGTTGCGCGATTGACCCACACATCCAGCGCCTTTGGAGCGGAGTTGGATAGCTTGGCTGATATGGTGGCCTTTGGTGTTTCACCAGCACTCGTCGTTTATGAATGGTCTTTGAAATATATGGACGGGCGCCTGGGTTTGGTGCCTGCCTTCGTCTTGGCGGCGTGTGCGGCGCTTCGTTTAGCCCGGTTCAATACGAATATTGGTATCGTCGACAAGCGGTATTTCCAGGGGCTCCCAAGCCCAGCTGCTGCCGCATTGGTTGCGGGCTTTATCTGGCTGATGGAAGACTTGGGCATTAAAGGCAGTACGGTCTGCTGGTATGCGTGGTTCATCACTCTCTATGCTGGTATTACGATGGTGACGAATGTCCCGTTCTTCAGCTTCAAGGTTATGAACTTCCGAAAGAGCGTGCCGTTCCTGGCGCTGATTCTGGTGGCTTTAATCCTGACAGCGATTACATTTGATCCGCCAACCGCGCTTTTTGGCATCTTCTGCCTCTATGGCTTATCGGGCTATGTGATTTTTGTCTACCGGAAGCTGACGGGGCAGAGTGTCAATATCATCAAGACTGAAGACGAGGCGCACAAGGAAGTCAAATAGGGTGTCTGGTTTTTCCTGACACGTTGTGTGTTGTTTCCCCTCACTTTTTTTCTGGCATCTGGCCAGGAAATCACTATGCTTTGCTGTGAAAGCTGGTGAGATGCGGTATCATTATAGATTCTAGGTAAAAACAACTGAAATAGATTCAAAGGAGTACATTATGGCTGGCACACCAGCAGACTCTTCAGAAGAGAAAATCATCATTTTCGATACGACGCTGCGGGATGGCGAACAGGTCCCAGGCAGCCAGTTGAACACAGTTGAAAAGCTGGAAGTTGCCCGTGCACTGGATGCCTTGGGTGTTGATGTCATTGAAGCTGGTTTCCCAATCTCTAGCCCAGGTGACTATAAATCTGTTGTTGAAATCTCCAAGATTGTCGACAAGCCAGTCATTTCGGCATTGACCCGTGCCCGTGAAAAAGACATCGATGTGGCTGCTGAAGCTTTGCGTTTTGCAAAACGCGGCCGTATCCATACTGGTATTGGTACTTCTGAGAACCACATCCGCTATAAATTCAATTCCACGCCAGAACAGATTTTGGAAGTGGCAGCCAAGATGACGGCATATGCCAGGAAGTATATTGATGACGTCGAATTCTTCTGCGAAGATGCGGGCCGTACCGACAATGCTTACTTGGCTAAGGTCGTTGAAACCGTCATTGCTAATGGTGCAACCGTTGTGAACCTGCCGGACACCACTGGTTACTGTACTCCTTATGAATACGGTGAAAAGATCCGTTACCTGAAAGAAAACGTACCGAATATCGACAAGGCAACCTTGTCTGCTCACTGCCACAACGACTTAGGTATGGCAACAGCGAACGCTTTGGCCGGTATCATGAATGGTATCCGCCAGGTTGAATGTACGATCAACGGTATCGGAGAACGTGCTGGTAATACGTCCCTTGAAGAAATCGTCATGATCCTCAAGTGCCGTAAGGACCTGCCTTTCTACACGGATATTGACACAACCAAGATCGTTAAGACGTCGCGTCTCGTTTCCAATCTGATGCGTATGCCTGTCCAGCCAAACAAGGCGATTGTCGGCCGTAACGCGTTTGCGCACTCTTCCGGTATCCATCAGGACGGTGTGCTCAAGTTCCGTGAAAACTACGAAATCATTGACCCAGCTGATATCGGCCACAGTGATTCTTCCATCGTGCTGACCGCACGCAGCGGGCGTGCCGCATTGGATCACCACCTGCGCCGTCTGGGTTATGTCCTGTCCCCAGAAGAACTCGAAGCATCTTACAAGAAGTTCCTGGTCCTGGCAGACATCCAGAAGTCGGTTTCCGATGAAGACCTGCGCAACCTGGCTGGTTCCGACAAGGAAATGGTTGAAGATGCACGCCGCATCAAGGTGGATTACCTGCAGGTTGTCTGCGGTAAGAGTGCCATTCCGATGGCAACGATCCGTTTGATTATCGATGGTGAAAAACACTTGGCAACTGCTTCTGGTAATGGTCCGATTGACGCCGCCTTAAATGCGGTACGTCAGTTGATCCAGCAGAAGGTGACCTTAGAAGAATTCCTGATCCAGGCGATTACCCGTGGTACCGATGATGTGGGTAAGGTTCACATCCAGGTCGAAAACAAGGGTAAGGTCTATTACGGCTTTTCTGCCAATACCGACATCATTACCGCTTCTGTTGAAGCCTATATTGATGCGGTATCCAAGGTCATTTAAACCAAAAGGTCTGTTTCAAGTTGAAGCGGGAGGCTTAGGCCTCCCGTTCTCATTACCACCAGCCGAACATGGCGCTGCCATCCCGAAGGTCTAAGTCGTCCATGCCCTTTTCGATGTGGCGTACTACCCCGTTGCTGTCAAAGTAAAAGTGCATCATCGAATTCCAGACGCCATCTTCACGGTAGCGGTAAGACCACACTTCCTGTTTCCTTAACCGCAGGTACTCCGCGTCAGACGGGTGCCCGACGGTCAGCAGGACATCCTGCTTGGTGGATTTGTTCACCTTGATCTTCGCAAAACGGGCATCTGTCCTGACATTGCCATACCAAGTCACAATGTTGTTCGCATCCATTTCTGCCATATAGGCATACTGGGCGTATTCATGGGCAGCCCATTCGAGGACGGTACCGCCTTTACCGTCTGGATAGACGTAGCTGGGATTGCCTCTGGCGATATAGACCTGCTGTGCGGTCATGCCCGGTTCAATAGGGGAAGAAGTGAAGGTGGCGCAGCCAGTCATTGAGGCCGCCATGGCCAAGGCCAATACGATTGAACGCAAACGCATCTGAACCTCCTGTTGTGGTGGGATACTTATCAGTTTAGCAGAAAGGTGGGCAATTTAATCGCGCAACAGGAGCGGATCCATTTCGCGCGTGAACCCTTCAACAATACCGTTTCGGTCAAAGTAAATCGTCATCATCGCGTCCCAAACACCGTTTTCCTTGTAGCGGTATGACCAACGCTGCCCATCTTCAAATGTCCATCGGTTCCATTTGGGTGCATGACCGACTAAGCGGATAACGTCTTCTTGGGTGGAGCGACCAGGGATAATCAATGCAAAGCGTTCGTCTGTTAGGACCTGATTATAAGCGACGAGTTTGCCGTCAGTGCTGAAAACAGCCATATAGGCAAATTGCCCCATTTCGGTGGCTGACCATTCCAAGCGCCTGATGTTGCCTTCTTGGTAGGTATAGTCCGGCTGTCCCCTTATGGCGATGAGTTCAGCTTCTGTCATGCCGAGGTAGGGCTTCTGGAAGATAGCGCAACCTGCCAGTAATGATGCGGCTAAAAGGTAGGCGGAAAGTGTTTTTCTCATGGGGCGTTAGTCGCGGACGTAGAGCGGGTCGATACCGTTTTCCAGCCTTTTGACGACACCCTGTTTATCGAAGTGGATGGTCATCATCGAGTTCCACACCCCTTCTTCTTTGTATCGGTAGCACCAGGTATCACTGTCAGATAGGGTGAGGTGTTCGGATTCCATCTTGTTTGGATGCCCGACAGTTTTCAAGACATCGTGTTTGGTGGAAATACCTGGCTTTAACGAATAGAAGCGCTCAATGGTCAACACATTCTCAAATGAAACCAGCCTGCCGTCTGGTGCAATTTTTGCCATATACGTGTATTGGCCAGTGGCTGGGGCTGTCCATTCTAATGTGCGGGTGCCGTTTTCTTCAAATTCAGCATTGGGCGTACCACGCATACTAATGACTTCTTCTTCCGTCATACCCGGTGTTGGTATGGAGAGGGAGGCGCAGCTGACCAGTAAAGCCAGGAGACTTACCGCTAAGAATCCTGAAAGACGCATTGAAGCCCCTGTTATTCACGTAAGTAGAGTGGGTCTAGGCCGTTTTCAAGCCGCTTGACGACACCGTTTTGGCCGAAGTGGATGTGCATCATCGAATCCCAGATGCCGCTTTCCTTATAGCGGTACGTCCAGACTTCCTCGTCAACCAAAGGCAGGTAGTCGGACTCGAGCTTGTTTGGATGCCCGACGACCTTGATGACGTCATCTTTGGTGGAGACTTCCGGTTTGATGGTGGCGAATTTTTCAACGGTCAACACCTGTTCGAAAGAAACCAGTTTGCCGTCCGGGGCGATTTTAGCCATATAGGTATACTGGTTGGAATTGTTGGCCGTCCATTCCAGGATGCGGATGTCACCATCGGCCATTTCATAGGTGGGTTTACCGCGCATATCAATGAGTTCGGTTTCTGTGATGCCAGCTTGCGGCCGTTGCATGGATGCGCAGCCGGTAAGCATCAGGGTGGATAAGGCGGCAACGCCAATCAGGGTACGGGAGAATTGTTTCATGGGAATTCCTTAAAACACCGTTGTCTGGAAAGTTGTTCTAAGGTTACACCGTTTCCAAACATTCTGGCACCATGCCTATTCAGCAGGTTGGGAAAAGCAGACAAAAGGGTGTTTCTGTGCCGCCAGTATGCTGTTTTTAAGGGATTTTCCCGGACTTCTATTGTTCAGAGGGTTTGTTTAAGTTAGAATTGCTATCTTAGCTGAGAATAAAGCTATTGTTGATTGTTTTAACACGGCAGTTGGGGTAAGTCTCCTTTTGCCGCATGTGAGGAAAAGATATTATGGCATTGCTTAAAGAAGATAAGGCTGCAATCGTTGCTTCCAACGCACGTAGCCAGAACGATACCGGATCCCCTGAAGTCCAGATTGCATTGTTGACCGCTCGTATCAATGACTTAAACGGTCACTTCAAGATCCATCAGAAAGACCACCACTCCCGCCGTGGCCTGATCAAGATGGTTAACCGCCGCAAAAACCTGCTGGCATACCTGCGTAACAAGGACATCAACCGTTATCGTGAACTGATCGCTAAGCTGGGTCTGAGAAAATAATTTCCAGCACAATGGATTCTCTTAAAAATGCCTGCGTCATCCCCTTGGCGTGGGCTTTTTTATTAAAAAATAAGCTGTAGGAAGATTTTTGGCTGTTGGAGAAGTCATCCAAAAGCCTTGTTGTGAGGTGAACGGCAGCACCTGAAATCCTGCCGGAGAAAACTGAAAGGAATTAAATGTCTAACAAAGTAAGTAAGACTTTCCAGTATGGCCAGCATACGGTGACACTGGAAACAGGTGAAATCGCACGTCAGTCTAGCGGTGCCGTATTGGTGAAGATGGAAGACACCGTTGTGTTGGCGACTGTCGTTGCAAAAGATGCGAAACCAGGTCAGGATTTTTTCCCGCTGACTGTTGACTATATTGAAAAAACCTATGCTGCTGGCCGTATTCCAGGCAGTTACTTCAAACGTGAAGGCCGTCCTTCTGAAAAAGAAACCTTAACTTCCCGTCTGATTGACCGTCCCATCCGCCCACTGTTCCCTGACGGTTATTTTGATGAAGTCCAGGTTATCGTCCATGTGCTGTCCGTTAACCCAGAAATCGATCCAGATATCCCATCGATGATTGGTGCGTCTGCTGCACTGTGTGTATCTGGTATCCCGTTTAACGGTCCATTGGGCGCCTGCCGCGTTGGTTATATCGATGGCCAGTATGTCCTGAATCCAACCACTTCCCAGTTGCCACAGTCCAAGCTGGATTTGGTTGTTGCCGGCACCGAACAGGCTGTCTTGATGGTTGAATCAGAAGCACAGGAATTGCCCGAGGATGTGATGTTGGGCGCTGTGGTTTATGGCCACGAACAGATGCAGAAGGTCATCGAAGCGATTGATGACCTCGTTGAAGAAGGTGGTAATCCAGAATCTGGTTGGGAACCACCAGCCAAGAATGAAGCATTGATTGCTGATGTGACCCGTCTAGCTGAAGACCGTTTGCGTTCCGCATACCAGATCCGCCAGAAACAGTCCCGTACCACGGAACTGCGTCATGTCTATGATGAAGTCAACGCTGCTTTGGCTGCTGAAGCGGAAAGCAAAGGTGTGGAAGCACCAGATACCGTTGAAGTGGGCAATATTCTGTTTGACTTGGAAGCCAAGATTGTCCGCTCTCAGATTTTGGAAGGAGAACCACGTATCGACGGGCGTGACACCCGGACAGTGCGTCCAATCACCATCCGTACCGGTGTGATGCCAAGGACCCATGGTTCTGCTCTCTTTACCCGAGGCGAAACCCAGGCATTGGTCGTTGCAACCTTGGGTACTGCCCGTGATGCACAGAAGATTGATGGCTTGACCGGTGAATACACCGACACCTTCATGATGCACTACAACATGCCGCCGTTTGCAACTGGGGAAACCGGTCGTGTCGGTTCGCCAAAGCGCCGTGAAATCGGTCATGGCCGTTTGGCAAAACGGGCATTGAAAGCTCTCTTGCCATCCCAGGAGGAATTCAGCTATTCCATCCGCCTGGTTTCTGAAATTCTAGAATCCAACGGTTCTTCTTCCATGGCATCTGTCTGCGGTGGTTCGCTCGCTCTGATGGACGCTGGTGTACCTATCAGGAGCCATGTTGCGGGTATTGCAATGGGGCTGATTAAGGAAGGTAATCGTTTTGCTGTTTTGACCGACATCCTGGGTGATGAAGACCATCTGGGTGATATGGACTTCAAGGTGGCCGGTACTGCAAGTGGTGTGACAGCCCTTCAGATGGACATCAAGATCCAGGGTATTACCAAGGAAATCATGCAGGTTGCATTGGCACAGGCGAAAGAAGGCCGTATGCATATCTTGGGTCTGATGCAGGAAGCGATGCCTCACTTTAAGACCGAATTATCCAGTTTTGCGCCACGCCTGATTACTTTCCGCATCAACCCTGAAAAAATCCGTGATGTGATTGGTAAGGGTGGTGCTGTAATCCGCACGCTGACTGAAGAAACTGGTGCCCAGGTCGATATTACCGATGACGGTATTGTGACCATTGCATCTGTTGATGCGGCAGCCGGCCAGGAAGCCAAACGCCGTATTGAAGAGCTGACCGCTTCCGTTGAAGTCGGTAAGGTTTACGATGGTACAGTCTTAAAACTCTTGGACTTTGGTGCTATCGTCCAAATTCTGCCTGGTAAAGATGGATTGCTCCATATCAGCCAGATTGCCAAGGAACGCGTCAATGCGGTATCCGACTACCTGAAAGAAGGACAGGCTGTCCGTGTCAAGGTACTTGAAACTGATGAACGCGGCCGTATTAAGCTGTCCATGAAGGCAGTTGCTGCCGCTGCTGAGGCAGCAAGCCAGCCAGAAGCGTAATTTGTGCCTTAAAACTGCCAGGGCAACTGGTAGTTTTCAAAATATCCCCCAAAGGAAGAAAAGCCTGCGGGGGATTTTTTTATTACAATATCCAGTAGGTAATATTGAGTATTGAGGAATAGTTCATTGCCCGGCAGGTGCTGTCATTGGTCAGTACTGGCTGGGTTTCCTTGAGGTCAAGTCAGGAAAGGGGATGCATCATGAGAATCGTTGAAACGATAAATCAAGGGCCAAAAAGTACACTTCGCATTGGGGAGCGGACAATTCCGCAACCTAAGGCGGGCGAAGTGCTTGTCAAAGTCCATGCGGCAGGGATTAACCGGCCTGATGTGCTCCAGCGTATTGGCCGCTATCCGGTGCCGGAAGGGGCGACCGATATTTTAGGGCTTGAGATAGCTGGTGAAATTGTGGATGGCGACTTGTCCGGCACGAACCTGAAAAAGGGCGACATGGTCTGTGCTTTGGTTCAAGGTGGTGGGTATGCTGAGTACTGCACGGCCAGTGCGATGCTCTGTATGCCGATTCCCAAGGGACTGACTGCTGTCGAAGCGGCGTCGCTGCCTGAAACTTATTTCACCGTCTGGACGAATGTCTTTGATCTCGGCCAGTTGAAGGGCGACGAAACATTCCTTGTCCAAGCGGGGGCATCGGGTGTCGGTGTTTCTGCCATCCAGATGGCAAAAGCCATGGGGCATCGGGTTTTTGCGACAGCCCTGACCAATGAAGAGTGCCGTGCCTGTGAAAGGCTCGGGGCAGAGCACTGCATCAATACGAACACTGCCAGCTTTTCTGAATACATCATGGGGGCTACGGACGGTAAGGGCGTCGATGTCATCCTCGATATGGTAGGGGCATCGGTCTTTGATAAGGAAATCGACTGCTTGGCACAAAATGGTCGATTGGTTTTGATCGCCTATATTGCGGGACGTCGGGGGACGGCTGATCTGGCGCAAATCTTGCACCGGCAGTTGACCATTACCGGATCCACCTTGCGTCCGAAATCCAATGAGTTCAAGGCAGCCATTGCCAGGAACCTCGAAAAACACATTTGGCCGTTCTTGGAAAACGGCACAATCAAGCCGGTGATATATCAGGTCTTCCCGATGGAACAGGCGATGGATGCGCACCTGTTGATGCAGTCCAACAAGCACTTCGGCAAGATTGTCCTCAAGATTGTGTGAGGAAGATTGGTCAGTTTGCGAATAGTTGTAGGTACATACCATCGATACTGGACAATTTTTCGTTTCTTGCAAAAATGTCCAGTATCGAATCTTGTATAGTTATAGTGGCGAAATTTGTGCAGTTGGCGTGTTATCTATTAAAAAGGCCTGATCCACTCTGCTCGCAGATTGGCTAGTTCTGGTGTCTCAATCGCAGTATCTATTTCTTTTAATAACCGCGCTTTATCCTTGCCTAGCGTGCCGCGCAGGACAAGCTGGTTGGACGCGTGGTCACTTCTAAAAATCGTCGATTTGAGTTCCAATGCGTCTACAAACTGACGCAATTCAATGAACCGTTCATGCTGGTTCATTCGTACAAACTCGCCATTGTAACCAGCTTGGAAGCGTGCTTCACCATGTGGCAGGTTCAGGACAAGTGCCGCTAAAAACTCTGGCTGGGTTTCGTTCGCTAGCAATGCTGAATTTAACGCATGCTGTTCGCTGAATTTCTTGCCGCCTACTCCGTTGATAATCATCACTGACCGTTTAATTCCAACCGCTCCTAGGCGGTTTAATGCGTCAGCAGTGGATTGGTGTGTTTCCCCTTTGTTAATGCTTTTTAAGACAAAGTCATCCCCAGATTCAGCACCGACATAGACCTGTTTTAATCCAGCATCGAACAAGGCTTTCAGTTCCTCATCGGTTTTCCGGGTGACGTTGCGGGGTGAACAGTACGACGAGACACGGGTGACCTCAGGCAGATATTCCCGAATCATGTTTAAGATGTTCAAGAGCCTGCGTGCAGGGAGCGCGACCACATCACCATCGGCCAAGAAAACCCTCTGGATTCCCCGGTAATTTTGACTGAACCATTCGATTTCGCGTTTCACATCTTCTTCCGGTTTGACCGAGAATTTCTTCTGCGGCTGCGTGTACATGTCGCAGTAGGTGCATTTGTTCCAGCTGCACCCATTGGTGACCTGTAAGATCAATGAACGGGCTTCACTGGGTGGTCTGAAAACAGGGTCAATGTACTGGACAGGGATGGTACGCATAGGATGTTCAGAAATTAGCTTGTGTTCTTACAAAGGTATCCTGCCCTCTTCAATTCAAGGAAGAGGGTAGGGCTGGTTGATCAGTTTGGCTGCTGCAGTGATGCGCGGGAGAGTTCCCTAAGTTGCGCAAACTGTTCATACATGATCGGCAGGTTGGCGACGATGGCTTTCATCATCACTTCGCGTTTTTCCGCATTAATCGGTTCCATCTGGCCGTTGGCTTCCCAGTGCAGTTGCAGGATTGGTGAAACTAAGCCATCTTCAGACATTTGGGAGGCGTAGATGGTTGGATGCCAGTCTTCGCGCCGCAGTGATGTGCCCAAGAGGAATCCGTATGCCCAGCCCCAAGCGTTGACCTTCAACTGGTTGTCAGAGCAGACAATAGGGTAATAGTCTTCTTTGTTTTTCAGTTTGGATTCGACATATTCCCAATGTTTGGTGATGGCATTCATGATTTGGTCGGCTTCTTCCTGCGTCTTGAAGGTGATTTCGTTGTTGCCGAAAATCACTGGCAGGTATTCACCTGGAGGGACAACGGAAGGGCTGACAATCAGTGCGCAGAGGAAGCCATCCAGGATTTCAATGTCCATTTGGGTGTTTGCCAAAAGGAAACCGTCCAGTGCGTCGAAGTCGGCATCTGAAATGGCCTGTGCCGGCGTTTCTTCAGGACCGTTCAAGAAGGCGTCTAGGGCATTATCTGCTGGTTTGTTTGTGTCGGACATATGTCTTCCTCACTCGTTGGGTTATTGGGATGTTGTCTTTAAAATCTTAGCGTCCCCTGAAGATTGCGCATTCATGGAAAGCTTCCAGCGTAATTGGGGCATTTGTGCTCCGGCACAACCGGCTCGTCAGTTTCAGGAGTTCTTTAATATCGCGGCCGCTGGAGTTTGGGAAGTCACGTACAAGCTTATAGACCAGCTCGTCAGAGAGATCCACACCGAACTGGTCAGCCAGTGAATGCCAAAGTCTGATGGCGGCATCGCGTGACGGGGTTTCATAGCGGATGACTGCAATGCAGCGGGAAATGATGGCATCATCCACGTCATCTTCCCGGTTGGTGGTCAAAAAGAGCAGGCCATTGAAGTATTCCAAGGTCCTCAGGAATTCAGCCACAATCGCATTGTGTTCTAGGTTGTTGTCACGTTTACGGATATAGAGGTCTGCTTCATCCAGAAGTAGGATGGAATCCCAACGCGACGCACGTTTTAAGATGTCGGCAAGTGCTTTTTCAACAGTCTCTGCAGTAGTGCCGAGTTGCCCCGAGTGGACACGATAAAGGGGTTTGCCAACTACTTCAGAATAGACTTCAGCTGTCAGTGTCTTACCCAAGCCGGGGGCGCCCATACAGAGGATTGTCGTACCACCGGATTTGCCTTCGATGATGTCATCCATCAGCACATCCATATGAGATGTGAGGATATCAATCAACCGACGGTGTTCGGCAGGCAGAATCAGCTTGCTCTGGATTTCAGGCCGGTAGACGTATTCCTGGAGGTTCTGCACATGCACCCAGCAGTTTTCATGGAGGTCAAGGTGGAACATGTGTAGGTAGCAATGGATTGGGATTAGGCCTTCCGTACCTGGGACGCAGGGTTCATTGTTGGTGGAGTGCGTTTCAATGCGGCGTTCAATTTCTTCTTCGTCGTTGACGCACTTGAACATGCCGTTCGGTGGTAGACGGAAAAATTCTGTGGTCGTAAAGACAGAACTGTCTCCCCGTTTGATTAGGAATGCCGAGTTGGTGGCCTTGAACTGTTTGCCGTACTGCGACTGGAAACGTTTGAAGAGGACGACCTGTTTTTCATAGTCTTCCTTGAATTCAGGGCATTCCTTATAAAAGCCTTTCCTGGCCATCATTTCAGGGATGGAGAGTTTGCCCATTTCCCGTTCGTAGAAGATGATGGCATTGGTCATGCCGGTGCGCCATTGGTTGGGCTGTGATTTGCCCACTGGCATGGCGGCTGCCTGGGTATTGGCCAAGAGCTGGACACTGACGTAAGGCAGCCCTCCTGGGACACCTTCTTGGCGGTGGCGGTAGTGGATGCTTTCAATAAGCCATGGCAGCATCACGCCATCGCGATTGCGGCGGTAGACCCAGCCATCAATAGCGCCATCGGCAAAGTAGGCTTCCAGCCGTGGGATTAAGGATTCTAAGTCGGTTGCAGGGAAGCGCCATTTGTCAAAATGGATCCGGCGTGCGGCAATAATCTGGAACTGTAAGGCACGGTCTCCGGCATCAATCGCGACCTGTTCCAAGATATCGAGTTCTTCCGGTGTAAACAGGTTGTCAGGAACGAGAATGCGGCCGTTGGTGAAAGAATAGATGGATAATCGTTCAGCCAGTGAAGAATCCGCACTGATCCTTGCAAGCAGTGCGTTGACCATGGCCATGGAGAGGTCGAATTCCATTTAAGTTCCTTAAAAATAACAATAAAACCTATTTTTCCCAAGGCAAAGCCAAAGGAAGCAGCAGTTCAGTCAAAAGACTAGCAATCTTAACATGGTTTCTGCGGCAATACTTCGAACAAAAGTATGCCGCAGAGGCAAAGTGGCTGTACAGCCTAGTTCAGGCTTTAGCGAGCTCGCGTCTGACGCGTGCAGCCGAGGCATCCAAGGCTTTGCCCAGGCTTTCCATCGCTTCTTCGCGTGTCATCGCAGACTTGAAGCCCAACATCCGTTCAGATTTTTCTGTTGACAACGGCCAATCGTCGGTCAGGAACTGGCTACCTGTCCACTGTTCAGGCGCAATAGCGTTGACTTTCGCATTGGGCGCATAGCGCTTCACAATGATGGATGCGACATCTTTCCAGGTCAGGTAGACGGTCACAGCATTAAAGAGCTCGCCGGAGATGTTGCTGTTCATGATGGCAAGGGCCTGGGTGACATAGTCATCGAGCTGGATGAAGCTGCCGCCACTGCCGGCAGGGATTGTGATTTCGCCTTTGACAATCGCGTCTTTAATCATGGCGCGCAGGTTGCGCCCTCCGATGACATCGCCAAACGCATACCAGACCATCATCGAATTGACCTGAAGACTGTGTTCTTTTGCATAGATTCGGCTTAATTCTTCTGTTGTCAGTTTGGCCAAGGCGTAAGCCGGTCCCCGGGACAAGGCGACCTGATGGGCTTGGTCTTCATTCACCGGTTTGGATAAAGGCTTGCCGTAGGATACGCAGGTGGTGGTATTGATGACGTGCTTGACCTTGTGTTCAACTGCCGCATCTAGGAGGTTTATGTAACCTTTGATGTCGGTATCCATCAGTTCTGCAAAGGTGGGCAAAAAACTCCAGGCCAGGTGGATGATGGCGTCGACCCCTTTGACGGCAGACATCACGATGTCGCGGTTGTTCAGGTTGCCGGATACGGTTTCAACGGCAGTGCCTTCAAACTGTTTCAAGCCTTCTACATCCATATCAATGGTGCGTACGCTATGGCCGAGTTCAGTGAGTTTGCGGATGATGTGCGGGCCCATGTTGCCACAGCCGCCGGTAACCAGAATTTTCATTGTTATTTTTCCTAAAGAAATCGATGAAAAAAGCTGCTAAAGCGGTGCTTTAGCCAATGACGGTCATTGTAACAAAGGATTTGCGTGATGGAACCGGTGCAGGGAAGGCTTGCATGGTCTCAAAAAGTCCCCAAATGCACCCAATCCCTGAGTGTTTTTCGCCTAAAATCCGATAAAATAGCACTTTTGTGCAGGAAGGGACTGTTAAGCCTTCCGTGCAGGCTGTTTTTAAGGTTAGAAGTTCTGTGTCCATGAAGCATATCCGTAATTTTTCCATCATCGCCCATATTGACCATGGCAAGTCGACGTTGGCCGACCGCATAATCCAGATGTGCGGGGGGCTCTCTGAACGTGAGATGGAAGCCCAGGTGTTGGATTCCATGGAGCTTGAAAAGGAACGCGGTATCACAATCAAGGCGCAGACGGCAACCTTGGATTACAAAGCACGTGATGGCCAGACCTATCAGTTGAACCTCATTGACACCCCTGGGCATGTGGACTTCAGTTATGAAGTTAGCCGTTCGCTTTCCGCCTGTGAGGGAGCGCTCTTGGTTGTCGATGCCTCCCAGGGTGTGGAAGCCCAGACAGTCGCGAACTGTTATACCGCACTGGATCTCGATGTCGAAGTCCTGCCTGTCTTGAACAAGATTGATTTACCTTCGGCAGACCCGGACAATGCCAAAAGCGAGATTGAAGATGTCATTGGCATTGATGCAGAGCAGGCGGTGCTTTGTTCTGCCAAGACGGGCGAAGGTGTCGAAGATATCTTGGAAATGGTGGTAGAAAAGGTGCCTGCCCCACAGGGGGATCCTGACGCACCACTCCAGGCATTGATCATCGACTCCTGGTTTGACAATTATGTGGGCGTTGTGATGCTTGTGCGCATCAAAAACGGTGTCTTGAAGCAGAAGGACAAGATCCGGTTGATGGCAACCGGTACCGAATATCTAGTGGAAGATTGTGGGATTTTCACACCACGTTCGAAGTCCTTGCCGTCGTTGTCAGCCGGTCAGGTGGGTTTTATCATCGCAGGCATCAAGGAACTCAAATCCGCCCGTGTGGGTGATACGGTTACCTTGGCATCAAGACCCGCAGCAGAGCCTTTACCGGGTTTCCGTGAAGTGCAGTCGCAGGTTTTTGCCGGGCTTTTCCCGGTTGAGGCCAACCAGTACGATGCCCTGCGCGATTCACTGGAAAAACTGAAACTGAATGACGCTGCGCTCCAGTATGAACCGGAAGTCTCCCAGGCGTTGGGCTTTGGTTTTAGGTGTGGTTTCCTGGGGCTCCTGCATATGGAAATTGTCCAGGAACGGTTGGAGCGTGAATTTGGCATGGATCTCATTACGACGGCACCAACTGTTGTCTATGAGGTCGAACTAAGGAACGGTGAAGTCCTGAAGGTCGACAATCCGTCGAAGATGCCCGATCCCTCGCGTATTGCCGAAATCAGGGAACCAATCGTCACGGTGAACCTTTACCTGCCGCAGGATTATGTCGGGCCTGTGATGACGCTTTGCAACCAGAAGCGTGGCGTACAGGTGGATATGCATTACCATGGCCGTCAGGTACGCTTGACCTATGACATGCCGATGGCTGAGATTGTGCTCGACTTTTTTGACCGGATGAAGTCGATTTCTCGTGGCTATGCCTCGATGGAATATGAGTTCAAGGAATACCGCCCATCGGATGTGGTCAAGGTGGATATGCTGATTAACGGTGAAAAGGTCGATGCGTTGGCAATCATCGTGCACCGCGCCAATGCCCAGATGCGTGGTCGGGCGTTGGCTGCCAAGATGCGCCAGCTGATCCCTCGGCAGATGTTTGATGTGGCGATTCAAGCGGCAATCGGCTCGACCATCATCTCAAGGGAAAATGTGAAAGCCCTGCGCAAGAACGTCCTGGCGAAGTGTTATGGCGGTGACATTACCCGTAAACGCAAGCTCTTGGAAAAGCAGAAGGCGGGTAAGAAACGGATGAAACAGGTGGGTTCTGTGGAAGTGCCACAGGAAGCGTTCCTGGCGATTTTACAAGTGGATGATAAATAGTCATGCAGTTTATTTTTTCGAATTTCTCATTGATTCTGTTGATCCTGCTTATCGCATCAGGGGCAATCTGGTGCTATGACCGCTTTGTTCTGGCAAAAAGGCGCCGTGCAGAAGCCGATGCAACGTTAAAGGCGTTCGATTTGCGTGTGGAAAAGGTCAAGGCCGAAGGTGTGCAGCTTGATGTGTCCGAGCGCGATGAAATTGAAAAGAAAATCCTGCAGCGTCCCAAATGGGTGGAATATACAGGTTCGTATTTCCCGATTATTGCTGCGGTCTTTTTCATTCGGGCTTTTATCTGGGAGCCGTTCCGTATCCCATCGAGTTCTATGGTGCCGACGCTGAAGATTGGAGACTTCATCCTAGTCAGCAAATACAGCTATGGTCTCCGGTATCCTGTAGGTAATGGCAAATTTGTGAGCTTTTCACCACCGGAACGTGGGGATGTGGTCGTCTTCAAGTTCCCAAAAAACCCATCGATTGACTATATCAAGCGCGTCATTGGTGTAGGCGGTGATGTGGTGGAATACCGCGGCAAACGGTTGATTGTCAATGGGGTCGAATCCCAGTACCAGCCGGAAGGCCGGGTTCTTGATGATGAAACGATGAGTTATTTCCATCAGTACCGTGAAAAACAGGCGGGGACAGACAAAGAACACCTGATTTGGGTACATGAACGGGCACCAGCCTGGGTGGCGCATCCTGATAACTTCCCGGATCGTGCCAATTGCACCTATACGGCAGAAGGATTTACTTGTAAGGTGCCGCAGGGTCAGTATTTCATGATGGGCGACAATCGCGACAACAGCTTGGACAGCCGTTTCTGGGGGTTTGTCAAAGATGACTATATTGTTGGCAAGGCGTTTTTCATCTGGCTCAACCCAAGCCATATCACCCATTTCGGTAGTATTGAGTAGGGGACATGATGGATGCGGATTTAAGTGTATTGGAATCCAGGATTGGGTATACCTTTAAGGATATCCGGTTGCTCCAGACGGCGCTGACGCACCGCAGTTATAGTGCCAAACATAATGAACGGTTGGAATTCATTGGTGATTCCCTCTTAAACTGTGTGATGGCTCTCGAACTCTATAGCCGCTTCCCGGACATCAATGAAGGGGTGATGTCCCGGGTGCGGGCAAGTCTCGTCTGCCAAGATGCATTGCATGAAGTGGCCTTGCGTTTGGGATTTCCCAATTACCTGCGTATGGGCGAAGGGGAAATCAAAAGCGGTGGCATGAAGCGCCCGTCAATTTTGGCGGATTCTGTTGAATCGGTTTTTGGTGCGATTTTCTTAGACTCTGGTGACTTTAAGGTCATCCAACAGGTTATTGGTACGTTGTTTAAGGAGTCGCTTTTGCATGTGGATCCCGACCGCGATGGGAAGGATGCCAAGACCCAGTTGCAGGAATATTTACAGGGCAGGCATATTGCGTTGCCTGAATACAAGGTCGTTGCCATCCGTGGCGCAGCGCACCAGCAGGAATTTGATGTGGACTGCCATGTCAGCAAATTCAACCTGCATACATCAGGCACGGCGACAAGCCGTCGTGCTGCCGAGCAGGAAGCAGCAGGTAAGGCACTGGCTGAGTTGATCGCTTTAGCGGGCGGGCGCCGTGCCGCAGGTGCCAAGAAAGCAAAATAACGGCTGTATGGTATTCTGGACACTTAATGGTTGAGGAGGGAAAAATGGCAGAAGCAGAGAAAAAGCCTTTCCGCTGTGGCTATATTGCTATTGTCGGGCGGCCGAACGTCGGTAAATCCACAATCATGAATGAGTTGATTGGGGCGAAGATCAGTATTACGTCCCGTAAGGCGCAGACAACGCGCCACCGTATTTTGGGAATCCAGACTGATGACGAATCGCAGTTCATCTATATTGATACACCGGGATTCCAGACGCGTTACAGCAATCCATTGAACCGTAACCTGAACAGGACCGTCAAGGATACGTTAACCGCCGCAGATGTCATCCTCTTTATTGTTGACAAGGATATCTTCGGACCAGCTGACAAACAGGTCTTAGATCTGATTCCGAAGGATGTGCCGACAATCCTTGTCATCAACAAAACTGACAAGGTCAAGGAAAAAGTCGAACTGATGCCTTTTGCGCAGAAGATGCTGAAAGAGCGTGAGTTTGATGCGATCGTGCCGGTTTCTGCCCGCCAGCGGTTCCAGCTTGACCATTTGGAAAAGGAAATCCGCAGGCTCCTGCCTGAAAATCCACCGATTTTTTCACCGGACGATGTGACAGACAAGAGTGAGCGCTTCATGGCCTCAGAAATCGTCCGTGAGAAGATTTTCCGTTATACAGGCGATGAACTGCCTTACTCGAGTACGGTGGTTATTGAACAGTTTGAACGCAAAGAAAAATTAGCCCGTGTGTTTGCGGCCGTTTTGGTTGAGCGCGATGCCCAGAAAGCGATGATGATCGGGCACAAGGGCGAGAAATTGCGCCAGATTTCAACGGATGCTAGGAAGGATATGGAAAAGCTTTTCGGGGTTCCGGTTTATCTTGAAATCTGGGTTAAAGTCAAATCAGGCTGGGCAGACAATGAGGCGGGGCTGAGAGCCTATGGTTATGACTGATGGCCTGCCGGAAGGATCCACTGCCAAGGTGGAGCCGCTTCAGGCCAGGACTTCTGCCAAACGGGTGCCAGAGTACCGTGTCTATAACCAGCCGGGCTTTGTGTTGCATAGCCGTCCATACGGTGAAACCAGTTTAATCATTGAGGTCTTTACCCGTGACTATGGGCGTGTCGGGCTTGTTGCCAAAGGTGTTCGTCGTCCAGGATCTAAGCTCCGTAATGCACTCCAGACATTCCAGCCGTTGGAGTTGGGTTGGACTGGCAAGTCTGAACTGAAGGTTTTGACAGCTGCTGAATGGGTAGGCGGGATGCTGCCGTTGGGCAATGCGGCACTGTTTTATGGCTTTTACCTGAACGAGCTTCTCTTAAAACTCTTGGCGCGTGAAGATCCGCACCAAGGGCTTTATGATGAATATGTGTCAGCATTGACGCGTCTGGCAACTTCTGCTGAGGATGCGGCGGCCTTGCGGCTTTTTGAGATGGCACTCTTAAGGGAAACCGGTGTGGCTGCCGATCTGTCAATTGATGTGGAAAACCAGACCCCAGTTGACCCAGATGCGTTTTATGTCGTCGATCCCCAGCGCGGTTCTAGGCCGGCTCATGAGATGGATGAACTGCCCAAAGTGTCGGGTAAGACGCTTTTGGCAATGGCGCGCGGTGACTATTCTGATGTGGTGACGCAAAAACAGGGCAAGCAGCTGATGCGTCATTTGCTTGCCTTTCATTTAAATGGTGTACCCCTTCAGACGCGCAAAATCTTGATGGACCTGCGCGAACTGTAAGGAAGCGACTTTTTAGGAGCAAGAGATGAGTTTTCTGGAGCCGGTTGGCCCTGTCGTGGAACTGGGGGTCAATATTGACCATATTGCCACCTTACGTAATGCTAGGGGGACAACCTATCCCGACCCAATCAAGGCAGCCCGATTGGCTGAGGAAGCAGGGGCTGATGCCATTACACTGCACCTGCGTGAAGACCGCCGCCATATGAAGGATGCTGATGTCAGGGCTATCCGTCCAATCCTGATGACGCGCATGAACCTTGAGTCAGCGGTGACGCCTGAAATGGTTGATTTTGCGTGCGACGTTAAACCCGATGATGTGTGTCTCGTGCCTGAACGCCGTGAAGAGCTCACGACAGAAGGTGGGTTGGATGTGGTGCGCTACTTCAATACGGTCAAAGCGGCTGTTTCCCGTTTACAGGACGCCGGTATCCGCGTCAGTCTTTTTATTGACCCGGAAAATGAACAGATTCAGGCTGCCCGTGAAGCGGGGGCGCCGGTCATTGAACTCCATACCGGGCGTTATGCGAATGCCGCGGATGATAAGGCGGTGGCGTTTGAGTTGCAACGCATTGTCGATGGGGTAGCAGAAGGTATCAGGCAGGGCCTTAAGGTCAATGCCGGGCATGGACTGCATTATGGCAATGTCGTGGATATTGCAAGGATTGACGGGATTGCTGAACTGAATATTGGCCATGCGATTGTTGCGCAGGCCGTCTTTACGGGTTGGCAGAATGCTATCCGTGAGATGAAGGCGTTGATTATTGGGGCGCGTAGGCCAGGGGGTGCTAAGCGATGATTTACGGTATCGGGACAGACATGGTTTCCATCACGCGCCTGGAAAAGGTGCTTGAGCGGTGGGGTGACCGGTTTGTGCGGCGGATTTTGGGGCCAGAAGAGATGGAGCGCTTCATCGACCGTAGGCGCCGAGTGCCATTAAGGGGGCTACGTTATCTTGCTACGCGTTTTGCTGCCAAGGAAGCGTTTTCCAAAGCGGTTGGGCTTGGGATGCGTGGGCCGATGACGTGGTTGTCGGTGCAGTTCTTGAATGCGAAGAGTGGCAGGCCGGAAGTTTTCTGCCGCAAAGCAATGAAAGGCTTTATGGAAGAACGTGGGCTCAAAGCCCAGGTGTCGATGACGGATGAGTCGGACTTTGCGATGGCTTTTGTCGTTATCGAAAAGGTTGACCCAGCTGATACAACGAAGGCATGATTATAAAGTTGGTGTGACTATCAGTGCACTCTGAAATGACAGGTTTCTGATTGACAGGAGAGGATGATGTTGACGGGTAAAGGCATGTTGTTAGGCGGCAGGCGTGATATGTATGGTCCAGTCATGTTGGACGTAATCGGGTTGCGTCTGATTGATGAAGACTTCAGGCGGATCCGTAATCCCTTGACCGGTGGTGTCATCCTTTTTGCGCGTAATTACCAAAGCCGTGACCAGTTGATGGCGTTGACTGCGGAAATCAAACGTGAGCGTCCAGATGTGTTGATTGCCGTCGACCATGAAGGCGGGAGGGTCCAGCGTTTCCGTTATGATGGTTTTACCCGGTTGCCGGCGATGGGGATTTTGGGGGATATGTATCAGGATGACCCTAAGATGGCTGTCCGTGCTGCCTTTGCTGTTGGCTATGTGCTGGCGGCAGAACTGCGTGCCTGCGGAGTTGACCTTTCCTTTACGCCAGTCTTGGACCTAGATTACGGTGTCTCTGCTGTCATTGGTAACCGCTCATTCGGACGTGATCCGAATGTCGTGAGCGTCCTTGCGCAGAACTTGCATTATGGCTTGGCAATGGCGGGTATGGCCAATTGTGGGAAGCATTTCCCTGGGCATGGTTATGCGACGGGTGACTCCCATACCGAAATCCCGGTTGATGACCGTCCGTTGGAAACCATCTTGGCAGACGATGCCTCCCCATACAAGGCGTTGGATCTGACGATAACAGGGGTGATGCCGGCACATGTCATCTATCCGAAAGTCGACAGTATGCCGGCGGGGTTCTCAAAGAAATGGATTTCAATCCTGCGCAATGACTTTGGCTTTGATGGCGTGGTTTTCAGTGACGATTTGAGCATGGAAGGTGCTAGTGTTGCGGGGGGGATTGTTGACCGAGCCAATGCGGCTTTCAATGCGGGCTGTGATATGGTCTTAGTCTGCAATGCACCGGCTAGTGCCGATGAACTTTTAGCCGGTTTGGCGCCGCGGTCAGATGCTCAGATGCGTGAATTGCGTCGCCGGATGGACAACCTGGTGCCGAAAATCCCGGCAAAAAGTTGGGATGAACTGATGGCTGAACCCCGTTACCAGCGTGCAAAAGCGCTGGTCGAATCCATTACGCCGACCCGCTAGGATTGCCGATGCAGGATGCGTCCCAGGGCGCCAGCCAAGCGGCAGAAGTTACGCTTAAGGAGGTGCCTGAGGCTAAGCGGGAGGAACTCCTTTCAGCCGTCAAACAGCTGCCGCATCTGCCTGGCGTTTATCGTTTCTTTGATAAGCAGTCACGGCTGCTTTACGTTGGCAAAGCACGTGATCTGGTCCGGCGAGTTTCTTCTTACTTCCTAAAAACGGCTGCGTCTCCACGTATTGCGTTGATGGTCAGCCGGATTGACCGGTTTGAGACGACGGTGACCCGTTCTGAGATGGAAGCGCTGCTCCTTGAGAGCAACCTCATCAAGACGCTCCATCCGCGGTACAACATCATTTTCAGGGATGATAAGACCTACCCGTACCTGAAAATCACCTCAGGTGATACGCCACGGATGGCTTATTATCGGGGCTCCGTTGATAAAAAGCACCAGTATTTTGGTCCTTTCCCTAATGCCTATGCGGTGCGCACGACAATTCAGACGTTGCAGAAAGTTTTCAGGTTGCGTACCTGTGAGGACAGTGTTTTCAAGAACCGTACGCGATCGTGTTTGCTTTACCAGATCGGGCGGTGCAGTGGCCCTTGTGTCGGTGCTATTTCTCCAGATGCTTATGCCGCTGATGTAGACGATGCTGTCCGGTTCTTAAAAGGCGAGCATGGCGTGGTGCTGGACGGACTGGAACAGAAGATGATGGCTCATGCCGAAAAACTGGAGTTTGAAGAAGCGGCTGCGGTCAGGAACCGGATTGCGGCGCTCTCCAAAGTCTTGGAACGCCAGAGTATGGAATCCGATAGCCAGATGGATGTTGATATTATTGCTGTCGTGGTGAAGGCGGGACAGGCATGTGTCAACCTGGCCATGGTCCGGGGTGGCAGGCACCTAGGGGATCGGGCGGTTTTCCCTGGGAATATGGAGGTCGCCTTCGATTCTGGGGAACAGGATCAGGGAGGCGGAGGACTGTCGGCAGATGGGGTGGGTGAATCTGATGAGGCGCGAGAAGTGCATGTCTTGAAAGCGTTTTTGGCACAGCACTACACGGGTGTGGACATCCCATCGATCCTTGTCTGTAATGTCCTTTTTGATGACCCTGCTTTGGTTGAGATGCTCTCACAGGAGGCGGGGCACCGTGTGCATTTTGTTTTCCAACCGCAGGGGCAACGCCGAATCTGGCTGTCCATGGCTGAAAAGAATGCAACGATAGCGCTTTCGCGCAGGCTGGAGCAACATGACACCCAGCAGTTGCGCTTGAAGGAGTTGGCGTCACTCTTGATGCCTGATGTGGAAGACATTGGTTCGCTCCGTATCGAAGCCTTTGACATCAGCCATACGCAGGGTGAGGCAACACAGGCTTCCTGTGTAGTTTTCCACCATGGTGAGATGCAGCACAGCGAGTACCGGCGTTACAACATCGCTGATGTGACGCCGGGTGATGATTATGGTGCGATAAAGCAGGTCTTGACACGCCGCTACGGCAAACTGGTTGGCCAGGAAGAACTGATGCCGGATATTGTCCTAGTTGATGGTGGTGCGGGGCAGGTGGCAATGGCGGTTGAGGTATTTTCTGGGCTTGGGCATGACTTAAGCCGGATTGTCGGTGTGGCCAAAGGGGAAGGGCGTAAAGTCGGACTGGAAACGCTGGTCTATGCGGATGGCCGTGAGCCGCAGGAATTGGGGAGTGACTCGGGTGCCCTGATGCTGGTTGCCCAAATCCGTGATGAGGCGCACCGTTTTGCGATTACCGGCATGCGCTCAAAACGCGATAAGAAGCGCCGAACATCAAGGCTTGAAGAACTGCAGGGAATCGGTCCCAAACGGCGGCAGCGCCTGTTGGCACGTTTTGGCAGTGTTAGGGGGATTGCCGATGCCTCTGTTGAAGACCTTGCAACGGTCGAAGGCATTTCCCTGAACCTTGCCCAGCAGATATACCAACAATTGCACTGAAACCGTATGATGCGGATGCAATTATCTCGGGCAGAGGATTGCCCCGAGTGATAGAATAAGCGCAAAAATAAATTGAGGTTCAATAAAGTATGCAGGCAATGAGTGAGGTCCGTAAACATCGGTCATTACCATTTAATCTTCCAATCTTCCTGACATGGATGCGGGTTGCCCTGATTCCATTGATGGTTCTGATGTTTTATTTGCCTGATACATGGCTTCCGCTTGAGCGGAGGTCTTACTTTGCAGGGTGGATTTTCATTGCAGCAGCCGTTACCGACGGGATTGATGGTTGGTTGGCGCGTAAGTGGAACCAGACGACTGCGTTCGGTGCGTTCTTGGATCCCGTGGCCGACAAATTGATTGTGTCAGGTGCATTGATTGTGCTGACGCAGTTCGGCAGGGTCGATGCCATTGTGGCTTTCATCATCATTGGGCGGGAAATTACCATTTCGGCTCTGCGTGAATGGATGGCAAAGCTCGGTGCCGCCAAGTCTGTTGCGGTCAATTCGCTCGGGAAGGTGAAGACGATTGCCCAGATGGTCGCAATCCCTATGTTGCTTTATTACCACCCTTGGCTTGGGCTGGATCTTGTTACCATCGGGACTTGGCTTATCTGGCTTGCTGCCGCCTTGACGATTGTTTCCATGTTGTCTTACCTGTACAGTGCATGGCAGATGATGCGTGCAAAATAATTTAAAAAAAGGTTGACAACGGTTTTTGGCGGTATATAATCTCATTCTCTAGCGCGGGAATAGCTCAGTTGGTAGAGCGCAACCTTGCCAAGGTTGAGGTCGAGGGTTCGAGACCCTTTTCCCGCTCCATCGTTTCATCAATGCCCTGTGGCAGGATAGCAAAGTGGTTATGCAGCGGCCTGCAAAGCCGTAGACATCGGTTCGATTCCGTTTCCTGCCTCCAAACTCTCCCTTCGAAAATCTTTGTTTGCTCGTCTTTCTTTAAAAATCAATGGGTTATAACGATTTTTGTGTATGCAAAAATAGAATATACATGTCGAGCAACTGGATTTTGGAGTACATCTTGGAGTACTTTGGGGGTATAAATGGGGGTATTCGTTTAATGGTGACTGATGCCATACCCCCCAAAATATCCTTTGGTGGTTTTTTTACCTCGTTGCGTCTGCATCCGGCATCCATCTGAAAACTGCTGTGACTAGGGATTTTGGGTATATTTTTGGTATACGGCGCCAAGTTCCCTTCTTCCATATACCCATTTCCATAGCGCAACTGTTTCTCATGCCTGCATGCAGTTGCGTTCAGGTTCCACCTGTACTGTTCACGGTGTTCCTGGAACACCTGGAACACCTGGCAGAAAATGAGGTGTTCCAAAGAATAGCAAAAATTATCAATAAAAATCAAATAGTTACAACTCTGGAACACCTAGAACACCTGGAACACCTAAAAAAAGGGGGGAGGGGCTAAAAACAACTGAAATTCCAACTGAAACAGGAATGGATGACTGCGGAACTCAAACGGTCTTATGGCGTCACTGAGAGGAGCAACATCTCAGGATGGCTAAGAAAATGCAGCGCACCTTTGCAAAACCGGAAAACCAGGTCAAACGGCTGATGCAGCGAGACCTCGTTATCCAGAAAGCGATTTGATGACGCCATTTCCCTTTGGGGGTAAGAAGGCGGACCAAAGTTGGATAGCGTTGGTTTGTCCGTGGGCGTCACTCTGTATTTCGAGTTTCCACGATACGATCATCCCTTTAGGGAGGCATACGACGGCAGGCGACTTTCCGTTCTTGACGCTTGTATTGTACAAAATGAAACTGGCAGCAACATATGAGGTGTGCCAAAAAGGGACGGTCGTTGGTTGCCAGTGGCGTTGGTTTCAACCTGCGCAATCAGCGCTGGATGGTATAAACCGTTTTGATGGCTTCCGATTTGGTGCGTGTAATCAGCCAGTTCTTCAGCCTGTTTCGGTCAGTGTTGTTGAATCTAAGCGATGGCGAAAGCCCAATTAACGCTAAGACATAGTTGGACGTCTCACCAGATGTAGTTTTGGTCTCCGTGGCGTTCGTGAGCGTGATGCTCCTTACCGCTGGGAATAAGACTTTGACTTCCTTGCTGATTTCCTGTCCCAGTGTTTCGTATTGCGTGTAGGACGCAAGCTGTTTTTCCAGTTCATTAATCTGACCTGCCTGTTTCAGGAGGACTTCATTGTGCTCGTTGGCTGTGGCGGCGGTTGCGGCTTCCTTACCGCGCGTTTTCTGCTGGGCAAGGAGGATGCTGTCAACCTGCGATCCTTGGACGATGTTAAGCGAATAGCCTTCCAGGTTGTAGTAGGTCAGTTTTTCCTTGGCCTTTTCGACGGTTTCTGTAGGGATTGTCTTGCCAACAGCCACAATGTTCAGTTTGGTGTTTTCAGGGTCGATGTTCTGCGAAATGATTTCCGTCCCTTGGAAAGCCAGTTCCTTTTTGACGAAGCGTGTCATATTGGTGTTTAAGACACTCTTTTGGATGATGTTGTAGGTCAGGTAGGCGGCAGGCAGAAGTGTCAACGTGACAATCACAATAATTGAACGGTGGATTTTGACTTCCGTTGAATTGTCTTCCAATGTTTTGCGCTTGAACCGCAGCATCCTGACGCCGAAGAAAGTCGCCAGGCAGATGAAAACCATATTGATGAAGTACAGGTAGAAAGCGCCCAGGAAGTAAGAAAGGTTCCATGTGGCCAAGCCATAGCCTGCTGTACAAAGCGGCGGCATCAGCGTTGTTGCAATGGCGGCGCCCGCGATAATGTTGCCTTTGTCTTTTGTCGCTAGTGCCAAAATACCTGCTGCGCCACCACCTAAGGCAATCAGGATGTCGTAAAGGGTAGGTGACGTGTATGAGAGCAGCTCGGATCCCGCATCAGTCAACGGCGTAATCAGGAAGTATGCTGTGGCTGTCAGTATACTTATCACAATCGAGATGACATGGTTCTTGAAAGACCGTTTGAGGAGTTCTAGGTCATTGATGCCGATGGCCAATCCCATGCCCAGGATGGGGCCTACCATTGGGCAAATGAGCATCGCACCGATAATGGCGGTTGGCGAATTGATGTTAAGCCCTAAGGACGCGATGAAAATGGCAAAGATGAGGACCCATAGGCTCACCCCCCGGAAAACAGCGTTTTTAGTAATCTGTTCTACGGTTTCCTGTTCGCGTTGCTTGTCAGGCAGGGCATTGAAGTAGCCCTTGATGATGGTTAGGGGGCTTCGTACCTGTTTTTCCATGTCATTTTGGGTTAAATGCCTTTGACTTACGGAAATCTACCAAAGCATCATAGTCGGTTTATGGATGTGCTGAAAGGGATATTGACATCCTTCAGGCATTAAAGCAAGGGAAGAGGAAAAAGCAGGGGAAGCACAGTCCCGAGTATGGTTGGGACTGTGCATAAGGATGTGCGATGGTTATTTTTTGACCCGTGCTTCAAGTAAGGCCATGGTTTCCTTGTCCATTGGATCCATGAACTTCCAACCTTCTTCAGTCTTAATGAGGATTGTTGGGGTAATTTCTTCAACAGTACCTGCTTTCTTGTCGCCTATATCCTTCGTCAGCTTGATGCTGATAGTTGCCTGGCATAAGGTGCCGACTTTGACCTCTTCCAGTTTGACGGGTATTGGTTGGTCGCCCTTAATCTGTTCAAAGTAAACGACTTTGGTCACGAGCGGTTCGCCCATTGCGGCAATCATGCCTTTGGCCTGGTTGTCGGTGATGCGTTTGGCGGCTTCGGCAGCAAATGTTGTCTTGGATTTCTCAGGGACGTACATGAATTTGACGGCTGCAGCCCCGTCTGCCTTATCCATGAGTTTGATGACTTCTAGGGCGATTTCTTCAGGTGTCGAGAGACCAGGTGTTGGTGAAGGGGTAGCAGCAGAGGCGGCTGCGCTGGCAGAAGCCGCGGCTTTGGCTGGTTCCGCTTTCTTGCCGCATCCAACAGCAAATGAACTCATGGCGAGGAGGACGGCAGTACTGATCAACAGACGTTTCATGATGGGAGTTCCTTTCGTTTGGCAGATGGCGTTGTTAGGGAATGGTTAAGATTTATCCTCTTCTATTCTACCTGAGTTGTTATTTGAAAGCGGCAGATGGTACGCCAGCGTGTCACGTTGGCGACAGGTATGCGCGTGCATTGCCGCAGGTGCGTTGGTGGTCTATACTAAAATAGAGTGAGTTGGTTCCGTTTTTGAGGAAAGGGGCAATCATGGCGACCGATGACCTGAACAAAGAAAATTTGACAGGGGATGCTACGGAGCTTGGCCAGGTAGGAGTGTTTGAACAGCCTGAAATGCCTGCTGTCTGGGCGACCATCGACGAAGGGGAAACATGGGTCTGGGGAGACTATTTTCTGGTTCTCCAAGAATACCCAGAGACGATTGCGGTGCATGAGGCTAGGGAAGCGGGTGATCCGATTCCCACACAGCCCAAGTTTTTCCCCAACGTGATGTCGGTGTTCTACCGGTATGACAAGAGCCTATACAGCCCAGCCGGCAAACCCGTGAGTCTTTTCATGCTGGAATGCGCAGACATGGATGCCAGGGACAAGTATATGGGCGCCAAGTCGGCTGACCAGTTCCTTGCGGCCTTGGAAAAAGATGGGCTAAGGCCTGACTACCGTCAGGTATGGTCTGATGGCCGCGATGAATCGAAGCCCTATGAAGGGACATTCGAGCAGAATACCATCCGGAGCTTTTTCTTTAAGGATTTCAAGCGCCTGTTCAAGGTCAAAGGCGTCCCGCGTTTCCAGGGTTCGTTGAAAGATGCGTTGAAGGGACAGGAAAAAGACCATCCTGGTGGCGATTACCGGCCTGAACCGATGGATCTGGGGGGAGGGGCTGAACCCAAAAAAGGATCCAGTAAATGGCTTTATATTGCGCTGATTGTCTTTATCATTATCGGCTTTTACTTGGTCACGAAGTAGGAACCAATGCTTTAGGTACGGGCATAGGCCGATCAGGCTATGCCGTACGCTTAACGTTTGAAAATGTCGAAGGCGTTATCCAGGTTGTAGGTGGGAGACTGCGTCAGTCTGAATGTCAATTCGGGGTCTGCCTGACAGATGGTGATGATCAGTCCATTGTCTTTCGAGAGGGTTGTCCATTTAAAGCGGGGGTCATCCAAGCAGTCAACCTGCCAGAACAGGTCGTCGTGTATGCCGCCATGTTTGCTGGAAAGCAACTTGTAACATGATTCCTTGCGCGACCACAGTTCATAGTAGCCTTTTAGCCATTGGTCTTTGCCTTTGGCAGAAAGCCAGGCGTTTTCATGGGCGTTGAAGGCTTTGTCAGCTGGTGTTGAGATTTCCCGTGTGGCATCTGTAACCTCGATATCGAGGCCAATCAGTTGGGATCTGCTGATGACGCAGGCTGCCGTGTCGTAGCGGTAAGCTAAGCTGTAGTAGATGGGTTCGGCAATCGGTGGGATGGCTTTCGGTTGTGGTGTGTTGTTGCGTCGCTCTACTAGTGCGAAATCATGGATGGGGCGGCCGAGTGTTTTGGAAAGTGCATATTTGGTGAGCAGACGGCCAGTCACGAACTGGAAGCGTCTTTGCCTGCGGCTCAACTCGCTGTAGCGGATGACAGAACTCTCATGCAGAATGCCGACAATGTCTTCCGGGCTTAACGGTGGTAGCTCGCGCATGTCGAGGTGCCAAAGGGTGGCATCAGGTTGGATGTCGGTTTTTTGGACGATGGTGTCCAAGATATCGGCGGAAAAAGGCGTATCAGGCATCGGTTCTGTTTCCTTGGGGTGGGTGTTTTGTTTGCCGTATTCTAATCGATAGTGCTGCAAGTCTGCTAAAGTAAAATTTTGTCTGGACGCGGATTCATTGTCTGGAGGGAAAATGGGGGACAACTTTCTTAAGGGGGTAATGTGGGGTACGCCTTTGATTGTACTTTCGCTCTTACTGGGTATGCCACAAGGCTATGCGGCATCCCAAGCGGGTACAGTTGTTACTAACCCCGACTTTTCCCAGAAACTTGCCAAGGCCAAAGCGGGTGATGCACGGGCACAGTACGACTTAGCCCGTTCTTACCAGACGGGGGTGAATGGCGTTGTAGATGAGGAAAAAGCCATATTTTGGCTGCAGAAGGCAGCAGATCAAGGCTTGATGGAAGCAGAAACATCACTTGGTAGTGCCTATGATACGGGCATGGGGGTGCCAATCAGTAGCCGGAAAGCGGTTTTCTGGTGGCAGCGTGCCGCTAAACACGGCAGCTTCTTTGCCTTAAGGTGTTTGGGGTATTCCTACATTGAAGGACGCGGTGTTGCGCCTAGCAACCTGAGTGCTTATGTCATCTGGCGCCAGCTGCCGCCGGATGATGTAGAAGCCGTGGGGATACTGGAAGCCTTGCGTAAGAACTTGTCTGCTGAAGAACTAGCCAAGGGGGATGCGATGACGCTGGAAGATGTTTTTGGGACTGGCGGCTTAACCAAAAATCAACCCGCTGCCAAACCAGCAGAAAAGCGAAATGATAACGATAGCGAGTAGGTTCAGCCAGAAACCAGATTTGATCATTTCCCCGATCCGGATATGACCGGTACTGAAGACAATCGCATTTGGCGGTGTGGCAACCGGCATCATGAAGGCAGCCGATGCGCCGAAGGTTGTTGCAAGGAGCAGGACTTCGGGGGCAATGCCGATTGGCTCTGCCGCAACGGAGAGTAAAGGGATCATCGTTGCTGCTAATGCCGTGTTGGACGTCACTTCGGTCGCGAAGACGACAAGGGCCGTAATCCCTAAGATGACGATAAAGCCCGGCATCCCAGCAAGGGCTGTTGCCTGTGCGCTTAGCAGGCCATCACAGCCCGTCTTTGAAATGGCGGCAGCCATTGAAAGGCCGCCACCGAAAAGGAGCAGCAGCCCCAAAGGCAACTGACGGCAATGTTCCCAAGTCAGCGTCCTTTGGTTCATCTTTAGGTTCAGTGGCATCAAAAAGAGCAGTAGCCCGCCAAAAATGGCAATGGATGCGTCCGACAGGCCAGCGAACGGCTTGGTGCCATCAGAGAGGGCGATCATCTTGATGTAAGGGCTTGAGATCCAGAGGATGACGGTCAACAGGAAGATTCCTAAAACGAGTTTTTCACCACGTGACATTGCGCCCAGTTTCTTGATTTCACTGTCAATCCATTGGCGGCCCCCCGGGATTTCCTCAATCTGGTCTCGGTAGAGTACCTTGTTCAGTAAGAACCAGGTGAGTGGTAGCAGGATGAGCATCAAAGGCACACCCATTTTCATCCAGTCCAAAACCGAGATTTCCATGTTGTAGGTGTGTTCCATAAAGCGCACGAAAATCCCGTTGGGAGGTGATCCCAGGACAGTGCCCATACCACCGATGCTGGCAGCATAGGCAACGCCCAAGAGCATACAGATGGAGAAATTGTGTTCTTTGCGGTTCGAGCGTGCGGCGCTATGGCTTTGGGTATGGAAAAGCCGCAGCACGGCTGAGACAATCGGTACCATCATCGCAGCAGTGGCGGTATTGGATACCCACATGGCCAAAAGGGCAGTAGCAATCATCATCCCGGCACTGATCTGTTTGGGACTGGTTCCCATGATACGGATGGTGTAAAGGGCAAGGCGCCTGTCTAGGTTCCAACGTTGGATACCGGCAGCCAATAGGAAGCCGCCCAAAAAGAGGAAAATCGTGCTGCTCCCATATGGGATGCAGGTGTCTTTCAGTGAGGCAATGCCTAAGACCGGGAATATGGCAACGGGGATGAGGGCAGTAGCCGCGATGGGGATGGCTTCGGTAAACCAATAGATGCCCATTAGCACGACGACGGCCAAGCAGGCTTTTGCAGCATGGGAGAGCACAACGCCACTCTGTGTGGCCGTTGAATACGTGTCCGGTAGCATGAAGTAGACCGCAATTGCAACAAGCGGTCCGACAACCAAGGCGGAATACCGCAGATTGCGGAAAAACCGTCCAATCTTACCGGACAATGGGTTGAACCCCCTCCGAATCACAAATCTTCCCCTAATCTCTGTACTGCTGTTTTACCGGCACATGCTGTGGCATGTGCCAGACCATGAATCCAATAGTGCATTCTACTATACCTGGGGAGCTTTCTTAAGCGCTTCGATGTGTGCATCCCATGGGCAGTGCTGGGTTTCCGTTGCTTAAGGGAGCGTGCCCGTACTATCATGGAGCCGTTTTGGCATGGTGCGCCTTTGCGGTAGGAAAATGGTATGGATAGGCTGGTAGACCTGGTGGATTATGGGGTGATTGGCATTTTGGTTGTCCTTTCGATTGTGGTGATTGCCCTGTCAATCGAGCGTTTCCTCTTTTTCAAGGGGATTGATTACGCGTCCTATACCTCGCGCAATAAGCTGGAATATGACTTGTCCCGCCACTTGCAGATCATTGGTACGATTGCCGCCAATGTGCCTTACGTCGGGTTGCTGGGTACAGTCCTTGGCATCATGGTTGCTTTTTATCGTGTCGGCATGGCAGGCACCATGGATCCTGCGAACATCATGGTGGGGTTGGCTTTGGCGCTGAAGGCAACGGCGATTGGCCTTGCGATTGCGATTGTGTCTGTGATGCTCTATAACTTGCTGGTGCGCCGTGCGAAGGACATCTTGCTGCTTTGGGATGCAGACCATGAAAAATAGTTTTGATGAAAAAGGGGGCCTTACCGAAATCAACATGGTGCCGTTGATCGACGTCATGTTGGTATTGGTCGTCATCCTTTTGATGAGCGCTGTTTTTGTCGTGCCCAATCCCGTTGCTAGGGCGTTGAATGTCTCACTGCCGACGGCTCAAGGTGAAAGTGTTGCCAGCTCCCCTATCCAGGTTGAACTCGATGCCAAAGGACGGTTGTCTGTTGATGGGCGGGAGATTGCCCTACCTGACCTGGCAGCTGCTTTAGCTGCTGTTCCGAAAGATCGGCCGGTTTTATTGGCAGCTGACCGCGATGTGACGATGCAGCCCTTTGTGACGGTCATGGATGCCCTAAAACGCGCAGGTTTTACCAAGATCAGTGTCCGGACGCAGCGATGAACCGGTTGACGAAAGGACTCTTTTTTTCTGTCTTAAGCCACCTCGTTGTAATCGGGCTCGTCTGCTTGATGGTTTCAGCCGAAAGACCCAAAGACGTACCCATTGAAGTGGACCTGACCGCTGTGGGTTTTCCGGGAGGCGGCTTAGGTGGAGGACAGCCGGGGACGGGATCAAAGGGTACTGATCCTGCCGTTTTCCGTTCAGCATCTGGCGAACAAAATCCTGCAAAGCCGATTGTCCAGGAAACAGGAGCTCGAAGTGCTGTTGCCAAGGAAAATACCACACAAGAGGAATCAGGTAGCCTGCAACAGGCAGGTACGTCATCGGGCTCCGGCAGTGGCACAGGTGTTGGCGGCGGTACTGGCACTGGCGTGGGATCAGGCAGTGGCTCAGGTGTGGGGGCTGGTTCAGGGGATGGCCAAGGGGCAGGGCATTATATTGCGGCCAATTACAACTACATCCTGACGCTGATCCAACGGCATGTCACCTATCCCCAGCAGGCGCGGATGATGGGGATTGAAGGCAAGGCCATCTATCAGTTCACCATAAGAAAGGACGGCCACATCGAAGGGCTTTCCGTCATTAAAAGCGCCGGGTTTGACGCCTTGGACGCGGCGGGGCTCAAAGCCATCAGGAAAGCAGCGCCTTTCCCAGCACCGCCAGCAGCTGCGCGCTTGAAAGTGCCGCTTGTCTTTTCCTTGCGATAAGTCCTTCAGATCCAGTCTGGACCGAACCAGTTGAAAAGTGACTGGCCTTCGTCGCGCAGGCTGATTGTCGCCATCTCATCGGGGGATAGGCTGAAACTGAAGATGTCGATGTTCTGCTGCATACGCGTGCGGTGAGATGACTTGGGGATGACGGGGATCCCGTTCTGTACCAGGTAGCGCAGTGCAATCTGGGCAACCGGCCTGTCGTGCGCCTTGGCGATGTCCTGTAGGATCGGGTCGGTGAAAATAGGGCGCTTGCCTTCAGTGAGCGGTCCCCATGCCTGCATGACGGTGCCGTATGGCTCCATCACTTTCTGCAAATCGGTCTGCATGTAGTACACATGGTTTTCAACCTGGTTGACGGCCGGTGTGATTGCGCAGTGGTTCAGCAGTTTCTGGTAGAGGTTAGCGTTGAAGTTTGAGATGCCGATTGCCCTTAGTGTGCCTTCCCGGTAGGCTTCTTCTAAGGCCTGGTACATTTCCAGCGACTCGGCATACGGTTCGTGGATCAGCATCAGGTCGATGATGTCGGACTGCAGTGTTTCCTGTGCCTGGGCAATGCCGGCCTTTGCCTTTGTATAACTGGCAAACTGCCTGTCAAGCTTCGTCGTGATGAAGATGTTGTTACGGGGGATGCCACTGTCACGGATGGCTTTGCCGACAATTTCGTGGTTGCCGTACAGGAAAGCGGTATCAAAGAGGCGGTAGCCCACATCGAGTGCTTCACGCAGGATGTGTTCGCCTTTTTTGCCGCGCACAGTCCATGTGCCGAAACCTAACATCGGCATCTGGACGCCATTGTTGAGTGTAATGGTTTCCACCGTTCCTCTCCTTTGGTTGGGGACTAACTATCTGTTCATTTTAGCGCGAACGGTAGCTTAACAGCGTGGAATCCGGTCGTCATCCATGTCGTCTTCTGCGTACCACCACGCATGCTGGGAGACCGTTGCCCAGCTACCACCGTGCCTGTAGATGAAACGGATGCCATGTCTGCCGCAGAAGTTGACGAATTCCAAGCGCTCCATACTTCCCAAGAGCCACAGCAGACCACCTTGTGAGCGTTTGTCGTAATACTTGAGGCCTGCTGCTTTGATTAGTTCAACGACATCGATTTTTGATGCACGTTTGGCCTTGCGCTCTGCTTCGCGTTTTAACTGCGTATGGGCTTTGATGTCGGGTTTGGCTTTACGCTTCATAGTCTTTGTTGGCTAGGGAGCTTCCGGATGCAGGATGAGCTCTGTGATTTCAGACGGTTTCCCTAAACGCAGGGGAAAGCCGTTCCAAAGGCCAGTGCCGTTGCTGACATAAAGCTTCATGCCGGCGACATCATAAAGCCCTGAGACATAGCCTCCGTTAACGTACTGGTTCAGCCAATGGATGCCCAAGACCTGTCCACCGTGCGTGTGACCGGAGAGTTGTAAGTCAGCACCTGCTGCCGCATTGGCCTCTGCTCCTTTGGGTTGGTGGGCAAGCAAAATGACTGGTGCGCCTTCAGGTTTGCCAGATAAGGCTTTCTCGATGTCGGGTTCCGGCAGCCCGAAGCGCGCAGCGACCCGGTCAGTGGTACCTGCTAGGACAATCCTATGCCCCTTATCTTCCAAGATGACATGTTCATTGCTTAGGATGCGCAGTCCCATGGCGTTGAAATAGCGCATCCAGGCAAGGTAGTTGGAATAATATTCATGGTTGCCTGCGGCAACGAAGACGCCTAAGCGTGCAGTCAGGTCTTTATAAGGGGCGACATCATCCACGCGGTTTTTAGTGAGCCCATCAACAAGGTCGCCTGTGACAACAATCAGATCCGGTTTCAAGGCATTGGCTTTGTCAACGACTGCGCGTGTCCATTCTGCGTCCAAGAGGCGGCAGGCGTGGAGGTCTGTCAACTGGACGATGCGCAGCCCATCGAGTTCTTTGGGTAAGTGGCGGACGTAGATTTGGGTCTGCCTTACATCCGGGACCTTGATGCCCTGCCAGGTACCGATGGCAGAAAGGATGACAGCCAGTGCGCAGAGGCTGACCGACCATTTCCAGCCCAATTTGAGGTTTGGGGAAAGGATTCCCGTTTTGTTACCGAGCCAAAGGGTCAAGGAGGCGATGTCTTTCAGGATCAGGAAGCACAGCAACAGGATGAAAGAGCCCGTTGCCCAGCCCGCTAAAATGATGACGCCTTTGGGAACTTCAGGGGATGCCCAGCCACCGAACAGGTTGGTAATCAGTCCCCATTGGGATATGAGCAGGATGGTTAAGCCAATGGCAATTTTCCACAGCCTGCCAATCGGCAGGTGTGGGACAAAGCGCCAGATGACGACGGCGGCAAAAAGGGCTGGTGCGATATGGAACATCAATGCATGATAAGGGAATTTTGTAGCGTAAAGAAGTCTTTTTACATCATTTTACAGAGACGATGGCTTTGATGACCTTGGCAGGGACGCCGCCAACGATGGTGTTTGTAGGGACATTTTTCGTGATGACCGCACCTGCTGCAAGGATGGCACCATCGCCAATGGTCGTATTGCCGAGAACTGTCACATTGGCACCAATCCAGACGTTTTTTCCGATGATAATTGGTGCAGGGTGGATGTCACCCCGGTATGTCGGGTTTTGGTCATGGTTGAGGGTTGCCATCACACAGTTGTGTCCGATGATGGTGCCGTCACCGATGGTAATGCCGCCTTGGTCTTGGAAACGGCAACCTGAATTGATGAAAACCCTGTTGCCTATCTCCAGGTTTTTGCCGCAGTCCGTCGTGAACGGTGGGAAAAGCATGAAGTCGTCCGGTATTGGGCGTCCCGTAATCTGGCCCATGATGACCCGGATTTCCTCAGGCGTATGGTATTGGGAGTTCAGTTTCGAGGTCAGCCTGATGGCTTCCTGTGCAAAAGCATGGAAGGCAAGGCTAAGGTCTGAGCCTGCTTTAACAAGGGTGCGTTTTGCCATCAATTCACGGAATTTGGCGACAGATAATGTCATTTGAAAGCCTTTAGGTGATATGTATTTAATCTGGAGCACTATAACTTCTGTGTGTTGTAATGTCTAATACTTATAATTCATTTCATGCTATGCTTGTCAGGCATGATTGGCATCCTTAAAGGAGTCTTAATGAAAATCCGTGTCTTGCGTTATTTCCTGGAAACAGCGCGTCTGGGTAGTATCACCCGGGCGGCTGAGCGTCTCTATGTTACGCAGCCGACCTTATCGCGCCAGTTGAAAGCCCTTGAAGACGAGTTGGGCAAGCAGCTCTTTGAGCGGGGTAGTACGAGTATCCGTTTGACCGACGAAGGGCGGCTCTTGAAGGAACGTGCGGAAGACATCCTCAGTATGGTTGACCGTACTACGGCAGAATTCAAGGCGCTCGATGATTTCACGGGTGGTGAACTCTATATCGGCTGCGCGGAGTCCCAGGGCATCCGTTATATCGCCCGGGCTGTGCATCATCTGCAGGCCCAATATCCGCGTGTTCGGCTGCACCTGCATAGTGGCAATGCGGAAAACGTTTGTGAACGTTTAGACCATGGGTTGCTCGAATTTGCTGTCATCGTCCGCGATGTGGACGTAACACGCTACAACTGCATCGAAATCCCGCACCGTGACATCTGGGGTCTGATTATGCGCCAGGATGATCCATTGGCTGAAAAGACCGCGATAACACTCGATGACCTGATTGGTGTACCGCTGATCTGTTCGCGGGAAGGTATGTCGGCAGAGCATCCGAAATGGTTTGGTGACCGGATGGACCAGCTTAACATTGTGGCAACCTACAACCTGCTTTTTAACGCAGCCATCATGGTGCGCGAAGGGATGGGCTGTGCCTTAAGCTTTGACCAGCTTGTTGATACGGGCATTGGAAGTGGGTTGTGTTTCCGGCCGCTGGAACCCACCCTGCTGGCACCGATGTACCTGATCTGGCGGCGCCATCAGACGTTCACGCCGGTCGGGCAGCGTTTTTTAGATGCGCTTAAGCGTCAGTTTGAGGGAGGAAACCAAGATGCGTAAGACGGTGTTGCCCCTGTCCTTGTTGGATCCTCCTGCCGTTCCCAACGGGATACCGGCAGTGGACCTGGATGATGCATGCCAGCGGATTGCGCAGGTGTTTTCAGAATTGGGGATTCCCGCGCAGGTTCTTTCTGCAACAGCAGGGCCGGTTTTGGCACTGTATACCCTGGAACTGGCAGAAGGTGTCGATCCAGTGAAGGTGACCATCCATGCACGGGACTTTGCCAAGGCGCTCTCTGCGATGACGTGCCGGTTCATCATAAAGGACCCCTGCCACTTGGTTTTGGAGGTGGCCAATCCCAAACGGGACCGCATTGGCTTGGCCGGAATTCTGTCAACGGAAGCTTTCCAAGAGTCGCAAGCAGAGCTGCCTATTACCTTGGGACAGGATGTGTCGGGAAATCCGGTTGTTTCTGACTTGGGCCTTATGCCGCATCTGCTGATTGGTGCTGGCAGTGGGGATGAAGCAGTGGGATTCGTGCATGCGGTACTTCTGTCCCTCCTTTTCCGGCAGGTTCCTGGTGATATGCGTTTACTGCTGTTGGACGCCCAGGGGCAGCAGGTCTTTGCGCCTTTCCAAGGTATCCCGCACCTAATGGCGCCTGTTGTGACGGATGCCAAAGGGTGTTTCATCCTATTGGAAGGACTGAACCAGGAGATAGCAAGGCGGCTTACGCTTTTGGGTGAAGTAGGGGTTTCCGACGGGGTGGCCTACCGGCAGAAGGTTGGGGAAGGGGTGTTGCCGCGCATCGTGATGGCAATCCATGGGTATGCGGGACTGTTTTCCCAAGGGCGGGCTGCTGAGTACCTGATGGCGAGGATTGCCATGCGGGGGCATCAGGTTGGCGTGCATCTCATTGCCGTAACCCGGCCGGTCTCATTCGATTCGGTTCCGGATCTTTTCAAGCTGCATTTCCCTTCCCGCGTGGCATTGAAAGCGGCCTGTATGGCCGATTCCCGTCGGCTGGTCGGCCAGGATGGCGCTGAGGCACTGCTGGGTGATGGGGATATGCTGTACTTTGATGGGCAGCTGGGGGTGGTACGGCGCATCCATGGTGCGGTGACCTCTGATGCTGAGGTGGGGCGGGTGACGGAATACCTTCGTGCCCAGGGTGCTGGCGTATAATCCTCAAGGAATCTTTTGCACAGGAGCGCGAAATGGCGGTTAATTTAGCCGAAAAGTTCGGTATCAAGATTAAAGTGAAGTATTCTGACGAAACCAGGGTGTCGCTTGACCGTCAGTTGCACGAACTCTTTGGGGAAGGTGGTGCGAATTTCCGGAAATATCTCGATGAGCGGGGATACAACCTTTTTTCTGCAAATTACCAGGTATTTGACCGGTATTTCAATGATTTTGTTGGGCAGGTGCCGGAGCTTGTCCAGTATATCCATGATTTCAAGCTCTTTGATGAGATCCTGGAGCAGGTCAAGGATCTCCTGCCACCCGTGAGACCTGAAGAAATCGAGGCACTTGATAAGCAGTAACGCTGTTACCAGGTGGTATCTAGCAGGTGACGGTTTGCCAGTCCTCCAGGTTGTAGAAGAGAAACGGGGACTTTTGGTTGTCGCTTTGCGATTGCATGTCTTCGGCAATCATCTTCAGCAGCGACGACTACCCAGTACGTCGCATGCCAACAAGGACTTTGAGCAACTTGTAGTTGGCGTAGAAGGGGCGGATCTGGTCGAGATAGACTGGGCGCGGTATCAGCATGGTTTCCTTTGTCGACTACAGTCGATATTGACGGGCATTTTCCATTGTTTGTCGACTATAGTCGATAAGGTTTGCGGCCTATGCACGCAGTCTTTGATGAAGCGTAAAACAGGCTCTGGACACAAGGCCAGAGCCTTAGGGAGGCTTGCGGTCTAAATGGACAGCGTTTTCAAGACCTGGCTTTCTTGGTTGATATCGTCGTACCGCCAAGCGTCGCAGATTTTGACGTCAATCGAGTCGACTTTCGCATCTTCTTTCAATGCCTTAAGGCATTCCAACAGCTTGTCTTCATCGGCAGGATTGCGTGTTTCGTATTCAACAATAGCTTCAATGGTCTGTAGGCCTTTATCCAGGCTGGCAGAGCCGCAGCAGGTGTAGCAGTCATATTTCTCAACTTGGGGAATCAGCCAGCCAAAGAGCAGGTCGACATATTCCGGGTTTTCTGTGTTGCCAATCCAGATGTTGTCTTTTACATCGTCAATTGTCAGCGGTGCATTCAGGTTGATGACCACTTCCGCGCAGATCTGCTGGTATTGGCCATAGTGGCCTTTTTTCAGCTGGCGGTTGTTCATCCGCTTGAGTTCGCTTTTGTTGGGGTTGCCGAATCGATCCATGATATTGCTCCGTTCTTTTCCGTTTGTTTTCTCAGATGCTGTGCCTTACAGCGGCTGTTTGGGTTTCTTTTTGCCTTCGAGCACGCTTTCCTTACATTCAAACAGGATTTCCACGTGTGCGACAGGGTGCGGGCCAGGGATATTGCGTGTGGTGCTTGAGAGGACAAAATTGGAACCGGTGCTGTAGGCAGCTTTCAAGACTTGGTACGGGGTGACATTGCTTTCGCTGAACAGTGTTTCGGGTACCAGGTCAGGGCGCTTGCCGCCAATCATTGCTGTGCCAATCGGGTTTGTTCCAATTAATTCCCCTTCAAAGCAGGCAATCAGCATATGGCGGCAGGCGGTCACGCCCGTGACGCCAAAGAGGTTTTTGCCGCAGACAGGGCAGTGCCAGTGTGGGGTTTTCGTGTAAACCCAGTTCATTGCGACAACCTGCTTTTTGCTGCCGTCTTCAAACTGGAGTTCTTCTTCAACGGGTGGTTCCGTTTTCTGTTCAGCAGCCGCTTCGCCAGATAGTGGTGTACGCCAGGCAATGGCATAGCGGTCGACCAGGTTGGCACTGTGTTTGGAGTGTGTGTCTTGCACGCGGTCGTCTTCAGACCAGGTCACGCGTGGCAGCGGCAGGATGCCGGAGACGTAAAGCACAATCTGTTCCACAATCGAATAGGTGGTCGCCATTTCGGCTTCCATATCTTCGATTTCAAAGTCGGTTGGCAGTGCGGTTGTCCATTGGCTGCCATGCTGCATTTTGGCAAGCTCAATCTTGCGGGTCAGGATGTATTCCAGCAGCCGCAGGTGTTCGAGCATTGCCTGGAGGCTCATTGTGCTTAAGTTGTTCCCGTAATGGTCATTCCAGTCTTTCAGGAACGTGCGCAAGTCTGAGACGATGAAGGAATGGGATTTTAGGATGTCCCAGTTGCTGTGCCATTCACACAGCATACTGACCACGTGGTGCATGGCCGCATTGGCGGCATTCTCAAGGTTTGGTGAGGAGTCGTTGCTTTCCATGTCTGTTTCCGACGGTTTTCCCTGCAACCTTAAAGGATACCGAGCTTGGTGAGATCTGCCATGACCTGAGTCAGGTTTTTATAAAGGATTCCGATGCCGCCTTTGGCACGCCATTCGGCGATGTTCTTGGGACTGTCGTCAATTAAGACATCATTGGGACTCGTGCAGTAGTGCTGCTTGTGGGTGGTTAAGACGACCGTATTGATGGTGATGGTATCAGAGAGCATCCGCCTGACCCAGGCGATCTTGTCATCCCGGACGGTGGGCATGCCGCGTTTGGGTTTGGGCATGGCTGTCAGGATTTCGCATCGGGCGCCATATTTTGTGTAGAGGGCGTCAAAAAGTGTCTTGCCGCCAGGCATTACGTCGAGCGTGTCAAAAAAGTGCGGGATTTTGTTGAGTGTAGCCCAGAGCATATCGTTGCTGGGATCTGTTGCGCCGCACAGTGGCCTTGCACGTGCCCAGAAGTCGGCCAGTACCCCGTCCATGTCTAAGAAAATCTTGCCTTTGAACATCGTTATTCCTTGAATTTTCCCTGTCTGCCAGTATAGCCGAATCTAGGGGAAAACTTTCTTGGCTGTTAAAATGTCCTTATGATTCGTCAGGAATGGGCCTTTTTTTCGTGAAGAAATTGTTAAGTAGACTTTTGGTGTGGGGCCTAATGGGAATGGGTATGGCGCAAGCACAGGTTGTGGCGAATGAGCCGATTGATGAAGGTAAGGTGGCTGAAGCAAAACGGATAATCCTTGATATGCAAAAGCGCCTGCCTGCGTATACCGCTAAGGGATCAGGTCCTTTTGTGGCGGCCATCTATGACAGCAAAGGCAATCTCATTGTGGAAGCAGCCAATTCAGTAGTCGAAGGACAGTGCAGTCATAACCACTCGGAGATGAATGCAATACGCTTGGCTGAAGAAAAGCTCGGTACTTATAACCTGGGACCGCACCGGTTGCGTATGTATGTCACGGCTGAACCGTGCATGATGTGCCTTGGTGGCATTATGTGGTCGGGTATTGAGGCAGTATATTATGGGGTGTCGTCCGAGCGGGTGGAGGCGATTACTGGTTTTGATGAAGGATATAAGCCTGACTGGTTGGAGGCCTTCCGCAAACGGGGGATTACTGTTTATGGCAACATTGCCTCCGAAGAGGGTGAAAAAGCGCTCATGCAGTATATGGCGGAAGGTCGCATTGTCTATAAGCCGGAACGCCGGACGGAAAAACGCTGATTGTTGATACGGATGCAGGAAGACGGTATGGAAAATGATGTGCAGGATGTTTCGCTACTCCAGGTTCCTGAAGGTACAGTAAAGGCTGCCCCTGTTCAGGGTACGGAAGGCGTGGTTCAGGACCTGGCTGAATTCCCCTCCGATGATATGTCCCTTTTAGCTGTCCGGTTGCGGATTGCCATGGAAAAGAAGGGCGTGACCCAGGCGCAGCTGGCCCGTGCCTGTGGTGTGAAGCCGCCCAGTGTGAATGGTTGGATTACTGGGAAGTCCAAATACCTGAAGGGGAACAATCTCCTGGCAGCTGCCAGGACTTTGGATGTTTCCCAGGAGTGGCTTGCTACCGGTGAAGGGACGATGCTGCCTTACGACCGCGGCCTGATCATTCCCAATCTGCCATCCAATGAGTTTGTTGAGGTGCCTATATTAAATACGCGCCAGTCCATGCTTGACGACACGTTGACGGAGCACCTCTACGAAGAGAAGATTGCTTTTCGCAAGGTCGATTTGGAAAAACTCCATGTGTTGCCCCGTTATGCGCGTGTGCTGACGGTGGGTGATGACTGTATGATCCCGACTCTGCGTAAAGAAGGCTTTGTCCTGATCAATACAGAAGAGACCGCTCCCGTCGATACACAGGTCTATGCGGTTTTCCACGATGGCCTGATGTTTGTGCGCCGCCTAATCCTTGATTATAGCGATACCCCAGGAGAGCGGGTTTGGATGATGCGCTGTGACCATCCCGACCGGTCCCGTTATCCTGACCGCCGGTTGCCGCCGGATGCGGTTTTGTTGGGACAGGTGGTCTGGTATGCAGGGGCGCTTTGAGCGTCTTTTGGCTTCCCGCTGTGGCGAATTCAGGGAAATGCCTATAAGAGGTTGTTCCTGCTGGGACAGGTGATTTTATTTTCTGCAGCAGGGCGCAAGCTGTCTCAGTTGCCTGATAAATAAATCTTTATTCTTCAATGAGTTATCCAATCCACCGGTATGCCTTAGGCTGTTTGGAATTCCTTTGTGCTATGATGACGATAGTCTACTGAATAATCCAACAGGTTCATATATTGCTAAAAACAGGTCATAATTATCACTAAGCTGCATTTTTAGGTCGATTTCAATAATTTTTAGAATGGAGGGTTGATATGCTGACCGAGTTGGGTAAATTCCTGAAGAAACTGCGTGTTGACCGTAATGAAGTCCTAAAGGATATGGCCGGTAAACTGGGGGTCACTGCTTCTTTCCTATCAGCTGTTGAAAATGGCAAGAAGCGGATGCCATCAGAATGGAACGGCAAACTTTGCGCAGCCTATTCACTGGATTCAGACAACCGTAAATTACTGACAGCTGCGATTGCAGATACCGAAGCTAGTATTGACCTGAAGTTGGTAGACCTGCCTTCTGCCAACCGTGAACTAGCGGTCTTTTTTGCGCGGCGTTTTTCAGTGCTTGATAGCGACCAAGTCAAGGCCATCCAGAAAATCTTGCGTAAAGATGAAAAAAACCGCGGTGAGGGATAACCGTTCCAGCTATTTCCCATGGTCTTAAACAAGGTGCCCCTACCCATAGGTGGTATTGCCTTGGCAATTACCACATTGGGTGGTGTGTATGATTTGTATGGCGTTCCGGCCCGTTTAGTGTTAGGTGCTGTTTCTTTCCTGCTTTTGGCGTTGCCGTTGCTTAAGCTCTTGTGTGTTCGTGGACAGGTTCGTGAGGTGCTTTCTTCGCCCATCTTGTCGACGGTAGTTGGCACCTTTTCCATGGCACTCATTGTCCTGTCTGGTTACCTGAAGCCGTTTTCCTGGCACTTCGCCTTTGCCGTATTCCTCTTGGGAGCAGCATTGCACACGGCACTTATTGCCTGGTTCACCTACCGTTTCCTGTTTCGGATACCAGTCCCGAAAATGGTGACGACATGGCTCATCCTCTATGTCGGCTATGCGTCGATTTCCATTGTTTCGCCAGCATTTGGGGTGCAGGAGAGCTTGGGACTGTGGGTGTTCTGGTTCAGTCTCACCATGTGCTTGGCTCTGGTGCCGCTCCTGCTCTGGCGTTACGTTGTTGTCCGGGCAATTCCAGAACCGGAAAAACTTTTCATCTGCATCTTTACTGCTCCTGCGGCACTATGCCTGGTCGCTTACCTGAAAATTACTGCCACTCCGGTTGCCTGGTTTGTCTGGACATTGGGGGTATTGACGCTTGTGAGCCTCTTTGTGGTCATCTGTTTCCTGCCGAAACTCCTAAGCCTGCCGTTTTATCCGAGTTATGCGGCATTTACCTTTCCGTTTGTGATTTCAGCCATGGCGGGGCGATGCTTCGAGCTATACCTTACCGAAGGCGGTATTCAGGTATCCGCTTTGCATTGGGTTGCTATTAGCCAGACGGTTCTGGCAACGTGCCTGACTGCCTATGCGCTTGTTCGGTATGCAATGGCGGCGGTTAGGATGGCGTAAGCTGTTGATTGTTGCCGGTTTGTTGCTTTGTCATCATTTATCGGTATCATTTTTGTCATTGAGCCCCTTTTGACTTTAAACTATTGTTTTTATTGCTAAGAATTGCCTGCTATGGAAAACCTGAATCAGACACCGACTGTCATCCGTGAAGCCCAGGAAATCAATAAGGCACTGACGCAACGCCTTAATACCAGCCAGACGACATCTGACGAGGAGTTCAAGGCGCTGCTTCACGCGGTGACTGTGCCGATGATGACTTTGACTGCCAAGCTCTCCGGTGAGTCGGAGGCCTTCGTCCAGGATGTCTGCGATGAGGTTCTAAAGCAACTGACGGGCAAAAAACCGCAGCGCGACGATTCTGGTCGGATCCAAAGTGCCCGTTCAGGGCAGCCGATGGATGCGACGGCGCTTTTTGAGTCAACTATGACGGATCCCGACATGATCAAGGGGGCTGAGATTGCGAACCGCGCATTGGCGGCAGCGATGAAAGAGATGGCGGATACTCATTGGGGACGCCCGGTCATCCGCGCCCGTATTATGGTCATGGTGATTGTGGGGATCCTGAACCGTATCGGAATGGAAGCAAACCATCCATTGGATCACTTCGATACCGTGCGTGATGCAATGCAGAACATCCAGTCCAATATGGGTTGGAAATAGTGGTTTTGCAGGACTGAACCAGTATCAGAGGATGTGTCCTTGACCAACAGGCCTGTGCTTTATTCTTTTATTCCGCTGAATTCGGCGGAATTGGCATCCACCTGTGAAGCCATCCTAGTAGCGCGCTATTGGCCATATCAAAAAAGAATCCCCTGTGTTAAACTGAAATTCCGCAACTGGCGTTTCCAGTTGCTGTTTGGCAGTTGAGGAGTCCATCCGTGAAGTATGAAGATGATTTTGAACAGGGTTTTGCGTTCGAAGCAATGAGTGATGAGCTGGTTGAGCAGTTCGTCAGGCAGTTGCAGGAGGCATTGGCAACGGACAAGGTCTACGGTGCCATGCTGGTCAAGTCTATGACGGATGGTCCTTACCTGGACACAGAAGTGCAGGACGAAGAGGCGCAGAAGGCATTGCTTTTCGCTTCAGAAAATACGTCGGGGGTGTTGCACTGAATTTCTCCTAAATTTTTCTGTACGTTGTGTATGGCCGCTGATTCCGTAATAACCTTCCAAGAAGAATATCCTTCATTAGAAAATTACTGGCGGTCAATAATCTTATTTGGTAGGAACACTGCTTCCTATAAATTTGCTTTATCCAAAGCGCTCCTAATTGTTGCCTCAACAGGTCAAAATGTTTTTCATCTTGAAGAGCTTGCTGACTCATTCTGTAAAAGTATTTGCGAACATATTAAGGACTCTCCTAAACAACATACAGGGCAGAGAAGCCGTTTCTTAGATGCTTGTTCCTTATTCAACGAGGGAAAAATTTCACAGCAATATTTATTAGATATTACGGTAAAGTACGGGTTTCGCTATGTGATTGACTTATTTCACCGTGTCGGTCAGGTAAATATTCCTGTAAGTTTCTATGAGAAGGATTATCATGATAAAAAGATTATATTGACGGATAATATTTTTAAACTTTCAGAAAGCCCTCAATTTGAAAATCTTCCTCTTGAAACGGAAGCACGTTGGAAATTAGTAGAAACTGCATGGCAACTTGGTGTATCTCATAATATGCTACAAGTAAAATACGATGATGTTGGGAGAGGCTTGTATGTTGAATTAGGAAAATTTCGAAGAAAAAGTGTTTCCTCAGTGCGCGAATCCTTGAATGGGTATCAGAAGGGAAAGTGTTTTTATTGTTTTGATGATATTAGCATTAGTAGTGAGAATCCAAATTTTTGTGATGTGGATCATTTTATTCCGCATATGCTGGCAAAAAAAATTCCTGAAACAAATTTAGATGCTGTTTGGAATCCAGTACTTTCTTGCTCTCGTTGTAATCGCGGTAGTTCGGGGAAATTTGAAAGAATCCCATCAACTAGGTATCTAGCAAGACTTCAAAAGCGGAATGAATTCCTTATCAGTAGTTACCATCCCTTGCGTGAAACACTAATGGCGCAAACGGGGAATACATCGGAAAAGAGGGTAACTTTTTTAAATAATGTTCATCGTATGGCTATGAGTCATATCCCAGCTTGTTGGGAAACTATCCAAGTGGGTAAGGAGGTGTTCTAATGTCAAATGATGCTACTAAGGTAACTTTGCAGTATTATGCTAATAAGGCAAAAGACTTTAGTGAGGATACGCAAACAGTTAATTTTTCCAATATTCAACAAGAGTTTCTTAAGTATATTCCTCAGGGGGGGATGATACTTGACTTAGGTTGTGGGGCGGGACGTGACAGCAAGGCATTTATTGATGCTGGTTATAATGTTGTTGCAATGGATGGATCGCTAGAACTTTGTCAGATAGCATCAAAATATATTGGGCAAGAAGTCATTTGTGCTACTTTTCAAGAGTTTTCCTCCACTATGCTGTTTGATGGAATATGGGCGTGCGCTTCTCTGCTTCATATTTCTATGGATGATCTTAAAACGGTTATGCCTAAATTGGTTAAGATTCTGAAAAAAGGTGGGTGCTTTTATATATCTTTCAAATATGGTGATTTTTCAGGTATACGTAATGGTCGTTTTTTCACGGACATGACAGAATTGTCTTTCGAGTCTTTGATTTCATCTGTGCCTGATGTAAAAGTAGACCATTACTCGATCACGGGAGATGTTCGCCCAGGACGCGGTAGTGAGAAGTGGTTAAATATTTTTTTGAAAAAAATATGATTTTCTTGGGCGCTTTGGACAATGTGGCAAAATGTCCTCTTATTTCCCCCAGAGTGCCCGTACATGGGCAGCAGTACCAGACGCTAGCCCTTCCAAACCATAGCCGCCTTCCAGCACTGAGACAATCCGTCCTTCGCAGCATTCGTCGGCAATAGCCATGATTTCTTTGGTGACCCAGTAAAAATCATCGTCCGTAAACTGGAAGCCGCCCAGCATGTCCCTGTAATGTGAGTCAAACCCGGCGGAGATGAAAATCAGGTCAGGGTTGAAGCGTCTGACGGCAGGTAGGATTTCATACTGCATGGCGTTGCGGAATTTTTTGGAGTCCGCACCGCGTGCCATCGGGACGTTGACGATGTTGTGGTCAATCCCTGTTTCATACTTTGCACCTGTACCTGGGTAAAATGGTGACTGGTGGGTGGAGCAATAAAGCATTTCAGGACGGTGGTAGAAGGCATCCTGTGTGCCGTTGCCATGGTGGACGTCAAAGTCGATGGTCGCGACTTTCTTGATGGTTTCCGGGTATTTATAAACTGCCCAGGCAGCACCGATGGCGGCATGGTTAAAGACGCAGAACCCCATTGCACGGTCTGGTTCGGCGTGGTGCCCGCACGGCCGCGTTGCACAGAAGATGTTGTCAGCACGTCCTTTCATGATCATGTCGACACCCATGCAGGCAGCGCCTACGCAGCTCATTACACAGTCCCATGTGCCGGACATCATGATGGTGTCGCCACCGTCCAAAGGTACCCGGCCGAAGGTGTTCTTAAGTGATTCAATGCGGTGGATGTATTCCGGTGTGTGCACCAAAAGGAGCTGTTCGCGTGTTCCCAATGGAGCGTGTTTCCAGACAAGGCCTTCAAATTCCGGGGTGACCAGGGCATCACGTACGGCAATCAGTCGGTCTGGGCATTCGGGGTGGTCATAGCCGGGTTCATGGCCCAGGCACGCATCGGACGTTAGGATGACGGTGTTTCTCATGGTATTTGGATCTGGTTTGGATGGGGCAGGACGTCTTTTCTCGCTAATTATATATGCCAGATGCGATTTTGCGTTTTCCAATGGTGATAGAATTCAGACTAGCCCGTCCGCAAGATGGGTGGCGCAGGATTTTGCAGACCTAAGGAAGGACATGCGTATGGAAGGAACCTACGAGGAATGGCTGGCTAAGGTTGCGGTCGATGGCAAGGAATTGCGGAATGTTCCCGCGGCGTTCATGACAGAAGAGCTCTGTTTGGCGGCAGTTAAGGATTGGGGCATTGCCCTGCAGTTTGCCCCAGACTCGGTGAAAAGCCCTGAAGTCTGCCGTGCGGCGGTCGAGCATTGGAGTGTTGCCCTGCAGTATGTCCCTGAAGCATTGCGTACCCCAGAACTCTGTTTGCATGCGGTGACTAACGACGGGTGGACACTGACGTATGTGCCTGAGCGGTTACGGACGGTTGAAATCTGCCGCATAGCGATGGAGCATGATCCGAATGCCTTCACGGAAGTGCCTGAGGCTTTAAAGACGCTGGATGTCTGCATGAAGGCGGTCAGCCATGCCGGTTCGATGCTGCGTTACGTCCCTTTGACCCTGCGTACCCCAGAAATCTGCTTGGCTGCCGTTGAAAATGACGGTTTTGCCCTGGAGTATGTCCCTGATGAACTGCGCAACAGTGCGCTTTTCAGGGCAGCGGTTAAAAGTGCGGCGCCGATTTTCAGGCGCCTGCCAGATGCTGAAAAGGCGCCTGATATCTGCCTGTCTGCTGTGCGTGGTGACGGGATGCTCTTGCAGGACGTGCCGGCTGACAGGAAGTCTGAGGAAATCTGCTTGGCTGCCGTGCAGAATAAGTGTGCCGCCTTGCGCTATGTCCCAGATATCTATAAAACCACCGAGGTCTGCATTGCAGCAATCAAGGACAATGTCTCGCTCCTAAAGTATGTGCCAGAACCGCTTTGGACGCAGGAACTGTGCCTGGCCGCATTGCAAAAACGTGGTTTTACTTTGGGGCATGTACCGATGTCTTTGAGGACTGAAGAAGTGTGCTTAGAAGGTGTCCGGCAGAATGGCCGCATGTTGAAAGAAGTGCCAGACAATGTCTTGACGCATGAAATCTGCCTGGAGGCTGTGCGCCAGTACAGCTGGGCCTTACGCCAGATCCCACAGCGCTTCCGTACCCATGATGTGGCCATTGCCGCGGTGGAGCACAATGGGATGGTCTTAAAGGATATCCCGGAACCGCTGCGTTCCCCTGAAATCTGTATGGCAGCCGTCTCCAAAAGTGCCTGGGCAATGATTGATGTGCCGGAAGCATTAAGGACGCCTGAGATTTATGCGGCAGCAGTTGCCAATGATGGGTCGGTGCTGGAATACATCCCAGAGGCGTGTAAGACGCTGAAGCTATGCCTTGCTGCAGTCACGAGTAATGCGAGGGCATTAAGGTATGTACCGGATGCATTGAAGACCCTAGATGTGTGTCGGGCAGCTGTCCGGCAGAACCGCAAAGGCATGCGCTATGTTCCGGACGAACTGAAAACGCCGGCATTCTGTATGGAGGCAGTCCAAAGCAATGGTATTGCACTCAAATATGTGCCAGAAGCATTGAAGACTTATGAAATTTGCCTGGCAGCAGTTCAGAACTCAGGTTATGCCTTGAAATTCGTGCCTGAGCGGCATAAGACGGCCGAACTCTTGTCAGCTGTTGGTGTCGGTTAGGCATCTGTTATCACCTTGGAGGACAGGGAAATGAAAAGAATCATGGTTGCATCGGCATTGGCGTTTTGTATTGCCCTTCCGGCGGCACCTGCCAAAGCAGGATTATTTGATGATTTTTTCGGTTGGGTTAAGAACACATTCTCCACAGTCAAGAAAAAACGTGCTAAACAGAAGCAGCAGACCCAGCAGCGCACGGCGGTGACGGCCCATGAGCAGCGTACAATCGCTAACCAAATCATGCCGAGCCAGTATGGTAGCTATAACCGCAGTAAGGAGTGCTGGGGTTCCAATTGTATGTCGGTCAATTTCATCAACCGGATCCGGTTTACTGATGGCGACATCTATTATATGTTGACGGCAGCTTCCAATGAGAAAACCTATGACATGTTTGCTCTGCGCCACGAAGCCGGCCATTACCGGATCCTTGCAAAACGCCATTACCAAGGTATGGGCTTCAGCGGCGACGGGATGTTTGTTCAGTTGGGGCGCTCCGCCTATGGCTGGAATCTGATGACGGGGGATAAGGGTGGCATGTCCCTGTATGAGGACTACTATATTTTCGTCGATGATGAGATCAAGCACGTTGCCAGCATCCAGGATTTTTCACGCTCGGGTGTCTCGAACAACGGACATGTCCTGTCAGGTGACATCCAGGTTGGCCAAGGCAATGGTTTCTTCTATCCGCTTGAAGTGAAGGTCACGGGGCTTACCCATGCGCGGATTACCTGCAACAGCTGTGAACCGAGAGGTGGTAAACGGATGTCGCCTAAGTATTACCGCTTTGAGTACAACAAGGAGACGGGGCGTTATGAGATGCCTGCAGGTTATCCGATGAAGGGACAGCGTTTCTGAAACGGCTTGGTTATGCCATGAAGCGGTATCTTTTTGGGGGTATTCTGGCCGTGGCCTGTACCTGCGCTATTGCGCAGGACACGGGCTGGAGCTACCAATATGCAACCCCGAAACACGCCATACGTGTTTCCTGTCCGGCGCCTACGTCTAATGCATGTACCTATGAGGTGTGGAACCGCCCACGTACCGTAGGGCAGGGCAAAGCCGACCTTGTCATCGAAAACGGCCGGCATGAACTCTTTGCCAACGGCAATTCTCAATATGTTTTTACGTCTGGGAAGGTCAGGATTGCGCTCTTTGATTCGTTGCGGGATACCTCGGAAAATACGTTGTCTGTTTATGTCGATGGTCGCCTGCGTAGCCGCTATCCGTTGGAACCAGTTTCGCGCTAGGGGTTGGGTGTTGTAATTGCGCTTTCGTTTACCTGAAAGTCTTTCCTCCAGTTGAAAAGGCTGATAAAATCCTAGTCTTTCGAATTTTTGCTTAAACCGTATACATTCATGACCACTATTCGTCTTAAAGAAAATGAACCATTCGAAGTGGCAATGCGCCGCTTCAAACGTGCAATTGAAAAAACCGGTCTGTTGACCGAACTGCGCGCCCGCGAATTCTACGAAAAACCAACCGCTGAACGTAAGCGGAAACTGGCTGCTGCCATCAAGCGCCACTACAAGCGCATCCGTAGCCAGCAGTTGCCTAAGAAGATGTACTGATCGCTTGCCGGCCTTTGTGGTCGGGTATGCAGCGATTTGACAGCATTCGGATTCCCGCTTCGGTCTGACCGTTGCGGGTTTTGCTGTTTCTAGTTTGGAAATCAATGTCTGGGGGAAGCGATGAGCCTGAAAGAACAGATTACCGCCGACATGAAGGCGGCTATGCGTGCCAAGGATATGAAACGCCTGGGTACGATTCGTATGTTGACTGCTGCGATGAAGCAGAAGGAAGTCGATGAACGCATCGTCTTGGATGATGCCCAGGTGCTTGCTATTGTTGAAAAGATGGTCAAACAGCGCCGTGATTCGATTGAGCAGTTCAAGGCTGGCAACCGTCCTGACCTGGTTGAAAGCGAACAGGCTGAAATCGATGTGCTGACCGCTTACCTGCCAGAACAGCTCTCTGAAGAAGAATTAGCCAAAGAAGTTGCTGAAGCGGTTGCAGGCGCCGAAGGGCCTAAGGACATGGGCCGTGTCATGGGTGTCTTGAAGGGTAAACTAGCCGGTCGCGCTGATATGGGCGTAGTTTCCAAACTGGTACGCCAGGCGCTGATGGGAAAATAATGCTGACAGGCGGTTCTCTATGCCGCCTGTAGGTTTTCCCTGCTGAAGGGCGGCTGCTAAGTGATTCCAAATGCATTTGTCCAGGATCTGTTAACCCGTGTCGACATTGTCGATGTGGTTGGCAGCCGTGTGCAGCTTAAAAAGCAGGGGCTCAACTATTGGGCCTGCTGTCCTTTCCATTCAGAAAAGACCCCGAGTTTTTCAGTCAGCCCCGACAAACAGTTTTACCACTGTTTTGGTTGTGGCCAGACGGGGTCCGCGATTTCTTTTCTGATGGCCTACAGCGGCTTGTCCTTTGTGGAGGCAGTTGAAGAGCTGGCACGCTCCGTTGGCCTTCAGGTGCCGCATGAAGGGCCGTCTATCCCGAAAGAAGAGCGGCAGCGCAAGCAGGCGCAGCAGCTGGCGCTCTCTGATGTGATGTCACGGGCGGATAGTTATTACCGCTCGATGCTCAAAATCTCCCCGGAAGCGATTGAATACCTGCGCGGCAGGGGACTGAGCGGTCAAATTGCCGCGCGTTTTGGCTTAGGGTATGTCCCCGATTCCTGGTCGCCATTAAAACAGTGCTTTGACAATTATGAGGCCCCTGAACTTGTCGAGGCGGGGCTCGTGATTGAGCGCGAGGTGGAAAACCGAGGGGGTAGTGCTAGGCGCTATGACCGTTTCCGTGCGCGCATCATGTTCCCGATCAGGAATGAACGGGGGCAGGTTATTGCATTTGGTGGGCGTGTGCTGGGCAAAGGTGAGCCAAAATACCTGAATTCGCCGGAAACACCGCTTTTCAGTAAAGGTAATGAGCTCTATGGGCTTTTTGAGGCGAGGGCGGCTATCCGTGAGGCAGGTTACGTCCTTGTTGTTGAAGGGTACATGGATGTCGTGGCGCTTTCTCAGTTGGGTTTCCCTCAGGCGGTGGCAACATTGGGTACGGCCTGTACTGAGATGCACGTCAGGAAGCTTTTCAGGTATACGAATAAGGTTGTCTTTTCCTTTGATGGCGATATGGCTGGGCGCAAGGCGGCCAAGCGGGCAATGGAGTCTTCCTTGTCGGCTGTCAATGATGAACGCCAGGTGCTCTTTTTATTCCTGCCGCCTGAACATGATCCTGACAGTTTCATCCGTGAAAAGGGGGCTGAAGCTTTCGGGCGGATGGTTGCGTCGGCGGAACCCTTGTCACAGTTTTTGATGGGCGAAATCACCGGTGGCCTTGATATGGCTACGATGGAGGGGCGCTCGCAGGCTTTGAACCGCGCCAGACCTTGGGTCTCTGTGATGAAAAAGTCGGCATTGCGCACACAGATTGTGAGAAAGCTCATTGAATTGGTTGGGATGCCGGAAAAAGAGGTGCTGCCATGGCTTGGGTTTGCTGCACCGGGTTTGGGGGCGAATAAGAAAGGCAAGGGGTTTGGCTTTGGTATGTTCCCTCGGCAGCCAGGACATATGCCAGCGCGTACGGCAAGGCCGCCAGCACCTAAGTTGGACCGTCAGGTGCTTCGTGTACTGATCCGTTATCCTGCCTTGATGGCAACTGTTTCCGATGGGCAGCGCGAGATGTTGTTGGGCGGTACATCGGAAAACCGGTCTTTGCTTGCCGCACTTGTTGGTCTTATTGACCAGTTGGGGAGTGGGGATCCGGCCAAGGTGCAGTATGCCGCATTGGTTGAGATGTTAAGGAATGCCGGTTTTGATATCGAACAGTTGGTTGCAGAGACGTCGGACGATGCCATCAGTGATGAGAGTATGGCTGCTGTGCAGCTTAAAGGCGCCCTTGGAAAAATGCGTATGGGGCAGATTGATGCTGAAATGAGCCGACTTGCCAAAACCGTGCTGACCAACGTTGAAGACCAGGAAAAGTACCGTGAGTTGAGCAAGGAATTGATGCAGTTGCGTGAAGCTGAAAAAGCAGAGAATGAACGGGTGTGGGAAAAGGCGGATATCATCTAGGAGTGACGGATTGAATGCTTGACACGGCGCTTGATTTTCGGTATTGGGATGTGTTATAATAGACCTTTTTTATAGTGCCCGCATTTTCCGCAAGTATTGGGGGAAAGGGGGCTTTTCCCTGTTTGGATTAGAGATGCATCGTGTATTTTCTGCATCTTCTGTAAATGATGGACGACAAGGATAACATGAAAAAATCAGATCAGATTCCAGCAAGTGACGGTAGCGCTGACGAAGCGTCTACAAAGAAACGCAGGCGCCGTAAGGCCGATGACAAATCGGCTAGCGGGCAGGCTGAAACTGTGGATACTGTGGCAACTGAAGTGAAGGCCAAAAAGTCCAGCAAGAAGCGTAAAGCTTCAGGGGATATGCCAGAAGGTGCAGTGCAATCCAGCCAGGAAGACAAGAAAGACAAGTCCGTTAAGGCTGAAAAGCCTAAGAAGGCACGCAAAGCCAAGGCAAAAAAAGCGGTAGAAGTGGTTGTCGCACAGTCGGCACAGGCTGCTGCGGCTGAGGCGGTTGCTGAAGTGGCTTCTAGTGTGAAGGCGCAAGCCAAAGCGACTGCGAAGACTGCAGCTAAGGTTGCAGCCAAAACGGCGGCAAAGGCAGAAGTAGCGCAGGTAGAAGCAAAACCTGAAGCCGGTGAAGCACTTAAGGCGTCTGTGAGGAAGTCCCGTGTGTCGGCTAAGAAAGTAGCCGCTGCCGCAGAAGAGACTGCAACGCCAGTAGCAGAGGCCACTGCGCCAGTTGCTGAGGAAGCGCCAGCTAAGCCTAAGCGTGCGACCCGTACCCGTAAGCCTAGGGCAGAAAGCAAAGCGGCCAAGGCTGGTACGGATGCAGGCGCTACGGTCGTAGAAGGCTTGGAAGCTACAGACTCAACGATGACGGCAGATAAGGAAGATCCAACTGGTGCGATTGTCGTGACTGATGCTGAAAAGCTGGCAGCAATTGACACGTCCAGTTATGTTTTGCCGACTGAGAAGGTGCCTGCACGTCGTGGCCGCAAGCCTAAAGAAGCACAGCCTGAAAGCGATGAACTCTCTGCCATCAATGCGATGGAACGTGAGGAGCTCAAGAAGGCAAGCAAGCGTAGCCAGCGCGCAAAAGAAAAGGCACTGCTCTCTGGTACGTTTGCCGGTGATACCGAATCTTCAGCTGAGGAAATCGAACGCCGCCGCGAAAAGCTTAAGCTACTGATCAAGATGGGTAAGGAACGCAGTTACCTGACCCATGCAGAAATCAACGACCACCTGCCAGATGGCTTCAATGATCCAGACCAGATTGAAGGGATCATCAGCACCTTCAACGATATGGGCATCAATGTCTTTGAAGTGGCGCCTGACCAGGAAGACCTGCTGTTAAACGACAATGCCGTCAATGTCACGAGCGAAGAAGAAGCGGAAGCAGCAGCTGAAGCGGCTTTGCAGACGGTTGACTCGGAATTCGGTCGCACGACTGACCCAGTACGCATGTATATGCGTGAAATGGGGACGGTTGAACTGTTGACGCGTGAAGGTGAAATTGCCATTGCTAAGCGTATCGAAGAAGGCTTGAAAGACATGATAACGGCGATTTCTGCCTGTCCGACCACAATTGCGGAAATCATCAAAGCGGCTGGTGATATCCGTGAAGGCCTTGTTGAAGTGGATGAAATCGTCGATGGTATGGCAGATGCTGAAGAAGACGTGGCTTCAGATAGTGCTGCAGAAGAAAAACAGGATGACGCTGACGATGTCAACGACGAGGATAACGGCGAAGACGATACCGACGGCGATGAAGACGAAAGTGATGACGATGATGCAGGTTCCGCTGGCGCGACTGGCACTGGCATCTCTGCGGAAGAAAAGGCTCAGTTGAAAGCGGACGCATTGGTGCGTTTTGCCAAGATTGAAGAATTTTTCGACGCTATGCAGGCTGCTGTCAAGAACGAAAGTGGCAACGACGGTTACCGTTCTGCAGCGTACCTGGCAGCACAGGAAGCGATTTCCAACGAATTGTTGGCGATGCGTTTCACAGCACGTTTTACCGAACGTTTGTGCGATTCCCTGCGTGAAAAAATGAAGGTTATCCGTGATGTGACCAAGGACATTCTGAATGTGGTAGTGAACCGTTGTGGGGTGCCCCGTCAGTATTTCATCTCGGAATTCCCTGGGAACGAAACCAATCCGGATTGGGTCGATGGGGAAATCGAATCCGGTCAGCCATACAGCCCATTGCTGCGCCGTAACCGTCCAGTCATCAATGAACATCAGCGTAAGCTGATTGAAATTGAAGAAGTGGTTGGTATGCCTCTGGCTGATCTGCGCGAAATCGAAAAGAAGATGTTGGCTGGCGAATCCCATGCACGCAAGGCCAAGAAGGAAATGACGGAAGCAAACCTGCGTCTCGTGATTTCGATTGCAAAGAAATACACGAACCGTGGGCTGCAATTCTTGGATCTGATCCAGGAAGGCAACATCGGCTTGATGAAGGCGGTCGACAAGTTCGAATACCGCCGTGGTTACAAGTTTTCGACCTATGCAACTTGGTGGATCCGTCAGGCGATTACACGTTCGATTGCTGACCAGGCAAGAACCATCCGTATCCCGGTCCATATGATTGAAACCATCAACAAGATGAACCGGATTTCCCGCCAGATTCTGCAGGAAACGGGTTCTGAACCGGATCCAGCAACCTTGGCAGAAAAGATGGATATGCCGGAAGACAAGGTCCGCAAGATTATGAAGATTGCGAAGGAACCTATTTCGATGGAAACACCGATTGGTGATGACGATGATTCGCATTTGGGTGATTTCATTGAGGATAGCAACACGTTGGCACCTGCTGATGCGGCGCTCCATGCGTCCATGCGCAATGTGGTCAAGGATGTGTTGGATTCCCTGACCCCGCGTGAAGCGAAGGTCCTGAGGATGCGTTTTGGGGTGGAAATGTCTACCGACCATACATTGGAAGAAGTCGGTAAGCAGTTTGATGTGACCCGCGAACGTATCCGTCAGATTGAGGCGAAGGCACTACGCAAGTTGCGCCATCCGTCCCGTTCTGACAAATTGAAGAGTTTCCTCGAAGGAAACTGATATAATGTCCATTCTTCGGGCCTATAGCTCAGTTGGTTAGAGCAGGGGACTCATAATCCCTTGGTCGCAGGTTCAAGTCCTGCTGGGCCCACCACTAACACCTTGAAAACGCTCACTTTTTTAAGTGGGCGTTTTTCATTGGATTTTGGACTGTGCTAAAACTGTGCTATTTCCGCAAAAAACACGGTCCACGATTGCTGCGGTTTCGGCAACCTGATGGGGCGCAAGGTGGGCGTAGCGCTTGACCATCTGTTCACTGTGCCATCCACCGAGTTCCTGCAGCACATCCAGTGAGATACCGGCCTGCCGCAGGATTGATGCCCATGTGTGCCGGTTGTCATGCCACCGGTAATTGGTTATGCCAGCACGGGCGAGCGCCCCTCGCCATGCCCTTTCGAACCAGGTTATCTTCCTGCCGTAGCGCGTGAAGACATAAACAGGATGTCTGTCTATCTGCTGCATGAGCAGCTGGATCAAAGATGGTGACATTGGTACGACGTGTGTCTGACCGGCTTTCATCTCAGACCCGTCGATGACGATCTGCCGCCTGACGAAATCAACCTGGTCCCACCTGAGGTTGAGGATGTTCGACCTTCTCAGCCCTGTCATGATGGAGCACTGGAAGACCGGTTTGAGGTGTTCCGGAAGTTCTGACATAAGCCTGTGGATTTCCGGTGTCGTCAGGTAACGTACACGTACCTTTGGCTCACGGTATAATGTCAGCGCAGGTGCCTTATCGAGCCATTCCCAGATCCTTACAGCCCTGTTCAGGATGGCACGTATAAGGGCAAGGTAGCGGTTGGCTCTTGAGGGAGAGCTTTCCGCTTTCTTTTTTTCCGCAATCCGCATGATGACCGGACGTGTGAGCTCTTCCAGGTATTTCCCACGGAAGAACGGGGTAAGCCACCGTATCATGCAGATGTCTCCCTGGATACTCTTCTTCTCGCTTTTTTCCTCAAGCCAGAGAAGAGCAGCTTCGTCCCACGTATGGCGTGGCCTTGCTTTCATGGTCTTCTGAGACCATGCTTCGTAAGTCAGTTTATTAAGGAGCTGTTGTGCCTGATCACGGTTTTTCGTTCGAGCACTTTGTCTAACCTGCGTTCCGTCTGGAGCTGTGAAGCGTACCCAGTAAACGCTGCCTCGTTTGTAGATTGCTGCCATGTTGTGTTCCTTTCATGGCGCTGGCAGGCAGTGCCATTCTGACTTTCCCTGATTGCTTTGTAAATGTCTTCCTTCAGGAAAATCCATTTCCTGCCGACTTTCCCGCCTTGGAGCCGTCCTTTCCTGACCAGGTTTTTGACGGTATTGATGCAGCATTTCAGTAGCGCGGCTGTTTCCTTTATGTTGCACGTTTCCATAATTACCTCCTGATGTGCTGCCCGCAGTTTGGGCAGTACGTGATGATGACCTCGAGCGGGAAGGTTATCCGGCAGCGTGGGCACCTGTCCGTCACAAGGTAAAAGCCACGGCTGTCAGCCTGTGAAACGCGATGCGGTGCTTTTGGCTCATCCTTATCCGCAAGTTCAATCAGCCTACCAATCATCTGGCTGTCGTTGGTGGTATGGCACTTTTCCTCAATCAGGAGTTGTTCTAGGTTCTTCAGGTACTGCTTCATGATTATTCCTCCGGATATGACGGCTTTTAACGTCTGCCGTCAGGACGCTCAGGGTCTGAAAGTCAGTTTCCCCGGTTATGCCGCAGTGCCAGCTGCCGTCCCTGCTTCTGGCGCAGGACCTTTTGGGGATTCTGGTGCAGGCTTATCACCAACCTGTTGGATCTGCACACCTGCAGCATATGCGAGAGCATCGACTGTCTGGTTGAATACGGTCATCTTGCCTGCTGGGGTAGTCGATTCCTGGATGGCAGTGACCAACAGCTGGATCCCGACACCTTTCATGCGTTCAATCGCATCAGGACGGGAACCGCTGCCGAAACATGCTAGGACAGCTACCCTGTAGATGTCAGCAGACGGTTGATCTACCTGCTGCTGTGGATCCTGCTGGATGGGATTCTCTGCAGCCTGTACTTCTGGCTGTGCGGCGGTTGTTTCTGCGGTTTTAACTTCTTCAGTCATTCTGTTTCCTTTCATAGGTTGGTTGAGAATTGGTGTATGTGTCCTTATGTACGGAAAGGACAGATCCGTCGATGAACGTGTAATGCCTGCGCCTTTTGTTGAATAGATCCTTGGTGATGGATACGGCATTCCCTTTTATCAATTTCATGCATTTCTTCGTCAGGTAATCTTTCTGTGGACTGTCGCTCAGCTTTCTGATGGCCCCAATGCACTCCATGAACTTTTCTGCAATCGTCATTTCCCACCTCTGAATATCGTTATGGCTGTCCAAAGCAGGGCAGCGATGATGATGCCGCCCAAGACACAGTGGTTCCACTTAAGCCACCAGGCAATCACGGTCAGGAATCCTTCTGATTACTAAGGTCTGGTTTCCCAAAAAAGGTTGGGAGCCCGCATTTTTCCTGGATTTTTACAACCAGCCCACCAGCGGCATCTTCCATGACCTTTTCCGGTCTGATCAGTTCATACCAGAAGACGACGCCATCTGAGTCCGCCCTGTAACGCAGGCGTGCCTCAATGCAATAAGCCTGGCCATTGAAGAAGACAGGGATACCGATATTGAACCGACTGAAAACCTGCATCTTGCCGATGATGTCGTCGCTTTCCTTGTTCATCATCGTGATTTCATAAGAACCGTCCTCTAGCCGGGCATCGCTCTTGATACGGAAGGTCTTTCGGGATTCGAAATGCAGTGCCATGTTCAGCATGTCTGCTGCAGAAGGACTGTTGTCCTTTGAGACAATGTCAGCAATATTGTTCTCAATGAAAACGGCAAAGTCCTTCTGGCGCATCTTGACGTCTGAATGTGACAGCCATACCCTGAATTCCTGCGTCTTCAATGGCCTGAATGTGGCCACATGGTCGCGCCATTGTGGGGATTCTGCTCCATCATCATCAAAGACACATCGGACAACCATGTTGCAGTGTTCATAATCAGCATCTACCCAGATTGTTGAAAGGGATGGCTGCTTGTGCCGGTTGACGTAACCAATGAAACTGTCGACATCTGTCAGGTTGACCTTTGACTTTTTGCGTTCAGGCTGAGGAAGCATGTCATGGGACATGTCGCAGATGTTGAAACCGCCTTCCCCATCTGGGATGGCAAAGATCCGGTTGTTGTCTTCTGCCTTGGAAAGCTGGACGGGCGTCTTACCTAGGATTTCCAAAAATTCCTTGTCTGCAATATCTTCAAGCATATTTCCTCCTTATTGAACTTTCCTGATGTTTGGGATGACTTTCAGGTCGAGTTTCCTCTGGTTGGGGTTGTCGGCCACAAGGTTGCCCTCCGGCGTTGCGAAGAGCAGTGTTTCCATCGGTTCTTCCGGTGGTTTCTTCAATGTGCTCTTGCCTGAGATGGTCATGGCACCTGAACTGGATGCCTGTTTCACCGTGATTGTCAGCGTCAACGTTCCTGCCTTGCCGGTATCGTTGACCAGTCTCACCAGTTCCTGCAGTTCCACTGTGGCTTTTGCCAGGAAACTGCCCCGGCCGATTGAGTTCATCGTCTCCGTTATATGTGTCATAGCTGTTCCTTTCATTTGATGTCCACGCGCTCTTTCTGCATCAGCCTGCAGCCAGGCACATCAATGCCTTCCTTAAGTGCAGCAATGATGGCCTTCCTGTCCGGCTCCGGTGGCGGCGGCGTCGGAGTGCGCATGTAAGCCTGTGGGATGAGGCCTTCCTCAAACACCTCCACGCTTGCTGGGTTCTTCCTGCGGCTGAGAGTAACGTCTGGACACTCGATCTTGGTGACACCTGCTGCGGCCATGCATTCAAGCAGGTACTCCTTGATGCGCTTCACCCGGTTGTCGATGACCCGCTTACGCTCTGCCAGTTCCTTCTGCCTGATGCCGATGGCATCCGACAGGCTGCTGAGTTTCTGGATGTAGAACGCAACGCCAGCCGCCTTGGTCTCAAGTGGGTAGGCTTCTCCCTCAAGCGTGTCCTGGAGGCACTGGATCTCAGCCTCATCCTCCGTAGCGTCAATCCGCTCAGCGACAAGGTCTGCGAGTTCCCTGTATTCCTGTGCCAAGACAATCAGTGATTTCTTCTCTGACATACGGCCTCCTTAGAATGGGATGTCTTCGGTACTGGTGTCTGGTGCCGGAGCCTGCTGGGTAGGCTGCTGTTTCGGCCGCCTTATCGGCTGCAGGCTGGCGAGCAGCCTGTCCAACTGTTGCGGTGTGGCCTTCTTGTCCAGGATTTCCGTTGCCATGAGACGGGTGGATGCCTCAAAGAAACCGGCCAGCACCATACGCATGCGCGGTTCACCGGAAGACGTGAAATATTCCTCTGCCTGGAGGACGACACCGATGGGCTTGTTCATCAGGTCAGGGTAGATGGATGCCTGCTGTGGGACCTTCTTTTTCTGGACACTGTCCCAGATGTCTACGGTACCGACGGTATCGGAGAACTCACGCAGTTTCAGGCAGGTCATCAAGGCGCTGATGACCTTGTTGCCGAATACCGGCGTCCCGTCTGCCTTATGTGTGTATATGGTCAGGAAGTCGGCGGTCGCTTTTGTCGTGCCGTCTTCGAACTCAAACTCAATGCCGACCGTCCCGGCGTTTGACTTGACGGACAGCGCCTTGGTAAAGGTGCCTGTGTAGGCGCCTGTCTCCGTGATGCGTGGGGAGCTTTCCGAAGCGCGTGCATCCTGTGGGTTCAGTGCATATCTCATTTCTTTCCTTTCTTGGTTTATTTGATGCCGTAGTAATCCCTGATGGTGTCATCCACGGCCTTGAGGTCGTTTTCAACGGTTTCGGTGTCGAACATGCCGATAGGGGTTTTCACCGTATCTGATCCACTGTTCTTCACCCTGAAGAGGTAACTCCCATCCATCACGGCTGTGCGCAGGACGATGGTCACCATGCCTTCCAATGTGATCTTTTCGTCAAGGAGCTTCCCGATTGTCTTGAGCCTGGCAATGCCGTCATCACCGGTCTGGATGTGCGATAGGATGTAGACCCGGACATCGTCTGGAAGGCTGGTCGCCTTTGTCACGACTTCCCATGCATGGCGTGCGAGCTCGGTGAACTTCCCGTAACCCTTTTCATCGGAACGCTTCATGAACTCTGTGCTCATCAGGTACTGGAAATCATCGATGATGATGACCTTCCTGCCCTGCTTGACGGCAGATTCCATGGCCATCTGCATCCACTGGTATGCCTTTACCATTTCGCCCTTGCTGTTAGGCTTGTCCTCTGCCACAAAAGGCTTCCATCCGGAAGACCGGAAGGGCAGTGGCTTCTTGATTGCCTGGATCAGTACGGTTTCCTCAGGATTGAGGTTCCTCAGTGAGGCTGTCTTGCCGGTGCCTGATTCGCCGATGATGAATGTTGAGATGCTCATTCCTTTTTCCCTTTGTCTGTTGTGGCCCACTTCATTTCCCGTAATGTGCTTGGCCTTTCTCAAAAAAACGTTGATCAAATGTGGACCACGGGTAAGGCGGCTGGCCAGTCTGAGTATCCGAAGTAAATGTTGTAAAAGAAGTGGCCAACCGCCTTGCCTGTAGTGGCTGTCTTTCCAGCCCGTCCGCCAGGTCACACTCCCGATTGGATGAACAAGGTGGGGACTGCCCTGGTTGTGGCGGTTATTGGTCCCGACCGGCCACTGCGGTATCAGAAAAGTCTGTTGCTGTTGCCGGGGTTTAGCGTCTCCCGGCAGGACGGTGGAAGGACAGCCATATGAATGTATGCCGCTGTTTTAGCCCACCTGCGGCTGGGGCTGTTGGGTAACCAGTATCTGCCTCTCGACCAGCAGCCGTCCTATCTGCCATGGCTCGTACTGCCATGGGTACTCAAGCGGGTCATGGTCTGGGTGCATCTTGTATGCAGTCCCCATTTCCGCTTTGCACTGCGCCAGCTTGGCCGAGTAGTCAACCGTCTTTGTCTTCCAGAAGATATGGTCAATTAGCATTTCAGTTCTCCATCAGAACAACGAGAAAACCATCAGAACAGCGAGAAAAAGCAGTCCGCCATCCAGTCGACTGTGCTTGCCAGCAGGAGCACGCAGATGATGCTTGCTCCTGGGTGCTTGGTTGTGTCAGTCATGATTGCTGCTCCTGGCAAAGTTTTTGGATTATTTCTGAGGGTGCAATAGGTTCCATTTCCCTAACGAAAACATGATCCATATCTGAGAGAATGCTGAATAATCTTCTGACTAAATCGATTGCAGCATTGCTGTCATTAGCTCTGACGAAACAAAAAGCTCGCGCTTCTTTACTGTCATCAATAGTTACAGCGAACAACTTTTCTTCCATCCCATCCTCCGTTTGGTTGTGTTCTTGTTTTTATAGAAAAATCTATAATTTATAATATAGAAAAATCTATTACAGTCAATAGAAAAATCTATTTTTTGAAAAAGATGCAACAGTCAGCGGAAATCAGGCATGAAAAAAACCACCTGAAGGTGGCTTTGGGGGTAAGGAATTGGAGGGGTTATTGATTCTTTTTGGCAAGCATCTTCTGGACTTCACGTTCAAAGTCAGAATTGATGCGCTGGGTCTTGTTGAATGCCTTGTATTCCTCTTTGGCTTTATCGTCTGCCAGTTTCTTGGAGATGCGCCCCTTGTTCTCAAGTATCTGGTATTTCCTGAATGCCAGGAACTCATTGATGCTGGAGGCGAAATCTTCCATTGTGAAGATATGTTCACGGTCAATCAGGTCTTCAATGTAGTCAAAGTAGCCAGAGACTGACCGTTCCAACCGGCGTATCTGGTTTTCGTCCAGGTAGTTCTTGGCAACAACCACGTCAGATTGAAGTATCCTGCCTTCCGGTGCGTTTTTCCAGGTTGTCAGCCCCATATGGTCTTTGCTTCGGTCTGCCTTGCTGTAGATGATTTCTGCTGCAGTCTGTCCGGTGATGGCGTAATGGAACTTGTTCTGCACCATCGCATAGAAGTCATGGGTGATGGTGGCATCTTTGTCATAGTCGATGCTGCATTCCCGGAAAATGTCGGTGACCTTCAGCCAGATGCGGCGTTCGCTTGCACGGATTGAGCGGACACGTTCCAGCAACTCATCGAAATAGTCCTTACCGAAAGCGCTCCTGCCTTGTTTCAGGCGTTCATCATCCAGGACAAAACCTTTGACCATGTATTCTTTCAGGATGCCGGTCGCCCAGATGCGGAACTGGGTCGCCCGCCGGGAATTGACCCGGTAACCGACTGAGATGATGGCATCAAGGTTGTAGTAGGCAATTAACCGTTTGACCTGACGTGAACCCTCAGTTTGAACTTGTAAAAAATCTTTACAAGTTGCCTGTTCATCCAATTCTCCCTCTGTATAGATGTTTTTCAGGTGTACGGTAATATTCTGCGGAGTGACCGCAAATAGGTCTGCCATGGCTTTCTGCGATAGCCAGATGGTCTCATCTTTGATGATGGCATTGACGGTTACATCGGCTTCTGCTGACTGGTATATCAGGAATTTAAACTGGTCTTTCATGATGGTGTTCCCAAGGCGTGGCAGACTGTCACGGTTTCATGTCTCAGAATCGAAAGGGTAAGCGGTGGTGGTGCCAATGGTCAAGGGCGGGGCATGAAAAAAGCCACCTGCTTGGAGGTGGCTTTGTAGGGTGAAGAATGGGGCGGGTTACAGGAAGACCTTGTAGCCTATGCCGAAGATGGACTCTATTTTCTTCGCCATCTGGACGGAGATTGTGCGGCGGCCGTTTTCCATTTCTGAGATGTGGTGCGGCCTGACACCGAGTTTCTCGGCAAGCTGTTTCTGGGTCAGGTCTTCCCTTGCCCGCAGTCCCCGCATGCAGTCGCCCGGGGTGATTTCCCCAAAGACTTCCTCAATGGTGTAGAGCTTGTCGTCATCGATGGATTCGTCATATTTTTTCTGTGCCTGTTCGACCACCTGCTGGATGCCTGCTGCGATTTCATCTGTCAGGCATGCCGGTATGGTGAGGGTGATTTTAGTTGATCCGGCGGTAGTCCGCATTTTCATGGGTGCCAACATAGCGTACCTCCATCAGTTTGATTTCGTAATCGGTGACTTTCCAAACGGCGACATAACGGGGATGCCCTTTGTTCAGGTGGCAGTGGTAATAGTCTTTCTTGCCTGCCAGTTTGCTGTAGTTTTGCCATTTATCAGCTTCTGGACCGTATTTCCTCAAATCGCCCAGGAGAAGTTTAAGGGCATTCTTGATGTTGGCGGGCAGTGCTTTCTGCTGTTTCCTGGCTCTGCCTGTGATCTCGACTTCCCACGCGTTGCTGTCTGTCATGGTCTTTCCTTGTTTTTGATGGATATTACCAAAAAAAGGTAAGTCAGGCAAGGGAACTGTACGGGGATTCCGTACAGATGGCAAAGGATGGGGAGGGTGGTTCAGATGGGGTACAGCTCTACCCGACTCAATAGATATGGCTAAGGATTATGATGGTCTTATTTTAACCAGGTAGGCTATCTTCTTTTTTATCTGTTGCAAATCGATATTCAAAATATTGCCCTAGGAAATATACGCATGCTCCAGGAAGTGACCATATAACCGAAATTGCTATAAGAAATTGAAATTTAAATTCATAATTGCCTGTCAGAATTGTATAACAAGGAATTGCTAACAATATTTCTAAAATAAATATTAAACCTGTATTGCCATGTTCTCTAAGATGTCGATAGGAATCAGTTATATCGTTAGTTGATTTTGCCCTATGATCTGACAATAACATAAGGTAATCGAACTGGGTGCTCTTTCCAAATATTATAAAAGCAACCTGTATTCCAGAGAAAATTAGAAATGTAATTAATAAGATAATTTGGTAATATTTTTCAATGATAAAATATTCACTATTAAATAATTCTAAAGTAAACGGAATTGCTATTACTGTAGAAAAGGCAATTAAAAAAATAATTGTTATAGCGCAAGGATATTTATTTAAAATATTTTTATTTGTTACTTTGCTTTTGTTGAAAAATATTTCTCTAATTGAATGAAATACTAGTGCGGGGAATGATGCAATGTAACAATAGGCAAAACCTAATAGCAACAAAGTAATATAAAATGTCGATTTTTTAAATGGATTTTCATTAAAATATAAACAGAAATATGGTTTTGTTAACCAGAGTACAATAAGAGCGCCTGTAATAGATGGTAATAGGTATCTTGCGAGATAATATTCCCACCAACGACTGGAAGATTGACTGTTGTTAGGAAAAGATTGGTTGCTCATTTCTTGGGTGGGTCTTTTTGTGGTTGGGCTGACTGTGTCTTAGGCAATTCAGGTATTGTTTTAAGGGTGGTGTTGTATTTTCTTACTATTTATAAACATGGAATCAGCATTGCCCTTGCTGTCTTGGAGGCTTTGTTTTGCTTTTCCAATGTTTTCTGACACGTTTTTAAGTTGTGGAATAATACTTATAGCATCCGCTAAGACTTTCTGTTTTTCAAGTTCGGTTTTTGAAAGTTCTACGTCCCGTTCTTTAGAAATTCTAGCTAGTTCAATCTCTTTTTGATTGTCATTGTAATGGGCATATGCAAAATAAATTCCTGTAATGAGTGCGCATCCAAGGACAGTTATAACAAAATATTTTGGAGGCATATTTATTATTCCTTCGGCAAGTTTCTTGAAAAAATTATCTAAACCTAACCATTCAGAGAAAGTGCTTCCTTGTCTAATTTTTACTTTTAAATTTGTTTCAACACGATTCTGTTTTTTTAGTAACCTAGCATCATTTTTTCCGTAAACAAAAAGACAAAATGTTCTGTTTAAAGCATTTTGTAAATCTAAGATGGCATTTGCAATTTCAGGAGTAATGGTTCCATTATATCCTTTCCCCTTGTACTCGATTGACAGGCTTGGCCATCCTTGAAAATCAATATTCAATTTATTGTTTGTTATTTCATTGTTGATAGCATATTTTAAAACGGTTATAGCATCATCTTCGTTTTTTATAATAATATTACCTGATTTAATAGCCTCTAAAACATCAGATGGTGTCTTGTAAAGTCTTAAATCTTTGATTTTTATAAGGGCATTATTTAAATATAATAAATCGTTATTAAATAAATTAGTGATATATAAATCTTTATTTCTGTAAAAATTGACTTTTCTTTTTCTTGTTGGGATGCCTGTTGTTTGAGTATAATAATTAGTGTAAGCGGATGATACTGGCGTTATACTATTCATTGTAGAACCCCATGTCTTTTAAAAAATTATTAAAAGCCAGTACAACCTGTTGTATTGAATGATTATGGAACACATAATCATACCCGTCTTTGTTATATGGTTCAACAGCAACAATTATTGGTTGATTCGGTCCCAACAATCTATTTGCGTTGAGCATATTTTGAGATTGATATATATCGTTAAGTGCAGATATAATTTCAAACAATTGAATTGATGTTAAAGATTCATTGATTTCTTTGTATATTTCTGAAAATTCTGATTTGTTTCTTCTGCTCAAGAAGTCGCCAATATTTTTTATAAAGTTGTACTTTTTTGGTTTATTTTTCTCAAAATATTTTTTTTCAATAGTAAAAACAAATAGCAATAAAACTTTGTTTAACATATAAACAAAGTTTTGTATTCGTAAATTAATAAATAGAAATTCTTTTTGTTTTAGCTTGTGTTTTTTTATACTATTATTTATTTCTGATACCAATTTTTGAATTTCATTAAATTCGTTTGTTGGTATTGATTTGTTCTGGTGTTTTTTTACCTTTTTTTCTATTTCTTTTCCAAGTTCATTTATATCTTTTTCTTCTTCAAAAATTAAAGAATTAGATTTATAAATTTCTTTTAAAAGTTCATTTAAATAAAGAATCTGTGAAAATATTGGAAAAGATTCATTTCCCCATTTCTCGGTAAAGTAACCTGCATTAACTAATCCTTTATTATTCGGAGCATATATATAAAGTTCTTCATTTCCTAAGTTATTATCTACATAAAAATTTAATTGCATTCCATTGGGACCAAATTCATCAGTTTTTGTTATGTTGTACATGATTGTCCTTTAAATTCTGTTGTCATACCAAACGACACGACCAATAATTCTTGCCTTGCCAGTCTGTGGCAGGAATTTGTCCGGGTATTCCTGTTTGTTGGGGTTGTCGTTTTTCATCATCCAGACACTATCCATGACCAAGTAGCTGTATTCGTAGATAAGGCGTTTTAGTGCCATGTGTTCCCCGTCTTGAATGAGGTAGATGCCTCCTTCTATTGGTGTGGTGTCTGATGTATCAATCAGCACTTGAGAACCTCTCCCGATAGTGGGAGACATGTTGAGGCTGTCTGTCTGTAGGATCCGCGCATCTTCTGGTTTGAGGTTGACGGATTCGAGGGTTTGATTCAGAACGGTATATGTATCTGGTGCTGCAGAGCCTTCATGAATTTTTATCGTCTGAATCTCTGTGATTAAATCTTTGGATTGAGATTGCTTCTGGATGTTCGAGTACTTCTCTCCTTTGCCTGTCTGCAACCATTCACTATGAACGCCACATAGTTCAGCCATCTTCCATGTGACTGGAGAATTTTTGGTTTTTCCTCTTTCAATGTCGGAAATTGTTCCCTGCTTCAAGCCCAATTTTTTAGCAAATGCTTCTTGGGTGAAGCCTTTCTCTATACGGGCCTCTTTGACCCTCTCGCCGAAACTACTCATGCCTTATCCTCCAGTGCAGTCAGCAAATATAGATATTCTAATAAAACAAAATATAGATTTGTCTTTACACAAATCATAGACATATCTATAATAAATTTTATGAAATCTATAATTCGACGATTGATTGACAGTGGGCTAACCCAAATTGACATTGCGAGAAGCGTTGGCTGCTCACAGCCAAGCGTCTCGGAGATTCTTTCTGGAAAAAACAAGAATCCATCATCGAAGGTGCTTATTGCTTTGATTCGACTATGTCAAAAACAGGGAGTCCTGTATCAGGACATCTGGCCAGAACTGGCGGAAAAGGGGCAAGAGCCATGACGTTTTCTCAGAAGTACTGGCTGACCGTGTCAGTGAATCTTCTTCTGATGGGCATCAATATTTGTCTGTTTGGCAGATTAATCCGTTGGACTCTTAAACATGATGTCCCTTTTGAGGTTTTTGTTTTGCTGGCTATCTGTCTGGGATTGATGACGTTCGCTTTGCCAATGTTCTTTGTCGGGCCTTTGATTTATGGATGGTGATGGAGGCGTGATGGACTGGGAAGCTGTTTTTTTACGGGTCGGACTTTGCGGCTGGGCGCTGGCCAGCATTGCGATGGCGGTTTTCTGGCCAGAGCTGTCTGAGAAAGGGGAGTGATGGAACTAAAAGGGAACGTCAGGATTGAGCTTCCTGAAAAAAGCATCATCACCTTCAATGAAAAAGGTGAAGCGGTGATCCATTACGACGGAACGATCAATGTGTCTGCGGAAGGGGTTGCCATTCCAGATGGTGTCCGTTTAATACATAAACTCCCGGAGGAAAAATGATGGTGTTTCCGCAGATCGGGCACTTCGCTGGCGACAGGTCTATGCCGCCATTCTGCACCTTCTGTAGTTTGTCCGGGTATTCGAACGATACCTTGTATGACGCACCGCATCGGCATGAGTATCCAGCGGTTACAAGCCTGTTGACGTTGGATTTAACACGGCCGTCCTCAAACAGTTTGGTTTCAGTTCCGTCTGGACTTGTGATTTTCATGGTCAAGGTCTTCTCTTTGTGCGGATTGATGAAAATTGAGCACTTTCATTCTAGCACGGGGGGAAGACCTCCTATCTGGCCAGAGTTGGCTGATAAGGGGGAGTGATGAAAAGGAGGGAACTAACTGATGGTTGGTCGCAAGAAGCTGCTGCTAATGCGAGACAGCTTCTTGTAAAAGAGTTTAAAAAAGTCAATCAGCAGACTGATCCTTCTGATTTCGCCATTCTGAATAACGTTCTATGAAACCAATACAGAAATCGGCTACTGACTGCCCGGAATGGTTACCAAGTTTACTTGTCAACAATGTTGGTTGTGTTTCAAGGACTTTATATAACAACCTCAATGCAGCCATTTTGTCTTTCTTTTTCATGGCTTTTCTCCATTAGTTTATTTTTGAATATTTCGAGATTCCATTATAACACATAGAGAAAAGCCATCTTAATTCTGGATATTTTTATAGGGGAGTGTAAGTAATGAAGGTTGACGGGAAGCATAAGGTGTAAGTTCAGTCACCGTATGGGGGTTTCATCAAGC
>JAEEYE010000002.1 GCA_016291665.1 Oxalobacter sp. | reverse complement strand
AGCAATCTCCGTCAGGGAGGGAAGCGCGATCTGCATGGCTAAACTACCGTGAACGGCTCAGAAGAAAGGGGTAAGGAAGGCAGGGTCGCCCTGTCTGCGGAAGGGTACATCAGTACCGACAACAGTGTCACGGCGGCATCTGATATCCGGTTTGAGTCGACCCAAGGCAATATTACGGTCGGCGCGGATACGGGCGATGTGACCCAATCCAACCTTGGCAGTATTGTTGCCAAGACAGGTTCAGGGGATATCCTGATCAACGGGAGGGTGTTTGCTGCCAATAGCGGTAATGTTGAAACACTGGTTTCAGGGGATGGCAACATCGTGTTCAATGGTGATGTCGATGCCAACCAAGATGTCATGGCAACAGTGGATGGCCTTGGAAACATCACTTTTGGTGGGGATGTTGATGCCATCAAACGGATGGAGGCCAAGGCGGCCGCTGGTGATATCACATTCAATGGCCACCAGACAAGCGGCGGATCAGTGCATGCTGAGGCAGATAACGGTAGCATTTCGGTTTCCGGCAAGGTCATTTCCACATTAGGTGGCATCAGCTTCAAGGCAACCGATGAAAACGTTCCTGCTGAAACGGACCAGGGCAACATTACGTTCCTGGAAGGCAGTACGTTGAACTCAGCTACGGCTATTGACCTTCAGACGCTGAATGGAGACATCCTGATGGTCGGCAACAGGAAGGAGAATGATGCCAACATCCTGGCTGACAGTGATATTACGGTGAAGACTGAAAAATCTGGGAACATTACCATTAACGGCAAACTGGAATCCAAAACGGGATCCCTTCAACTTTCAGCGGAACATGGTGATATCCTAACCAACGGCGATATTGACGTGGGCAGGAATGTCTTGGCAACGGTGATCAATGACCATGATGCCAACATATCGCGCAGGATTGAGATCAACGGTACAGTGGATGCTGGTGATGATGTCATTTTAGCCATCGGTGATGCAGAACAGCAGGGCCGTGGGGATATTACTGTCCTTGGTTCCGTCCAGGCGGGTATGCAAGATGGCGATGATGACGGCCATATAAGTGCCATGATATTTGGAACAGGGGATATTACCTTTGCAGGGGATATTGATGCCAGGACTGATGTTTTAGCCCGTATTACCGGTTCTGGTGACATCCAGGTCAACGATGGCGATGTCTATGCGCATCAAGGCAATGTCTCTGCAGGGATTGCCGGCATAGGGGATATCCGTTTTGCCAACAATGTGACCGCTGGTGATGCGGTTACTGTTCAAGTCGGTGAAGGGGATGTCATTGTCGGGAGCCAAGAATCCGATTCTGGCCGTGTCATGGGGGCATCGGTTGCCATTACTGTTGGCAAAGGCGATGTTGACATCGTCAAGACAGTGACCAGCCAGGATACCGCATTTGCCCAAGGTAGCGGTATAGCTATTACGACGGGTGAAGGAAACATCCGTATCGGTAGCAATGGTCCGGACGTTGAAACCGTTACAGCCAAGGGGGATGGCAACATCAATCTGGCTTCGGGCCTTGGTCGGATTGAGATATACGGCAAGACATCAACGGCCAAAGGCGACATCGCTGTCTCGGCAGTATCATCAGGCTATATGCCAGGGCTTGACGGTATGAACATCATCATCGATGAGGAAGGGAGGCTTGAGTCCGGGCGTAATATCAGTCTGAATGCGACAAACGGTGACATCCATGTGACGGAAGACATTGTGGCCAAGCAGGACCTGAAGGCAGCCACCCATACGGCAGGCAGTGTGTACTTTGACCAAAGCGTAGCTGTTGCAGGCAATGTGGCGGCTACCACCGATACGGGTAGTGTAACCATCGGCAAATCGATTGATGCGGGGGGCTCTGTTGATATGGCGGTGGGTACAGGCAACATCACCATTGGGGACAATGTCAAAGCTGATGGTGCGGTTGCGATGGCAGTCGGTAAAGGCAATATTACCGTGGGAGACAAGGATGCTGATGTCGGCCACGTCACCGGTGCTTCTGTTGCGATGGCCGTTGGCAAAGGGGATGTGACGGTCGTTAAGACCATTACCAGTAAAGACACCCAGGTGGCCAAGGACGGTGGCATTGCAATCAAGACCGATGAAGGCATTATCCACATCGGTAACAATGGCCCAACGGTCCAGACAGTCGCCTCTTTGGGAGATGGTAGCATCAACCTGGCCTCTGATCTTGGCCGTGTGGAAATCTTTGGTAAGACGTCGACCGCCAAGGGGGATATTGCGGTTTCGGCAAAATCCGCAGAGTACAAAGCGGGCCGTGATGGCATGAACATCATCATTGATGAAGAAGGCGAAATCAATTCTGGTGGAAGCATCAGTCTGGATGCCACTAACGGTGATATCCATGTGACGGACGACGTCGTCGCCAAGCAGGATCTGACGGCGGTAACCCACACTGAAGGCAGTGTGCTCTTTGACCGTGAGGTCATCGTGGAAGGGAATGTGACGGGTGCTACCGACATAGGCAGCATTACCATTGGGAAGAACATCACAGCAGGCGGTGCGGTTGCGATGACAGCTGGTGAGGGCAACATCACGGTGGGTGACAAGGATTCGGACACCGGTCATGTCACCGCTGCTTCCGTTGTGATGTCGGTCGGCAAAGGGGATGTGACGGTCGTTAAGTCCGTAACCAGTAAAGATACCCAGGTGGCCAAGGACGGTGGCATCGATATCAGGACCGGTGAAGGTATCATCCATATCGGTAACAATGGGCCAACGGTCCAGACGGTCACATCCTTGGGAGATGGCAGCATCAACCTGGCCTCTGGCCTTGGCCGTGTGGAAATCTTTGGTAAGACGTCGACCGCCAAGGGAGATATTGCGGTTTCGGCAAAATCCGCAGAGTACAAAGCGGGCCGTGATGGCATGAACATCATCATCGATGAAGAAGGGGAGATTGCTTCTGGCCGCAGCGTGATGCTGGATGCTACCAACGGTGACATCGAAGTTACGTATGACATCACGGCCAAGCAGGATTTGAAGGCGGCCACCCATACGAAAGGCAGTGTACTGATTGACCGGGAAATTGCAGTGGCTGGAGATGTTGTTGCCAAGGCTGATACGGGCAATATCAAGGTTGGTAAGACCATCGATGCCGGTGGGTCTGTTGATATGGCGGTGGAATCAGGCAACATTACGGTTGGCGATACCATCACGGCAGGGGACAATGTGACGCTTTCGACGCAGGAGGGTATTGTCCAGGCTGATGGTGGCATCACGGCTAAGGCAGGTGATATTACTGTCACAGCTAAGTCGGTAAGCTATACCGAGGGGCAGCAGAACATCCAACTGGCAGGCGCGTTGGATGCCGGCCGGGATATCACGCTTGATTCGACTAACGGTGACATCCGTCTGGCGAAAAACAGCAAAGCTGGCAGGAACCTGGCTGCCGTCACCCATGAAAACGGTTCGATTACCTTCGATGCAGACACTGTTGTTGGAGGTGACATTACAGCAGGCACCGACAAGGGCAATATCCTGGCTCAGGGGCAGGTCACTGCTGGTGGTGATGTGTCGGCAACGGCTGAAGATGGCGATATCACCTTTAAGGACAGTGTTTTCGCTGGTAACGACGTGACTGTCGGGATTCAGGAAGCCGGTTCTATCGTTGCTGAAGGTGACATCATGGCAGAGAATGACATTTCTTTGACGGCTGCAAATGGCAATATCAGCCTGAAAGATACCCTCTCTGGTAAAGACACGGTCATCACCAGTACGGGTGAAGGCGGTATTAAGGCCGGTTCTGTCGCAGCGTTTGGTAATGCGACATTGACCCAGCAGGGTGAAGGCGATATTGCCGTTACGGATATCTTTGCTGGGGAAACCGCAACTGTCCAGACCACTAACGGTGACATGACTGTTGACACCCTGACGGGCAACCGGGTGATAGCTTTAGGTGGCAACAACACGCAGGCTACCCATATCGGAACCGTTACTGCCAATACCAATGGCAATGCCAATGGAACTGGTGAGGCCGATGTGGTACTGGGCGGCAACTATGTCAATGTGGATACCGTCCAGGCAGATACCGGTTCGGCTCCATTGACCCTGACATCTGAAGGGGCGTCCGATGACCAGCCTGTGAAAGACTTCAATATCAGGAACCTGAATTCGCCAACCGGTTCGGTCATACAGGCCATCTGGGTTGAAGACGGCAATATCCATGTCAGTGAAGGTGACCTGCATATCAGCAAAGCCTATGCGGTGGACAAACTGCATGTCGACAATGACAAGGTATCCGTTGCACTCTTTGGGGCTACCCCACGCCGTGAAGGGGAAAACATTGTCCTGTGGAATGACCGGCGTAAGAACCAGCCAAATGACAATTTGGACGCTTGGTATGACGGAGCCTACACGGCTAGACACTGGACCAATATCGACCTGGCACAAAATGGCCACGTGAGGGCAAGGAATGCTGACGTCGTGGATTACCATGACTATAGGCACTTTAATGGCGACCATAACAGTGTCGTCAACGTCATGGGACGCTACTTAACGGCATCGATGTTCACTGGTTGGTTTGACATTGCTTATTTCGATCGGTATGGCATGCTTCAGTCAGCTGATGGTTTTGAAAAGAATGCCACGTTTGAAGAATTAAGCGTGGAATAGTCCGTCAGTGCGCTGAATAGAGGGTTAATGGATTCTCCCATCTGCGGCAGGGCAGGTGGGAGGTTCGTGTCCTTGTTATGTGTTGGCGGCTTTTGTGCGCTTTAAGAACCGAACCAAAAACATCAGGCCTGCGCTCGTTAACCCAAACGGGAAAGACATCCAGACGCCGACCAAGCCAAAACCCAATGTGATGCCCAACAGGTAAGTCAATGGCAGGGAAATGATGAAGTAGGCGATAAACGATGCCTGCATTAAGAATTTCACATCCATGATGCCGCGTAAGGTATTGGCAAAGGTAATCTGCAGGCAGTCTCCGAACTGGTAGATGACCATTGGCAGGAAAAGGCCGGCGACCATCTGGAGCACTGCCGTGTTGTCAGTAAAGAGACCACCCAGCATAAACCGGATCTGCCAGAAGCCCACATTCAGGACGAGTGCCATGGCAAGGATTATGTGGAATCCGCAGAAGGCTGTGCGCCTGACTTCATCCATCGCAGCTTTACCTACAAAATAACTGACACGGATCGATGTGGCAGAACCCATCCCATAATAAATCATAAAAAAGATCGTACTGATGGTGAGCATTACTTGGTGCGCTGCTAAGGCCTGGGTCCCTAGCCAGCCGACCATCACGGCAGACAGGCAAAAGGCAGATGTTTCCATACCAAGCTGCAATGCTAAGGGCCACCCCATGCGGTTTAACGTTAAGAAGTCACGCCGGTTGACCCGTGCGCGCAGACAGCTCCTTAAATAGACCCAGTAGCGAGGACGCGCAATGAGGACGATGATAAAGAGGACAACCATCACCATCCGTGAGATGAGTGTCGCAAGCCCAGCACCTGAAAGCCCCATTTCAGGCAGCCCCCAGTGCCCATAAATCAGCAGCCAGTTGCCTAAGATATTCAAGGCATTGCCAAAACACAGGATCCACATCGCGGTCTTGGAGTCGGTGATGCCTTCTGCAAACTGGCGCAAAGCATTGAAAAGCAAGATCGGTATGAGTGTTGTCAACAGGATCAGATAATACGGCTTGATCAGTGGCATCAGTTCGTCAGGCTGGTCGAACCATTCGATCTTCCAATAGAGGACGCCCATGATGACGGTGAAGAAAATGCCTACCGTGGTGTTGACGGCTAGGGCATTCTTAAGCAGCCTGCCAATGCTACGGTGTTTCCCTTGGGCATAAAAGGAGCTGACTAAAGGCGTCAAACCATAAGCAAAACCAATGCTGCCGACGATGACAAGGTTAAAGAGATTGTTCACAAAGCCTGCCGCGCCCAGTGCTTCGGTGCTGTATTGGCCGATCATGATTGTGTCGGCGAAGCCCACCACAATAATCCCGATTTGGCCAATCATGATGGGGATACCCAGCATCAGCAGTTGTCGGTAATAGCTGAGGTAATCTTTGAAGGGGCTCATGCGCTTACGTTCAATGGGCAGCGGCTAGGTATTATGGTTATTGCGCCAGCAGCCGGTAAAGTGTGGCGTTTTCTCGGATGGAGTCTGCGAGAGCCTTTTTTGTTGTCGGGCGACTGCTTGGTTTTTGTGGGGCGACGTTGCGGATTGTCTGCAAAAGCCTGATAAGGGGCTTTACCTTGTGCGTGGCTGTCCGTTACAGACTCAGGTTGAGGGGGGGTGTTTTCAGGCGGAGTGGTAGCGTGCATGTCGAATATCCGTTACATCGTCTCTGAATATTCCATGATAGCACTAATCGGATTTGGCACGCGGCTATTGGGACTTAATGCCTGTTGCACTTATGCCGTGTTGGGGGGCAGGCGTGACTTGCGTCCGATGCATCAGGCTCTTTCAGGATGTCAGAGAGTTTTATCAGCCAGTCCGTGGCGCCAATATTTCTTGCCTGAGTGCGACTCATGCTTGACCAAGCAATATCTTTGCATCTCAAGAATTTGTGCGCTTTATCGTTGATTTCAAAAGAAAAATAGGTAAAACTAACACGGACTCTGCAAGATTTTTAGTTATGCCTTACAATAGTGTCTAACGGTTTGACGAATTTGTTTGGTTTTTGAAAGGAGCTTTTAATGGACGTTAAAGATCTGCCGCAGGATAAGCGCACCAAATGTGAAGTATGGACCCGTGTGATGGGTTATCACCGTCCTATTTCTCAGTGGAACGACGGTAAGCAGAGCGAAGCCAAAGAACGCAAATATTTTACCGAAGCTGCTTGCGCAGGCAAAATTCAATAACAAAGCCGTTTGGCTCGGTATTTGTTTCTTCGCTGCTACCTCTCAGGTCCGATAGGTAGCTGGCACCTAAGCCCAGGGATTCCCACAACACGACACTTTCCCTGGGCTTTTCCTATTCTTGGACGTGTCATATTTGCTCTCCATCGTTTCTTCGGCTTAGCCAAGATGTCTTATGCTGGTAAGACGCGTGCCAGAGACGGAGCAGAAAAGGGCGCAATTGCCCGTCCTACCGAAAAAGAAAGGCAGCCCGAAGGCCGCCTTCCAGTCCCTCTGTACCGAGGGTTCTCTTCCAACTTTAGTTGGCAGGATGATACCAGCCCCTACACGGATGTCAACCTGGATTTTGAGGTTTCAGCCAGCCGTTTTGGCTTAGCTAAGTTCCTGTCTGTCAACACGTTCAAAAAACGATGGGTTCCCACTTTTTCAGTGTTTTGGTAGACCTGCGTTTCCTATCTGTTCCCTTAATGATGATTGTTAACTTCGTGCTAATAATCTATCGTCTGCCTTAATTGATATAATGACTGCTCTGGCTTATTCTGAGCCTAATGAATTCCGTCAACAAAAGGAGTAATTCCATGACACAGCAAAAAACCGTTTCGAGGCAGTGGGATACCCGCCGCCAGAAGAAACAGCAGTGTATTGCCCAGCTGGGCATTCAGGGGAAAGTCCTGCCGACTGATGACCTGATACCCATGCTGGAAAAGTTAATCTCCCCGGGAGACAAGGTTGCCCTGGAAGGGAACAACCAGAAACAGGCTGATTTCCTGGCACGGATGTTAGCCGAGGTTAATCCAGATAAGGTCAATAGCCTGCACATGATCATGCCGACAGTCAGCCTACCGGAGCATCTGGATCTGTTTGAAAAGGGCATTGCAAAAAAGATTGATTTTTCCTATGCCGGGGCGCAGAGCCTTAGGATGTCCCAGTTGATGGAAGATGGCTTGGTTGAGGTCGGTGCCATCCACACCTATATCGAACTGTATGCCCGGCTTTTCGTTGACCTGATCCCGGATGTCGCCTTGGTTGCCGCTTATAAGGCAGACAAAAACGGCAACCTCTACACAGGCCCCAGTACGGAAGATACCCCAGCGATTGTCGAGCCGACGGCTTTCAAGAACGGTATTGTCATCGCCCAGGTGAATGAACTGGTCGATGATGCAAAAGACCTGCCCCGTGTCGACATCCCCGGCTCGTGGGTTGATTTTGTGGTGGTGGCGGACAAGCCTTTCTTTATCGAACCACTCTTTACGCGTGATCCCCGCCTGATCAAGCCGGTCCATATCCTGATGGCGATGATGGCAATCAAAGGCATCTATGCCAAGCATCAGGTGCAGTCCTTAAATCATGGCATTGGATTTAATACGGCGGCGATTGAACTGCTTTTGCCAACCTATGGGGAAAAGCTGGGCTTGAAAGGCAAGATCTGTAAGAACTGGGCATTGAACCCGCATCCGACATTGATTCCGGCAATTGAAACGGGTTGGGTAGAGACGGTGCATTGCTTTGGCGGTGAACTAGGGATGGAAGACTATATTGCTGCGCGTCCTGATGTGTTCTTTACCGGTGCTGACGGCTCGATGCGCTCCAACCGTGCTTTCTGCCAGATGGCAGGCCAGTATGCGGTGGATATGTTCATCGGCGCGACGTTGCAGCTCGATGGCAATGCCAATTCGTCGACGGTGACCAAAGGACGTGTCTCGGGGTTTGGTGGGGCACCCAATATGGGACATGACCCACATGGGCGGCGTCATGCGACCCCCGCTTGGCTCGATATGATTGAAGGCGATGACCCGATGGCGCGCGGACGCAAACTCGTTGTTCAGATGGTCGAAACTTGGCAGTCCGGTGCGCAGCCCACCTTTGTGGAAAAACTTGATGCCGTCGACGTGTCCAAGGAATCCGGTATGCCGATTGCCCCAGTGATGATTTATGGCGATGACGTGACCCACGTGCTGACCGAAGAGGGCATTGCCTACCTCTACCGGGCAGAGTCCCTGGAAGAGCGGCGTCAGATGGTTGCAGCTGTTGCCGGTGTGACCGAAATCGGTATGCAAAGTGATGCCAAGACCATCCAAAGGCTGCGCGAACAGAACAAGGTTGCCTTGCCGGAAGATTTGGGGATTGCGAGGACCGATGCAAAGCGGACGTTGCTGGCGGCAGGCAGTATTGCCGAACTGGTGGAATGGTCTGGCGGCCTTTACAACCCACCTTCACGCTTTAGGAGCTGGTGATGCTTGCACAACGCAAATTCGAGGTTGAACGTGCTGAAGCACTTGCTGTCTCACTGGCACAGCTGGCAGTGGGCTCACTCTTGGAAGAAGCCCGCTTGACGCCCAAGCCCGGTCTCATTGACCGCCGTGGCAGTGGTGCGCACCACGATATGGACCTGGCCTTGATGGAAAAGTCAGCCCATGCGCTGGAAGTGACGTTTTACCGGATGGCATTGGCCGGTTGGATGGGCAGGCCCAATGTGGCGTTGCGTCGCCAGATCGGTGCAATCGGCCGCCAGGGTGAAAAAGAGATGATGCAGGCAACCGGGGGCATCAATACCCATCGTGGGGCAATCTGGAGCTTGGGGTTGATGGCAACGGCAGCTGCAATGCACCAAGGGCAAGCCTCGGCAACTGCATTGGTTTCATCCGCTGCCGCATTGGCCCGCATTGACGATACGGCGTGCCCGCCAGTGTTTTCCAAAGGGCGCTATGTCTGTAACCGCTACCACGTCCCAGGGGCACGTGAGGAAGCGCAAAAGGGCTTCCCCCATGTGATGAAAGCACTGCCTTACCTGAGGCGCTTGAAAAGACAGTCTCTTTCAATCGATGCCAGGCAGACAGCCCAGATCAATGCCTTGATGGCGGTGATGGCAGAACTGCCGGACACCTGTGTCCTTTCCCGCGGTGGGATGGATGCGTTGACCATGATGCATGCGGGGGCTAAGGAAGTCCTAGCTGGCGGTGGTTTTGGTACCGAGGCTGGCCATCAGGCGTATGACCGGTTGGAGACAAACATGATGGCAGCGAATGTCTCGCCAGGCGGGGCTGCGGATTTACTGGCAGCGGCTATTTTCCTAGACAGTATGACAGAAGAATAAGGGGTAATGTGATGGAAAAAATTGAATTGGAATATCCAGGCACGGCAGGCGTAGGCAAGGATGCCTTGGCTGGGGTGGTCGGTTCAGGCGACCTGGAAGTGCTCTTTAAACCGGCAGCGTCAGCAAGACTGTCGGTGACGGTCAGGACCTCGGTGGATGGCAGTACAGCACGTTGGCAGTGTCTTTTTGACCGTATTGCCGCATCACGCAATTTGCCGGCCGGCCAGTTGGTTGTCCATGATTTTGGGGCAACCCCCGGGGTTGTACGTCTTAGGATTGAACAGGTTTTTGAGGAGTCTTGCCATGGATAAGCACGATGTCCGTTTTATTGAACTCTCGGCACGCGACCGTGCCAAGGGTCTGTTGGATGCAGGCAGTTACCGGGAACTTTTGGGACCCTTTGATTTTGTGATGTCGCCTTGGCTCGAACCCCAAGGTATTGTGCCGCAGGCAGACGATGGCATGGTCGTTGCCCAAGGGACGATTGATGGCAAACGCGCAGTCGTTGTGGCGATCGAAGGAGTCTTCCAGGGTGGCAGTATGGGGGAAATCTCTGGCGCCAAGATGGCAACGGCGTTGGAATTGGCCGCAGAAGACTGTGCCAACGGGAAGATAACCCAGGCTGTTCTGTGCCTGGAAACGGGTGGTGTGCGCCTCCAGGAAGCCAACCTGGGGCTGGCTGCGATTGCAGACATCCATGCGGCGATTGTCAACCTCAGGCGTTATGTCCCGGTCATCGGGATTGTGGCGGGGACTGTCGGCTGCTTTGGGGGTATGTCGATTGCTGCGGCCTTGTGCAGCCGGTTGATTGTTACCCGTGAAGCGCGGTTGGGCTTGAACGGTCCCCAAGTGATTGAGCAGGAAGCCGGTATTGCTGAATACGATTCCCGCGACAGGCCGTTCATCTGGAGTATGACAGGTGGTGAAGCCCGTGCCCGTAATGGTTTTGTGGATTACCTGGCAAAAGACTCACTCGCAGACATCCGTAGTGCTGTTGTGGATTTCATCGCCAAGGGACGGCCTGAGTCCTTGCGGTGTGAGCGTTATGACGAATACCTGAACCGATTGATGGCTTTTGATACGTCCAAACAGGTTGATGCCTCTATGGTGACCGAACTCTTTGCGAAGGGAGCATGAAAATGGCTGAAAAAAACTTATCCCGTGGTGATATCTGGTTCGATATCATGACAAAAGGGTATACCGTCCGTCATGGCCAATGTGCATCGGTCAGGGTTGCCGATGGCAAGCTGGATGGGAAAGAAGCCCGTATTATTGCGGTCGTCCCCGATGCCGACAACCGGTATCCGCGCGCTGCCAAAGGGGAAGTGGGTCTCTTGGAAGGCTGGACATTGGGTAAGGTGGTTGCGGAAGCCGTCAAAGCGGACGAAGATAAGGCGCCTGAAGACAAACGGGCAATCATTGCGGTGATTGACGTGCCATCCCAAGCCTATGGCCGCCGGGAAGAAGCGTTCGGCATCCATTTGGCCTTGGCTGCTTCGGCAGGTGCTTATGCGACGGCACGCTTAGCCGGCCATCCTGTCATCGGGCTCATTGTCGGCAAGGCGATGTCCGGGGCGTTTTTGGCGCATGGTTATCAGGCCAACCGCTTGATCGCATTCAATGATAAGGAAGTCTTGATCCATGCGATGGGCAAAGCCTCGGCTGCTAGGATTACCAAACGCACCGTCGATTCGCTCGAAGAGCTGGCTTCAACCATCCCGCCGATGGCTTACGACATTGCCAACTTTGCAACCCTAGGATTGCTGGAAAACCTCCTTGATATTGCCAACCCTGATGCACCGACAATAGCAGAAGTCGATTTGGTGAAAGAAACGGTCACCAAAGCGGTTCAGACGGCTAGGGCAGGGGGTGTCACGCTGGAGAACCGTCTGGGTTCGCCCAACCGCGCCGGTACGGTCTCAGTCCGTGCCAAGATGCGGGAACAGTGGGCTGCATAAGTGGTGCTAAAAGGGAGCGGCGTAATGTCCCAAGATAAGGAAACGGCTCTCCGGTTACTGCCTGACGGTTATCATGCCCATGACCTGCTGTGGGTGAAGCCCGGGGCTTCTTTTAAAACCCAGGATCTCCCCACGTGGGTTGGGGCGTCTTGGACAGTTGAAGTCCCGGTTGTCGTCAGGCGGGATTTTTCTGAAGCTGGGCTGATTCCTGTGGGTATCCGAGGGACAACGCGCGCGGAGCGCTTTGCCACGTGGATTGATCCCCAGGATGTGGCAAGACGCCTGTCCCCTGAGGACATTGTCACGGGTGTCCGGCAGATGGTTCATCTGCCGTTTGATGGGATGAAGCCTGTCCAGGCATTAAGGCGGTTGTTGGAAGCGCCATGGGCGAAGGCGTTTGATTGGGGAGTCACCGGCAGCTGTGCGTTTGCGCTGGCAACCGGTATTCCCGTGATGCATGATGACAGTGACTTAGACCTGTTGGTCCGTTGCCCAGAACCTTTGCCAAAGGCAGCGTTCCTTCCAATTGCAGAAAGCATTACGAAGCTTCCCTGCCGGGCAGACATCCAGGTTGAGACACCCTTGGGGGCGTTTTCTTTGAAAGAGTGGCTTCGCGAGGAAACGGGCAGGGTTTTGCTTAAGACCAATACGGGGCCGGTTTTGACGGCAGCCCCATGGGGTGATAGGGATAAGTGATGGATAGGATGATTTTTACGTTCCCAGGGCAGGGAGCCCAGATCCCCGGCATGCTCCATACGTTGGCTGGTCAGATACCGTGTGAAGGTTGGTATGCCAAAGCCGCCAACGCCTTGGGTGAGGATGTCCTGGCATTGGATACATCTGAAGCGTTAAAGACAACCCGTGCAGTGCAGCTGTGCATTCTGGTTGCCGGTGTTGCCTGTGCCGATTGGCTGGTTGCCCAAGGTGCCAAGCCGGACTTTGTCTCCGGCCTTTCAATCGGTGCCTTTCCGGCTGCTGTTGTCTCTGGTGCTTTGGGCTTTGAAGATGCGGTAAGACTCGTTTCCTTGCGCGGGGAGCTGATGCAGTCGGCCTGGCCAAACGGTTATGGGCTCTCTGCCATCAGTGGGATTACCGAAGCATCGCTCGTGAAAGTCGTTGGAGCCGTCAATACGCCAGAAATGCCCGTTTATATGGCGAACTTCAATGCGGCAGACCAGTTTGTCATCGCGGGATCCGTTGCGGCGATGGATCAGGCAATTGCTCTTGCCAGGAACCAGTATGGTGCTAAGGCAGAGCGGCTGCAGGTCTCCGTCCCGTCACATTGTCCTTTGTTGGATGAACCGGCTGCCGTCTTTTACGAAGCAGTCAAAGCCGTGCCGATGAAAAGGCCTGAGATTGCCTACTTAAGTGGCAGTACGGGGCGCGTCATCTGGCAGGGCGAGCGCATTGCTGACGATATCGCCAACAACATGGCAAGGCCGGTTCTCTGGTTCAATGCGATGACGGCAGCGTATGAAAGGGGGGCAAGGCTGGCGGTGGAAATGCCGCCAGGTTCTGTCCTGACTGGGCTCTTTTCCCGGGTGATGGAGCACGGCGAAGCAGTTTCAGTCCAACAGCAGGGACTCCCCAGAGTCCTTGAACGGGCTTTGCGGCTGAAAGCGCGGGGTTAGGCAAGGGGTCCCAGCGTTTGGTGAAGGACTTTCCTAAATTACACCAAAGTGCAAGTTTCTTCATTTGCCACTAATCAATGTTAGGCGTTGTAGGCTTTGGCGACCATCCGCGCTTCGGCAATCAAAGATAGGATGTCAGGGTCGCGTTCCCGGTTGTGCGGGAATACCAGCGCAATCTGTTGGTGGTTCTGGTAGGGCGCATCTAATTCGCCGAAGGTGACATCTTGGCTGTAGGCTTGGCAGATGCGTTTCGGCACAATCGAGCAGCCCACACCCGCCTGTACCAGGTTCATCAAGGAAAAGATGTCATCGACCCGGGTGACGACATCTGGTTTGAAACCGGCAACAGTAAAGGCGGCCATTGCCCCTTCAGTCGTGGCAAACCCCTCATTCAATAAGACGAAGCGCTCCTTGTGAAATGCTTTGAGGTCAATGGCGCTTGCTGGAGGGATGCGCTTAGCTGCTTGCGATGCCGCAGGGGCTGCCAGGTACAGGGGATCTTCAAATAGGGGCAGTGTCTCCATGCCGGAAATTGCTTGCTGTCCGTTCAGCGACAGTAAGACTGCATCGAGCTGACGGTCTTGGAGTTTGGCCATCATACGCTGGTTGGAGTCCATCGACAGGTCGAGCTGCAGTTTAGGACGGCGTTGTTTGAGACCCAGGATCAACTGGGGGACAAACTGGGTGGTCAGCGAATAGAGACTGCCCAACCTAATGCGGCCATTGCTGAAGCCAGCAGTTTCGCGAGTGGCTTCAACAGCCCGGTTCATGATGGTAACGAGGTCTTCAGCGTACCTAGCCAAGGTTTTTGCGGCAGGCAATGGCTCCAAGTTGCGACCATGGTGGGCAAAGAGCGGGCAACGCAGCAGTTCTTCCAACGAATGCAGGGCTCGGTGGACGCTGACACTCGACATGTTGAGTTTTTCTGCGGCACGCCCGATATGCTGTGTTTCCATGAAAGCCAGCAGGATTTCCAGTTTGCGTAGTGTCAGTTCTGGGTGAAGCATCGTCTCTGTCCGGGAAGGTTTCCATTTGGTGGGCTTTTTTCTATTTGAAGGTAGCCCACTACCGTGCATTGTAGCTGGTCTGGCAGAGGTTGGTTCATGGAAGCGCTATCACGTACCGTTGTAGGAGGCGGGTTTAGTGTTGTGCAATGTGGCTTTCAGGGCGGCTTAGGGAAAAGGGAAATCGATGGTCTTGATGGGGACGCCATTCTGATACGGTCGGGGGCATTCTAAACTTTCGTGGAATTTTTAAGTTTCCTAATCGTCATACTTTTCCCAGAACCTCTCCATCAATACCCCGACTTGCCCTTGAGTCCTTGCATCTGCATCGTTTTTGAATGAAAGCAGGAGGGAAAGTGTATCCACGTACCCGCCTTGTGCTAGAACTGAAGGGTTGTATTTCCATATTTCCAGAGAGACCATGCCGGTTTCATCAGTATTGTCCTCTGTGTAAATGCCATCAAAATCTTTCAGGCTATTACTTGCTACCGTTATGAGCCCGATGTCATTAATCAAGGTCATCTCCGATAGGGCGGTAAGCCCTGCCATCGGTAGTCCTATGGCTTTTTCCTCAGGAATATAAACTTTCTTCCTGACCGGGTTAATCAGAAACGGTTCAGCCTTTTGAAAAAGTTCTTTTCCTTGAGCGGTGAACGTGATGCGTTTATTCCTTCCTGCCTTTTCAGTGGTGACAAGTTCCAGTTGTTCCAATTCCCTGGCGACCCGCGATATGGACATTTTTGTATACCCCAGCCGGTTTGCGATATCAGAGATTGAAAAGCCAGAGAGGTGGTTTTCGATGCAGTAGAGAAGAACCATTTGTCCCAGACCACTGAGTTTCTCGATTTTCTGCTGAGGCCTGGCAAAGCGCTCCTGGAGCAGTACTCCCAAGAAGGGGAGGTAGATTTGTGTGTTGGGAACAATGAAGGCTTGACGGTTCTCAATCAGTTTTTTTCGTTGTCTAGAAGTTAATCCCCTTGCCAAAAGGACAGTTGGCTTTTGGAGAACTAATGCAATAAGCCCAAGCTGTACCTTCAGGGTCGGCATACTCTCCAGCACATCATCCTTTGGAGAAACAATCAGCACATCAAAGGACTCAAGCTGACACTCCCTTATCCGATAACGGTCTGTAATGAGATAAGGCAATTTCGATGTGTCTGCGTTACCTGAAATGCGGACATCAATGTCGAGTGTGTCTTTAAGAAATTGCATGATATTTGATAGTAACAACTTGCATGCATTGTAACATATAAAATATTATTGTACTTATTTATTGTTACTATTAGCCAGAACCGAGGACTCTGGGTTTTGGGTGTGGGGGGATGGATTCTAGGCTTGGGTGTGTACGGGAAGCAGATTCCATAGAATAGCTCAACTGTTTTGGCTTATTTTTGGTTCACTTTTGGTTCAATCTGCATTTTGGAATTCATTATATTTCAATGAATTACAGCTAATTTGGTTCAAGAATTTGGATTATTTCGCAAAAGTTTCGTACTTTTGAACCAAAATCAAAGCAAGATATCGGGCTGGATATGTCAGCTATGAGGACAGACAGAAGCTTCGTACTATAGGATTTTACTTACAGCTACTATACGATTTTACTAAAACGGACTGTACGATTTTACTGATTCACAGGGGTGTCTTTAAGAAAAACTGGAAGGACTGGTGTTGAAAAGTGCATCCATACCAGGTTGTCTGCCAGAATCTATTTCATAAAAATGCGTATTTCCGCATTTTTATGAAATAGAGGGTCTCTACATGGTGCAAGAAATCGCTCAGCTTATCCCTGCCACTTCACAATATTGTCAAACGCTCAGAACGACGCTCCCATCCCTATGATTGCCACGTCGATGTGCTCACTGGTGCATCGAAAGGTATATGGAATCCTGATTTGAATGAGGTTAGGAAGATGACGTTTTTTCAATTTGCGCTGATATTTGTGGTAGGGTACTGCCTGCTTGCCGCGACCGGTGTTCTGAAAAGCGGCCGGTTCTCCTTTCTCAAGCTGCCAGTCATTTTGACCATCGGTGCAGTGGTATTATTATTCGGGATAATAGCCAAGATAATAGCCATCATCGTGATTGCTGTACTGCTTATTCCACTGTACCTATGTATCTGTGGGGCCAAATGATGTTTGGGCACTGTTTATGGATGACTGACGGAGTATCGGGTTGGAGATGCTATGAGGGGGCTGTTTTACCTCAAGAATGCAGAAGAACTGCAGAAACTGGCTGACAAGGGGATGCCAACGCGCTCTATGATCTTGGTGTCCGCTACATGGAGGGGCTTGGTATTCCACAGGATGTGAAGCTTGCCGAAGCGTGTTATCTGAAGGCGGCTGAAATGGGGCAGACAGATACCATGAACCACAACAAGTTTTCTCTACCCAAGGGGATTTTCAAGAATTCGTGAAGATGATTGGAGAGAATTTGAAAAAGGTCTTCATTTGTTTTTAAAGAATAAAGATACATCTGTTTTTTCTGATATAGACCTGTTTAAGATATACGATTCTATTATGGAAATGTGCAAATTTTGGCGTATATCTTTTAAGCAGTTTTCTAATGACTTCCCAAAGAGTAATAAGATTAAGAGTAAAGCTCGTCGGTCTAATAAGTATAAGGAAACTTGCTTTAAGTTGAAGCGTGAACGAAGAGGGGAGTTGAATGATGAAATTTTTTCTGAAGCTTTTGAAGTATCTATGAGGTAAATAACGTCATTCTCGCATTTAAAAATTTATTTTCTTGTGTGATTGTGTTTTATCCTTAATTATGTCCACACCATTTCCAGCAATCCAAGCCTGCCCAGGTGCAACCTGGGCTGACAAAGTCATTGCCTATGGCTCCTCTGCAAAGCAACAGTTACGCCGCAATAAAATCCGAGGCTCCCTAATCGGTGGTGCTGCGGGTGATGCCTTGGGCTATGCCGTGGAGTTCGACCGCCTCCCTGAAATCCGCCAAAGGTATGGCGAATGGGGGATTACCGCTTATGCGTTGGATGCCCATGGCAAGGCAATCGTCTCGGATGATACGCAGATGACGCTTTTTACCGCCAACGGGTTGCTTAATATGCAGACTCAAGCCTGTCTGTACGGCGAAAAGACGCTTCCCACGCCTTTTATCATCCGCGCTTATGATGACTGGTATGCGACACAGGTGGACCTTCCAAAGTCCCACGATACGGAGGGTGCTGAGCGCCAATACACGTGGCTTTATAACGTGCCTGAACTGCACCATGAGCGCGCCCCTGGCATGACCTGCATAAGCGCATTGCGCGAAGCCCATGGCGATCCGTACTACGAAGATACCGACAACAACAGTAAGGGCTGCGGCGGCGTCATGCGTGTTGCACCTGTGGGGCTCTTTAACGGTTTTGCTGACAGCCCCGAAAAGGTGATTGATACGGCACTTCGCACATCGGCTATCACCCACGGTCATTCGCTGGGGATGCTCCCGTCCTGTGTGCTTGCTGAGCTTGTGCGCCATATCGTCTATGATGACCCCAAACCCAATGCCACCTTAAAGGACGCTGTGTTGCACAGTATCCAGACCGTGGCTGCCATCTACCGCCAGTCCTATTATTGGAATGACTTGGCAACCTTGTTGGAACAATCCATTGAACGCGCGGAGAACGCAGAACCGGACACAGAAAATATTGAAGCGCTTGGTGAAGGCTGGGTGGCTGAAGAAACGTTGGCTATCGCCATCTATTGTGCGTTGCGCCATGCGGAGGATTTTTCTGACGGGATTATTGCTGCGGTCAACCATGATGGCGACAGCGATTCGACAGGATCGATCACCGGCAACATCTTAGGCGCCTGGCTGGGGTTTGATACGATTGAGCAGAAGTGGCTGGACAACCTCGAAATGAAGGAGGTGATCCTTACGGTTGCCGATGACCTGTGCGATGGTTGCCCCATGGATCGGTCTGTCGACTATACTGATGACGTTTGGTTGGACAAGTATGTCAATTGCACATACCAGCCTAAGGCTTAGGGCCTTCTCAGTGTCCACACATGAAGGAGATAAGATGAACCTCAATGCTGCAAAAGCGTTTGTCAAACAGATGCCTGATGAACTCTTCCTCCTTTCAGGCACCCTCTACTATGAATGTTGCTGTGATTTCTTTGAAGTGTATCCGGCTAGGGACAATGAAGGGGAACCCTACCTGTTCCAGCGGTTGGCCAACTTGCAGAGCCGTCCCAAAGTCACACTGGTTGCCGGGCGTGAGCTCACCCAGGCCGAATACCAGCAGCTGGATCGTCACAACAATGAAGGGATGACCCAGGCACTGGAAGCGCTCTTTTTAAGGCAGCTGACCGAAGAAGGGGCTTCCGCCCAGGACTATGCGGCGTTTGATCTGGCGTTGGTAAAGCTTTTTGGTGGCAGCCAGCAGCCCGCTGAGCATTATGGCAGACGCCAGGAGTCACCGATGTTCGGTCAGAAATGGTACAAGGCCATCATCCGCTATGAGGGGACCAAGATTGGTGGGATATCTGAGACGCTGATTGACTGGGTAAGGATCTGGACGGCTTTCCGCGATCCCGTGTTAAGGGCTCGGGGCGGTTCCTGGCATGATGTTTTCACGCCGCAGATGATGTCGATCCTCTTTAGCGGCAAGGCGGTGAGCTATCTTGGAAAAGATTCGCCGCCCGTTTTCTTCAAGTCCCAGGAAGAGGCTGTTGCGATGTTTACTGCGGCTCCAAAGGAGCCGGTTCCTGAGGTCTTGAAAGAACCGGAACCGGCGCCAGAACCTGCTCCCGCTCCAGAGCCTGCGCCTGCCACTGAACCCCAAAAAAGCCAGCCGGAAAAAACTTCCGTTGCCCTTGAGCAGACCAATTATTACCACCTGCAGTCCCTTTTAGGGAAAACCAAGATGACCGAGAAACTGGCTTGGGACATCATCAACCAGTCCGTCCCTACCCAGAAGGTGCGTACTGCGGTGAAAATCGATGATTTTGCGTCAGATGAAACGGAAGTTGTGGGGTCGCGTTTTGGGGACAGCTATGCCAATGTCACCGTCCTTCTGGCCAAAAATGAGCAAAGCGGCGAGCATGAGCTGGTGAACATCTACCCGGAACTCTCTGGTTGGACGCATACCGTGACCATTGACCGTGTCCGGGAATGGGACAACAAGGTTGAGGCGGTCGTTGACTGCCATATCGGGGATTTTCAGTTCACGTTTTTTGCCACCGACTATTATGCGAACAAGTCGCTTTACCAGGCTGGTGGAAACTTGGCCATCGACATTGCGCTTTTGGCCAATGAAATCTTTGATACGCCCAATGACACCTTTATCTATAGGGACGGTGAGGCGCTTGCCTGGTATCAGAAATTGGGCAGGAAACCTGAGTACGATACCAGCGGCCATATCCAGCCGATTGAGCTTGATCGCAGGAAAATCATTGAATTTGAGCAAACGCTGCCTGAGTCGCCGGAATGGGCCAGCTTCGAGTCCCCGATTAATCTGGTTGGGAGGTGCAAATGGATGAATACCCCGTTTTCCATTGTCGAATCGGTCATCAGCTGGATTCCAAGACCCGTGAAGGTACCACTTTACTACCGGGATAGGGCGTTGCCGAAATGGTCGGAATATACGGCAGTTTCCGGTAGTGTCTGGGTCTTTGGTCATGTGTCTGAAGAAAACGAGAAAACAGCAGAAACCAGCGACAATGACTCTGGTAATGTTCCACGCCAGTGGGTGTCCTTGCGCAGGCGGTATGTTGCACCGCGAGGCAGGCACATCCTCTATGCGACAGATATTGACGATGGCGACATGGTACTCAAATGGGATGAAGTCGAGGAAGCCTTGAATGACTGCTATGGTAAAGGCCCTGGTGGAAAAAACCGTTACTGCCAGCTGGAAAAGGCAGACTATGGTGAGGCCGTCTGTGCGACACATTTCTTTGAAGACGGCGCCAATTCTTGGTGCCTGGAATGGCGTACAGTTCAACCCGATGGTGAATTCAATTTATACTATGCAGTTGAAAAAAACAACCCGGTAAGTCGTAAGCTTGGGCGGATCCTCGACCTGCATACGGTCATGGAAGCGTTCTGTTTGTTTTACCAGGGTGACGCTAGGATTTTGCCGGTTGAGCAATTCGAGTGGATCCAGAAAGAAATAACGGAGTAAGGCATGGCGACACGTGCAGATAAAGCATTGGCCAGAATGCACTTGGCAGCAGAGCGTGGCCATGCGCAGGCCCAGTATGAGTTAGGCTGTGCCTATATGGCAGGTGACGGGGTCGGACAAGACGAATCCTTGGGTTTTGCCAACCTGTTTCAGGCAGCCAAGCAGTTCCACCCGGCAGCGTGCTTTGAAGTCGGCTTAGCTTACCAAGAGGGCAAAGGCGTTGAAAAAGACCTGATCCAAGCGGTGGGGTATTACAAACGGGCTGCCAACCGTGAGTACGCACCGGCTTATATGCAGCTTTTTTGCCAGTATATCAATAAGGAATACCCTTATGCTGATGATGCTGAGGCTGCCATGTGGCTTAAGCGTGCTGCGAAAGCAGGGGATTACTATGCGCAATATGTGATGGGAGAGTCTTACCAGGAAGGCTGGTTTGATTTTCCTGTCAATAAGACGCTTTCAGCCCTTTGGAAGCGCAAAGCCGCCCATCAGGGATATCCTAAGGCGATTGTCGAGACGGCCTACAACTATCAGTTTGGCGAAGGTGTCAGGGCGAATGCCGAGCGGGCTTTTTACTGGAGAAAGCGTGCAGCAGCGTTTGATGCAGCTGCCCAATACTTTGTGGGTCTCGACTATTGGAAGGGCAATGGCGTCAGGAAAAACATCCCGCTGGCTAAGGCCTACTTTTACGATTCAGCCATGCAGAACATGCCGGAAGGCTTGAATGCCTGGGGCTGGATCTGCCTGACGTCTTCAGATGATGCCAAGCGTCGGGAAGCGTTGCCTTATTTTGAAAAGGCGGCTGAAGCGGGATTGCCCGATGCAAAGTTGAACCTGGGGGAAATCTATTACCGGGGTGAGATTGTGGGCCAGGATAAGCAAAAGGCCCTCCAGTATTTCCAGCAGGTGGCAGATGACACGGATGATCCAGTGGAAGCCTATATTGCCGGGACATTCCTATCTTTCATGGTTTATGACGGGGAGGCACCGGGCTATGCAGGAGTCGATGCCATCCGCTTCTGGCAACAGGTCCAGGTACCACCTGATTTGGCTTCATGGCCGTTTTTGCCGGATGTGGCGACATTTATCCGAAAACGGCAGGAACAGTTGATTTCCAAGGCCGATGCGGGGGATGTCAAAGGCGCCTATAACCTGGGGCTCGCTTATGAGATGGGCATCCAGGGTTTTGCGCGCGATCTTGAAAAAGCGGCCTACTGGTATGCCCAGGCAGCCCAAAAGGGCGACGCCAATGCCCAGAATGCGTTGGCTGGGTTTTACCGGCGTGGCAAGGGCCGTGTGGGTAAGGATATGGCCAAGGCATTGCGCCTTTACGTGGAAGCGGCGCGTGGCGGCGATGAGAGCGCGAGCATGAACCTCGCTGCGCTTCTCTTAAAGGGCAAGGAAGTCCCGAAAAACAAGGCCTTCGCCTATGCGCTCTATCAGGCGGCCGCCAATGGGGATGCCCCTATCCCTGAAGCCAAAAAGTACAGTGATCAGATTGTAAAGAAACTGAAAAAGAAAGAGCGTAAAGCGTTCCTGAAAAAGGTGCCTTCACTCAAACAGGTGTTGGAAGCTGTCCAAGCGCTGGCGGATAAAACCGCTAGAAATACAGTGCAACCATAGCCGTAGGGATGTGCAGGCCAAATCAGGTGCTGTGCATCCTATCTCCCGCTTAAATACGTATAAACGAACAAGGCCATCTGGCAGGTTTTGTTGGTATGTTACTTTATACATAAATTTTATACATCCCTCGCTGGTGGTTTATTAAGCGAATTCTCTTCTGCCAATTCCGGCTTTTTTTAGGGAAATAGCCTAAATTGTTGCTATCTTGTGACTAAAAGACGTTATTTCCGACATGTTTCTTGTTACGAAACAAACGGTAACTATTTCGCTTTTTCCGTAAGGTAAAATATCTAGTTAGAGTAACGGATTGTGTCGTGGGAGAATTTTCAGTATTTACCTGAGCGGTGAAGTCTCCCTGGAAAAGAAAATATGCCTTTTTTTCTGTCTGTTATGCGGCAGTTAACGGGGTGTGCTGAGATCTGTACCAGCGTGAAGAAAGTCTGGACAGCGAAGTTGCGCTTAATACCTTGATGGCAGGATTGATTGGGTCACCATCATAGGTACAGGCAAAGCCCGTGAAAGCGGCACGTATGGGAATGTGTGCTTTCATCAATAGGGAACGGTTGCCAATAGCCAGTAGTTGTTTGGTGCTAAGAAAGAGGAACGTGCATCATGAACCGTATATACCGAGTCATCCGTAGCAGGACCTACAACCGTGATGTGGTTGTGTCGGAAATTACGAAAACCACCGGTAAAAGCAGTAGTGAAGTCCGTACCACGGCAAGGGAGAATCCGTCCTTTAAGGCATGGCTTGCTGGTATGGCGGCGGCCGGGTTGCTGGCGTTGCCTGCCGTTTCATTTGCTTCTGATATTACGGGGTTTGATGGCAAGTCCATGATCAATGCGGGCGATAAGGTGCACAACCTCTATGCCCAGCAGATCAATTCTTCCAAGGCCACCGGTTCGGTTGGTGTCAGCAAATACGGCAAATTCAATCTGACATCAGGTGATATCGCCAACATGCATTTCAATAAGAAGGGTGAGTCCCTTAATGCAGACAGCCTGGTCAACCTGGTCAAGAACAGGATCAACATTGAAGGGACCGTCAATGCGTTGAAAGGTAATAAGATTGGAGGGCATCTTTACTTCTTAAGCCCGGAAGGTATGGCGGTTGGCAAGTCCGGTGTCATCAATGCCGGACAGTTCACGGCAGTTGTCCCATCGACCAAACTCTTCGATAAGCTGACAAGCAGCAATGCCAATACCTTCAATGAGCATTTCTATGACTATGTCATGGAAAAGGGCAAGATTGATGATTTAAGTGACTGGTATTCTTACGACAATGACAAGAATATCAATATCGAAGGGACGATCAACACCCGTAGTGGCATCAAGCTCAGGGCATCCAAGATTGACATTGCCGAAGGCGCTAAGCTTTTAAGCAACCAGGCCATTGATTTTTCCAGTCTGGTTAACACCACGGATTTTGGCGGTCTGTCAAATGTCGTGATGACCGCATCCACCGATGATAAGACGGGCGATATTGTGCTCAAGGCCGGGGTGGAAAGCAAAGCAACCGATGGCATTTTCCCGTCAGCAGAGCGGTTGCTCCCCTTCAAGACAACGACCCGTAAGGCCATCATCAATGTCGATGGTGAGATTGAGACAGATGGTGATGTTGAGATTGGCGCCGTAGCTAAGACCACCTATACAGAAGGCAATATCCTTAACATCCTGGATCAGACGGATATTGTTGGCAAAATCCTCGGTGCCAGTGGCTTGACGATGGTGGCCGATATTGCCGACAAGACGAATACATCACATATCACCCTTGGCCAGCATGGTTCCATTACCAGTGGCGGTGATACGGACATTTCTGCAAGCAGTTCCACGAAGCTGAAGCTGTCTGCCAATACACCAGCGAAAAAGACGGGGGAAGCGATTTCCAATGCCCTGCCGGTCCTCTCTGTCGGTGTCATCAACCAGACCAACAATGCCTTGGTTGACATTTATGGGGATATTGATTCAGGGGATGCGCTCTCTTTAAATGCAGCAGCAGAAACTTCTGCTTCCCTGAAAGTCAAATCAGCGACCGAAGTCAAAGACGAGCCGGGCGCACCTGAAACCAATCTGGTTTATTTTTCTTTGGGGGTTATTGCCAGTGATACCAATGCGGGGGTCAACATCCATAAGGGGGATAACAAGATCACTGCAGGGGGTCCTGTCGATATTTCTGCGACTGCGGGTGATGACCTATCGATGGAAGTCGAATCTTCAGCCCCTGACAAATCGTTTGCTTCTACGGCCATTGGTATTATCGACAGCGATTCCGATGCGTCGGTGACGATTGACCGCTCCATTGAAGCCAAGGGGGAAGATGAGCGCAAGAAAGAAGATAAGAAAAAGCCATGGGTCAATATCTTTGCCGGGAATACATCTGATGATGGGGGATACCTCAATTCCCTGAACGTGACCAATACCCTGGGGGATATTGATTATGAGAGCGAAGTCAAGTTTCCATGGATGAAGAGCCCGGGCGTCGTGGATTCTTGGTTGGATCCCTTGCTTAAGAAGCTCCAAGGCAAACTCCATAATTGGCGTTATGGCGCAGGTGCTGCGGCCCCTGGGAATGGACCTGTTTCCGCTCTCCTTCAGAGTTGGGGGGAATATTTCAAGCCTGGGGTGAGCCTTGCCGTTGATACGCAGAAAAATACGGCCCAGATTGCCGTAGGCGATGGTGTCACCATTGATGCAGGGAAGAAAAACAACATTGTGCTTGATGTCAACATGGATATGACGGGCCTTAATGTTGTTTCAGAAGGTGTCGGCAACCTGCAAGGGGAAGACCAGGAAACGAAGGTCATGGTGGCCGTCGGTGTCCAAGGGAGCAATATTGAGAACACGGGGCTCTTGAGGATCGGTAAGGATGCCAAGCTGATTGGTAAGGACGTCAGTATCGAGTCTGATGCCAATATGGCTTACAACCCAGTCAAGAGTGCGGCAAGTGATGTTGGGGAGTCTTGGGAAAAAGTTTGGGAAGCCCTCAAGGACATCGACAAGGATGTAAGCAGTATTTCGGAAATCGGCGAGAAACTCGATGCACTGAAAAACATTGAAGACCCAACGAAGCTGCCAGACGCGTTGGAAGAAATCGAAAAGATGGGGTCTTCCCGGATGGATGCTTTCTTAGAGACCATCAAGGATTTCCCTGAAGCCTATGGCAAAGTCAAGAGTGCTTGGAAATCGACGTTAGGTCTTTTGGATCCAGCGACTTACACGAACTATTACGCCCGCGCAGAAGTGGCAAACACCAAGCAGGGTGATGATAGCAGCAAACTGGATGTTGCCGGGGCGATCAACATTGGCATCCTGCACAATGAAGCCGTTGTCTCGATGGCAGAAAATGCCAAGGTTGAGGCCGGAGGTGACGTCAAGCTCCATGCCGGCACCGAGACCCAGACGGTTGCCATTACGGGTTCGGGTGGCAAGTATCTGCAGTCCAATGAGTCTGGCAAGAGTGGTGTGGGAATTTCCCTGGCCATCCAGAACATTTCTGGGGACGGTTTGGTCTTAATGGGCAAAAAGGCTTCCGTGTCAGGCAAGAACATCACGGTTGAATCCGATAATGATATGAAACAGTATGGCATCCTCTACGGATCGGGGATTGCTGACGGAGCCTTTGGGCTTACCGGTATGGTCAATGTCATGAACGGGGACAGCAACAGTGTTATTTCCATTGATGATGAGGCGGCATTAACGGGTACCGGGAAAATCGACATTAAGGCAGTGAACGATACGATGCTCTTGGGGATTTCCGGTGGCGCAACATTAGGAGGCAAGGGCAATTATGCGTCAGTCGGTTTTGGCCTTGACATCATTGATTACGATGCCAATGCGGTGGCTGCGGTTGCCGACAATGCCACCGACAATCCTGATCTAAAGAAAGAAACCAGTGACTGGTTGACTGATGAAGAGAAAAACACGGTAAAGACGCAGGCTGCACAATACCGTGAAGAAAATAAAGAGCAGGTCATCGCGGAAGTTGATCAGGATATCGAGAAACAGGTCGTCAAGCAGGACGAACGGGATGATGAAATTGAGCGGCGGCTTAAAAACATCGAAGATATCAGGCTGGGAGAGCTTGAAAAGGAACTCTTAGCCACGAAGACGGATGCCGACAAGGCGCTTGAAGTCAATGTGAAACGGGCGAAGGCGGTGAAACTGGCCCAAGACATGGCCAAGGAAGTGGCCGTCCATACTTATGAGGATGGTAAGGAATCCGAAGCCAAGGCGGCTACCGTTGATATGACTGCTGTACTGGGAACCACGACAGCCAGTGGCAGCCATGGCACGATCAAGACGACAGATTTTGGCATCACTTCCCAGACTGATGGCACGATCAACAGCATCGGCATTGCAGGGACTTACAGTGCGGATGAACATGAATGGTATGGTAAGTACAACGATATCATGAACCGTTCCAAGGCATCGTCCTTCATGTCGGATTTCCTGCCTAAGATCACTGAGTTGCCTATCAACTATGCGAATAAGAAGCTCGGTGGCAAGATCAAGAACAAAATCGGTGGGGCTGCCGCGGCTGCCGGCGCTGCAGCCGCAGTAGCACCCGCAGTCGGTGTTGGTAACGTCGATCTGCATATGGCTGGTGCAGGTAGCTTGGCCATCAATGTGGGCGATGGGATGACGGTTGCCATGGTGGATAATACGGCCATCACCTCACCACAGGGCGGTAAACTCGATGCAGTTCATGCCAAGGCGACTGATGCGCTCTTTTCTGGGGCATGGGCAGGCGGTGCCGCAATCAATGCGCATACCGGGGCTGCTGGCGGTGGGTCTGACCAGTACTCAGCGGGTGTGTCATTGGGTTACAACTCCTTTGACCGGGATGTGATATCGCTCATCAGCAATTCGACTGTCACGGAAGCGGGGACCATTACCAACGAAGCGACCAAAAAGGGGGCTGAGGTCGGTCTTGGTATTGGACTGGCCGTCTCCAAGGGACAGGCTGGTGGGACTGAAGGCTCTATTGGCTTATCTGTTTCTTACGACCGCTCTTCAACCGACATCCATGCGTTGATGTTCAGCGACACCGTGACCGGCAAGGATACCAAACTGGAAAACACCGCATACAATCAGGACATCCAGGTTGCAGGGGGTGTGGATTTTGCTTGGACATCTGGTGGTGATGACGGTGTGGGTATTGGCGGGACGGCAACCGTTGCCAAAATCAGGGACAGCTTGCAAAGCGGTATTTATGGTGGCACCTATACTAAGATGGACGATGTCAAGGTTGAGGCCGTCAAGTCTTCGCTACAGGTCAATGCGGCGGTTGCCGGGGCTGTCAGCACTGAAGATTCAGCCAAGGATGCCAGCATCGCACTGGCCATCGGCCTCGTTGACAATGAGTCAAACGCATTCATCCGAAATGCTAATATTACCAGTAGCGGTACCGTCAGTGTCGAAGCGAATGACACAGCGAATGAAAGCAGTTACCAGGAATACCTGAAAAAACGGGGTATTGACTACGAGGGTACCAGTTACTTGGGTGAAAAGGGAACTGAAGTCGTCAATGACATAAAGGGCGGCAGCAAGGTCGTGAATGTTGCCATCGGCTTTACCAAGTCGGGTAAAGGCGGCGGCAGTGTGGCCGGGTCGGTCAATGACCTCACTGAAAAGATGACGGTTGATGTGACCGGTTCTACCATCAATGCCAACAGGCTGCAGGGGCAGGCCGATAGCAAGACGACCATTGTCGGTGTAGCAGCGGGTGTATCGGTTGCCGGTGAAAAATTCAATGGTGCTGGTTCTTTTGCCTGGAATGACCTCGATACGGAAAACACGGCCGCCTTTGTCAACAGCACCGTTCGGGCTGACCAGGTTTCTGCCATCGCCAACAACCAGGCGAATACGGTTGCCATTGCCGGTGAGTTGGGTTTTGGCAAAGGGGTCGCAGCCGGCTTGGCACTGTCTGGCAATACCATTGACAGTGCGACGGCAGCTTTAATCCAAGGGGGCTCCTATCAGGCAAAGGACAATAACAGTACCTTGGCTGTTGATGTGGATGCGCAGAACAAATCCGATGTCACGGCAGTTTCTTTTGGTGCCCAGATTTCACGGGAAAGCAGTGCATGGAACGGCACGGTTGCCGTCAATTCGGGGGATAACAATACCGAAGCGGCCATTGAAACGGCTAAAACGAAGGATGCCCAAACCGGTGAGGAAACGGAAAAAGGGACCCAACTCGCTGACGTCAGCGCCATCAAGGTCAATGCAACGGACAGTTCAACGCGCCGGGCTGGTGCAGGTGAACTGACTTGGTCGAAAGATGGGGTTGCGGCAGTCGGTGTTGCCATCGGCTATAGTGAAATCGGTGGAACCAGTGCCAAGTCCGGTAAAGAAAAGGAAATCTTACGTGCGGAAATCAAGGGCGCTGACATTACCACGAAAAAATCAGGCGACGCCAATCCGACCATTGCCGTGAATGCATCGGATACCTCCAAACTGACCACAGCGGGGGTTGGCCTGGGTATTGGTCAAGGTGATGACAACAAGTTGAATGGCCAGGGGGCAGCGGCAGCCGGTGTGATTGCCAAGAAGACGACGGCGGCTATTACGGATACAAAGGTCGATACCGACAGCGCCGGCAGGAAAACGGGCAGTGGAGCTGCTGAGGTGACAGTCAAGTCCGTTGCGGACAACTATATCGGTTCCGGTGGTGTGGCGGCTGTTGGCTCTTTGGGCAGAAATACCATTGTATCTGCAGGGATTGGTCTGGCGATTAACAAAATCGGTAATGCAACGACCGCTTCTGTTTCCGGATCTAAGATGAATATCAATGAGTTACTGGTCAGTTCTGATGCGGTTTCTCAAGATGTTGGTGTGGCGGTTGGTTTTTCGGGGAGTGCCGGTAAAGTTTCATTAGCGGGGTCTTTTGGTTACAACTACATCAACAGTTCGGCAACAGCTGAGCTCAAGGATTCAACGGTTACCAGTGAAGGTAACATCGGGGTTGTTGCCAAGAGTGATGAATTGATTGGCAATTATGCTGGGGCTGTCAGTTTTACAGCAGGCGGGGATATGTCTGCTGCGATTGGGGCATCGGTTGCGGTCAATGAGATAGATGGGGATACCGCTGCCAATGTGTCGGGTAGCACGCTGACAGCCAAAGGCAATACGGGTAAGACGGTCGCATTAAAGAGCCAGGTGGAAGACGATGCCATCATTGCGCACCAGGCAAGTTTGGAAACGTTTGACCCAGCCCGCCTTAAGAAAGCACGCAAGGATACCACCAAGACGGGGTTGGTGGTCGATGCTTCTGCAACCCATGCGATTGCGTCTGACCTGGTGACGGCTGGTGTGGCGGTATCCAGTAATGGCGGGGCTGCTGCGCTGACGTTCAACGAAAACTATATCGACGGCAAGACAGAAGCGGCAGTTACCCAGACCGACATCAATAAGGATGCGGTTAAGACTGTGGGCAACGACCAGGCTGTACCAGACGTCGGGAATAAGCAGGATGTGGCGATAACCGCTTCTGACTATACGAATGTCGGGGCATTTGAGGTCGGTTTTGGCGGTTCCAGCAATGTCAGTGTCGGTGCGACGCAGAATACGAACAATGCGAAACGTACTGTCACCGCAAAACTCGAAGGCAAAGACAGTGCACATAAAGCCAAAGTCAATGCGCATGACTTGGATGTCTTAGCCGTTTCCAAACAAGGGCTCTCCAACTTGGGTTTAGCCGGTGCTGTGGCCATCAAGGGGGCGAGTGCGGCAGCCAATATCCTGAACGATACGTTTGATACGACGACGCGGGCATTGGTTACGCATGCCGACATCGGTATCACAGACAAGGCTACTGTTAAGGCGGACAACCTTTCACGTGCTTATCTCGGTACCTACGATGCTTCTTTTACCGCGATGGGCGCGGCATTGGGGACAGGTATCGGTATTATTTCCCAGACGTCGAAGGTGCATGCAGATGTCGCCGATACGGTCATATCCGACCATAAGCCGTCATCAGTGGGTAAGGCAACGACCATTGACGTTGGTGCAACCCATACGGTAGATACCGGTACCTATTTCACGGCAGTGGCTATTGCGGGTAAAGGGGCGGCCGGCTCTGGAACGTTCACCAACAATGACTTTGATGCCGAAGTCAGGGCGTCTGTTGACAAGTCTACCTTGACGGCAGATACCGTGACGGTTGCTGCCAAAGAAGACCTCTATGCCGAAAACTATGGGGCCAATATTTCTGGAGCCCTCTTTGGCGCTCTTGGGATCAACAGTACCAATGACACCGTCCACGACAAAGTCTACACAAAAGTCACTGGCAGTACCTTAGAGGGGCGTAAGTCGCTGTCAGTCGATGCTGAAGCCAGACGTGATCTGCGCCAGACGGTGGCCAATGTTTCTGTGGGGTCAATTGATATAGGGGTCAATATCCAGCACACGCATATCAACAAAGAAATTACGGATAAAGATGTCTTAAGCAAGATCAACGAGGCCAATAAGAGCAACACGGATATGACCGATTACTTTGCCGGGCTGGATAGCGAAGGCAAAGCAAAACTCAGGAAACACACCGAATACACGATCGGAACGGGTGAGACGACTGATATGACGGGGGTTCATACCCTTGTTACGAAGTCTACCTTGAAAGCCGATGAAAAAGCAGGCTCGGTCAATGTTTCATCCGTAGAAAGGAACCGCGTCAATTCCAGGTCCGGTAGCGGGGGTGTTGGTGCCGGATCGGTTGTGACGACCATATCCGGTGTCGATGTACACCATAAGACCGATGTGGCACTGGACAATACCGATGTCCATGGCAAAGACGTCATGGTGCAGTCTTTGTTGGGCGACAACAAAAAGCATCTTGATGGGTATGAAGCCGCAATCAACGCGGGTAAGACTGAGGAAGAGGTCAAAGACAGCAATCCCGGTCTTTATGCGTTGACGGGTGTGGGTAATGTGGGGCTTGGCCTTGCGGTCACACCGTCTGATGCCGAGGTCAAGTCGGACGGGACATCCGGTATTGCCCTAAAGAATACGGGTATTGTTGGTGATACGGTGACACTCTCCGCAGCTGATGTTACCCATAAGCAGTCCTATGTGACTTCTGTATCGGTTGGTACCGCAGCTGCCAATCTCATCGATTCCGATGTTTCCGATAAAAGTGCGTTGAATATCGACTTGCTATATGACCAGGCCAAGACCATCAAGGCCAACAAAGTCTTTACGGCCGATGCCCAGAAAATGGATACCGCCAAGGCCTATTCGGTTGGCGTTGCTGCCTCAGGCGTTGGTGCTGCGACAAACCAGGCAGAAGCCATCGATGAGAGTACGGTAGGCGTTGCAGTTAAGGGCAATAAACTGACGCTTGATGCGGCACAGGCCAACTTCTCGGCGATGAACGCACCATCACTTGAATACGACATCGACAACCACGGGTTCTCCATCATCACCGGGTTCTATTCCGGAGGGACGGCCAAGGCGGTGTCTTCCGCTGTCGTGGATGTGGCCGCTGGCAATACCTTCAATGTCGACAGGCTCTCGTTCAAGTCCCAGATCGGTGAAAAAGACCGGACGATGGTTTCCGGAAAGATTGCCAGTGTCAGTGTTTCAGGTATTGATTTCGCGCCAGACAAAGGGTTGACCGAAACCCAGACCACTTCCAAGGTTACGTTAGGTGGCCAGACCTATAAGAAGGATAAGGATGGCAATGCACAGACAGAACTGACGGTTGCCGCGACCAATGATATCAGCCATGCCAACAAGGCCTGGCTGCTGGCACCGTTGCGTGTCTTGGATTTCAGCCCGAACGGGGCGGCCCAAGCCCATGCGGTATCCAAGGATAAGGTTCAGGCCACTGCAGGGGGTGGCTTCGTCAAGACGGCGGATATCATCGCCCAGGGGAGTGACTTTGCCGACAATTATGCCAGTGGCAATGGGGGTGTCGCCGTTGGCTTAGGTGTGGCGTCCAAGGCCATCAGCAAGTTTGACAACGATGCGGCGGTGACCATCGGTGGCGAGTGGAAGGCTAATGAAATCAAAGTGTCTGCCGTGCAGCGTGATGAACTCGAATCGGAAACTTTTTCCGGCCATGGTGGTGCCATTGATGTCACCTGGGTCCAGTCTGACGCGTCGATGAATGGCAAGTCCAAGGTGGATGTGGCTGAAGGGGCGAAGATTGAATCCGGTACGGTGGCTATCCATGCCGGCAACCAGCTCTACACCAACCAGAGCGGCAAATATGCAAACCGTGTCCATGGGGTGGTCGGTGCGTTTGCCGGTGGTGGCGTGATGACGGCTGATGATACGGCGCAGAAGACTGCCGAGGTCAACATCGGTAAGAATGCCCAGATTTTAACGAGTGCCCAGCAGACCTATGAAGCGGATACTGTCACGCACATGAACAATACCGTCCTGGGGTTGACGGCTGGGTTTATCGAAGGCGGGACGGCACGTGCCTACACCACGCATACCTACAACAACCTGATCAATGTCGAGGAAGGCTCACTCTTAAAGAACACCGGTACCTATAACGATGGCGGTATTACCCTAAGTGCCCATGAAGACCTGTTTGAACGGGTCGATGCCGATGCCCATGCAGCGGGTGTCATTGGTGTGGCGCCGAATTCCAGGGCGTTCAATACGACCAACCGGACCGATAGGATTACGGTCAAGGGGACGATTGACAGTAAACGTGACATCAACCTGTATGCCGGCGCCGGCATCAATGGAGAAAGGTCTTCACTCAGGCATGAAACGGTATCGGAAACCTACAATGATTCTGTCGCCCCGATAGGTTGGTCCACCAACCCGCAAGCGGTAATTACGAGTAAGAACCAGGTTATTGTCGAAGGCAAAGCTGCTGGTAAGGCAGTCCAGGACATCAACATTGTTGCAGACAGTGGTACGGAAGACGGGTATATCGAATCGCGTTCTGCCTGTTTATATAGCAGTACCGAATCCGATAAGAAGATCCTGTCCCAGGCCGAAGGGGATTCCAGGTATACCAGCACCAGCGACAATTTTGCCCGGGTCGATGCGGGTGGGCTCCTCCAGGCAGGCTTAAACAGCCGCTTCCAAGTGTCTATTGCAGGCCTTGCAGTCCCAGATGGGATGAAGATTGACGGCAAAAATGATGCAGGCAGCTATCAGGTGAGTGTCCTGGATGCCGAGGGCAAAGGGTTCAAGGCGACCGTCAAGCCCGATGGCACGATGACAGACGTCGTTGTGGATGAAGGCCACGAAGCGATGAAAGACATCGGCGAGCATATCAAGGCTGGGACGATGGATTATGCCAATACATTGGCGACCCAGTGGAAACGGCTCAATACACTCCTGGAAGCTTATGATGGGAAGACGTTGGACCAGGATCAGATGACCGCTTATTACGGTTACCTGCAGGAAAAGCAGGTCCTGGAAGACCAGATGGAAAAACTGGGGCTGATGCAGGAGGTGACAGACGAAAAGACCAAGAAGACGCAGAAAATCCCAGTGCTCGCAGGTTACAAGGTCGTCTATGTTGAGATGCCGGATGAACTCGTGGCCAGTGGTGGCAGCATCAACGTCAATTCAGACAATTTCTATGGTGAAGGCCAGCTTAAAGCCAACGGCAAGCCAGGCATCGGCGTGGATAACCAGTCGAATGCTTACCTGAAACTCAACCAGATGACATTGGGCAATGATGATGGGGGAATTATCTATCGGGATACGGTCTTAGATGATGCGTCAGGTATCTCAGAAATCAATAAACTGAATAAAAACAGTAACTACAAAGCGAAATTTAATCCATTTTCAACCGGTGGTAACAAGGGGGATGGGGGCATCAAGGTGGTCAGTGAGAACACCCGGGGTGCGACCACCGCAGTGACAGCGCCTGATCAGGATCCGGCTAAGCAGGGGCAGACCCTTAAAGGGACTTATACGGCGCTACCAACGGTTGAGGTGGCAGGATCGATCCAAGGTTCCAAGAGCAAGGTCGAAATTGAAAACCTTTCAGGCAGCATCATCATTGATTCGGGGACGGCAGACAATCCGATCAACATCAATGGCAAAGAGATTGTGCTTAAAGCCAAGGAGGACATTTCCCAGGGCTTTACCAACGGAATGGTCAATATCGGCTATACCCCGGAAGCGGTTTTGGCTGACCTTGAACAGTCTAAGAAGAATCAGACACTGACCCACTTATCGCCAGAGTCTAAACTGCACGAAACCAGGAAAGCCAATGCAGTATCGGTCAACACGATCCTTGACAATGCCAATTCGGGAGGGCGTATTGCCGGTGGCAGCGTTTATCTGGCTGCATCTGCCATCAACATCAATGGGTTGATCCAAAGTGGTTTTGGCAACTATTCTGCTGAGATTAACGAATTCCAGCTTACTGCGGCAATTAGAAACAGCAAGATGGGCACGGGCGGAACCATTGTCAACGGCCGTCAGATGTATAAGGTCAACCAAGGCGGCTTTCAGAAGGGCTCCGATGGCATCTACGGGTATGTTGTCCAGGTTTACTATGATCCGTCCACCAAGGGGCTGGTTGTTGAAGACATCGATACCTCAGGGGGTAAGGTTTATTTGACCGGGCGCATCCTCTCTACCGGTAAAGGCAGGATCTATGCGATGGACGGTGGGGCTGATATCACCATCAAGAACCAGTCCAAAGCCGCATTGCAGATGGGCAAGGTCCAGAACAATAATATTGATGGGGTTATTGAGATTACCGATACCCAGAAAAATCTCCGTACGACGTATACGCGCAACCAGACCACGTCCCTGAACTTGGATAATTATGAAGCCTGGATGGCGGCTAGTGACGCGGATAAGGCTAAATATATTTCGGTCAGTGGGGCTTCCAATGAATACAAACCACAGGCCAATATCCGCTACAACTGGACGGATGGGACCCAGACGACAACCCAGACGACTTATCAGACGGATAAGACGAAGTTCTTGTCGATTATCACAACGGATGAGACGACCATCAGCAATGAAGAAAAGGATTCCAGTAACATTAAGGATTCCCAGACGTATAAAGGTGCGCCTTTGCCTGAAGGGGCGTACCTGTCGATGGGCAAGTCGGGTGATGCCGCCTATATCCTGACAGCAGACAACCTGGTCATGGACCAGTCCCGCTCCAAGGTCGAGAGCTGGACGGAATGGCATTTCCTGAACAAACATTACTACAGCCGTTGGACGAAGACGACTGGGACTGCCCAGATCTATGCGAACAGCCTGATTGCCGACAAACCGATCGAAATCGGCTTTTTGGGTAAGAAAGACGGCTCGATTACCATCTCCAGTATCAAGGACGTCGCCTTCAGCAATCAGGTCCGGAACAATTCTGCTGGCGCAACGTTTAAGACCACCGTATCGGATGGTGCCATTACCCAGCAGGCGGGAACCGGCATTTTTGGCAACCATGCCGACTTATCGGCAAAAGGCGCCATTACCGGCATTGCCATCCACGCGTTGGATGAAAAGCAGGCGGTGAAACTCGCTGCCGTCAGCCGTGAGGGAGCGGTGACGGCAGATGTTGACGGTAGTGTGCAGATCAAGAACCTCGCAGCGGGTGTCGGCGATGCCTTAAAGGCCGATACATATGGTGATAAGAATATTGTCTTGGCGGCAACAGGTGACATCACGCAGGATCCAAGCGCAGATGCTTATGGTGTCAAGGGACAGCATATCGCTCTTGAAGCAGGCGGTGGTGTCGGCGGGCCGATTGATGCGGTTGATAGTGAGCCGCTGAAGATCCAGGTCGGTCAGACAGCCAATGGCAAGGATCCGCTTTCGGCCAGCATCAACATCAAGGCGCAGGATGACATCAACCTGGTCCAGGGAACCGGTGACATGCGTATCGGCAAAATCACTACGGCAGGTCATGTCAGCCTTGAGGCTACGGAAGGGACGTTCATTGATGCACTGCCTTACAGTGGGACGGACAATAACATTGATATTGATGCGAGGATCCAGCGTTGGATTGATCTGGGCTTGATTGAAGGGGAAGGGGAAAACGCCTATACCCGTCAGTTGGCCAAAGCGGTTACCGATTACGAAGAAGCGATGCAGCAGACGTATGACGGCTACCAGCAACAGAAGGCCGTCTACGAATCGGACAAGGTCAAGAACTATTCTGAAGCCAGGTATACGGAACTGGCTGCCTATTTCGAAGCCAATCCAACCGCGCCAGAAGATGTGGATTCTGATGCGTACAAAGCCTATGCCGAAAAATTCCATGAATATTCGGATCTCGCAGATGCCAAGGGCTATCTGGAGCATAAGGGCAACTATGACACGTTGGATGCGAAGTTCGGCGCTTACAGTACCTTGGCTGATTATCTGGCCCAAGACAGCGACTATTTGGCATTGGTCGATAAACGCGACCACCCAACCTATGCCTGGACGAAGGAGCAGATGCTCTATGCGGTACGCAACAGCATTATCAACAAGACCACCGGCTCGACTGACCAGGAAAAGAAAAATGCCAATGTCTCGGGTCAGGACATCATCTTGAAAGGTAAGGGCGTTGGGATTGATAAGTCGGTCTCTGAAACCATTATGGTTGACCAGCTGATGCCGGGATATACCGATAAGGAGACCGGCAAGACGTATGTTGATTACTTAAAACAGCTCGCGAATGCTGATGCGGCTGATGTTGATGTCATCTATGCAAAAGATGCCGATGGCAACAGGCGGATGAGCCGTGTCCCTGTCTATCAGACAGATGCCGATGGCAAGGTCGTCCGTGATGGGGATGGCAATCCGGTCATCGCTTTCTACCGGGATGGCAATCCAGAAATTGAGGGCTTTGTCATTGGTGGCAAGTCAGCGCTCGGCATTTATGCGGCGGGTAAGGTGACGGTACGGTCTGCGGCGGATGACACCCACGATGGGGATGTGTATTTGGCTGCCCGAAGGAAGGATGGCGTCAATGACTATTCCGCCTTAAATATCCACCAGGTCAGCATCGATAATGTCGATTTATCGAATCCACGGGGGGATGTCAGGATTTTAGGTAAGGCCGGTGTCTACAATGCGCTTGGTGATGATCAGCATGCCAACATCATGGCACACAACCTGATTGTTGAAGGCGGAAACGGGGCCATTGGGACTAAGGAGGATCCTTTTGCTGTCTTCTTAAGCGGTCATCTGACAGCCCGGGCGAATGACAGCATCTTCATCAGGAACCAGGATACCCAGTCTGAACTTATGCTGGCATCGGTTTACTCCCCGGATCAGGTGTCTCTGTATTCCGAAGCGGGCATCCTGATGGCAGATGCCTATGACGACTTGGGCTATATCAATGCGGGTAACGGCCTTGATTTGGCTGTTGATCCTGTCACCGGGGTCATTGGCTCTGAAGATAAGGCATTACGCATCCTGATGAGGGATGGCGCCATTGAATTGGAAGCCAAATCGGCCCATATCCATGGGGTCTACAACGAGGATGCGACAACCGATACGATGCGTTTGGGTGACATTACGACCCAGGAAGGGTTTACGGCATCCAGCGAAGGCAAACTGATCCAAGAGGGCACCTTGACGGCAGGTGGTCATGGGGAGATTGCCAATGTCACGCTGTCTGCTTTGGGTGACCTGACCTTGGATGGGGCGGTGACAGCCGGCCAGGTAAGCGGTGGCTTTGCCCAAGATGGCAGTACCCTGACGTTGATTTCGACGAACGGGGGGATTTCCCAGACAGGAGGCGGTGCCATCACGGCGGCTGCGTTAAAGACCATCTCTGCTGGGGAAGTGGACTTACAGAACACTGAAAACACGCTCTCTGGACGCAAGGGGGATGAAGCCATTGTCAGCTATACGGCAAGTGGTGTCACCCCGAAAGGTGCTTCAGAGCCGAACAGCATCAACGGTAATGTATCTGTCTTAGCGTACAGCCCAGAATTAAGCATCGCTTTCGAATCACCGGTCAATGGTGATGTTGACATCGAGAATATGTATTGGAAAGATGCGCCTGCTCCTGCGGGTGAGGGCGGCGTGCTGCTGGTCTCGGGGGCTACCGTCAACCGTTCGGATTCAGCGGCTGGCAAGGTGACATTGATTGGTTATGGTGATGTGACCATTGCGGGCAGTACTCCCCTTGTGACGGCATCTGATATGAACCTGTGGTCAACGCATGGCGATGTCTCATTCCTCAGAGGGGGTGTCAAGACCCGTTCGGGTGATGTTTTTGTTTCAGCGGCAGAAGCAGTCAATATCGGTGCGCCAGTCCAGGTCGCCGATGGCCATACACTTGATCTGAGCGTATGGCCGGCAGGCGAAGACAAGGCGTTTGCCATCAGGGAAACGAGCGACGATGGGGTCATCCGGGCAGAGACGGTGAACATTACCAGTGCCCAAGGGATTGACCTGCAGAGTGTCGGTAACGAAATTGGGACATTCTCTGTCTTCAATACACAGGCGTTGGATCCATTGACAGGCGATGTCCTGCTTAAGGCATCCGGATTACAGGATGGTAAAGACCTTAGGGTCAGGATTGAACCCCAGGTTCATGGTAATGTCGCCATTACCAACCTGGCTGAAGGGGGAAGCCTTGACCTGGCTTCGCTTCATACGGTCAACACGGACTGGCAGGGCCGCCCAACGGGCGGGGATATCTTCCTGCGGACGGATGCAGACCTGATATTGTCCAATCCTGTTATTGCTGAAAGCAATCAGGACGCAAACGAAGTCCGTCTGGTTTCAAAGAGCGGGTCTGTCGGTATTGCAACGCAGCTTCAGGTCGATGGTAATGTCATCGCAGAAGCAGAAAAAGGACAGATTGTTGAATTGCCAGAGGGTGTCATCAAGGCAGAGGAAGTCAGAACCTTCAGTGGCGGTACGGTTGACCTCCAGAACGAAAACAATGCGTTCAACACGTTCTGGGCATTTGGAACCCAAGATGGCGATATCCTGGTGAAATCCGATGTGAAGGAACTGTCTGCAACCATTGAAGCGGAAGTCAATGGTGACGTTGAATTAGCCAATGTGGCTGAAGGCGGCAATCTGACCCTGACGCATGCGCTTTCGGCATTTGATCTAACGGTCAATGGATCTGAACGCCGTGGCAGGGAAGGCCATCTTTACCTGAATGCCGATGGAAACGTGACAACAGATACCAGTGGCATGACCGTCATGTCCGACATTGCCATCAAGTCGGTCCATGGCAATATCACCATGGGTCGGGAGGCCGGGCATAAGACGGTATCCAACAATGGTTTAATCAACCTCTTTACGGGAAGTGGCAATATTGCAGTCAATGATGATCTTAAGGCTTTGGCCGTCAATGCCATTGCCGATGCGTCGGCAGGTCCGGTAAGTATTGCCTTAAATGGTGATGTCGCCGTACGCGATGACCTCAATGCGCAGGTTGTCCACGATGGGGACATCACAATCGGCGGTAATGTCAGGGCCAGCCGTAGTGTCCTTGCATCGGTTGACGGTGATGGGGACATCGCTTTCACTGGCGATGTCGAAGCGGTCAACAGTATCAAGGCGAAAACCGCATCAGGTGACATCACTTTCCTAGGGGAACGTACAGCAGCTGGACAGATTGGTGTGGAGGCTGTCGAAGGCAATATATGGGTTAACAGCCGGGTTGAGTCCACCAAAGGAAACATCTCCTTTAAGACGTTTGATCAGGATAGCTTAAGTGATGATGAAGGGAATATCACCTTCAGGTCCGGTAGCACGCTCTCATCTGCTACGGGCATCAACCTGCAGACGGTCAACGGGGATATCACGATTGCTGGCCGCCTTGGCGGATCTGGTGATTCAGGTGATGCGCGGGTTATTGCTAACAACGACATCTCCATGGGCAGCAGCCAGTCGGGCAGCCTGTATATCAACGGTAAACTGGAATCGACAGCGGGTTCGATCTTATTGAAAACCATCAATGGCTCTATCCTGACCAGTGGTGATATCCATGCTGGCGAGACTGTGTCGGCAACAGTCTTTAACAATAACGATGCCAATATCAAACATCAGATCTTCGTTGATGGATCGATAGAAGCAGGCGAAGACATCCAGTTTGGGATCGGTCAGGCTGATTTGAATGCCCACGGTGATATTACCGTTTCAGGTTCGGTTCAGGCAGGTATGTCGGATGGCGATGAATACGGTGATGTCGTTGCCCTTATCCTGGGTACAGGGGATATCACGTTTGCAGGTGATGTCGATGCGCGGTCGACCGTATTTGCCGGCATCACTGGTGCAGGAAACATCAAAGTCCTTGGTGATGGTGTCGAGGGACATGATGTCCACGCGCACCGAGGCTTCGTCTATGCAGGCGTTGAGGGTGAAGGGAATATTACGTTTGCTGGCAATGTGACGGCCAACCAGGATGTTGAACTGTCGGTCAAGAATGGGCAGGGCAATATCACCATTGATGAGGATGTCGTTTCAGAGGCTGGTAATGTCCAGATGGTGGTTGATGACGGCATCATTACTGTTGGCGACAATGTGACAGCAGGCCAAAATGTTGCCATCCAAGCCAAGCGTGGCCAGATTGTCATCGGTGAGGAAGGTCAGCAAGGCGATATGCGCGATGCGGTTATCGCTGAAAACAATATTGACCTGGCCGTGAAAGAAGCCGGTTCTGTGACGGTATACGGTGTCATCCATGCCAAGACAGCCGATGTGGCCATGTCAGCCGTGTCTGAAAATTACGATGCGGAAAAAGGCCAACAGAACATCATCATTGATGCCAACAGCCGCATCCAATCCGGAAATGATGTGAAGCTGACCGCAACGAAAGGGGATATCCATGTCACCGATGCGGTCTTGGCAGGTCATGATTTGATTGTCAAAACGGTTGATGAAGGCTCTGTCTTCTTCGATACGGACCTTGAGGCGGTTAATGATATCGACTTGTCGGCCGATAAAGGGGATATCCATGTCGGCCATCAGGTGGTGTCGACCGAAGGCAGCATCAAGGCGGCTACCGGCGAAGGTAACATCGTCATCGGTTATACCGGCAATGGCCCTGCCAATGCGGTGGGCATCATTGATACCGTCTCTGCGGCCAAAGATGTCAGATTGGATACCGACCTGGGCAAGGTCTTGATCGATGGGGGTACGGCATCCCAGACAGGGGATATCCATATCGCTGCGGCATCTGCAACCTATACAGAAGGGGGTGAGAACACCAACATCATCATTGGTGTGACGGGTGACATTGCGGCTAAAGAAGGCAGTGTGACCCTTGAAGCAGAAAATGGTGACATTGTTGTGACGGATCAGGTTCATGCCAAGAAGAGCCTGAATGTCACAACCATCGGGCGGGGTGAGATTTCCCTTGGAACGGATGTGATGGTTGATGGCGACATCAACCTGATGACAGATGTGGGTGGTATTACGGTCGGCCATCAGATTCAGTCCACCGAAGGCAGCATCAAGGCCATTGTCAATGAGAAAGGCAACATCGAAGTCGGTTACACAGGTAAAGGCAATGCGGATGTGGCCGATGCGGCGGTTGTCGATACGGTCACCGCAGAGAAGAACATCACCCTTGAAACGGCGCTGGGCAAGATCCTGGTCAAGGGTGGTACGGACTCCAAGGCTGGGGACATCCATGTTGCCGCCGCGTCAGATAATTACCAGGTGGGTGAAAGCAGCATCGTCATCGGTGTCAATGGTGAGATTGATGCTGAACAAGGGGGAGTTTCCCTTCAGGCCAAGAATGGCGACATTGTCGTGACGGATAAGGTCAAGGCAGTCACTGGGCTTAAGGCGGTTACGGTCGAAAAAGGTGGTATCTCGTTTGGTACGGAAGTGAGCGTATCCGATGATATTGAACTGGCGACGGACGAAGGTGACATCACCATCGGCAAGCGGATTGAGTCCAAGGCAGGTAACATCACAGCCAGTGTCAACAAGAAAGGCAACATTGAAGTTGGCTACACGGGTCAAGGCCGTGCAGACGTTGCCGATGCGGCGGTTGTCGATACGGTCACCGCGGAGAAGAACATCACCCTTGAAACGGCGCTGGGCAAGGTCCTGGTCAAGGGCGGTACGGATTCCAAGGCTGGGGACATCCATGTTGCGGGCGCGTCGGCAGACTACCAGGCGGGAGAAAGCAGTATCGTCATCGGTGTAAACGGTGAGATTGATGCGGAAAAAGGTGCCGTTTCCCTTGCAGCCACGAAGGGCGACATTGTCGTGACGGATAAGGTCAAGGCCGTGACAGGGCTTAAGGCAGTGACGGTCGAAAAAGGCGACATCTCGTTTGGTACGACCGTGACCGTGTCCGATGCTATTGAACTGGCAACAGATGAAGGCAACATCACCATCGGCAAGCGGATTGAGTCCACCGAAGGCAACATCAAGGCAACCGTCGCCAAGGCAGGCAACATTGAAGTCGGCTACACAGGTCAAGGCCGTGCGGATGTGGCCGACGCGGTAGTTGTCGATACAGTCACCGCTGGGAAGGATATTACCCTGGATACGGCTTTGGGTAAGGTCTTGGTCAAGGGCGGTACGGCATCCAAGGCAGGGGACATCCATGTTGCGGCGGCCTCTGAGACTTACCAAGCTGGCGAAACCGGCAGCAACATCGTCATTGGCCTGAATGGCCAGGTGGATGCTGAGCAAGGGGGCGTTTCCCTTAAAGCCACGAAGGGTGACATTGTCGTGACGGACAAGGTCAAGGCAGTGACAGGGCTTAAGGCGGTGACGGTCGGTCAGGGGAACATTTCGTTTGGTACAACCGTGACCGTTTCCGATGATATTGAACTGGCAACGGACACTGGCAACATCACCATCGGCAAGCAGATTGAGTCTACCGAAGGCAACATCAAGGCAACCGTCGCTAAGGCAGGCAACATTGAAGTCGGCTATACAGGTCAAGGCCGTGCGGATGTGGCCGATGCGGTAGTTGTCGATACAGTCGCCGCCGGGAAGGATATTACCCTGGATACGGCTTTGGGCAAGGTCTTGGTCAAGGGTGGTACGGCATCCAAGGCGGGCGATATCAGCATTGCGGCGGCCTCTGAGACTTACCAGTCTGGGGAAGCTGGCAGCAACATCGTCATTGGCCTGAATGGCCAGGTGGATGCTGAGCAAGGGGGCGTTTCCCTTAAAGCCACGAAGGGTGACATTGTCGTGACGGACAAGGTTCATGCCGTCACTGGGCTTAAGGCGGTCACGGTTGAAAAAGGGGACATCTCCTTTAATACGGATGTTTCCGTGACGGGTGACATCAACCTGATGACGGAAGATGGCAACATCACCATTGGCAAGAAAGTCCATTCTACGGATGGCAACATCCTGGTTGAAGCCGCGGCGAAGGGCGTCGCGGCAGAAAAAGGTGAAATCAGCATTGGCTTTACCGGTGATGATTCGGATGATACGGTCTATGCTGCCAAGGATGTCACGTTGAAGACAGGACTGGGTAAGGTTCTGATTAATGGGGGGACAACGTCAGGCACAGGCGACATCAGTGTTTCAGCGGTATCCAAAGCCTATACAGAAGGTGCTGGCAGCAGCAATATCATCATCTATGACCATGGTGATATTGATTCCAGGCAAGGCAGTGTTTCCCTTGAAGCGACCCGGGGTGACATTGTTATAACGGACAAGATCCATGCCGCAAAAGACCTGAATGCCACAACCATAGACCAAGGCCATATTTCCTTTGGCCGTGATATCACGGTTGCAGGCGACGTCAACCTGACGACCGATACCGGTGATATTACAGCCGGCGGTACGGTGGTTGCCGGTGGCAGTGTGCTGGCCAATGCCAATACCCAAGGGGATATCCAGCTTCAAGAAGCCGTAAGGGGTTCCACGGTGGCGGTCTCTACCCAGTCGGGGAACGTGACGGTATCGGATATCGAAGCCTTGGCGGGCGATATCCGCCTGGCAAGCGGTAACGGGCATGTCACAGCCAACGGCGCGTTGCGCGCTACAGAGAATGTGGATGCTATAGCGGGTGGGTCTGGTAACCTGACCTTCAATGGGGAGGTGACGGCTGGAGAAGCCATTACGGCTGAAGCAGGCAATGACATCACCATGAATGCGTTGCTCAAGGCGGGCCAAGACTTGCGGGCCACAGCAGGCGCCCGTGTGATGGAAACGGATCAGGGCGCGATCATGGCCAAGGCGGTCACGACGGCAACAGGTGGTTCAGTTGACCTGCAAAGTGAAGGCAACCGCTTCTCTGCCTTCACGGCCAGCGGACTTGACGGTGCAGACATTGGCGGCAATGTCCTGGTCAAAACCCATGGTGATGCGCCGAAGGTTCAGCTAAGGGCAATGCGCCTGGCCAGTGCGGCAGGTGGGGATACCTTGAATGTCGCCATCAACTCGGCTGCCAAAGGCAATGTGGAAGTCACGAACCTGGATGCAGGCACGTTGGCCTTAACGTCTGATCTGACGGCCAAAGCGGCTGACGGTGCAGACGGCCATGTCCTGCTGCAAAGTGGAGGGGACATCAGCACAGCTGCTGGTAAGGCCATTACGTCGGCAGCAGAAACCACCCTGATTGCTGATAGCGGCGATATCGTATCGGGCAGTGCCATCAACGCGGGTACCCATGTGGATGCCCAGGCGAAGGCAGGCAATATCACGTTTAATGCCAATGCAACGGCCGAAACGGGTGGCATAACCGCTGAAGCAGGCAATGACATCACGATCAATGCGGTGCTCAAGGCAGCGGACACCCTGACTGCCACAGCCGGTTCCCAGGTCCTTGAAACGCAGGCAGGCGCCATCGATGCCCAGTCTGTCATAACCAATACGGGCGCAGGTGTTGATCTCCAGAATACGGCAAACCGCTTCGCCAGCTATACAGCCAATGGCATCAATGGCCAGGCCATCGATGGTGATGTCTTGGTCAAAACCCATGGCGGTGATGCGTTTACTTTAGCAGTCAATCCAACGGTCAGTGGTGATGTTGACGTGGAGAACCTGGATGAAACCGGCACTCTGGCTGTTACGAGTTCTATCACGGCAGACAACGTCAGACTGTCGAGTGGTGCTGACCTGATGACAGCAAAAGGCACCACGATTACCTCGCTGGCAGATACGGCATTGGTCTCACGTCAGGGCAACGTCGTATTGGATGGGGGTGTGGATGCAGGCCATACGGTAACGGCAACAGCTGGCGGTGACATCACCCTTAATGCAACCATCAAGGCAGTAGAAAGTGTAACGGCCACCGCTGGTGGCCAGGTGGCTGAAGCAGGGGCTGGCGCCATTGATACGCAGTCTGTCACGACCACAACCGGTTCGGGTGTTGATCTCCGGAGTACGGCAAACCGCTTTGCCAGCTACACAGCCAATGGCATCAATGGCCAGGCCATCGATGGCGATGTCCTGGTCAAGAGCCATGGTGACCAGGACCTGACGGTAGCCATCCATCCAGTGGTTAAAGGGGATATCGAGGTTGCGAACCTGGATGCAGGCAGCTTGCAACTGATGACGGATATCACAGCCCAAAATGTCTTGCTTGAAACGGGTGCAGACCTGACGACAGGTAGCGGTACAACGCTCAAATCGGTTGAAGATACGGTGCTGGTCTCCCGCGAGGGCAACGTCGTATTGGATGGTGGGGTTGAAGCGGGCCGGAACCTGACGGCAAATGCTGTTAAAGGGAATGTCGCCTTTAATGCGGCGGTTCAGGTCGGTCAGGCTGTCACAGCCAGTGCGGGCGAAGATGTCATCATCAATGCGGCGCTGAAGGCAGCAGACCATGTGGATGCGACGGCTGGTAACAGTGTTTATGAAACCGCTTTAGGTTCTATGGCAACGGAAGCGGTGACAACGACGACCGGTGGCAGTGTCTTACTGGAAAATGCAGACAATGCCTTTAATCACTTTACGGCCAATGGTATCGGTAACGCCGGTATCCAGGGTAATGTCTTCGTTAAAGCCAGTGAGGGGGACAGCCTCACGGTTGCCCTTAATCCGACGGTTGCCGGTGATGTTGAACTGACGAACTTGGGAACCGGTAATCTGGCTGTTACGACAGCGGTTACGGCAGAAGCTTCTGACAGTGCATCAGGCCATGTCTTCTTAAATGCCAAAGGCCATGTCATAACGCAAAGCCGTGTGGATGCTGACGGCGACATTGTAATGACATCTACTGCCGGTACGATTGAAAATCGGAGTTATCTGGATTCTGGTAGCAATGTTGTCTTGGATGCGGCAAATGGCATTACGTCAGGGAATGGTGATGAGGATGATGGCATCTATGCCGCAAAAGCTATTACGATGACATCCAAGCAGGGGGATATCCAGGTCTTAGGCCATGCCATGGCCATCAGTGATATCGATATCGAAGTCGCTGGAAAAGGCAATATTGTACTGGGAATGCCACAAAATGATCAGGCTGGTGATGGATATGATTTTGTGGTCTCCACGACAGGTGATATCAATGCCAAGACAGGTTCTGGTGATATTGCATTGAATGGCAGCGTGGCTACGGTTGAAAAAGGCGACATCAATATGACGGTCGCGGGTGATGGCAGGATCACCTTCAGTGGTGACGTTGATTCGGGATCCCAGATCAATGCCTTCCTGGATGGGGCTGGGGACATTATGTTCATGCGTTCTGCAGATGCAGACGGTGAAATCAATGTCCGTGCGGCTAGAGGCAATATCTTCTTTAACGGTGATTCGACTTCCGGCTCAGCTATTGAAGCACTGGCAAGCCAAGGCAGTATCGATGTTGGCGGCAATATGAAAGCGACCGCTGGTGATATTGTCTTGAAGGCCAAAGACAGTGTGCCAAATGATGCCGATGGCAATATTGCGGTTTCAGGCAAGATGGTTGCTGAACAGGGGTCAATCAGCCTGGTGACCCAAAACGGCGATATCAAGACCGAAGGGGATATCAATGCCAGCGATGACATTGAGATCTTTGCCAAGGGAACCGGTGTTGTGGTTGAGCTCGGCGGTAACCTGGATGCTGGCCACGACATTTCAGCTTATGTGGGTGACTTGGGTGTCTTTGCGACAGGCAACCTCCATGTCGTAGGGAATGTGACGGCAGGACACGATATTGAGACGGCCGTGTTTGGTGATGGCGATATCCATTATGCCGGCAGTGTCAAGGCAGGTAAAGAAGGGTCAAAAGAAGGTGATGTCGTGACCTTCATTTCAGGGTCGGGTAACATCACCTACAACGGTGACATCCTGGCGCAGGAAGATGTCGTTGATGGTATCGGTGGCAATGGCAGTATTACGGTCGAAGGTAAAGTCCAAGCCGTCCATGGTGAGGTCTGGGCCAATACCTTAGGTGAAGGTTCAAGGAAGTCTGGTGAGGAAGTCTTAGCCATTACATTCAATGGTGGCAGTGTGACGGCTGGAGAAGACATCGTCGCTGTTGCCAATAGGGGATCGGTGAGTGTTGACCAAAGCCTGTTTGCTGAGAATGGGGATGTGCGCCTTGCAACGCAGGTTGGCAATATAAGCGTCGGTGAAAATATTGAGGCAGGCGACAGCGTTGCCATTGTCGTTTCCGAACAAGGCGATATCACCATCGGTAACAGCGATACTGCAGAAGCAGGCAGCACCGGCGTTATCCATGCCGTCAATGACATTGACTTAAATACACAAGAAGGCAAGATCAGTATCCTCGGTAATGTGGATGCCGACATTGGCGATATTGCCATCCGTGCAGCAGCAACCACCTATGAGCCGGATGCCATCTTAATTGGGGCATACAGCGAGATTAGTGCCCATGAGGGGGATGTCAGCCTCGATGCAACCAATGGTGATATCTATGTAACACGTGCAGTCTATGCGCGTGAGGATCTGAACGTCCAGACACATATACAGGGTAATGTCTATTTTGAAGACGACCTTCAGGTCGGGCGCAACGTCACAGCTGAAACGGACAAAGGTAATATCGAGGTAGTTGGCACCATTGACGCAGGCGGCCAGGTGGCGATGGCCGCTGAAACCGGCAACATTGAAGTCGGCGGCGATATTACGGCGGTAGAAGCAGTTGGGTTACATGTTGCTGATGAAGGTCGCATTACCATTGAAGGCGCTGTGACGGGTAAGGCGGTCGATATTGCAACGGATGTTGGGGATGTTGCCATCAACAAGACGCTTACAGCCACGGATGGCAGCGTCAATATCGACATTTCAGAAGCCGGTAATATCACCATTGGCGACAACCCGGGAGCGACAACCGTTTCTGCGACAGAAGACGTCAGCCTGGTGACGGCATTGGGCAAGGTTGCCATCGACGGTAAGACAACCGCTGAGAAAGGGGATATCACGATTTCCGCCGGTTCGTCTGAATACGCAGAAGGTGCTGGATCTGCGAACATCGTCATCAGTGAAAACGGGGCACTCATCACGAAGGTTGGCGACATCAACCTCGATGCAACCAATGGTGACATCCATATCACCGATGACGTACAGGCCGGCCGTGATTTAAATGTCTCAGCGCACCGTCAAGGCAGTGTCTATTTTGACGAAGGGATTGAAGCGGGTGGCAATATCCATGCAGCAACGGATAACGGGAACATCGATGTCGGCGCTTCGGTGACTGCCGGACAGGCTGTTGATTTGGCGGTTGGTGTAGGTGCCATGAAGGTGGGGGGTGATATCAGCGGTACCGATGTCAACCTGACAGTCAGCACCGTTGCGGATGACAGTGCTGACCATATTGCGATTGATGTGGCTAAGACGGTTACCGCCACTACGGGTGATATCAACGCAAAAGTCGGCGTTGGCGACATTGTCATCGGCAGCAATGAAGATGCCGATACCCTCCACGCGGCCCAGAACGTGACCTTATCGACCGACTTGGGTCGGGTCCTGATCCAAGGTACGACGTCAACGGAAAAAGGCGATATCACCATTTCGGCGGCTTCGTCTGAATATAAGGATGGCGAAAACAATATCATTCTGGAAGACAAAGGCAAGATTGTATCGGGCCGGAGCATCGCCCTTGATGCGACAAACGGCGATATCCATGTCACGAAAGACATCATCGCCCAACAGGATCTGACGGCAACGACGAATGGCCGTGGCAGTATCGCTTTTGACAGCAATGTCGATGTGGAAGGTAAGGTCGTGGCACTGGCTGATACCGGAGATGTGACCGTCGGTGGATCGATCACAGGTAAAGAATCTGTTTCGGTTGCAACGCATTCTGGCAACATCACCGTCGGTCAGGACATTACGTCTGATGGCTATGTCGACCTGTATGCTATCGAGCAGGGTGATATTACAGTCGGTGATAGCGCCACAGGGTCGGGTGGCCATATCACGGGGGCTGAAGTCAACATTGAATCGGGGGCTGGCAACATTGCGGTTGTGAAGACGGTCCAGGCTACCGAAGACAGTGTCTTGGTGGAAACCGGTAAAGGCGATATCACTATCGGCAGCAACGGGCCGGATGTCGATACTGTGACGGCCCTCCAGGATGTCACCATCAAGACAGGATTGGGTAAAGTCACCATCAAGGGCAAGACCTCGACGGAACAGGGCGATATCCTGGTTTCTGCCGCTTCGGATACCTATGAAGCCGGTGAAAAAGGCCAGAATATTGTTATCCAGGATGATGGCCTGTTGGTCTCTGGACGTCATGCGACACTGGAAGCTACCAATGGCGACATCCATATGACGGATGCTGTTTCTGCCAAGGAAGACTTGAATGCCGTGGTTCATGAAGCTGGCAGCGTTTACTTTGACATGCAGGTGGATGTTGGCGGTAATGTGACAGCATCGACTGGACAAGGCGATGTGGTCTTTAACGGTGATGTGAGTGCCCAAAACAATGTCTGGCTGTCGACTGAAGAAGGTGATATCGACATCAACGGTAGCTTATCTGCGAAAGGGGATGTCGCAGCGCTTGCAGGCGAAGGGAATATCACTTTTGATGGACCTGTGACAGCGCAGTCTGATGTGGAAGCCGTAACGGGTAAAGGCTATATTTCTGCCAATGCCAATATCACGGGGGCAAGCATTGCCGCTGAAACGGGACAGGGCAGTATAACGGTCAACGGCAATCTGACGTCCACATTGAATGACATTGAACTCACGGCTGTTGACAGGGAACCTAATAATGAAGATGGCAATATTGCAGTCAATGGCAGCCTCGATGCTGCACGGGATGTCAAACTGACCAGTGTCAACGGAGATATCACGCTTGATGGTTCGGTCAAGGCCGATGGTGCGGTGACCGTAGGCACCAGTGATGGTGACATTAACGTGAACGGGGATGTGACCGGTGCCAGTGTGGCAGCCAAGGCTGACCAGGGCAGCGTAACGGTCAATGGTGGTGTGACGGCAACGTCCGGTGACATCACCCTGGCCGCAACGGATGACGAACCGAACGCAGAAGATGGCAACGTGACGGTCAACGGCAGCCTGGATGCGGCAGGGGACGTCACGCTGACCAGCGTGAACGGTGATATTACAACCCAAGGCCGTGTTGAGGCATCCGGTGATGTGGTTGCAGCAGCCCAAGAGAGCGGCAGCATCACTATGGGTGGCGATGTGACAGCTGGCCGTGATATCAAGGCTACGACGGACAATGGTGATATTACCGTCACCGGCCAAGCCGATGCCGGCCGTGATGTTGTCCTGACGGTCAATGAAGCAGGGGACATCGCCGCGGACAGCATTGTGGCGACACGTGATGCACTCATCCATAACAACGGTACAGGTGATGTTGTTATCGGTGACATCGAAGCGGGCGGTTTGGCAGATGTTGAACTGACCAAGGGCGATATGGTTATCGATACCGTGACCGGTGACCGGGTTGTCCTGTTGGGTGGCGACAATACGGCGGCATCCCATGTCGGTACGGTTACTGCCAATGCCAACGGCAATGCCAATGGGACAGGGGAGCCGGACATTGTCCTGGGCGGCAACTATGTCAATGTCGATACAGTCCAGAAGGGTGAAGGCAGTGTACCGCTGACCTTGGCAACGCAGGGTGCAACGGAAGATCAGCCGATGAAGGACTTTACCATCACGAGCCTGAATTCTGATACGGGTACTGTGTTACAGAACATCTGGACAGTAAACGGCAACATCCATGTCGATGAAGGCGGCCTGCATATCAGTAAAGCCTATGCCGTCGACAAACTGCGTGTTGACAACGACAAGGTCTCCGTTGCGCTCTTTGGTGCGACACCACGCCGCGAAGGTGAGGACATTGCACTTTGGAATGACCTGCGCAGGAACCAGCCAGGCAACAACCTTACAGATTGGTATGACGGATCTTACAGCAACAGGCACTGGGTCAATCTGGATCTCGCCCAGAACGGCCACATCAGGGCAAGGAACGGTGTTGTGGTTGATTACCATGATTACAAACACTTTAATGGTGATCATTACAGTGTGGTCAATCTGATGGGACGTTACCTGACCAGCAACATGTATGACGGTTGGTATGACATTTCCTACTATGACCGGTATGGTTTGGTCCAATCTGGTGACGGCTTTGAGGAGAATGCGACCTTTGATGAAATCACGGTCGAATAAATAGCGCAGTAAGGGCTTTTCGATTGTGTCTCAGTAAAATGGCATCCGATAGACTGAATTTCAGTTGACCGGGTGTCTTCCTGCTGTTTTGCATACCCGGTGGATTGGTATTATATCGAACCAAAGGAAGGAGTATTATGAAAAAGAATATCTTGTTGGGACTGTTGTTCGCCGTTGCCTTGGCAGGGTGTAAGGGCAACACTAATGCACCACAGAAGAAAGCACCGGCAGAAATTGTCACAGCTGTCAGTGCGGAAAGTGCACCAGGGGCGAAACAGTCGAACCTGGATCAGGGTTTCCTGGAACATTGCGAAAAGATCATGGTTGAAACCTTTGTCAAAAAGGCGATGTCTCAGCCGCAGCTTGCCCAGAAGTATTCCAGAGAAGATTACGAAAAGCAGATGAAACGTAGTGCAAGCTATATCGAAGCCGGCGGCAAGAAGCTGGCTGTCCTTAAACTGGACCTGTCGCTTAAGGATAATAAGGAAATCTATACGACCTATGTCTTGGGCCTTGATGAAAAGCGCGGCGAACTCAAGACCGTGACCTGCACTTCATCAGAGGATTTCCCGATTCAGTCGGGTAAGTGTGGCGAGGCCGTCGAGCAGGCATTTGGTGTGAAACTGTCGGCTAAATAACCTTTGTAGTTGTTTGGTAGCCTCATGGCTGGCTAAATGCTATGCTATAACGGAATTTACGGGAGCCTTGGCTCCCGTTTTTCTTGGTCGCTTGCGCTGCTGTTTCAGTGATAGGAAAGAATAAAAATGCGATTAAATCACTAGTCAACTATGGATTTGATCGAAAAAATGCTCTATTCTATATGCACAAAAGGAGGACATCAGATGTATCTACACAGGGATATTGAAAAGCTTCTGCTTGAGGCGTCGTCGTCTTTTCAGGTGATTACACTTTATGGCAGTAGACAGGTAGGTAAGACGACCACGGTTGATTATCTCTTTGGAGACGACTTTGATTTTGTGACGCTTGATGATGCAGAAGAGCTGGCGCTTGCGCAGACCAATCCTCGCGCGTTTTTTGAATCACATCCCTGGCCGCTTATCATTGATGAAGTCCAAAAGGCGGTTGGTCTCTTAAATGAAATCAAGAAAATCGTCGATGCGCAAAGACGAGCTTGGATGAAGAACAATGCACCGCGGCAGTTGATGTTCGTCTTAACAGGATCCAATCAATTTGAACTTCAGGAGGGTATATCGGAGTCCTTGGCGGGCAGGACTGCTGTAATCAACATGTCAGGGTTTACGCAAGTGGAAAAGCGTGGCATGCAGGGTGCCCTTTTTGAAGTTGATTTTGCGCATCTCATGCAGAAACAGCGTGCCCATCCAGATTTTTACCGAAGCAGTCGTGCTATTTTTGAGGACATATTCCAAGGCGGGATGCCTGATGTTTGTACGGGGGAATCAGCCCGCGATATCTACTACAAAGCTTATATAGATACATACATAGAAAAGGATATCAGAAAGTTAATCAGCGCTCCAAGCGAAATGCAGTTCCGTCAGTTCATGTCGTTTCTTGCCCTTCGAACAGCGCAGGAAGTTGTTTACAGTCAGATATCCAATGCACTTGGTATCAATGTCGAAACATGCAAGCGCTGGCTTTCAATCCTGCAGACTTCGGGCATTATCTTTCTGCTGGAGCCGTATATGGCCAATGCCTCCAAGCGGATCATCAAGGCGCCGAAACTGTATTTCATGGATACAGGGCTTTGCGCCTATCTGTGCAAATGGCCCAATGCTGAAATGCTGATGGACTGCGCCATGAACGGTGCGTTTTTTGAGACTTATGTGGTAAGCGAAATCATCAAAAGCTTCTACAACAATGGCCTTGAGCCCCGGCAGTACCTCTACTATTATCGGGATATCGATAAGAAAGAGGTCGATATCCTCTTGGTCAAGGATGGGGCGCTTTATCCCGTGGAAATCAAGAAGGGCGTCGCACCCAGTAAGCCGACAAAGAACTTCAGGGTGCTGGAGAAATATAAGATGCCGATCAAGCGGGGCATGGTGATTGATAATACCGAGAAGATACGGGCATTGAACGATTATGCTTTTGTATTCCCGGTATCCCTTCTTGGGTTGTAAATGACCCCGTACAAAGCCGCGTTTGGCAGGTAATGGGGGCGTCAACACGTTAGCATGTTTTCTTGAGCCGGTATCTTTGTTTCGGGCTTTTGGCGGGTTCTGTGGGTTCAATGAGCCCTTGGTCAACGAGTTTTCTGAGATGATTGTTGACTGTGGCGCGGGACATTCCGGACGCGGCAATGATTTCAGCCGTTGAAAGGGAAGGTGCCTTTTTCAATGCATCCAGGATTGCCTGTCCCAAGGCTTTGCCTGGAAGGCTTTTTGTCTTGGCGTCAGTTCGCCTGCGCAGTTGGAAGGTGATTGAAAAGGTTGACGGTGTTGATTGGATGTCGGCTGGTAACATGTCCGCTTCATCCAGCGCCGTTTGGATGATTGCAAAGCCGTTTCCACGGTTTTCGGCAACAAAATGACCGTCAGGCAGAGGGGTGGCTTCCAAGATGGATGACAGGAACAGGTTCCGTGTACCAGTGATGCCTCCCTTGCCCAGCGTTTCTGCGGTCATGTTGCCATCGAGCTCACCTGGGTTGGTAATCTGCAACCGGTCTGGATACATCGCAACATGCACAGGGGATGCTTGCCCTACATCAGAATAATCCCGGTGCTGCAGGGCGTTGACAATGGCTTCACGTACGGCGTCAAGCGGATAGTCCGGCAGGTCTTTACGGAAAGCGCCTTCAATGATTTCGCCTGTATGCTTGTTTTTTCGGACGGCATCGAGAATATCCTGGACGATATAGGGGATGGCGCCCACCATGGTCTGGTTGTCCACGGTCCGGAGCGCTTTGTCTCCAGTAAGTTTTTTCGCCTGACTGTCAGGATAGGCGGCAAAGGTGGCGACTAACCTTGGGAAGTACTTCTGCGGGTAAGTACCCAATGCCAGCAATCCTGCCATTGTTGGATGGTAGGTGTTCCCGACTTTTTGAATTACCCGCATGTTCTCAAGGATTTTCTCGTCGCTCATGCTGCCGAAGATTCTTGGATGGTACTGTTTCTGCCGCAGGATGAGTTTGCTCACCAATATGGAATCCAAGTCTTCAACCGTGGCTTCTAGAACAGGAAGGGCATCCCATTGTGGCGGGCGGTGTTCCTCAGCATTTGCAAAATCCATAGCGCTGTCTCAATGATGTCTTCTGGAAGATGTCGTCGGGCAAGCTTAACATGGATTAGCGAGTTACTGTCTAATTAGCAAGATGTTAGCAAGTTAAGTGGTGAGTTGTTTGTGAGAGCTAGCGAGTTACTGTCTGTTTAACAAGTTGTTGATAGGATGGTTAGCAAGTTGTTAAGCAGCCACATTGGTATTAATGACAGCAAAGAACCTCATTCGGGCAACCCATTCCTGGCAGCCGTGATTTCAGCATTGATTTCGTCCAAGGTCATATCAGAAATACCATTTTCCTTAGCAGACTGGCTCATTTCTTTCATCGCCAAAAGTCCTGCCTCAGCTTTGTATTCCTTGGGAAGTACCATGCTGAATGAGATACCGCGAACTTGGACAGACTTTTTCAGGAACATACGGATTGCAGTTGTTTGTCGTTCAGTTGTATGTCAATGAAACAATCAAGCCATAATGGGGCTTAATCAGCCAGCTGCCCCAACGTCTGGCGCTGGGGCAGGGTGAATGACGGGATCCGGTTATACATCAAGCCGTTTGGCTGGCTTGCCCTTGACCGGAGGCATCCAGTTCATCGCCTGCTGGCACATAGCCCATAGCGGCTCTGGCATCGCATAGTGGTCTTCCTTTTGCAGATCGATTTCCCTGATGATCTGGTCTTCTTTGCCAGAGGCAATCAGTTCTCCCAGGTTTGGGTTCATCATGATGGACTGGCCGACCGCCACAAAATCCACAAAACCAGTGCCCAAGGCAGTCCTTAAATCGTCACCTGTCACCAAGCCACCAACGCCGATGAGCGCGATATCCGGTGCCATGGCTTCCCGCAGGGTTTTGAGCCTTAGCTGTCCCACACCGACACCGCGCCTTGCCAGCTTGTTGAAATTCCATTGCGAGATATGCAGGTACTGTAATGGGTAGTCGCACAGTGCACGGATCAGCGCGATTGTCTCTGTCATCGTGATACCGTTGTCTCCTGGTTCTTCAGGCGAGAGCCGGTAGCCGATGATGAAGTCTGGCCGGTTCATTTTTTCGCGAACCTCGCAGACAGCCTCGACAACCCGCAATGGGAAAGCCATCCGCTTGGTCAGGCTGCCGCCCCAACGGTCATTCCTCCTGTTCGTCTTCGCGGAAAAGAATTGCTGGATCAGGTAATTGTTGGCACCATGGATTTCGACCCCATCACAGCCGGCGGCAATACAAAGTTCCGTTGCTTTCGCAAAAGCCTTGACCGTCGCTTCGATATGCTCATCCGTCATTTCCTTGGCTGTGTCGGTGGCAGAAGGGGCATATACGTCCTGTTTGGAACATTCAGACAAAGCAAGCAGCCCGCCATGGTGGATCTGGGTGATGGCCAAGGCGCCCTGTGCCTTGATCAATTCAGCTCTTTTCTTCAGCGAGGGGATATCCTTTTCGCTGATGGCTCGGGGCTGTCCGGCAAAGGCAGCGCCTTCTTCGCTGACTAAGGTGGCGCCCAGGATATACAGGCCGATGCCTTTAGCGCGTTGAGAGAGGAACATCGCTTCGCCGTCGTTGATTGTCCCGTCGGCGTCCGAAGAAAAGAGCGTCAGCGGCGCGACCGCGATGCGGCTTAATACCGTTACGTCGTTGTTCAGGGTATAGGGTTCAAAAAGCGTATCTTGGGGGTGGGGCATATTCGTCCTCCTTATTTTTGGGGTTCCTGGCTTTCAGTAGCAGGCAGGCGTTCTGATTGTCTAAGGCCTACGAGTCCTGCTTGTGCTGTCGCATTCAATAGAATACATTTTGGACGGGTGTCTGTTAAGCTTTACGTTGGTTGTCGGGGTGTTGCCTCCCTAAGAGTCGTTACTACGCGCTGGAATTATCAATAATACAAATTTCGCAATTTCAGTAATACGATTTTGCAAACCTGTGAACGGGCGTGCGAAGCGACTTTGTACGTTTAAGTATACGTATCTTCATGGGCTTGCCGCCTATAACGGTAGCCAGGCAAAAGATTGGGCCAGCTTTTCTGAGGATTTGTCGATTGGCACCATACACTAGCACTTGCAGGCAAACGCATTTTTTACCGTATCAAAGTCCCGGTGCGTCGAAATATAGAATCGGATCCCAGCCGGATAGATTTTGGTATTTTCAAATCCATTCTGAATAAGGATGCGGTACGCATTATAGGCTCTTACCGCTGCCGCACAGAAGATGATGTATGTTTTGTTTTTATCCAATTCCCCAAGGCGGTTCCTGAGCTGTCCCAACGGGATGTGCTTGGCGCCCTCAAAGGCAAACATCTTCAATTCGGGCATCTCCCGCACATCAAGGACAACAGCATCTGGATTTGTCTCCAATTCATTCCATTCGGAAAAGGCCATAAGCCCGTTTAAGACATTTTCCGCGACATACCCCACCATATTGACCGGGTCTTTTCCTGAAGAAAAAGGAGGGGCATAGGCAAGTTCCATATGGGTCAGGTCATCCACAGCAGCACCAAAACGGATTGCGGTGCCAAGCGTATCAATCCGCTTGTCGACACCTTCCTTACCGACAATCTGACCGCCATAGATCTTCTTGCCATCCACAGAAAACAGCAGCTTCAGGATCAACGGCTCAGCCCCTGGATAATAACCCGCATGGGAATTCTGTGAGATAACCACTGATTTATAGTCTTTATCCCTGACCAGTCCTTTCCTGTTCAATGCTTTTTCATTGGCGCCGGTTGTAGCCGCCGCCAAATCGAATACCTTGGCGATGGAAGACCCTTGTGTCCCCTTGTAGGTGCTGGGTATCCCTGCAATATTATCCGCCACAATCCTTCCTTGCTTATTTGCTGGGCCTGCAAGCGGGACCATGGTTTTATCACCAAAAATAAAGTCCGTGACTTCAACCACATCCCCAGCGGCATAGATAGCCGGATCCGCTGTCTTCATCTGTTCATCGACCACAATGCCGCCGCGTCCGTTGCATGGCAGGCCTGCATCCTTGGCAAGCTGGCTGTTGGGACGGACACCGATCGATAAAATCACCAGGTCAGAGGACAATTCCTTTCCATCCGAAAGCCTGATGGTGATGCCCTTGCCAGTATCTTGGAACGAGTCGACACCATTGCCGAGGATAAGTTCCACGCTATGATCCCGGATGGTCTCATGCAACAACAACGCCATCTCATAATCCAGCGGTGCCATGACTTGGTCTGCCGCTTCTACGATAGAGACTTTCAGTCCCAGGTGATGAAGGTTCTCAGCCATTTCCAGACCGATGAATCCACCACCCACTACCGTCACGCTGGATGCATTGTTGTCTTTGATAAAGCGCTTGATTTCATCGGTGTCCGGTACAGTCCAAAGCGTCTTGACGCGTTCTGATTCAATACCAGGGATATTGGGGCGCAGAGGGGAAGACCCGGTGGCAATGACAAGTGTGTCATAGGATTCATCGTATGCTTTCCCCGATTTTTCAATGACATGTACTGTCTTGGCGGTACGGTCAATCGATGCCACTAAACTGTTGTTCCTGACATCCACGGCATACCTGGCCTGCATGATTTCTTTTTTGGTAACCAGCAGGTCTGCGCGGTTTTCAATCACGCCGCCCACATGATATGGCAAGCCACAATTGGCATAGGATATGTATTCTCCCTTTTCAAAAAGAACAATCTTTTCGTCTTCTTTTAACCTTCTTAGCCGTGCGGCACAGCTGGCACCAGCTGCTACGCCACCGATAATGACCGTCTTTCCCATTTGTTGATCGTCCTCCCGATTATGCCAATTAGACAGAGGGTTCATGCGTCCCATGGCGTAGGGTAACATTAACAGCCAAATCGCACATCCCATCCGCGTTTGCGTTAGACTTTCCTTATCGATTTAAATCCAACCCGCATCATCGCATGAAAACCGACAGCGCCACCGAAGCCAGGAAGCAGTTTTTTGCATTGCTGTACCAGGTTGAAGAGGAGACGGCGCTTTGAAGGGGATAAGGGGTTGCCATTGCGCTAATCCAGGGGAAGGAACCGCTGTTATGGGTGAAACCAAAATAGACAAAGCCGAGTATGCTGATCTGCCGGAGATATTGGCGCTGCAATACCTAGCGTACCAAAGTGAAGCGGCCCTTTTGGGCAATTATGATATCCCACCATTAAAGCAGACGTTGGATGAAGTGATTGCCGAATATAAGGATGGCCTTATTTTAAAAATGGTCGATGACTATAATGTGTTGGTGGGTTCTGTGCGTGCCAAAGAAAATAATGGCACAGTCTATGTCGGCAAATTGATGGTGCATCCAGATTATCAGCATCAAGGGTATGGGACGAAACTGCTCACTGAAATTGAGCGCTATTTTCCAGGGAAGCGCTACGAATTATTCACGAGCAACCAAAGTGTCAATAACATCCGTTTGTACGAAAAAGTCGGGTACAGAATCTTTAATCAAAAGGCTGTCAATGATCATCTGACATTCGTGTATATGGAAAAAGAATAACGCCTATTAACGGATTTGATAAACATTGTGATTGCAACCTATTTTCCATTAAAAAGGGGATGCGGCTACCATCTAGGCGCGTGAACCTGCGCAGGTCTATGGGCATATCCACCCAAACGGGGTCGATTCCAGCAGTCTCCTTAAAGTGTCCGGTGTATCGATCCGTAGGGCAGGAGAGAGCATCGCCACAGGGTGATGGGGTGGATGTCGACATACGGTTTTTCAATACATATCCAACAGATATCTTTAAGATATCTTAAAGATATGTATACTGATGGCCAAGCACGCCTAGGCAGTCAAGGGCTCTTCCCTGTGCTGCCTTTAGGCTCTGCAAAGGTTGTTCCGTGTTTGGACAGCCTTAGCAACGCATCAAACCATATCGGTGAATTAAGGATTGCGCCTTGCTCATTGGCACATGTGCCCAGCCAAACAGTTCACGCTTAATCACTGGATCGGTGAACGTGACAAAGGCGGTGAACATCCTGGCGCCACCTACAGCAACCGGCTTGTCTGCGAAGCTGAAGCTCCGGAATTCAGCGCAGCGTTTGAGCCAATAGACAAAGTCTTTAAGTGACATCTCAACCTTTATCCTGCCCCCACAACTGAGCTTGTCCTGTTCATTAATAACCGTCGTATCCGCTAAAACCCATGCATCAGAAAAAACTTGGATTAACTGCTCCTCTGAAAGCTTCGGATTATTATAAAAAGCGCGTTCAGACATATTACCTTCCTATTTTTAAAATCATCTGCTTTATTAAGCAAAGTGTTAAATATAGCTAATGACGTTTTAAATCATCAAAATACACAAGAAACAATTTCTGATGATATATAAATTTTATTATATGTTGTGTAAAAACGAAAGGGTTTTATTAAAGAATTGCAATAAAACGACAAGTTTTTTATATTGTTTTTCGTAGAGTGTTTTTAATTCTGTCTTTAAATGAAAAGAGGGGGTCTTATATTGGTATGAAGAATAATATTTGCTTGTAAAACATTATTTCATGGAGGCTGTTGGTAAATTTGCCAATAGGCGTATTTGCTAAGTGGATTTGAATAACGCAATGATTTTTTTTGCCGGCATGATTAACAGGAATGCCGGTGGGAGCGCCCTATGGGCTGTCTTTAAATGTCTTAGGGTGGCTGTTAAGACGGGCAAAAGCCGGATTTGGTTCTTGTTTAGGGCAGTTCAGGCAGACTGACAGCTGAAATAGCAAAATGCAGTGGTTGAAGGGGGATAGTGTCCTGCCTGTGGACACTGGGTCGTCCACAGGTAGGTGCAGGATCTCTGGTGTTTGGGACTCAGACCCTGCGTAAAGGTAGCTTGGGCTTCAATCGTTTGGATCGGCCAAGTTAAAAGATGGGTTTTTCAAAGAAATGGTAGCAGGCGACCATCAGTTCGGACTTAATGTCGTCCATCCCCTTGATTTTATAGTCCCTAGTTTTGCCGATGACCGTACCATGTCCCGCGGTACTCCAGGTACCTTTTCGTACAGTCTCGTCGCGTACATTGCCGATGATTGTGCCATGGCCGGGTGTACTCCAATTTCCTTGCCAAATGACGCCGTCTTTGACGTTGCCAATGATGGTTCCATGCCCAGCTGTAGTCCAGGTTCCCTGGCGGATGATGCCATCCTTGATGTTGCCAACGGCTCTCGAATTACTGTAGATAATGCCATTCTTAAATTCGAGCATATGCTTTCCTCCTTCAGATATGGGGTTTCCGTTCCATTATTGGGAAGCCTACGCTATTTACCCTGATGAAATCAAGGTTGTGCGTACTGTCTGCATCCAAATCCTCTCAGTCGCTAAGCAGTTGCTTGCGGGCTGGATGCCTAGTTTTCTGTTTCAGGAAGTCATTTGGGTGCGATACAGAATCAGGGCAGGTAGTTTTCCCTTGCTGGCTACATGTTGCGTCGTCGTTCTGAAGGCTGGCAAGCCTTTGCTGTATACGCAGGTTATAGATTAACTGTATCATGACAAGAGATGGTGCTTAATGCGATAGCCGCTTTGTTTGGTGAGAAGGGAATGGTTTCCTGCTGAAAAACCGACATGCTTATAAAAGGGTGAGACCATGATAGAAACGGAAAAGACGCAAGAAGAAGGGTTATTGGCCAAGGCGAATGCTGGGGATACGGATGCACAGCTGATGCTCGCGATTGTCTATGAAAACCGCGGCGAGGACGCAAAGGCGTTCGAATGGACGAAAAAGTCAGCTGAAAAGGGGAACCAGTATGCGCAGTGCAAACTGGGGACGATGTATGCGGAAGGTATCGGTACCCGGCCCAATGACCGGCAGGCGCTTTCTTGGTACCTGAAGGCTGCCGATCAGGGATTGCCAGATGCCATGTTCTTTGCGGCGTCAGCTTATCAGTATGGCATGGGCGTTAAGGAAAACAAAGATGCCGCAGTCAAATGGTATATGGCGGCAGCAGAGGCTGGACATGTCGAAGCGCAGTGTGCGGTTGCCTCTTTTTATCATGCCGGTGAGGTGCTTGAAGAAAATCCCGATGAAGCCTTCAAATGGTACAAAAAGGCGGCTGAGCAGGGTCATGCTGATGCGCAGCTCGGCTTGGGAGAGCTCTATGCTGATGGCCGGGGCGTTGAAGCCAATGCCAAGGAAGCGGTGGCCTGGTTTTTGAAAGCGGCTGAGCAGGGCAACGCCGCGGCTCAGGAGTCCTTGGCCTGGATGTATCAGGAAGGCAGGGGTGTCCGGAAAAATGCCAAGAAAGCGTACCAGTGGTATCTGATGGCCGCTGAACAGGGCGAGCCTGAGGCACAGGTCGCCTTAGGCCATATGTATGTGGAAGGCCGGGGCGTGGCAAAGGATACGGCAAAGGCCATCGAATGGTATGAAAAAGCTGCGCGGCAGGGTAGTGAGGACGGGAAGGTGTGCCTGGCAATGCAGTACATCCTGACCGAAGATCCGAAAGCGCATAAAAAGGCATTCCAACTTTGTATGCCTTTGGCTAAAGGCGGCTCCTCCCTTGCCATGTGTGCGTTGGGCATCATGTACGCAGATGGTGTTGGTGTCCCGCAAAGCGACAAGTTGGCGCGCAAGTATTTCCAGCAGGCAATTGATGCGGGCAATCCAGATGCCGCCGCTATGCTGGCCGAGTTTGAGGCGGCCTTAGGTAAGGCTTGAGGGATCCAGGAGAGCACCATGGCAGATAGCGTACTTAAAATCCAGGGGCGATGCCCAACGTTTGCAAGAATCTGGCGAATTTTCTGGTAGGTCAGCTTTGGCTTTAGAAGCTATAGCTGCGGCAAAAAGGATCAGTCAGTTCGCCAGGCAAAGGGGGCCTATCCGATCTGTCGTTGGGCGAGATCAACGCTGAAATTGAAATTGTGCGCTGCCCGCAGTGGTCTACGTTCGACATTCAACTTCGGTTGCCACCGGTTTCTGCCACCATCGTACGCCTGCCCTCCCGGTAAAGGCCTGATCCCACAACTCCCGCAAAACCCTTATGGATGCACGCGGAACCCAGCTGTAAGGGATGATTGGCCAGAATGCTTGCGATACAATTTCCAGAGGGCATCGTTTTGGGCAGGATAGAGGAAAGGGGATGTATGGTCAGCCAAGCCGCAGAAAAGACCGTCAGCCAGTTGATGGATGAAGGCAAGAGAATCGGCCGGGACATCGTGCTTTGTGCTGATGGCAAGTACCGCTGGACCTATGCGGTAAGTCTCTACAAGAATCCCGCCATATTTCTTTTGGTCTGGAAAATCTTTTTCTTCATCTTACTGGCCATCTTTGGCTGCGTCATGATTGTTGATGTCATCGAATGGGGCACCAAGAACCTTGTCAGTAACCTGAAATTCTTCGCCTTTTTCCTGATTGGCATGACGGTACTCGTTGGGCTTGGGTACCTGCTTTATGCAGCAATCATGGGGGGAAGCTACCGTGTGCTCTTTGAGATGGATGACAAAGGCATTAATCATATACAGGTGACAGAGCAGGCGAAGAAGGCGAAGGCGGTTTCTGCGCTTACCGTAGCGGCAGGGATTGTTTCCAAAAGGCCGACAACTGTCGGTGTTGGCATCAATGCGGCAAGGACGGAAATGTATTCCGATTTTTCGAAGGTACGCACAGTCAAGGCATTGCCCCGTTCGCATACGATCAAGCTCAATGGGCTGCTCTCGCATAACGAAGTGTACGCGCAAAGTGAGGACTTCAATTTTGTGCTGGACTACATCCTCTCCAACTGTCCGAACCTGAAATAATCTTGAACCCTGCGCCGGGGAGCCAGCAAAGACAGAAAACTCCCCAACGCTTTGCATCCGGGTACCCGGGCAACTGTTACCCTGTCTGCAAGCGCCAGACACAAAAAATGCCAGAACTACCGCGCATGTAGACCTGGCACTCTTGCCCCCATGAAGCTGGGGAATTGGAAAAAGTTAGGTTATTTTGCCAAATGCTGATTGACCAGTTTGGTCATTTCAAACATGGAAACCTGTTTCTTGCCGCCGAAGATAGGCAACAGTTTCTGATCCGCATTAATCATTCGTTTGTTTGCGGAATCCTGAAGTTTGTTCTTTTTGATGTATTCCCACATCTTTTTGATTACCTGGGTTCTTGGCAATGCTTTTTTACCAACGACTGCTGACAGTTCTGCGTCAGGCTGAAGAGGTTTCATGAATGGATTGACGGTTTTGGGTTCAGCTTTTGCTGCTGCAGGTTTTCTTGTTGCCATAATCTTTAGCCTTTTTGAAAAAGAGAAGTTAGACGTACTGCATGAATTAATATATGGGGCTTATCCCAGAATGCAAAGCATTTTCTGCATAAGAAACATCAAGTTATGCATTATTTTGCCTTATAAACCACACTTTTATTCTGAAAAATGATTTTTTGTGCCCTTGACGCAACAAAAAGCGCATTTTTTCAGAAGTAGGGAGAATGGGTAATTAGCAGGGAAAAAGTGCGGAAAATCCCTGTTTATTGGTTGTCAAATTTGCGCGTACAGTTGAGTTGCGGGTTCTCAGCGAGCCAGTCGCAGATGTCTTCAGGCTCCCAGCCCATTTCTTCGTGACCCTCTATGAGCGGCAGGAAGGAAAGCAAAAGGGCGCAGTCGGTTAGGGCGCCATGCTGCAGGCGGAATGCTGACCTGTCGATGCCGTAATAATCGCAAAGGCCGTCTATACCGGGTTGCTTGATTTCGGGGTTTTTCTTGGCAATCTTGAGGGTATCGATCCATCTACAGCCGAGTTGCGTTGTATCCGGCATCTTGTACTTTGTCAGTTCTGCATTGAGCCAGGACCGGTCGTTCTTGGCACTATGCGCATAGATTTCAGCGCCTTGGATATATTGGGAGATGGAGTCTGCAATGACGTGGAAGCGGGGAAACTTCCTGAGGAAATCATTGGAAAGGTGGTGGATCAAATAGGCGAAGTGCGAAACCTGGATGACGGGGTTCACATACTGGTGGTAGAACGAGACAGGTAGGTAGTCTTCATCGAATGCAATAGCACCGATTTCGCAAATGCGCTGCTCCCGGTGTACGTCTACACCGGTTGCCTCAATGTCCAGGACGATGCGTTTCATGCCTGATATGGTACTGCTTTTTATTGGCATTGGCAGATGGATGATTGTCTCCGATAATAGAAATATGTCTTTAGCAAGAAACGGTTGGACGTTATGCTCAAGAAACGGATTGGTTTTGTCTTTATTGCCTTCTTCGTCTGCTGTACATTCCTGCTGGGTGGATGCCGGAAGCCGCCTGCAGCTGTCAAGCAGGAAGGTCCTGAAGAAGTGGTCCGCGAGGCTATCCAGGCACTCGTAGGACCGGATCCCGGCCGCTACATGGCGCTCTTGGATGTCCCGGAAGAATCACGCAACGCCGCTTGGAAGATCAAGGACTACGAGAAGCGCACCAAACGCCTGGTGCGTAAGTTCGCACGTCAGGCGAAGCGGCGCGGGGGACTTACGTCTGTGGACCTTGGGGAAGAGGGGATCAAGTACACCCATATGGTCACGAAGGAGGATGGGACGGTGACTTATGAACCGACCACCTATGAGAGGGCGGTTGAAGGAGATACTGCTGAACTGACCATCAAGATGACTTATGGCGACGGGTCAACGGACGACCCTAAGACGTACCTGTTGACGAAAAAGCGTGATGGCTGGTTGCTGAAAGCGGAGTAGGCCGGGACTTTTGGGGGCAGGCTTTGTGGTGGGAGCTGCCTGTCAGCTGGAGTCCTGAACATCTTTGTCGGCGTGGCATCCCAAGGGGGGGGAGCAGGATGTTTCAGCCACATCGGGTGTGGAAGTAGGCCGTGCAGGTTGGATGGCTATGGGTGATGGTTTGCTACAAATCCGTCAAATGAATTTGAGACATCATCAGGGACATCAGATTCAGCAAGGACTTAACAAATTCTGCACATATAACTTAACAAATTCTGCACGTATGAATTAACAAATTTTGCATTCATCGTTTAATAAATTCTGCAACGGATAATGTACAATTTGTGCATATCTGAAGAAGGAATCATGATGGGAAGCTACACAAAACGATGGGCAGCAGAAGTGTTGCGTGAAGTCCTGTCTTTTCAACGGACTGCTGTTGTCGTCGGAGCCAGGCAGAGTGGCAAGACTACAATGGTTCGCCGGGAAATGCCGGTGCCTGCCCAATACGTGACACTGGATGACCCGGATTTCCTGAGCCTTTCAAAAAATGATCCTGCTTTTCTGGTCAAGATGGGTGGGTCTGCATGTCTGGTTATTGATGAAATCCAGAAAGCCCCGGATCTCATCAGCCGTATCAAAATGCAGGTTGACAGGGATAATCGCCCAGCACAATTTGTTCTGACGGGATCGGCTGATTACCGCAGGCTTCCCCAAGTCACAGACTCGCTGGCGGGAAGGACGGTCTTCATCCGCCTCCGTGGCATGACTGAGGCTGAAGCAAGGGGAAAACAGCCGGTCTTTCTGAAAAATATGTTTGACCGTAACATTCCTTCACTGGGAAAGTTGGAAACCTGTTCCAAAAAAGACGCTTTTGAACTGGCATTGAAAGGCGGATATCCAGCCGCCAAAGAACTGCCGCCCAAAGACCGGTCACGTTATTTTGAAAGCTATATCGAGTCCCAGATCCAGCATGACCTGTCACAGAACTGGAATATGGTCAGGTTGGGTGCACTCAGGGATCTCCTCCGTTATGCAGCCATTTACTCAAGTAAACTGCTTAATATTTCCGAAATCAGCAGCAGGGTGGAAGCATCACGCCAGACAGTCACAGGTTATCTGAAATCTCTTGAAGCCATGTACCTTATTGATACCCTGCCTGCGTGGCTGCATAACGATTACGTTGTCGGCAGCAAGGTACCCAAGTTGTTTATGAATGATACAGGTCTGCTGGCTTATTTCCACAACATCCAGTCAGCAGATTTCCTGTTGAATGATATCAAGGCAATGTCGGATATAGGGGGCAAGCTTTTTGAGACTTGGGTCTATAACCAGATAGCAGCTGAAGTTTCTCTCAATCCTGGATGGCGTATCTCGCATTTCCGCAATGGCAACAGGCAGGAAATAGATTTCATGATAGAAGACAGTCAAGGCAGGCTGCTGGGTATTGAAACAAAAAGTTCAGAAACCCTTGGGGCGGAGGATGCCAAGCATCTACGGTGGTTTGCTGAACGGGCAAGGCATCCATTTACAGGTATTGTTCTTTATGCGGGCAACAACATTACAAGTTTTGGTAATGGCGTCTATGGGGTGCCTTATTCTGCGCTTTGGCCAAACTGACTCCAAAGGTAGAGGCATCTTGTAGCACGTTTGGTGACCAATATGGAACAGAACTGGCTTCCCAGTAGATAGGCTTCCATGAGAGCGGGATTGCAACCACTCATGATGACTGGATGCCCCCCCAAATGGGGGGCTTGCTTTTACTCAAAACGCACACACCGCTTTCACGTTCCCAGCAAACCCACGCCTGTCACCGACATACCCCTTAGCCGATACACCAAGCGTCCATGGGCTCCTGGCACTCGGCTTCACCTGGAGACCGAGTTCCCCGACACCCGTTTCACCCGACAGGGTAGGGGTATCGAGCCGCACGTTGTTGATCCTGCCGTCAGCGTCACCACCTAACGTACGGTCATATGCGATACCCGCCTTCCACTTGACCGTGTCACTGACATCACCCGTGAACCGCAGCCCAGCACGCAAGCCATGCGTAACCGTGGAATCCATATGGAACTTGGAATCTGCCTTGTCGTGCATCCTGACCGTATCGCTTTCAAGCATTGAAAGCGTGTAGCGGCCATAGATATCGAGGTTCACCGTGTTACCCAGCTTGAAGACATACCCGCCACCCAGGTGGGTTGAGCCGTACAGCATCTCGGTCTTGTAGTGTGCCTTGTCACCGGCGTACCTGCCGTCAACGGCTGTCTTGGCGACACCGAGACGGATGGAACCATCGACATACGGGCCGTCATTAAGGCTGTATTTCCCAGCTAAGCCGACACCGTAGTACTCGTGTTCACCGCTGCCGCTTGCCCCATTGACGTGGGACTTGCTGTTGCCCCAGCCCGCTTCAAAGAAGGCAGTCAGTGTGGCATTCTTCGTTGGTTTTCCAGCAATACCGGCGGCCATCGATACCGAGTCAACATCGACATACGATCCCGTGCGGTACCTGGACTGCCCGCCGTTCATGGCACCGAATGCCGCCTTGCCGTCAGATACCGCCTGGTTCATGGATGCCATGGCTTCGTCAGCGATGAACTCGGCACCGTGGTTCACCATAGCAGCCGTACCTATTAAGGCTTCAGAGAGGGTCTTTGCGTTGTCGGTCGCCTTCATTTCAGGAGTGATGACCGTGATGACCTCGAGCATTTCCACAGCTTCATTCTCAGCAGGTACCGCCGTTTCAGTCATCGTCACCTGTTTTGCGGAGATGAAGGGCATTTCGGTAGAAGCGGCAGCCTCAGTTACCGTGGTTGTCGGCTCACCAGGCCCAGCCGTTACCCTATTGACTGCAACCCCTGCAGGGGAGATTACCGGGTCATCCGAAGAAGGGACTTGTGTTGGTACAGCAGGTGTTGGTTCGACAGTTGTCTCATTGGATGGTGCAGCAGAGCGCAGCAACATGGATTGCATCAAGACAGGGGAAGCAGTATTTTCAGGAGCCGTCGTTTCGTGGGTTTCAGATCCACTACTTGTATCAGTCGGGGCGTTCATCGGGGACATCAGCATAGCCATCATAGGCGCAGCGGGTACCGAAGAGGTCAGCACAACGGCTCCCTGTGACAAAGCCAGAGATGTTGCCGTGCCGGATAAGGTCGTGGACGTGTTCGCGCCCTGTGAGGCTGCATCTTTATACAACTGCCAGGTCGTTGTGGCGAAGGTACCCTGTTTGACGAGCTTGGAACTCGACAAGGTCAGCCCATTGGCCGTGGTGGATTTGAGCAATAAAACCTGGCTGCCAGTGACTGGGTCTTCCGCATTTTCAGAGACGTTGATGGTTTTGGACGACAGGTTGGCCTCACCATTGACGGTGATGATAGGGGAATAGGCATTCGCTTGCCCAGCAGCCAGGTTCAGTGTTGTATAGCCGTCCAGTCCCCCTACGGTGTTGATGCCTGATGCGGTGATGGTATTTTTGCTGCTTGACGTGTTGATAGCCCCGGAAGAGCCGTAGCCACCATAGACAGTCCCTGTGACGGTTGCGTCCTTTAAGGTGACGGTGTTGTTGGTCACGCGCGTACCGTTTGCCGCAAAGCCGCCATAAACATTGCCTGAGACCGTCGAGTTGTCAATTGCCACCGTATTCGGCTTGATATAGACATAAATCCAGTCCTTGGCTGAGCCCTTCGCATAGGCGCCATAGACACTGCCATCTACCGTCGAATCTTTGAGGTTTACGGTATTGCCGACACCATCTTCCCCCGCATAAAGGTAAAGGTAGCTCTTGGGCGCATGGGCGGTAAGGTATGCCCCGTAGATGTTGCCAGTTACGGTCGACGCATTGACGTTCACTGCATTGCCTTGGGCTCGGGCATTGATATAGCTGTTGTCGCTTGTCCCTTCAAAGAAAGCCCCATAGAGGTTGGCGTCTTGGATCTGGGATCCGTTGATGGTTACCGTATTCCTATGGATGTCGGCGCTTAGGTTGTCGGTGCTCGTCCCGTCAATCACACCGCCATAGACATGGCCTGACGTCAGGGTGGTGTTTGTCAGTGTGATGCTGTTGTCGTGGTTTTCCGGGTAGTAATACGCCCCGGTCGTGCCATGCATATAGGCGCCATAAGCGTTGCCTGTCAGGGTAGTGTCTCCGAGGAAAACCGCATTGTTAAAGGTCTCCGGATAATACCACTGGCCGGTTGTCCCGTAGGAATAGGCGCCATAGATGTTGCCTGTAAAAGGTGTCCCTGAGACGGAAACGCTGTTGCCAAAGACGTTCGGGTAGTTGTAGCCCGATGGGTCATCAACGGTTTCATGGCCGCCATAGATATGGCCGGATGCGTTCCTTAACCCGCTGACGGTCACTGTATTGTTACTTGCATGGCCTTCGGATGAACCGCCATTGGAAACACTCATCGAGCCGGAACCACCGTACATGCTGCCTGAAAAAGCCGCCAAACCAGAGACGCTCAGCCTGTTTTCACGTGCATGGCCATTGACCGCTGCACCGCCATAGAGGTTGCCGGTGATAGTGCCTCCTGTGACTGTCAACGAATTGGCATTGGCCGCTTGGGTATGTGCGAGTCCCCCATAAACATCGGTTGCCGATGAGTCAGTCAGTGTGACGGTATTGTTGCATGCAGCAGCTGCCTCAGAGTGGCCGCCATAGACAGATTCCGCATGGGCATCGGTGATGTCAACCGAGTTGCCATTGGTTGCGCTGTTGGAAGAGAAACCGCCTTCAACGCTACCGGTAATACGGGCATGTTGGGATATGTGTACGGTATTTTCCGTTGCTGTCCCAGTATGCTTGACATATCCGCCAGCCACACCGTTTCCAAGCGTACCACCGGCTACGGTAACGGTGTTGGACTGCGCTTTACCATTATCCGTGGCACCCCCTGTGACTGAACCGGTTACTGTGGCATTGCCCGATACCTGGACTGAGTTGCCTGACACATTCCCAGATGCCGTGTAGCCGCCCGTGACATAGCCCCTAACCGAACCACCTGTCATTGTGACGCTGTTGCCGGTACTTCCAAAGCCTTTGGCTGAATGGCCACCAAGTACGTTGTTCAGTAGTGTGCCATCGGAGATGGCTACCGCATTGCCTGTTGCTTTGCCGATGGATGATGTACCACCCTTGACTGCGCCTGAAATGGTGCCGCCCAAGATTGTTACACGGTTGGTGGAGGCGTTTTCTGTGCCGTTGCCACCAAAGACGGTGCTGGCAATCGTTGGCGACCCGGAAATATGGACGGTATTGTCTGTTGCCGTCTTGCCGACACCACCCTGGATGCCTTTGGTAACCGTCCCACCTGATACGGTGACCGTATTGTCTGTCGCCAGCCCGGAAGAAGAGGAGCCTCCGATGGCTGACCATTCGATGGTTCCCCCAGTGACCGTGACCTGGTTACCGGCAGCGGTGCCGGACTTTTCCGCATGGCCGCCGACGGCATTGGCTTTGGCCGTACCGTTTTCAAAAGTCACCGAATTGCCGCTTGCTAATCCCGTCTTGGAAAACCCGCCGTAGATGTGGCTGGCAACCGTCAGCTCACCCGTGCCGCTTATTGAGACGGTATTGTCTGCGGCATCACCGCCTGTGGCATAGCCCCCATAGAGCGCGCCGCCGAGGCTGCCTGTCTTGCCGGAGCCTGTTGAGACGGAAACGGTGTTGTCCGCAGCCGTCTTGCCATAGCCGCCATAGACGTGGCTTTTGATCGTGGTGTCTGTTATGGCAACAGTGTTGTCATCAGCCGTCCCCTTGGCCGCATTACCGCCATAGGCCATGTTGCCTACCGTGGCGTCGGTCAGCGTGAGTTCGTTGCCGTTGGCTGCATTGTTCGAGGAATACCCGCCCATGACCCAGCGGGAAGTGGCATTAGCAAGGGTGAGGGCGTTCCCGTTCGCGATACCGGACGTGGAGGCACCGCCATAGGCATAGCCGGTGACCTGGGCATTGCCGGAGACGGTGACATGGTTGCCGTTGGCACTTGCGTTTACCGCTTTGCCCCCATAGACGAGGTAGGCGTTGCCACCACCCAAGGTGACATTGGCAACAGACGCGGGGGTGTTACTGGTACCGAAGTCGCCATAGAGGTTGGCAAAGGATGAGGAAGCCGAAGAAAGGGTGACACCTTCAGCAGAGTGGGTGGTAGGTCCCTTGGCGGTACCCAACAGTCCGTTCGTGACTACCCCGGCGGCATTGATGCGCAGTGCCCCAGCATTGCCATAGAGGTAGGTGTAGGTCGCCGCAGACGCACTGTGTGCTGCAAAAAGGAGTGCCAGGGTGGCGGCGATTTTGGTCAGGGTGTGGCTTGGCGTTGGTTTCGGCATGGTGGCACCTTTCTTTTAGGGGACTTGGAATAGGGCTTCTCAAGCCAGTCTAAGGGGGAGGACAAGGCGTTCCAGGCCAAAAGGCAGGCGAAAAGGGGGTGTTATTTGGAGGGGGGCTTTCACCCCGATAGAAAGGCGGCTCCAAAGGAATTCCGATTCGCGAAGGCAGCCCAGCCTTTCCGACGTATCAGTTCTTCCATGTACTTGTTACGTTGGATTTCCTGCATAATGACTCCGAAAAAGTGTAAAAACTAACGGTTTTCCGTAATAGAAATATGTTCTACTCCGAAAAATTGTAAATATTGATGCTTTTCCGAAGTTTGCAGACTGGTGCGACAACTTTCTAAAAGGAGCATGACATTGGAAATGCCATTTCGCTGTGCCATTACAAAAGCCACCGTATGTTCTGCCACCAGAAAACCCCCATACCGCCCAGACAGATAGCTGGACCGAACGGGAACGGAATCCGCAGGCTATAGAATTTCGTACACACCTTGCCACGGGATAGCTTATTTGCCAGCCAGCCGCCCAGCACGAAGACCAGCCCCAACACGCAGGAGAGGATCAGCAGGTACAACGCATTATGGAACGTTAGGTAGACACTGAATGCGGCTACCAGTTTGACATCCCCACCTCCCAACTTGCCAGGCATCAGGCGCGATACCGACCATAGAAGGCAGTAGAAGAACACGGCATTCACGACAGCCGTCTGTAATGAGACCCTCGAAACCCCGCCGGCACTGAAAAGCAGTCCCGCCCACAGCAGGATATAGACCATCGGATCGGGCAGTTCTTGGGTGTCCATGTCTATCAGTGCCAATGGCAGGGCGACAAATAGAACCAGACAGGCCATTACCGCAAAAGGCGTCATCCCAAAGAACCAGACAACCGTTGCCGCATAGGTAGCGCAAAACAGCTCAACCCATAATACCCGTCCTGGGATCCTAACCCCGCAGGTGCGGCACTTCCCACGTAGCAAAAGCCAACTGATGATGGGGACGTTCTCGTACCATGACAGGGGACGGTTGCAGCCGTCGCAGTGGGAGGCAGGCAACGCCAAGCTTAGCGGTTGCCGCTTTTTGCTTTCATGCTCATAAAAGCACGCCAGTTCCGGTGGGATCAGGTGGTTGGTCATGCTGGCTACGGCATCATTGACCTCACGCTGCTGGATCTTTGGATACCGGTCAATCACGACGTTCAGGAATGAACCGATGACGGCACCAAAAAAGAAAGCTACGGTGGTGGTCAGCCACAGGGCTGGGGTTTGCAGGATCTCAAGCATGATTGGCTCCAGGGAAAGAGACACGGGTATTGTCTGGGAGCCAGGAAGGGGAACCAGCTTGAAAGGGCGGTTCTAAAGGTGCTTTTTTGTTCGCTATGGTCGGATTTTGGAGGCAAGCACGTTTCGTATCCCATTACGAAGCATGGGTCTTCGCAATGATGTTGTTGAGTTGCTTGTTTTTTTCCTGTTCGGCAGCCAGTTTTTTCTGAATATTGGCAATATTATTGTTAAGTTGCGCAATATTCTTTTTAAGAATCTGTATTTCATCCAGCATCAGTTTGGCGGATAACGCTGCTGCCGCAGGCAAACCCTTCAGGAAATCCATTGCGGGTTCATTTATGGGATCCCTTAATGCTGGGGCTGATGCCATGACCTGGAAGAAATGATAGTCTGAATCGGTTATGACACCATGCTCATGCCAATTCTTCGCGATAGGTAAAGTCTCCTTTGCCACTCTGGCAAAAAGGGAACCTTCCTTGAAGAATTGCAGAAGATTGTCTTCCTTGGCTTTCAGGAAGATACCCGACGTGGCAGGTCTGATCCTTTCCTGAATTTCCTTGTTGTTTTGGGTAAGCAGAAGTGCCAATAGTCTACCACGTGCAATCCTTGCATTGATGCCAGCCGTCTTAAGAGTACTTCCAGTTCTTTTTCGATAGAAATAATAAGATTCGTTGACAAAATAAAAACGGTTGCTCCTTAGAGCGGCCTGAAAACAAAATAGCTCATCTTCCAAAATAGTCCTATCTTCGATAAATTGGAGATCGGCTATTACTTCAGGGTGGAAAATCTTATTCCAGACAACACCCCAAGAACCATTTCTTCCTGCCCAGTTTTCATATGAGAAAACGGCTTCAATAAAATTGATCCTGTCAATCAATCCTTCCTGATGGACAAATTTCCGCTCAACCAATTTATCCGGAAAGGCGCTCTTGAATCCAAAAAATAAGATGTCTGCTTTGGCCGAAGCCATTTTTGGCAACAGGTCTGAATAGATATTGGGAGGCAACCAATCGTCACCATCCAAAAAAGTGACAGCAGAAAACGATTGCATGTCTGGTTTCATTTTGGACAGTCCCCAATTCCTTGCGGAACCTATTCCCCCATTGGGTTTGTGGAAGACTTTGAAACGGGAATCTTTTGCTGCGTATTGATCCACAATTTCTGCGGATGCATCAGTCGAACCATCATCAATAACATAGGCAACCCAGTGTGGGTAAGTCTGTGCGAGGAGACTGTCTAAGCATGCCCCAATATAAGGGGCAATGTTATAGACAGGAATGATGACTGCAATTTTGCCGGTGTTCATCTGGGTAAGATCTGGGGTATTGGATGTCATGGCTTAAGTACAAAAGATAACCCTGAACACAATAACCTTTTGTTTTTATAAAGACAAGGGAACCTCTGGAGATCATCGAAATGGAAATCATGCCAGACCATCTTCATATGCTTTAGGAAGTGGTTCCCAGTTTGGCATTTACAAGGTTGTAAAAACCATTAAGGGGAAGTCATCAAGGATACTGCGCATGGAATTCCCTTGGATTAAAAGCCGTTTGTCTAGCGTTGCTTTACCAAAGTAGGGCGTAAGACCCTAGCTTAAGGTATGGGAGAAGGAAGTAGAAAAAAACAACTAGACTTTCCAACTAATCCGTGGAAAGACAGCTGAAAAGTCCTAGTTGAAAGCAAAAAATAACATCTTGGCTATCGGTTAGGTAGCCTGAAAGCCCGGGTTGCCGGGTTAGCTGAGGGTCACTCCGTCTCCTGCAGATCCTTGTCCCAAGCCCGGACGAATTTTGCAAAATCGTACTTACATGCTTTGCAGTAGGCACGTGCTTCAATGACCGAGACGCCGCGGTCGCCGCTTTCAATCTTGCTGATGTAGCTCTGTGGCTTCTCAAGTTTCTCGGCCAGTTCGACCTGGGTCATTTTGGCTGCTTTACGAACCTGCCTGAGGTGCTGTTGGAGCAGCAGTTGTTCAGGTGTCTGCGGGCGTTTAGTAGTGGTAGCCATAACATTCTCCTTGTCAGAATCTAACCTATGCTGATATGGAAAATTATAGACCTTTCATCTTGGAATTGGGAAGAGGGGAAGTGCATGTCTTAGATGGAAAATTTGCTTACTGGGGAGTAGATACCACAAAGTGTATCTCTGGCGGAAAAATCAGCTTAGTCTTTCATGCGTCAAGGACTGGCAAACGCAGCTACCAGAAGTATTTTGCCTTTATAATAAAAAATTGTCCTATCGTTTTCTGGAACGTCATGAAGAAAATCCCTTTGTTAGCTGCCTTGATGATATTGGTGTCTTCCGCATATGCTGACGATACTTGGTGGAGTAAACCTGATTGGTATAAGCAGGCTGTAGGCAAATGTGCAGCTGAGGCACATGTTGCCAGGTGTGCGTCCAGTTGCCGGGACGGTATGTTAGGTAAGGCTGGCAGGAAGATTCCTGTTAAGAGCCAGCAAGAAGCATTGATGATCTGCGATGGCTCAGCTACCGTATGCGAAAAAATAGCCCATTTGTCTCAGGGGCTGGCAGCCAACGGCCAACCCTCTTTCGTTCCAGATGACCAGACGCGCAAGCGCATCATCAAGGAAGTTTATACGGGGAAATATAAACAATGGTATAAAAACGGCGAACCGTCCCGGATGATGAACGCGCCAGAAAACATCCAATTAGAAGGTATGGCATATCTGCATTGTATTGCGCCTTATCAAAAGAAGATGATGCAAGAGCAGCAGGCTCAGCCCAATCAGGGAGGCAATGCGCCGGCACCTGCAAATTAAGGGGGTTGCCCATACCGTTAAACCTCAAAGACGCTGGCGAACGGGTCAGTTTCTTTGAGGTTTTTTCTATTCTGACACCTGAAAACGCCCACGCCTGACAGCCAAATCCAAAGGACATGCTGCCCTAGGCTACAGAAGTTCCTGCAATCCATACTGTGATACGGTCTGCAACAAATAGGAAGAAAGAATGGGGGCTTTCGTACTATGCCCAATCGGCGGTGTCATTTTCAGCGTTGCTGATTAAGACCCAGTGCATTGAAGAAGAACGGACGGTGTTAGAAAGAGGGGAGCGACACAGATACGTCGATCTTGCCCAGCGTTCAGATGATTATTTATGGCAAAAAGGGAGCCGCATTCGCCCTCATGCCTAAAGGCTGGGGCTTCCTGCGGCGCGTTTGGGATTCGGGATGTTATTCTGCTACCGTTTCCTGCAAATCCTTGTCCCAAGCCCTAACAAACTTGGCGATGTCGTATTTACAAGCTTTGCAGTATGCGCGTGCTTCAATGAGGGAGAGCCCTCGTTCACCGTTTTCAATCTTACTGATGTAGTTCTGTGGCTTACCCAGTTTCTCTGCCAGTTTTGTCTGGGTTAATTTGGCTGTCTTGCGTAGTTGCTTGAGATGCTGCTGGAGGAGCAGCTGGTCGGCTGTCTGTGCGAGTCTGGTAGCCATGAAGTTCTCCTAATCGAAATCGGCTGTATGCAGATGGCTGATAATTATAGACTTTCTTCGGGAAAGTTGAGAAGACTATATTCGACTTGTGTGGCTTAGTTGCACTGAATTTTTCTTGCTTTAGCAACAAGCACTTAAGCGCAACAGCCAACGTGCCGTTAAGAATCGCCTGCTTTTCGTTCCTGCTTGAGATGTTGCTGACCAAGTAGTTGTGGCGTGTTTATGAGAAGGGGAGTTGGTGGGCAGGTTGTTGGGATCCTACCCACCGGAGCGAGTGTTTGCTGTCTTTCCAGCTGTCAGGTTTCTTTCTATCCATTCGCAAACACAGAAAGGAGAAGAAGTCTTTTGGAGAAGACTGTTTGTGGTGGTGCTAATTTCCACCTAAGCCATAAGGATAGAAGTACCGCTTGGAATCATACCACAAAAGGCTAGCCCATGGCTTGGCGCCAAAAGATGGCAACGCAAGCGGTAAGATTGCAGGTTCAAACGGGAATGTAATGCGCAAGTGCTGGTATCTCATACAGCATTTGCCGTATCATGACCCCCGCCTTAAGGAGGAACCGCGAGCAAGTTGTAGGAAACCTTAGAATGGTTAAAATGCCTGCCAACCTGTTAGGTAATACGACTTTCGAATGACAACTGTTTCAGTTCAAGTGGCCTGAACCTGACAACCCAAACCGAAAAAACCACCAAGACTGTCAACCCTATTCAGAAAAATAAAATTGTGCGCAAATGCAAAGTTTGTTCACAAGAAGATGCTATGATGATATTGCTAAAATACCTATAAGATATTATTAAGATATCTAAATAATAGTATTGGCGATATTCGTCAAAAGCCACGCAAGTGCTAATTGGGTGCCAAAATGGGCTCTTAATCCTGAAAAGGTTGTCAGCCAATAGTGGGTTTTCGAAGTCGGTTGGCATGTCCAGTGATTAGCTTGGCATCTTCCTGAATCAGGTGACTGTCTGATGGTTGCTCCCGAAGTCACCAAAGCGTTTCAGGCATGGTGCTGCCTGTCTTTTTTAGCTTCTTCCGCATCGTTGCCCAGCTTGCGCAACTTCGTCGGGAATGACAGCTTCCAGTCTTGGCTGACCGGCTTGTCCCATACGTCATCGCGCCAGCCCCGGTAGCCTTTGATGTAGCTTTTGGCGCGTGCATCGAATTGGATGATGTCGCCCTTGGCTAGGTTCCCCAATGACTGAAATCCCTTCGTGTAGTTGAACCACAGGTGATCACAGAGTACCTGGCCTTTTTCGTCCTTGATATCTAGCAGCAGGATGGTTTTTTCCGGTCCCGTCCAACCGTTCTTGATTCCTTGGCGCTCAAAGACGCCGGTGAACGTGCCGCGCAGTTCCCGGTAGTTGGCCAAAGCATTTCGCCCTTGGTTTTTGCGTGTTTCTATTTTCTTGTTCATGATGTCCCTCCGTAAGAAGATCCTCTCATGCAAAAAACGCCGCGCAACTTGACGGTAATACGCGCTTTGGACGAAGATGGGTGGCAATCATAAAAAGGGGCGCGTACCTTGCTCAGGGTTTGCAGATGCTGACAGGCTGTCAGTAACAGGCTGATATCCTGGTTGCAGGCGGACACCGTACGATTGGAGATGGTGTTTCTTTTGCCTATGCGTTTTTAGGGGACGGAAGATGATGAGACTGTGTACATTCAGGGTCAAGAATTTCAAGCAGTTTGAGGATATCAAGCTGGATCTGACGAAAAGCCGGAATTTCCACTTCAATACGAACGCCATGACGCCTGACCGCCAGATGGTGAAGACTGGGCTCATCTATGGCAGGAACAATTCCGGTAAAAGCAACCTGGGCCGCGCCATCATGGACATCAGGCAACACCTGTCGATGAATCCCATTGATTTAGGCAACGACGGCTTTTTCCTGAATGCAAACAGCAAGATTCCGTATGCGACCTTTTCCTATACGTTTGCTTACCAGAAATGCCGGGTTGTCTATACGTATAAAAAGGACCGGCATGGTGCCCTCCTATATGAGTCGCTGACAGTGGATGACCATCTGGTGTGCCTGGTTAATCGGCTCAGTGATACCCCTGTCCTGGAGATTCCCGGCAAAGAAGCGTATGGTTTTGCTTCGCTCCAGTGGGACGGTTTCAAAGAAAGTACGATTTCCATCATCCGCTATATCGTGTTCAACTCGCCGTTGGCCAAGGACAATGTCTTGGTGCAGCTGATTGCTTTTGTTGGTGGCATGCTGATGTTGACGCGCTTTGATAGGGGTAGCGAATACCGGGGGAGGAACCCTGTCTACAAACAGGCCATGGTATACATCCTGCAAAGCGGTGCTGATAAGTTCAATGCGTTCCTGCGTTTGGCTGGGGTCCAAGAAGAGGTGGTGGTTAAAAAGGATGTAACGGGTGACGATGCCTTGTTCTTCCGCTATGAGTACGAAGACCTGCCTGTGGAGACGGTGGGATCCAGCGGTATGTTTGCATTGACGTTGCTATACGCCTTGCTGCAGAACTTGGATAAGGCATCGTTTGTCTTCATTGATGAGAGCGATGCGTTCTACCACTTCGAGCTCTCGCGCTTTGTTTTCAGTCAGCTGAAAGAGAAAAAAGCCCAGTGCCTGATGACGACGCATAACCTCAATCTTCTGACCAATAACGTCACCCGGCCTGATGCCTGTTTCATCATTACGAAGGAGGGCATTGCGTCGCTGACTGAGCGGTTAGGCAAGGAACTGCATGAAGGCCATAACCTGGAAAAAATGTATGTGGCGAATGAGTTTGGCGCAAAGTAACCAGTAAAGAGGCAATTATTTCGGTTTACCGATGAAACAGCCTTCAGGGGTGCAGTAAGTTCCCTGTATCTTTTCCTCTGCCAGGCGTTCTTCTTCCAGCAGTTTCTGCAGGATAGGTTTCAACTGTTCAACGGGCATTGCGCCTGGGACGGTGTATTTTCCTGCCAGCACGAAATAGGGGACGCCACGGATACCGTACTGCTGTGCAAGCCTTTCATCCTGCCTGACTGCATCGGCATAATCATCGGAAGCCAGCAATGCGTGGACTTCTGCTTCAGGAATACCCTCAGAAACCGCGATACGGGTCAGGACATCATGGTCAGCCAGTTCAAGGTTTTCAGTGAAATAAGCCTTATAAAGCCGTTCCGATATCCGGTCAGCCAGTGTCCTGTCAGGGTCGTTTTGCGCCAGCTTCGTCAGGCGGTGTGCATCAAAGGTATTCGTATAGCGCGTCTCTGCATAATTGAAGTCCAGCCCTGCCTGTCTGCCAGTATCTGAAATCTGCTGGATACGTTTGGCAGCCATAGCTTTTGTCAGGCCATATTTCACCGAGAAACGGTCAACCGTCGTGCCAGAGTAGGTCGTACTGGCACCCGGATCCAGTTCAAAGGCCTTCATTTCAATTTCAATATCTTGGCTGGCATCCAATGCTTCAATTGCTTGCTTCAGCTGTGTTTCCCCGATATAGCAGTAGGGGCAGGCATAGTCCGACCAATAGGTGATTTTCATGATGGCGTCCTTTTGAAATAAATCTATACAAATTGCATTAAGACTATTTGTCTGAAAATTGGATATAGTCAGCCGCTCCTGTTTTAGATACTGTACCGTAGCTGTGGCAGCTTTCCAAATAGTGCATATGAGTAGGCTTTATGGCTGATGGCGAAATGGAAACTGAAATCCAATCCGCCCAAGACGACCATAAAGCCAGTGTCGGTGCCGCTTGTGTCGCATATCTAACTTTCCTCTCCCAGACTCGGATCAGTTCGTCAGCCCTATCCAAAAAAACGAGGTGAGCCAGTGCGGCTGATTGTATGACGTTGTGCTTTGCACTCAGTCAATGGCATGTGCTGTCAGGAACAGGGACTTGGACAGGGATGCAAAGAAGTCCTGATAGATTTTGGGATCCTTAATCGGTTTCTGGCGGAACTCGGCATTCATACGTACGGTCATTCTGTCTTTCCCTTTGGGGGTTACGGTAACCGTTACCAGTGTGGTTTTGCGTGTCGGGTCTAAGGACGCTTCATCATAAAGGTGCGATCCACCGACGTCCTTGATGGCAGAGATGGTTCCCAGCCCTTCGTCTGTTTTGGTAATGATGAAGCCGTAGTCCTGAAGGGTGGCAATGGTCGCACGCATGACCTGGGTTTTGTTGGCAGTATCAAATGCCCGTGTCTGGTAACTCCTAATCTGGAGCTGGGTTTCCCCGTTGTTATCCAATACGGTATCTGTGACAGTTGGCGTCTGGCAGCCGGTGAGGATCATCGATGCGCCAACTAGGGCAACCAGCAGGCATTTCTTCATAGTTTTTGCCCTTCGATAAATACGGATTTAGACAGCTTGTCGTGGAATTCGGTGAAGAGCTCTGGGCTGTTGAGGTTTTCAGCCTTGCTCTTGCCGTTCGTGTAGAGGATGACCCGGTTGAAGTTGACCCTGACCTGGTGTGACTTGGGCAGGGGCTGGCCTTGGCTGTCGAATACCGGACGGACGACCAGGGTGACAGAAATCGTCTGGTTGGTCTGGAAAACATTGCCGGTGCGGTTTTTTGTGCCTGTCAGGACGCCCAGTTTGGTGTCCGTTTCACTCAGCACAAAGCCCATGTCCTGAAGGACGGCAACGCTGGCAGACAAGAGTTCCGGTTCAGAAATGCCTTCGTAACGACGCGTCTCCCGCTGGCGCGCCTGCAACATATCTTCTGTCGGTGCAAAAAGATCGGCAGGCGTTTCCAATGCACATCCTGTGAGGCATACGGCAAGCAGGAGGGCGGCTGTCTTTCTCATGTTAGAACTTCGACTGGTGGTAAGCGAAATCCCGGACTTTGCCTGCTTCGTCATACTTGATGATGACGGTCAGAGTACGTTGGCTGGTGGACGTTGCGCCACTGGAGAGCGTCTGTCCTGCACCGGTTGTGCCGCCTGCATCGCTGCCGAATCCCAGGAAGAGGGCAGCGACACCGCCAGAGCTTTTGGAATAGACCTGATCCGTCGCAATCTTGTCGTAGACCCAGACTTCCCGGCGGTTTTCGTCGGTTGTAACGATGTTTGGTGCGCCCAATACTTCGGTTACTTCCGCGCCGCTCATGCCAATCCGGATTTCTTTCTGGACTTGGCCGACGGTCATATTGTTGATCGTATTGTCTTGTACTTGGTCTTTGTGCCAGGTCGACTGGCAGCCGGTTAAGAATAACCCAGAAGCAATAGCAGAGATGAGGAAAAGTTTTTTCATCGGTGGACCTCATTGCAAAAGGAATCATCGGTCAGCTGTCATAAGCCCCTTCAAGCTGACCGGAATCTACATCTCTACTATCATATCTTTTTTTGTTACATCAGGCATCATGCTGTTGGACGCTATTCGTTACCTTCTAAGGGGCATTCTTGTCGTATTCGATACCCCTGGCCAGCTCAATGTCTTCCTAGATGAGGGTTGCAGACATAGGTTACCGTTCAGGGTGTTTGACCTATTTCTTGTCCTTGGAGTTGAGAAAGATAGCCAGATGGCATTAAGAGGGTTTGGCAGACCTTAATCATTGGAGGATTTGGGGAAACGGTATTCTGAATACTGCTACTGTTTGTGCCAAGCAGGTGCCAAGTAGGTGCCAAGTAGGTGCCAAGTAGGTGCCAAGTCCAAGGTTCTTGATCCATATTTACACTGCACCAGTCAGCCGCTCCTGCAACAGTGTATTGCGCTTCTCGACCACCATATTCCTGACAGCACGCGACAGCGCCTTTTGCGTTCCGACAATAACCATCAGCTGCCTGGCACGGGTCACACCGGTATAGATCAGGTTCCGCTGGAGCATGTTCCAGTGCGTCGTCATCACGGGCATGACGACCACTGGGTATTCCGATCCCTGTGACTTGTGGATTGTCGACGCGTAGGCCAGCACCAGGTCCTCTAAGTTGTCCGTCCCGTACACGACCTCATAGTCATTATCAAAACGCACCGTCACCCGTTCTTCTTCCGTATCCACTTGGGTCACGACCCCGATGTCCCCATTGAACACATTCGTGTCGTAGCTGTTCCTGATCTGCATGACCCGGTCTTTCTCGCGGAACGTGTAGGCGCCCCGCGTGATACTGCCGGAATCGGGGTTTTCCAGGTCGGCAGGGGGATTGACCGCTTCCTGGATCGCATGGTTCAGCTCAATGACACCAATGGCGGTTTTGCGCATTGGGGTGAGCACTTGGATGTCCTGCGGGGAAAACCCCTTGTCGTGCGGCAGGTGCCTACTGACCAAGCTGATGATCGTTCTGGCCGCTTCAAGCGCCATATCACCCGGGGCGAATTCCCTGCGCCAGCCTTTTTCGACCGTCCGTGCATAGCCTTTTTCCGTCATCCGAGCTTCCATATCGATAAAATAAAAATCGGTGCTAGGCCCGCCAGCCAGGTCAGGCATCTCCCCCTTGTTGATCCGATGTGCGTTTGTGATGATCCGGCTTTCCTTGGCCTGCCTGAAAATCTTGTCCAACCGCACCACTGGAAAGACGCCCGAACGGATCATGTCACGCAGCACGCTGCCTGCCCCGACACTGGGCAGCTGGTCGATGTCTCCCACAAAAATAAGCGTCATCGTCTCTGGCACTGCCTGCAACAGGTGGTCCATCAGCTGGATGTCGATCATTGAACTTTCATCAATGATCAAGACGTCACCTTCCAGTGGCTCGTCCGCATTGCGCTTAAACCCGTCAGCTGGGTTGAATTCGAGCAGCCGGTGGATTGTCTTGGCTTCAATCCCCGTGGCTTCAGTCAGCCGCTTTGCCGCGCGGCCGGTCGGCGCGGCCAAAAGGATTTGCGCTTTAGCCTGCCCAAACGCTTGGATGATGCCCAAGACGGTCGTCGTCTTACCGGTCCCAGGCCCGCCGGTTAGCACCAAAACCTTACTCTGGACAGCCTTTCGGATCGCATCCATTTGCACCGGGTCGTAGGTGATACCACCAGCCCCTGAGCAGACCCGATGCACAATCCAGTCACTCACAAAGACCTGGTTACGGTAGCCGCTGATATGGCGCAGGTTTTCTGCGATACGCACCTCAGCGTAGTAGTACGTACGCAGGTAAAGGCAGGAGGCACCGGTCCCAAGCGGTTGGGCGATGATTACCTGTTGTTGTGCCAGCGTCTTGATGGCTGCGATGACCTTTTCGGCGTTCACGGTGTGTGCCTCTTCTTCTGACACCCGCAATGCCAGCCCATCCGGCGTGCCCAGCATATCGACCGCTTGGCCGACGAGCTGCTGCCAGTGCGCAAAGCAGTGTCCCTCTTTGGCCAGCTCATGCAATACATAGAGGATGCCGCTCTTTAGGCGCAGGGGATTGTCTGCGGTAAAACCCAGTTTGCGCGCAATCGTATCTGCCGTCTTAAAGCCAAAACCGGTGATGTCGTCAGCCAGCCGGTAGGGGTTTTCCCGGATGGCTGCGATGCTGTTTGGGCCGTATTCCCGATAGATCTTGACGATTTGCCCAGGCGTTAAGCCATAGCCCTGTAAAAACAGCATCACTTCCTGGATGCCTTGCTGGTCAGCCCAGCTTGCGACAATCCGCTGGATGCGTTTGTCTCCAAGCCCTGGGATTTCCAAAAGCCGCTTCGGGCACGTATCGATGATGGTGAGCGCATTTTCGCCAAAGGTCTCGACAATGCGTTCGGCAAGCGCAGGGCCGATGCCTTTGATCAGCCCACTGGCAAGGTACGCCCTGATGCCTTCGGCGGTCACTGGGCGTTTTTCGGCAAAGGACGTGATTTGAAACTGCCTGCCGTACTTGGAGTCGACGTACTCCCCGCCAAAGGCAAACTCAGCGCCGATACGAAGGCTTGGCAAGTCGCCGACGACCGTGATGCGTCGGGTGCCCTCATCGACCGAGCAGCTGACGACCTTGTAGTCGTTCGTCGGGCTCTCATAGACGATCCGTTCAATCGTTGCGTCCAGATGTCCCATCGGTAGCCTCCTTTTTATCGTTTATTTCCTGGTCATAGGCCCTTTGTGCTGCCTCACGTTCCTTGGCCTGTTCGAACCCATCCTGGATCATCTTGAAGACCCGTAGCTTGAAGGCAGGGTTGTCATTGATCAGCCGGGTTTCGGCTTCGCCTAAGACGGCGTTCAAGGGCCCGTAAAAGCGGTCAATCAGCTCATCAGAGGTGAGGGTGTCGAATTTGTGCAGGAGGAAGGCGCGCAAAAGGGATCTGTCGTTTTGGAGGCAGTCCAAGATGGATGGTAGTAGCAGGACGTAGCGGGTCATGGCGCTGCCATCGGAAATGAGGACGTGTTCGTTATCCATGGCGTCTACCAGCAGGATGGTCGCAATCCGTGGGCGGGTAGGCTCGCTTAATGCCTGGATCCGGCCTGCGGCTTCCTGCGCAAAATGGATGGCGTCCTTTAATGACGCGAATTCGCCTGTCAGGTTGGGATCGATCCGATAGCCGGGCTCCGCATGGTGCCGGTAGTCCTTCAGGTAAGCGGGATCCAATGAGGAAAAATAGATCTGGTATTGCATGGTTGTCTCCTAGAGGTATTTGCAGGTTCTGGCGGCTGTCTCGATGCATTTGCGCACAGCCATTTCCTTGATTTCGCCTTTTTCTCTCCGGATAAGCCCTTGGATAATCCAATGGCGGCATAAGGGCACGTCTGCGATATCCGGCCAGGGATAGATGGGTTCTTGCGGTGTGAGACCGCACAGAACCATGACCTCTGCCAGGGTCGGGGGCGCTGCCATCGTCGTGATGGATTGGGCAACACGGATAAAGACGTCATCCGGGACATGCCCTAGGTGGCTTTGCCAAAGGCTTGTGCTGGAAGCCCTGTCCTTCAGGTCGAACGTGGCTGCCGCTTTCTCCCCAAAGCGCGCATAAACCCGGTAAAAAAAACGGCTGAACCAAGAAGCGGGGATGGCCATCGGTGTTCCTTATACGGATTGCCCATCAGGCAGTGCTTTGGGGCTCCCCAGCATCTGGGGTACGTTGCCCAGATAGGTGGTTGCCGGGGCAATGGGTGAGCGTCCTTTTGAGCCGGAGAGCATGACCTGCCGGGTTTTTTCCCGGTCACCCACAACGCGGGGTGGCGGGACAGGAAAGCCTAAGCGCTGGTTGTTAAGCGCAATCTGGCCCGGCAGCATGGGCGGGTGCGGCTGGCGTGATGGGGTAATCAGTGCGCCCCTATAGCGGGTGACAAATTCGTTTTCGGTTTGCTGCCACTGCCTGTCGCCCTTGCTGCACAGGAGTATCCACCCACCCATATCGGCAATGACCGTATGGATGATTGGGTCGGCAAAGACAACAGAGTCCCAAGGACCGATCCCACGGACGGCCTGGTCAACCATCGACCAAGCAATCAAGGCCTTGTCGGTTGTCGTGCCGCCCAACATCTTCACGACATCAGCGGGTTTGGGCATGAACTGCCCGGAATCCGGGTTGGCAATGTGCATCGACAGTGCCTTGCTGACTTGCCTGATGTCGTAATGCCTAAGCGCTTGCCACCAGATGGAGAGTGCTTCGGCAGAGAGGGCTTTGCCGTGCAGGTCATAGATGCCGGCGAGCATCGTGCTGAATGCGTCGAATTCTTGCTCAATCATGGTTTGCTGTCCTCCAGATGGAACCATCCAAGATGGCTTGGCGCGCTGCCTTGGCCGTTGCCATATTCATGTCGAAGTGGGAGGGTTTTGCTTTAAAGAAAGGTTTCCTTTCTTCGGGGGCGTAGTAGCCCCGCCAGCCGTTTTCACAGACAAGAGCGAGTGCGTCTTCCAGCGTGTGGCCGTATTTCGTGGCTTTGGCTGCAATTCGGTCAATCACGGTTTGGGTGACAGTCGCCTTGATGGCTTTACGGTGGGTCAGGAAGTCCATCGCGACCTGCATATCCACGCCAAAGCCCAAGATGTAATCCAGCGCATCAAAATCCCTGTAAGCCCGTGCCTTGGTTTTGTGCTTTTGGCGTTCGCTGTCTTTGGGTGGGAAGAAGAACCCGGATTCCCCGACAGCTGTGGCTGTCCCGTTTTTTGGGGTGGTAGATCCCGTTAGGCTTGATGCGGGACTTTCTTGGCAGGGCAGTGCTGTTGGGTCACAGGCGTTTGCTGCCGTTAAAGCTGGTGCGGGGGTGGCTTTGGGGGCGTTGTCCCCCTTGGGGGGATAAAGGGGGAAACCCCCGTTACTATCGTTGTTCTTATCATCCGTTTTTATCAGGTTATTATTCGGTACAGTTTCTTGCCTACCTGGGTTAGGGTTCTTGCCTACCGCCGGTTGCGTTTCTTGCCTACGTGGGTTCAGTTCCTTGCCTACCGTTAAGGTTTCTGGGTTGTCCAGTTTCTTGGCTGCCGGTTTCGTTTCTTGGATAGGGAGGGCACTGCCTGCGCGGTGGGATGCAGGATTGGTGAAAGTGGCCTTGTATTCGCAGACCAAGACGTTGTTGACCGTCTTTTGGACCTTGGTGATGTAGCCCTTCGATTCAAGCTGCTTTAAGAGCGCCATAAGGGCTTGCTTGCTGATTTTGATGAAGTCAGAGAGGTATTTCAGCGACCGCCTAAACCACGTATCACCCAATGAAAAGTGATAGATGATCGCGTAGACCAGTGCCTGGTTGCGGCTCAAGCCCATATCTTTCAACATCCAGTCAAAGACGACGCAATGACGTTGGCTTCCCAAGGGACTTTTGGCGTGTAAGACCAAGGCAGTGTATTCACACAGCTTCATCCCATTGTCTGCATAGCCGGTTTTGGCGATAAAGCCTTTTGCTTCCAGTTTTTTAAGGATCGACCAGACGGTGGTCTTGCTGATGCCTAAAAAGTTGGCCATGTAATTCATGGAGCCGTAATAGTTGCCGCCATTGATTGAGAAATGGTGGATGATGGAATAGGCCAGCGCTTCGTTGCCGGTCAGTCCCATTTCAGAGAACATCCAATCAAAGATCACGCAGTGAAGGGTGTTTTTTTGTGCATTCGTGTCCATCGTGAAATCTCCTTACCGGTTGGGCCTTGCTTTTCCCGGCCTGTGACAGAGGCAGACCAAGGTGGCCTTCTTGCCGCTGCCGATTTTTTTGATGAGTTTTCTGGCAATCAGCTGCCTTAAGGCGTCTTCAACGGATGTCGATGCGAGGTTCATTTCGCCTGCCAGCTCACGGGCATTGGCATTTAAGCCGCCCCCATGGCGGGTCGCTTTGGCAATCAAAAGGAACGTCTGCGCTTCGTTATCAGGTAGCGCCAGGCGCGAACACAGGCAGAGGTCATCCATGTGGTCGCTCTGGCTCTTAAGGTACGAACGGATGGTGGGTTTTAGGGGCATCTTTTAACCTTTCTTCGTGTGGTTGGGGTGTCTGTCGGATGCGGTGCGTGCCTTTTGCCGGCAAATGTCCGGGTCAAAGTGCGTGCGGTTGCTTTTGGCGTTGTTGCAGGCAAAACAAAGCGTCTGCAGGTTGGAGAGGGCATTCGTCCCGCCGCGCGAGACGGGCACGATGTGGTCGACCGTGAGCTGTCCGCTGTCGCCGCAGTACCGGCACCGGTGCCCATCGCGGTCAAAGACCTGTTGGCGGAGGGTACTGTCCACCAATGAACGGGCGCGGCCTTTCGGTGTTTTCTGGCGGGCTTTAAATAACTGCTGCGCCGCTAGGGCATGGGTGGCCAAGGGCCGGCAGGAAAAGGATTCAATCCCTTCCTCGATCACATCCAATACCCCGTGCAGCCGAAGGAATGTCAGGTAACCGTTGACTTTGACTTTGTCAAAACCAAAGGACTGTTCAAAGTCGGTGTAGGTGCTTTTAAAAACCGCGCCCTTTCTGTAATGGTTGATAATTGCGTAGAAAATAAGGGGCGCTGCCTGCGGGATGCAAAGGCTATGGATGATCCAGTCGGGTACCTTAAGACGCACGGGTGACGGCTTCTGTGTCAGTCCCATATCGCGTATCAGGCAGATGAATCCCGTGTCCGTTATGCGCTCCAAACAGAGGTAGCCGCGCTTATGCAGGGATTTGAGTGCGATAAGGCTCGTCTCTTTTTCAAAAGCGAAGATGCGGGCTAAGTCGGCAAAGGTGCCCATGATCTGCCCGTTGCGGTTGACCTGGTAAAAGAAGGCATACAAGAGCTTCAACTGCCCGTAGAGTGCGGCATCGGTCAGGATCCAGCCGGGGACGGTGAGCCCCTTCACCGGAAAATGCAGGTTGTCTGCAATGTCGCTGTAAGCGGTGGGGGCAGCGCTTAGGCAGTAGCTTTTTGCCATCGCTTCGTTGTAGACGAGCGTCCTGCACTGGTAGCCGGTATCCGTCTTGGTCAGGTCAAGCAATTGCCGGTGGCTTAAGTTCTCGAGATAATTTTCTGCGCGGCGAAGGTCGACGCCGGTGAATGCGGCCAAAGCAACAACCGGCACGTCAGCGTACGCACCGTTGGGCGAGAAGTGATGCACAAATGCGTATGTTGTCAGCAGGTTCTGTTTGAGCCCGAGATCCATCGACATCCAGGAATAGAGCGTTATGTTTGGGATGTCGGGTTGTTTTTCTGGGGCTGTGTGTGGGTTGGGTGGCATGTTTGCTCCTTAGAATGAATGGCGTTGGCCGGCACTGGGACTGACCAACGGGGAATCTGTCGATTGAGTTTTTTCAACAGGTCTTTGGCGGCGTCTTTTTCGGCTTCCTTGAGCGTGTTGCCGTGACCGATGCCTTTTTGGGCGAGTCCTTCTGACTTGACGGATGCTTCGAAGATCCCATCGGCTATGGGGGCGCCGTCATACTTGAGGCGGCAAAGCCCTAAGGCTTGGATGTATTCCTGTAGCAGGGACTTGTAATTGGGCTCTATGGGGATCAAGTGGATGCGCTCAAAGAAAAAGCGCGTTGCGTCGTCTAAGGAGCCGCCGTCATCGCGGATGGCCGTGCTCAGTGCTTCGACGGCATCTGCTAGTGCCCGTTCCTTTTTGAAATGGGGGGAACCCGATTCAACAATCCTCAGGTGCTTCTCAAGCCCGATATCCTTGGCAATGGCTAAAAGTGCTTTGTGGCTGACTAGGTTGGCAATGGCTGTTGCCATCTTCTCGACGTTTAACTTTGCCTTGTAGAGCATGTCGGCGACACAAAGGGCCAGTATCCGGTCACCTAAGAATTCCTGGCGTTCGTTATTGTCAGGCCCACAGCTTTTGTGGGTTATTGCACGTTTAAGGTGGGTCTTGTCCTTGAACGTGTAGCCGATTTTTTGCTCGAGCTCAGATAGCATCCTTTCATCCTTCAAACCGTCCTTGTGTGGTTTGAGGATAAGAGGCGGTAAACCGGGCTTTATGGCGAAAAGGCGGGTGATTGGGGGGCTTTTCGCTTTTTTGGGGGAGTGGCTACTTAGAGGGCGGTGCCGGGAAGGGGATTTTCAAAAACCGATGGTGGTTAAGGCAAGGCTAGGGCAGGATTGTTTCTGGAGAGGATAAGTACGGGACAATCTTCGGGGTCAATAACACTTTACTTTCTTGCTTGTTTTATATGTGTCTGCGTGCAAGAAAGTAAACAACAGGAAATACGATGCCTGGCCCTCAATCAACAATAGCAAAGCATTTCATCGATGAGCCTTTCGCGCTTCAGCTCAGAAGCTTTGCGCTTCTTTGCAGGCCAACCGCCCAAAGGCGGCCTCCCAACACTAAAGGATCCAAAACCGTTCAACCAGGTACGTCACACCCAGCATGAATGCTGAAATGCCAGGCATCACCAGCAGGTCGCACAGCCAGTACTTGAAGCGTTTGATGCCATCCGTTTTCTCGCCATCGATGAACGCCTGGTAAAACTGTTGGCGGCGCTTCGCGCTGATGCGGTTAAAGAGATAGCGCCTTACGGGCACACCGCAGATTCCCAGCCCCGTTGCCGCCAACGAGAGCAGTGACCAGGACGGCAGACTGTGCCTGAAGAAAAGCCAGCCGCCGATAATCTGTCCGACGACAACCAGGGCAGGCGTCAGCCATCCCAACCGTGGCCTGAAAAACGCCCCTTTCTGGTAAGGATCCGGCGGTGAGAACTGCTTGTCCTCGCGGTAACAGGTACACCAAAACACGCGTCCTACGCCGCCATAGAGGAAGCTGACGCGTGCAACTGCCACATGGACGTAGTCGATGTGTTGGATGTCATGGTGCTGCTGGCGGTGGTTGAGTGGGCGCGCAAAGAAGTACCGTTTGGCGTCGTATGGTGAGTCGTAACTCAGTATGTCGCCGGTGATAAAGTCGTGGCTGAAAGGCTGGATATAGGGGGTTGACTTGGCAACCAACCACTGTGCACGTTCATAATCAAGCCCCGCAATACGCCCGCTGTAATAAGTCTTGGTAATCACGCGGTTACTCGTTTTGCTGAAATAACGGTAGCGGTAGCAGGGCAAAAGCACGATGTGGGTGCGCATCACCTGCACGTTGGCAAGCGCATCGTCCGGGTAGGCCGTATCAGCCGACAATGCTTTGGCCAATACATTGATGGCTTGGCCGCTTTCAATGCGGTGCGGCACGATGAAGTGCTCCAGCTTGGCAAGTTCTGCCAGATGGTTCCCAGCAATCGCTTCCCCATCGCAGTATGCGCATTTGAGCCGTCCGAGTGCTGGCGCGTAATGCATCTTGCAGCCGCAGTTCGGGCAAGTCTTGTATCGGTTGTGGACTGGATTCATGGTTTTCCTCCGAGTGGTTTGTCATGAATCCAGTGTCACATGCGTTTTCGCTCGCGCAACTCGATGCAAAATGACCGGAAATGGGAGCTGTCCCAGAGATGTCAGTTGTCAGGTGATGGCTAATTGATGGGATAAGGTCTGCCTTAGTGTTTTTTGGGGGAGCAAGGCGCTAAAAGTCGCGCTTGGCGAATTTTTTGTTGATCCATTCGCAGTCATCGTCCTCGAGGTTGTGCTATTCGGGTATCTATCTTTTGAGACGGCCAGTTAACCCGTATTGGGGCGTTTCTCGGTATGTTGTTATAGGATTTTTATCATATCATTATCATATCATTATCATATCATTCTCATATCATCATGATCCAATAAAAATTCCAAGGATTACCTACTGCTACTTGGGCAACCGTTCCCTGACGTGATTTAAAATTAGCATCGATACGGAAGATGTCCTGATGCCGCTGTACAATGCAATGATGATGGTAACTTGGTTATGGGACTGTCTGAACCTCCTGAATTCTGGCAGTCTGAATTTCTGATGGCAGGTCAGTGCATCCTGCCAAGAACGCATGAAAAGCCCTTGGCGGGCGGAGGGGAACAAGATGAAAAGTCTTTTGAAATGGATGCTGGCAGGGCTTTTTGTGGTCAGTGCAGCAGCCTCTGCTGAAAACCCGATGGTTTCCTTCCAAAAACTCCGCTCGGACTGGCACCAGAAAACCATTCCAGTCGAAAAAGGGGAGGCTAATCCTGGCATAGACCAGATGGCGATTGCCTTTTGCGAAGCCTGGCAGACCGGTATCTGTTCTTCAGTTGCCCGCTACTTGAAAAATCCCAGGCGTTATAGCAGCACCTACAGCCGGAATCATGAAATCGGTTACTCGGTTGATGTCTATCCGTCCAAGACGGCGATGTCAGCAACAGATGAAAACACGGATGCCCCTTATTTCTATGCGACCTTATGGCGGCGCTCTAACGGTCATACGCTCTTAGGAATCCATACGGGTGTGCCGACAGATCCGCAAGCTGATGTTGTCCTGTTTTATGACTATGACCCAGATAAGGCACAGCTCGTCCCAGAAAAGTCGACCCGTGACTTTGTCACCCTGAAGAAAGACAAGGATATTTGGATAGAGCTGCCGCATAAGGGTGAGGATCTCCGAGTGACGGTCTTTGGGAGAGAAAAGAGCGTTCAATATTGGTTTCATTTCAATGGGATGGCGTTTGACCAACCGACTTCTTCTGCTTTCTGAAGTTAAGGCCGCCTGAAGTCTGCGGCGAATATGCGTTTTATTCGACGCATAAAATGCGGCGAATGACTGGCATAATCTCAGCATACAACCCAACACTTGTTGCTTAAGGAAGTGCCATGTGGATCCACGAATACCCCGAATGGCCCAGTTTTTTCTGGCGCAGCGAACATTTGATGACGCTGCTGGGCAAGGTACGCTGGCGCCAGGGATACCTGCTCGGTCGGATGTGCTCATTAGACAAGGCGCTTCGTCAGGAGGCGCTCTTGGATGTGCACACAGATGAAGTCGTCGCGTCATCAGCCATTGAAGGGATGCGTCTGAATTCCGCTGAAGTCCGCTCTTCGATTGCCAGAAGGCTTGGTATTACGACTGGAGGCTTTGTGCCATCCAGCCGGTATATCGACGGTGTTGTTGAGATGATGCTTGATGCCGTCAGGCAGTTCAATGCGCCCCTGACAAAAGAACGGTTGTTCAGCTGGCATGCTGCCTTGTTCCCGACCGGGCGCAGTGGGTTGGTTCCCATTGCAACTGCCCAATGGCGCGCTCCTGATGCCGGCCCGATGCAGGTTGTCTCCGGTGCCATTGGCCATGAAAAGGTGCATTTTGAGGCGCCTGCCGCAACGCGCGTCGATCAAGAGATGGCCGATTTCCTGAAATGGTTTGCGCATGATGCCAGTACAGATCCTGTTTTAAAGGCGGGGATTGCCCACCTCTGGTTTATCACTATCCACCCTTTTGAAGACGGCAATGGCCGAATTGCCCGTGCCATAACGGATATGGCACTTGCCCGGGCAGACCAATCGGCTGAGCGCTTCTATAGCCTCTCTCGCCAGATTGAAATCGAGCGCAGCGACTACTATGATCAGTTGGAACGCCAGCAGCGCGGGACACTGGACATCACCCAGTGGCTGGTCTGGTTCTTGTCCTGTATCGACCGTGCCCTGGATGCATCAGAAGCGACAGTTGGAAGGATATTGGCCAAAGCGGCCATATGGGAGCAGCTCAAGCACCATCCTGCCAATGACCGGCAGCGCAAAATCTTGGGACGTATGCTCTCTGATGATTTTGAAGGGTACATGAACACCGGGAAGTACGCGCGTATGGCGCAATGCTCGAAAGACACAGCGCTGCGCGACATCCAAGCACTGATGGCTTGGAGCATCCTCATCCAAAACCCAGGGGGTGGGCGCAGTGTCAGTTATCGGATTGTTGATGATCCGTTAGCTTAAGCCCTTTTGTATAATCGCGATTATTATAATCTTGATTATACAAAAACCATGTTCATTGGGCGTACAGGGGAGTTGGCTTTTCTGGAAAACCAGCTGAGCCGTCGGTATCATGTCCACCGATGAGGCGGCTTTTAGGCTCGTGCCCCAATACGTCCACTATGCGGTGTCTGCCTGTAGCGGCACTTCAATAAACCCAATAGCGCGATTTCTGTTTCCCGTTGATGTAAACTCTCAATTCACCATTGGCATCCTTGGGCGGCGGTTTTGGAAAACACGCCCGGTCGACGTGTTTCGCATCATAGCCATTGTCAGCCCGTTTCATGTCATACCCTAGGGTAATGGTCAGGTTTCCTTTCTGGAAGACATAGTTGTCGGCCACGCAGTAACCGGTTGTGTAGAGGTCAACTGACTGGAACGTTCCCTGCGTGATTTCCAGGTCGGGTTTGCCTTGCCCGGCTTTTTTGGGCTTGTTCCAGGACTGGTAGACACAGTGGTCTGAGTGGCGGCCAGCTTCATCGCAAGTAATCTGGATATGGTGTTTGCTTGTTTCAAAGTGGGCGGTATCAGCCAGCACCCCGGATGAGACCGCGCACAATGAGAACAGGGCGACAGAAAACAGGTTCTTCATTTCCAAAAAGGCCAATTAAAGGGCATCAATTTGTGGAATCATAAACCACAGGGAAGGGCATGACAAAGGATGCTTGGCGGAGCAGTCATTACGCGTAAAAAAGCACACCCTTGGCGGAATCATAGGGCCCAAGCCTAAGAGGCGGTTGGACATCCAAGTCCTGGGTGTGCTGGGGAGATGACAACGGGCTTAAGGTATGCGACTTTTCTCACACACCGACGTCGGGTTTGCCATCGGCGTCTGTGGTTTCTTCGGCCTTGGTGGTGTCGTCTTCAATGCCTGCGTCATCCTCCTCATCCGAATACTTGAACTCTGAGCCCGGATCCTCGTTTTCCGCTTCGACATTGGCGGCTGCGGCCGCCTCCATCAGGTTTCTCCCAAAGGCTTCAAGGAATTGGCCGTTTTCAAAATCAATCTTGAAAATCTTCTGGTCCTTGAGTTTGAGATGGAGTTCCGCGTGATTTTTGTGGACTTCGATAAACCAGGTTATGAAAATGTCCTCCGTCACAAAACCACGGTATTTGCCGGACTCGATACGGTCAATCATGTTCTTTCCTTTGCATGTTCAGTCAGTAGAGGTCGGTAGGGGGGGTTAGAAGCGCCGGTACCTCTTTTTCCGGTGCTTTCTTCGCGAACCTTAAGTCGTCGCACATATCGGTCATCAGCGTTGCGATGGCGGCCTCGACAGGTATTTTCAGCATCTCGGGGTCTGCCTTTTCCTTCACCAGCCGGCCGTGCTGCTCTAAGAAGGCCAGGAGCTTGTCCGCCTGCCGGAGCAGTTCTAAGACGGGTTGGCCGTCCCGGGGGAATTCAACGGGCATGGGCTTTTCCTCGCGGGGCTTGAGCGTGTAGCCTTTGAAATTGGGGGCGAGTTCCAGCAATCGGCCTTCTAAAATCGCCACTTGGCGTTCCAGCTGCAGGAGGGATTCGCGGACATTGTCCTTGACGCGGTGGAAGTACACATCGGGCGAATAATGTTCCATCGCGCAGTTGAAACGCCGCCGCATCTCGGAAAAGACCCTGCTGCTGTAAAAGTACAGCCATTTGCGTTTGCGGACCCGGGCACCCAACCTGTCCATATAGCCCAAGCCTTTGATCCTGTAGCGCCCGGTGGGGGAGAGGTGTGTCTTCTCATCAATCCGGGTCAGTTGGTGCCACGTCTTACGCGCTCCCGCATCCTCCGGCATCAACAGCGCCTCAGGAAGCCGCTTATCTAGAGGAGCCATCACGCACCACCTCCCAGAGCCTTTTCCACATCACCGGCATTCATGAAGCCTGCGACCATCTGATGGTCGGGGAAGACAACCGTCGGGGTGCCGCGCACGTCCAACGCCTTGGCCAGTGCGTTGTTGCGTACCAATGCGCCTTCGTCACATGCCTTGCCGATCGATGCTTGGTAGTTGCACCATTTGTTCAACGATGCCGTCGGGTCCTTGCCCGCAACGACGGTAAAGCTTAGGACCTTGATGTCGTTGAGTTTCTTGACCTCATCCTCAAAACGGTTGCAGAAGACGCAGTCCGGCCGGGAAAACACATAAATCGTCCGGGCTGCCGTGGGTTTGCCCTTGATGAAGGCAATCGCATCCTTTTCATCGAAACGGGCGTAGTGTTCAGGCGTAATCGTCCTCACGTCGCGGTATTTTTCCTTGTTGCAGCCGCTCAATAGGGTGATGCCGATCAAGCAGGCAGCGGCAATGCGCAGAAAGTCCATGGCTTTTTAGGGATGGTCGTTGGTGATGGGGCATTGTCAAATCCTGGCGAAATGGTGCCGATTCAAAAGGCACACAAAAAAGGGGGCGCTTTTGTGGGGAGGGGGCTTTTGCCAAGCCGTAAGATACCGGTGTGGCAGCCGTTTCCCCGATGAAAGCACCTGCCTTTGGGGAGGGCGGTAGCTGTTACTGAACTTTATGCAATACTTTAAGTGCATGTTGCAAAGTATTGAATCTAGTTGTAATATGAAACCAATGCTAAGGTAAATTGTGCCTTGGCAGACTCGCACCTGGCGTTTTTGGCGTCAAACGCGAACTGGCCACTTTGGCCACTTAGAAGACATGGGCGCACCGCCCGCATGCAATCCCAACCGATTGGGCAGGCGCATCACCTGGGTAGGGGAAGCTGCGCCTTTTCCTTTTGTTTCCCAACTTTTCCATCCGTGCCTATCGGGCATGCCTTTTTCTGTCCTTAAGCCGCTGTTTTAAGCGTCGCCAATCAACCGGTCCAAGAGGTTTACCTAAGCCCGTTTAGGCAAGCCTTGGGGCTTCTCCTTGATCAACCGCTCCGCTGGAGCACTTTTTTAAGGAGAACAGATGGACGGCAATCAGGTGGAGTACGACCTGTTTGGTCAGGTCGTCCAGGAAAAGAAAACACGACAGGGTATGCGGCCCGTTTCCGCAAAGGAAGTCGCATCCTACCGGGTAGAAGACTTCAGCCTCGAAAAACTGGCTTCAGGCATGTTGAAGGTTGCCATCTTGGACCTTCAGGGGTTGGCCCTTTTTGAGGCACCGGAAGGCGAGAGCACAGACCTTTATGGTCAGGAAGTGGTCCTTTCCGCATCGGCAGAAGCCTTCAGGATGGATGCCTTGTGCTGGATTTTTGGTATCGCCAAAAAGCCGGTCCTTTCCTTTGACCTCTGCTGCGAGCTGACGCATTGCTGCCCGTTTGCGATGCGCCGCCGTGTCGCACAGGCCCAAAGGGATGAGATCAAGGCGCTCTTTCGGCGCTTGACGTTCCTCTTTAATGCGCAGGAATACCAGGAAGCCGTGGAAAAGGTCGATGACTATGTCGGCCTGTATTGATTGGGACTGGGGACTTGGGTGTCCCCGGCTGCCCCAAAGCGTATGCCCCGGTACGGGGTACCTGCCGGTCTCGCTCTTTTTTCAATCGCACCATCATTGGTGCATACCAAGGAGAGTGTAATGGCTATTTTGATGTTCCCGTTCTGGGTTTTAGGGCGGCTTTTCAGGTGGCTTTTCAATCGGCAAAAGACGATGGCGCCCCCATGTTGCCCCAAACGGCAAAAGGGGGGCCGCCAGCAAAGAGGTGAGTCCCAAAAAAACGCAGCCAGGCAAAAGCCAAAAGGAGGTGCCGAGCCCAACGCTAAGCAGGGCACGCTCTATAAGGGGTTTGTCGTCTCATTTGGCACGGCGACCTGCCGCGACAGTGGGGGACGCACCTACCGCACGTATGTGCTCCGCCTAAAGGACAGTGACGGCACGTTCCAGGAACTAAGGGGCATTGACCTGCAGCTTCTGGTGGATGCTGGCAAAGTCATCAAAGGGCGTTTCATCAAGATCCTCGCCTACCGGCAGTACCTGACGCAGCCAGGCGGAAGGCGGGTCTGGAAAAACACCTTTTCAATCGTTTGACCTTGGAACCGCATCTTACGATGCATTTGTTTTTTAACGTATGGAGAATGGAAATGCTTTATCTCAATGAAGTGAAACTGATTGGTTATTTGGGCCGTGATCCGCAGGTTTTGGAAAAGGGTGCCAGCTTTGCGCTGGCCGTGACCGAAATCCGTAAGGACAAGGAAGGCAACAAGCTCGAGAAAACCGACTGGTTCCGCGTGTTTGCGTGGGGCAAGTTGGGCGAGATTGTGACGAAGTACCTGAAAAAGGGTGCCCAAGTCTTGGTCTGTGGGAACTTGAAGACCGGCCGGTACAAGGACAAAGAAGGGATTGACCGTTATACGGTCGATGTTTTTGCCTCCGACGTTCAGATCATCAAGTGGCCGACAGACAAGTCCAAGGAAACGGAACCGGCTGAAGGTGCGGCTGACCTGGCAAAATCTGCGGCAGGAAACGCCGTGCCGGCTACTGCCGAAAACCCGGACGAAATCCCTTTCTGACCCACCCTTAACCTTAAGCCCCGCAAGGGGCTTTCCCAGGACTCCCCTTGGAAAGCCCCCGTGCTTCCTCCTTTTGAAACCCGCTGTCTGACAGCACCCATGAAGGAGAGAACATGAAAAACCATCTTGACTTAAGCCAGGTCGACTGGCTGGCCGTTTTACCGGCGTTTAAGGTCCCTAAACAATACCTGACCAACCGCCATGGTCCTTGCCCGATCTGCGGCGCCGGCAAAGACCGGTTCCGTTTTGACAATAAGGGCAACCGCGGCACGTTCATCTGCAACCGCTGTGGGGCAGGCTCAGGCGTGAGACTCATCCACCTGGCAACGGGGTTGCCGGTTCCTGACATCCTGCGGGAACTCTCGCAGGGACGTTATACGGCCGTGCTTTCCGATAAAGCCCGAAAGGAGGCAGCGTCCAACAACTGCTTTTCACCGGCGATCGCCCAGAAAAACAGGGCTCGCCTAAACAGGGTCTGGAACCAGGGCACGCTGCTCACGGGGGACGACCCTGCATCGCATTACCTGTGTTACCGCGTTCCCGGCCTTGACCTTAAGGCGGTGAATCCCTATGCGCTGCGCTATCATCCAGGGCTCGATTACATAAGCCTTGATGATGATGGCAACCCAGTCCGCCTGGGGACGTATCCGGTGCTCCTTGCGAAAGTCGTTGACGGCAAAGGCGTGCCGGTTTCCATCCATCGGACCTACCTGACTGAGATGGGACGCAAGGCGCCTGTTGCCCATGCCAAGAAGCTGATGTCAGGCATCAAGAAGCTTGGCGGTGCAGCCATCCGGCTCACGGACATCCCGGATTGTCCGAAGCTGGCAGTCTGCGAGGGCATCGAGACGGGGTTGGCAGTCCTTGCCGCCCATCTGGCGCAAGGTCGCCCGGTCAATGTCTGGTCACTTCTAAACTGCGGCAACCTGTCGAAGGCGGACATCCCTGCAGGGCGCTTTACGCAGGTCTGCATCTATGCCGACAACGATGCACCGGGTATCCGTCATGCACTGCTTTTACAGAAGCGTCTGCGTGAGGCAGGTTTTAGGCATGTGCAGTGCCGGATGCCGGCTGTCGCTGGGCAGGATTTTGCGGATGTCTGGAAGCTTGGTTAAGCGTTTAGCCACAAGCCCCTTACGGGGTTTGCCCCTCCTGATGGAAGGGCAAGCCTTGGAAATCTTGATTCCTCTCCTTTTTCAACTTGCGCCGCAAGGTGCACTAGACAAGGGAGAAATATGCGAGAATTAATCACTTGGATTCGTAGGCATCTGCCAGAAGTCCATGAGGGAAGGAGGAAGTACCTTGCTAGTGCCTTCTTGGCAACTTTCGTCGCAACGGGTGTTGCCACGGAAAAAATTGCCAATGAGGGGGCTGAAGAAGTACAGGTACTCCTGTATGGTATTGTCTGTGCTGCAACGTTTGTTCTTGGATTTTTGGTTTCCCCAAAAAGCTAGGAGGGAAAAATGAGTTGGACTTTTACATATATGCTGATTGGCTTTGTGGTCTTTGCTTCTTCCCTTACCTTGATTGAGCCGCTCAAAAGATGGTTGGGGCGTAGATTGGAGGAAATGGACGCGAAGGAAGCTGAAGCCAAGGCAAGGCAAGAACGGATGCGGCTGTAAAATCAGTTGTCCGTACTTAATAATAGCGACTTTGGGTTGTTGGACAGAGCATCGGAAGATTAAGGAGGAATCATGAGTTGGACATTCACAATCTTATTGATTGCCTTCTTGGTTTTTGTAACCTTTCCTATCTGGATGCAGCCTATACAAAGATGGGCTGACAGAAAGCTGAAGGAACTGGAAGCGAAGGAAGCAGAAGCTCAAGCGAGACAGTAGTCGCTGTCACAGAAATAACTACCCCCCATAAGAACCCCGACACCGGGGTTTGCCCGTGCCAACCACACCGGCAAGCTCCTCCTCAAAGATTCCCATCATTGGTTTGCCCGTCAGCAATCGGAGGGGCGGACTGTTTTGTTGTTCAGCAGATGCTGAAGTTGTTCAAACAGGAGAAGGGAAAGAAAATGAAAGTCATCTTTGCACTCATCGACCTCATCGTCCAGGCACTTTTCTGGGCATTGGTGGGGCTCGGTAAAATCCTCATGCTGCTGTACCGTCTTGCTACCTATTTGCTCAAGCGTTTGGTCGTAAACCATCAGCAGTTTAAAGATGGGCAGAAGGCCGACTATCAGGCGGCAGACATCGATACGGACGAAGCGGAACCAATATGGGACAAAGTCAAATAACCGCATGATGCGCTACCTGAGGGTAGGGCATCAGTGGTAGTTCTCCTTTGGCACGCACAAATCCCACACGGGGTTTGCCCAAGCACCGTTTAGGCAAGCCCTAAAAGGCTTCTCCTTTTTTCAACTCGGCATTGCCGACATACTATAAGGAGATAGACATGTGGACCATCATAACCATCACCGTCCTGCTTTTGGCAGGGTTCGGGATGTATTCCGATATACCCAAGCGTAGCGTCGGCCTTTACGGCGACGTGGACGAGACCCCGGCTGTCCCTGCTGAAGAGACAACGGATATTGTTGATCCTTTAGCCCGGGAACATGGCAGCGTCATTGAAGACGACAGCGATGATGCGTCATTGGATCCAGACATTGACTGAGGGAGGCGGCCATGAAGATATTCCATACCGCAGACCTCCATTATTCAGCCAAGAACCTGGAAGAGGCTGACCGTTGCTTTGGGTTTGCTGTGACAGAAGCCATTCGGCAGAAGGTGGATGTAGCCATCATTGCCGGCGACTCAACCGACCATGCATTGGAAGCACATTCAGCAGCCATGATGGCCTTGGCAAAGCGGATCCGCCAGCTGGCGGATCACTGTCCAGTTTTCATGCTGCAGGGTACCTTCAGCCACGAGCCACAGGGACTCATCCGCCTCTTTGCAATGCTGGGTGCCAAACACCCAATTGCCATTGCAGATAGGATTGGGATGATTGCCTTGGAAAACGGCCGTTGGCATCCCTATATCCATCGCGAGGGCAGGCCTGACCTGGTGATTACAGCTGTTCCGACGGTGAACAGGGCAGAGTGCCTCAAAGTCAGCCAGCTGACACATAACGAGGAACTGGCCCAAGAACTGGGGCTTAAGCTGTCAGACTTTGCCCCTTTCAACCGGGAATTGCGGGACCTAGGCGTGCCGACAGTCCTTGTTTCGCACGGTACTGTCCAAGGCTCAGTCAATGAGCATGGGCTGGTTTTAAATGATACAGACCACGAATACACCACGGGTACCCTGTTTTCTGCGGGGACGGATGCAGTGATGTTGGGTCATATCCACCAGTTCCGGTCGTGGAGGCAGACAGTGCCTGGGGGCAGGCACCAGCTGATTGCGTACAGTGGTTCAGTAGGCAGGTACCACTATGGGGAACAGGATGAGAAATGTGCGCTCATCTGGACAGTCCAGCCTGGGATGGCGTGTTTCGAAAGGATGGTGACACCGTCCTGCCGGATGATTGACATCTGCATTGAAGGGCGTCCAGACATGGATGAACTGACCAGGCTTGCCAGCCAGTGTGATGGTGCGTGCGTACGTATCCGTTACCAGGTGGACGAGGAATATGCTGATACGGTTGACCGTGACGCATTGAAAGCCGTCCTCTCAGGCGCTTGTGATGTAAAAATCGAAGTTACCATCGTGCCTGTGCAGCGCCAGCGTGCAGCGGGCATCTCAAAGCTTAACACCCATGAGAAGTTTGCCAAGTGGTGTGAGTTGACCGAGACCCCAATCGACGGGCTTCTGGAAAAGATTGCCATGTTGCAGAACCATAGTACTGACGACGTGGTGGATCTCGTTATCCGGAAATCCTGACGGGGTAGGCAAATCCTTTATGGGGTTTGCCTGAGCTTTTGGCTCTGGCAAGCCTCCAATTAAGGCTTCTCCTTTTTTTATTCTCAGCCCCGGCTGAACCCCATCCAAAGGAGAACATCATGCTTAAGAAATTCCTCGCCGCACTTGCGGCCGTTGCAACCCTTGCCTCGACCGCATCCGCCCAACAGACCGTCACCTGTATGCAAGACCGGTATGGTAACATCAGCTGTCCCGTGATGGTGTCCATGGCACCGGCAGGGACAGGCACTGTACCGGCCTCAGGCATCGGGAACAACGAGACAGCAATAGCGATAACGGCACTCCAGACACTGGGTACTGTTTATGTCGCGCGCGAAACGTTTGGACATTATTACCACCGCCATCATCACCACCCTCACCGCCATTGGTGATCGGCCGGTGTAGCAAATCCCACGGGGTTTGCGAAAGCTTCAGGTTTTCGCAAGCTCTATAAGGCTTCTCTTTTCCATGAACGCGCTTGATTGGCGCATGACTAGAGGAGAAATCACAATGGATAAAATCACTTTGCCAAATGGCGTCACATATAACGGTTACCCGGGAGACATGTCGGTCTGGTACCTGCTCAATGCCTTTGACGGCACATTTGTCTTCAACCAGCGCGAAATGCCGAAGTTGGAGGCGCTCGTTGCTTACCGGGAAAAGGGTTTCCGCGGCGATGTCGACTTTTCCAATACAGGGAAAGTCTATATCGACCGGCTGGCATAGGGAGGCGGTATGTTCAAGGTGACTTTCGCTTCCAAAATCGGGCTGAAACCCCGTCTCTATATGACCCTGAAGCATGCCGACCGCGCTGTAAAAAGGATCTGCGCGCCGTATGTAAAACCGGGGGAAACGCTGTCCTATATGTGCAACCTGGAAGGTATGGGATGGTGGCTGACCTTTGCGGGTGAAGAACTCGCTTGTGTCGAAATCGTCTGATTGTTCCAGCCATCGTGGGATACAGAAAGGGGGCTGATATGCAACATCCACTCTTCATGATTATGTTTGCTCTTCTTGTAGCAGGCATCAGCCTACCTATTTGGTTCACACCAATGTTGGAATGGCTCATCAAGAAACTCCAAGAAGCTGAGGCAAGAAAAGCCAAAGGCTGATTTTTCCCATCCATTCGCAACAGCAAATCCCATACGGGGTTTGCCTATGGCAGGTATAGGCAAGCCTCCAACCAGGCTTTCTCCTTTTTGAAACCTCACCGGTCGGTGAAACCACAAGGAGAAAGACATGAAACCATTGAAATTGGCCCTGAAGGGATTTACCGGTGTGGCCGGGCATCCTGGCGGGCAGATTGAACTCGACCTTCGGAAGGTCCCTGATGCGGCGGCACTGGTTGCCATTGTGGGACCCAATGGGTCGGGTAAGACTACCCTCTTGGACAACCTGCACCCTTACCGGGTCATGCCATCGCGGGCAAGTACGATGACGCCAGGCGGGTTTTCCTATTGGGACAACATTTCTGAAAAGGAAGCATCCAAGGATCTGCTGTGGGAGCACGATGGCATCCAGTACAACACGATCCTGACCTTCAGGCAGACCGGCAAAACCCGTAAAACGGAATGCTTCCTGCTGAAGAAGGAAGGTGACGGCTGGGTGCCAGCTGAAGCGGGCGGCGTCATCTCTGATGGCAAATCGGATACCTACGATGCCGTTGTAGAAGCCATCCTGGGGAAGCCAGAACGCTTCTTTACCGCACAGTTCTCTGCGCAGAACCGCAGGCTCATTTCCGACTATGGCGCAAGCGAAATCAAAAGCCTTTTAGCCAGCATCCTGTCGCTTGATGCGTACAAGGCATGCGCTGAGAAGGCCAATGAAGTCGCGCGATTGCTCCAGGCCCACGTCAACGCCCTCAAGGAACAGGCCCAGAAAGCCTACGTCGCCATGAAGGATAAGGCGGCAGCTGAAGCATCGTTGGAAACCCTGGAAGCTGAAAGCAGGACCGCCAAGGAAAAGGTGGAAGCCGCAGCTAAGGCAACGGGCAGTGCCGTAGCCGAAGTATCCCGCATCCAGGTGCTTGTCGAGCAGGAAGCCGACAAGGAAGAACAGCGCCAGGCAATCAGCAAACGTATTGCTGAGGTCCAAGCCAACGCAGCCGATACGGAGGCCAAGGCTATGGCCGACTGCAAGGCCGCCACGGAACAACTTGCAGGTGACATAGCTGCACTGCACAAGGAAGTTGCCGATGTGGCCAGGCACGACGGTTTGGCAAAGGCACAGATTGCCAAGGACCGTGAAATCCTATCCCAAGAGGAAGCTATCCGCCAAGCGGCTGCAACGCTGCCGCAAGTCCAGAAGGGCATCGCCACACTGGAAGCACGGATTGCTGAAGGTAAGAAGGAACTGGAAAGGTTCTCCCCTGTGAAGAAAGCCATCTTGGAAGTCTCCAAGGAACTGGCCGACATCACGGCCAAGGGAAAAGCTGTCAAACAGCGCATCGTCATGCTGAAGGATACGTCCGCACAGCTTGAGAATGTCCCTTGTAAGGGTAACGTCCAGTGCCCCCTGATTGCCAATGCGATCAATGCCAAAGGCCAGCTGGCGCCTGTCGAAGGGGAACGCTTGGACCTGTGCGGCCAGTACAGGCAACTTAAGGAAAAATTGGCGTCCTTGGAACAGGATGAAAAGGTTGCTGACGCGTTGGAAAAGGCGATCGCAGGTCACGAAGAACACCTGAAGAAAGGTCTCAAGAAAGAGGCTGAACTGAAGGTCGCTTATGCCCAGCAGGCAGTCTTTTCGGATGCCAAGGAACGTGTCGCCAAGATGGAAGAAGCGCTCGCTGAAAACGCCAGGAAGTCTCAATCGCTGTCTGAGCGCATTGCTGCGGCTAAAAAGCGTCAGGCAGAATTGGCGCAGGACTATGCGAAAACCATTGAAGCGGTCCGTAACAAGGCGGATGTTGAGGTCAAGGCACTGGCAGGGCAGCTCGACAAGCTGGGCAAAGGCATCGCCAAAGGCGTGCTGGCGCTTGCCATGGCAAAGGCGCAAACATGCCGTAAGGCCGAAGAATCTGCCCGCCAGGCAGTCGAAGCCTTGACCAAGAAGCAGGTCAGCCTGATGGCAACCATCGAAGCCTGTGCAAAGATCCAAGACGATGCTAAATCGGTATTGGACGACATTGCGCGCATTGAATCGGAGGTCGCGGGGTTCCGCCTGGTCGAAAAGGGTTTGGGTGTCAATGGCATCATTGCCCTGTCGATTGACGATGCGGGACCGGCTGTTGCCGCCATCTGCAACCAGCTCCTTCATGACTGCTTCGATGGCCGCTTCAGTGTCAGGCTCAATACCCAGAAGGCAACGCAAAAGGGCGATATCCGCGAGACGTTCGATGTCGTGGTTTTTGACAACGTCAAAGGGGGTGAGAAAGTCCTGGGCATGATGTCCGGTGGTGAACGCGTGTGGGTCAACGAATGCTTAACCCGCGCGATTGCCCTTTATGTCGCCCAGACGTCCGACACCCGCTTTGAGACGCTCTTTACCGATGAGGCCGACGGTGCGTTGGATCCTGAAAGGAAGCGGCAGTTCATTGCGATGAAACGCGCCATCATGAAAACAGGTGGCTACAGCCGTGAGTATTTTGTCAGCCAGACCCCGGAACTGTGGGATATGGCCGACTATGTCATCCACGTTGATCAACTCTAACCCACCACTTTCTGGCAGACCCCAAAAGGGTTTGCCTGAGCCAAACGCTTGGGCAAGCCCTAAGGCTTCTCCTTTTTACCAACAGCTCTTTTGAGAGCATCCCAAAGGAGAACATCATGAGAAAAAACCATGCCAAAAAACCAGCCCAGCAGGTGCAATACCTGCCGCTACTTCGTTCCGCCTTGGAGATGACCGGTTCCCTGTCGACCTGTTACCGGCGGTTCCATAACTATTCCTTCGGCAACCAGCTTTTGCTCTGGAGCCAGTTTGCCAGCCGGGGGCAGCAGCCCTGTCCGGTTGCCACCTTCAAGCGCTGGCAGGAGCTTGGCCGCCAGGTGAAGAAGGGTTCCAAAGCGATGTGCATGATCGTGCCGTCACTGTGTAAGCGTGAGGTCGAGGAAAAGGATGGCACGGTGACAGTGGTCACTTTCCCAATCTTTTTCCTGCGGAACTATTGGTTTCCGGTGTCAGATACCGAAGGGGAAACCGAGGTTGAGGAAAAGCTGGAGACACCAGTCTTTAGCCTGTCGCGCATCCTGGAAAACCTGGGCATCCAACGCATCGATTACACGATGATCAATGGCAATTGCCAGGGGTATTGCGAGCGCAGTACTGGCAACATTGCCATCAACCCGTTGGCCGTGCATCCGGATAAGACCGCCTTGCATGAGATTGCGCACAGCCTTCTCCATTGCGGCAAGGATGTGGATGCCTCTGAAGACATCCATGATGAGGCGGGGTTTCGCGAATGCGAAGCGGAGAGTACCGCCTTGATCGTGGGTTCGGTCATGGGGATCCTAAGCGAGCGCGAACGCAGTGACTCTGTCGGTTACATCAAAACATGGATGGCGCGTGTCGCCGGGCTGGATGTGGACAAGCTGATTGAAAAATCGGCCAAACGCATCTTCGGTGCTGTCGACAGAATCCTGAAAGCCAACAGCCAGGTGCCCGGAGAGGATGCCGGTGCTGTGATGGCCTAATTTCGCTGTTCCAACAGGCCCCGCAGGGGGCTTGCCCAGGGGATCCCTCGGCAAGCCTCAATCAGGCAACGCTTTTTTCAAACGCTTCATCAGAAGCATGTCATTAAAGGAGATCGAAATGAAAGTCTATATCGTCGCCCCATTGTCCGTGAACGTCAGCGTGGAGGTTTTTCAGACTCGGGCGGCTGCAGAATCCTGTCTGCGCCGTTGGGTTGGCAGGGATATCTTTCGGGACGAGGACGGCGTCTGTGGCTACAACGATGCGAAGGGCCAGTACGTCGGGTTCGTGATGGAAAAGGAGGTCCTGGCATGAACAGCCAAGAGATGGCCGAGTGGTTCGGTATCATTGATCGGCTCATAAAGCGGTCTGCAATGGATCCGTCATACAAGGCGTTTTCCTTGGAGGGATTGGACTATCTGCGGTCGAAAGCGTTCGATGAGTCGCACACCCAGCCAGAAGGATAGCAGGCCATTGCCACTTGGCAGACCCCACAGGGGGTTTGCCTGATTAGGATATCAGGCAAGCCTCTATGAAGGCTTCTCCGTTTGTTTGTTTCGCCCTTTGGCGAATGTTTTCAATCGGGAGAGCTTATGACTAAATTCTTAAAATGGTTAATGACTTTTACGCCTTCTCAGGTGGAATCCATTGGACGCTACCTCTACATGTTGAATATCTCTTGTGGGGTTATTGTCGAGCGCATTTATAGAGAGAATGGATGCGTGACATTCGAGATGGTTGTCTATGGTATGATGTTTGTAGTGTTGTTGTCATTTGGCATTAGATGCCATCGCGGCAGCGAAAAAAAAGAAGGGGCATGAAAATGTATTATCCTGGTTTCATGATCATGTTCGCCTTGGTTGTCTTGACAGTCAGCTTTCCTGTTTGGTTCCAACCAATTGGGAAATGGCTGATTGAGAAACTTGAGCAGGCTGAGGCAAGAAAGGCTAAAGCGCAAGACTGACTGCCAACATTTAGCAGACCCCGCAAGTGGTTTGCATAACTTTGATTCTTTTTTAGCTACGATTTTTTATGGGAAGCTTCTCCTGATCAAGGAGAGGAGCAGTTACTCTTACCGCAGAAAAAAGTGCAGGATCCTGCACTTTTTCGTTGCAACAGTAGGAAGACTGCTTTTTTATACTGTCAGTGGCATGCCTAGGGCGCGAGATACCCGAAGGATGGTGTCGAAGCGTGGTTTAGAACCTTCGGAAAAGGTTTTATAAAGGCTTTCTCGACTGAGACCGCTATCTTTGGCAATCTGCGCCATACCACGGGCACGAGCGACATCTTTAAACGCTTGGAGGATTTCTTCAGTCGTTCCGTCACTCATCACATAGCGGATGTATTCACGGATTGTCTCTTCATTGTCCAGATATTTTGCTGGATCAAATGGCATCAATTCTACTGTCATAACTTATATCTCCTTGGCTAGGGCAATTGCGCGTTCTATGTCTTTCTTCTGTGTGGACTTATCGCCTCCACAAAGAAGGAATACTACTTGCAGATTCCGTATTGTGTAATACACACGGTATCCAGGCCCAGTATTAATACGCATTTCAGAGACCCCTTCACGAATGGAATGGCTGTCACCAAAGTTCCCGTTCTCCATACGCCTTGATCGGCTAACTAAAGCAGCTTTGGCAATGGGGTTCTTAAGGGTTGAAAGCCATCTATCGTAGTCTCGCGTTGTAATAAGAGTGTATTTCATTGGAAATGATTGTAATCAGTTAGATACAAAATTGTCAATTCGGATTCAAATTCTTGGCAAAGAAAGAATGTTTATCTGAAGGATAACCTATTCAGGAAACCTAGCAACTTTGTAGCTAAAAAACCAAGCGGCCGCCCAGCTAGAATAGCTGGTATTGCCACTTGGCAGACCCCGCAAGGGGTTTGCATAACTTTGATTCTTTTTTAGCAACGCTTTCTATATTCTGACTTTGTATACCCCCTGTGCAAGGTGTATGATTAGGATGTTTCGTGTTCTGGAGTAACCTCATCCTATTTGCGCCACTCTCGAGCAGAGGGGATCATCCATCATGAAAAGAATTGTGCTCGCAGTTGCCATCCTGTCATGCCTGTCGGCTTGCGGAAAAAAAGAGTCTTCAGTGCAGAAAAAAGGCTCAGAACCCGTGCCGGTGCAGCAGGCATTTAAGGCTCCCACGGAATGGACGCCAGTTGAACAGATGAAGCAGGGTGGCCAGATCAATACCCTGTATTACCGCGCCGTTCCCACTGACGAAACGGTCAAAGGTGTCAAAGTCGAAATCGCAGGTCAGGTTGAGGATGATTTCAAGAAGACCCCGATTGTGCCGCACCGTAGCTATGCCTTTGTCAACTGCGAGAAGCAGGCAGCCAAAAAATACACGGACGTAGACAGCCAGATCATTGCTGACCCAGTCGAATTGAACCGGCTCCTTAAGTTCGCCTGCGGTATCGAGCCGAAGCTGACTATTACGGATACGAATGCGGCTGCTCAGGTGCAGTCGCCCAAAGATTCCCAGCAGCTTGTCGACAGCGCAGATGGCGATGAAGCGCAATACCGGATGGTCAAGGCGGAGGCATCACGGGCTAACGCCAGGTTTGCCGCAGCATGGCGGATGGTACCCCAGCCCCTGCGCAACCAGCTGCAGCAGGATATCAGCTATATGCCAAAGGAAGTGGATGCGAAATGCAAGGCATACGCCAACCAGTTTGGCAAAGGTTATTCGCGCAAGGCAGCCTACCTTAAGTGCAGTGTCGCCCATGAAGAAAACCTGAGCAATGGGATTGAGCGTTTTGCAAGGGCGTACCAAGTCGATCAGGGTGCCCGTTTCGAAGACTATGTAAATGACCAGAAGGTCTTTAACGTAGAGAACTTCGATATCGCCCAATAAAAAAAACGGCTGCTGGATCCAGCAGCCGATAGGCGCAAGGGCTGGCTAAGCACGCCGGTTACTGCATTCCCGGCACTGCGTGGCCATCGTCCCGTAATCCGTCAGTAGGGGGATGCCGCAGCTTTTGCATTTCGTCACAAAGAACTCAGCCGATAAGCCGTTTGATGTTTCAAAGTTGGACGCGGTTCCTGATAGGAATTGGTCGGGGGAGAGCATCCACCCCTGGGTGAGCAGCTCAAACCGGTCCAGGTCGACGCCAACCTCGATTTCTCCTTTTGTGTAACCGTAGTAGGTCAGGTATAACGCCAGCATCTTTGCGTTGTCCGCCCTGAAGGTGAGCACCTGCCGCCAGCGCTGGTAGGTGATCATCAGCATGGCTCCCACCTTGCGCCTGGCGTTGGTCTGCTTGAACCAGAGGTGGTCTGTCGGTGTTTGCCCGGAGCGCGGCTGTCTGCCTGTTTCCTTATGGTACAGGTGGCGCGCCATTTCGGTCGGCATACGCATGTAATGGGTCAGGAAGACGGCGCGGGCACCAACGGCAATCATGCGTCTTGCGAGGGTGTTGCGGTCATCGTCCTGGAACATCAAGACCTTTTGTTTTTTGCCAGGCTTAGGCTTTGGGGCGTTATTGGACAGGTACACCTGGGCGAGCCTGCCGCGCACGTCTGAGAAGGCTTCCTTCTTATGCAGGTTGACCGATGTCCAGATTGGGTTGACCGTAAAAAACGGAAGCCCTTTTAGGAGGAGCCCCATCCCGTTGATGTAGTGCAGTTCTTCTGCCCGGTTGGCAAGCTTCTCGGTCTCTTGGTAGGTCAACCCAAAATACGCTTTAGACAGTGGGTGTTCCGTTTTGGCCAAGGCCTTCAAAAGGTCGATGATCTTGACGTTGACGTCACTGATCCAGCGTTGTGTGGTCTCCGGTGCGCTTCGCATCAGACCCACCGCATCGATGCCGCTATGCTGCATGGCAATAAGGTGGGTTAAGTCGGACTCGATTTCAGCGTGGGACTTGCGCCGGATGCTGCTTTGCAAATCCGCATCCTGAAAGTAGAGCGTAAAGAAGGGAAGTCCACTTTGTAAAAGCCTTTTGCGTTCGGGGATTTGCTGGTGTTTGAGGGCTGAGATATCGTTTTTTGTGACGTTAAAGAGCGGTAGCAGGTCGCTGTACAGCGGCGAGTCCATCTGCGGCAGGCTTTTCAGGATTTCTTCGTTGACGGCCTGGATGGCGTCATACTGGCTCATGACGTGATTGATCAGGGACATCATGTCGGTGAGTTGCATTATGTTCTCCTTTATTGGGGATCCATACTGGGTAAGCCCCCAGCCAGCGCGCATCTGGCCAGTGGCTTTACACAAAAATTACACACGCACCTGACAGGTCAGTGAATCTAACGTGTCAGCATAGGCGCGCATCCTGGTGACCAGCGCCGTGTTCGAGGTGTCAATCTGCTGGAGGAGGGTGTGCGGCCAGTTCGCAATCAACGAATCAATGGCGGTAAACAGTGACTCAAACGAGTTTTTCTCTTCTGTGAGCCGCTCGATGTCAGCCTTGATTGCCGCAATCTCGCCCTCGAGTGAGGCAATCGTGTCGTCCAATTCTTGGGCCTCGCGTTCTTTGTGCGCGACGACATCTGTGACCTCACGCAACCTGCCTTTCTCTGCCTTGATTGCATCCTGTACGGACTTGTAGCCTTCCGGAATCTTGTCCACTTCAACCGTGATGACCTCGGGTTTTATTTCTTTTTCTTTTTCTTTGGCGAGCTCTTGGCTTAATCGGTCGCGGGAAATGGTGGCTGCCTCGCATTGTTTTTGTGCCATGGCGAGTTTTTGCTGGAGTTCAGTCATCTTGACCTTATTGGCATTACGCTCATTGGTAAGTTTTTCCTGTAATTTGTCGGAATCCTCCCGCTCGCGTTTAATTGCCCGTTCAGCGGCTTCTTTTTCAGCGATGGCTTTTTCGGCAATCGCTTTGGATTCAGAAAGCTGGTCTTGGAATTTTTTGATGACGGTTTCGATTTCTTTTTGGGTGATTGCCTCTTTACCTGGATTTCTTGCCTTGATTTCTTCAATGACTTCATCATTGGCATCTTCAAGCATGGCGATGCCGGTGAGTGAAAACCTGGAGAAGAACTGCAAGTCAATGTTTCCTTCACCGTCGCTTAATTTTTGTTTTGCACGGTGGTATGCGGTCATCCACTTAAATTTAGTGCGCCTACTGATGCCAAGATATTGGCTCCAATAGATTTCAAAGTCATTTTTGCTTAAAATTTCCTGTATCTTGCCGAAATAGTAAACCATCATCGTCAAGGCATTGGCTGCCTGGCGTCTGTAGGCCATGAATTCCCTGTCGCAGAACTGGAAGTTTTTAACGTCTTCTTCAGACAGGTTTTCTGTGATGCTACTGATGATGTCCATGGGTGCTATATTGGTCATTGATTACTCCTTTGATGAATCGTTAAGGCGATGTTATCAGTCTAGAAGTACGGCTTGTTTAGGGCTTCGTGAAAGAGCCTCAAAAAAGAGCCTTTTTCGATAGATTTCAGGTAAATCGCCAAAATCGAGGTAGCGTAATTTGGCGGTTTACCTGAGGAAGTTATTAATATTCAATAACTTGCATGTCATCTTGCAGTGCACAGTGTGCACTACTTTAAGACCGAGCTTACTCTTTGACTTGGATTTTTTTCAGGATATTTGAAACCATGTTCCTAAACGGGGAAGTCGCATATAAATCTATCGCGTTGGTTGTTAGGAGGCGGAAGTATAGATCCTTGTTCATATCATCTAAGCCAAGATTGATTGCGTGCCGAAGAATTATATTTCTGTCAATGTTCGTTCTTTTTGCAACTTCTTCTAAAAATTTTGCATCACTTCCTTTAAGCCTCGGAAAAAAGCGAACATTTTTTGCCCTCATTTTTAGCAATGTTCTTATCTCATTATCAGATGGTGTTAGTTCTGCTTTTTCAAAGAAGTCTTTGATGTCTTCCCTTGTGTAATTATCATCATATTGGTTTCTGAATTCTTTTGTGGTTTTTTTAAACAGTTTATTTCGCATTTTTCGCAATTCTGTTCTGATGAACTCTATAGTGTTTTTTGAGAAGAATATATTTGGAAAGTTAGTGTCTAGATATTTTCTGATGTCTTTTTGTGTTGCACGGTCAGGTAGGTTTTCTTCGCAAATTTTTATATAAAATTGTAGACTATTATTAACATTAGTCATTTCTTATCTCCTATCAATTAAATTTTAGAAAGTCTGAAAACTTGCCTATCTTGTTCATTTCCCGTTTTTGAGAAATGCATTTAAAAAGTTTGTTTTCCAGAACTTTTAAACATTAATTTAAAAGGAGATAAATTTCTCTAAGTTGTTGAAAATGCTGACTTTAAGTCACTTTTTGCCTGATTTAATCCATTTTTTTAAGTTTTTAAAAGCGTCCTGATATTTCTGGCTGATTTAACGCGTCTTTATTTGATATTTTTCGTAACCTGTTTTGGTGAATGTTTTTTGGGGCGGTAATGAAACCAATCGATGCCAAGGTTCTCTTGGCTGAACAATCGGCGTTGGTGAGCCAGGTCAGGGATGCGGCCGGCAGTGACAGGGGGTTTGCGACGCTTTATGAGCCGCTCCTTAGGATCTGTGCCCAATACACGCAGCGGCTGCCTTTGCAGGACAACCTCTTCCGTGAAGCCAACGGTGCCTTGCAGTTCTGCCTGATCCTTTCAAAGACGGCAATCAACACGGCACGCGACCGGATCTTCTTCCCGAAGGAAGGGCAGGAAGAGCGGCGTGCGTTGGAAGCCCAGTGTGCGTATATGACCTTTTATGCGGCACTGGCTTCTGGTGTCTCGCTCCTTTACCAGAATGTCGATGTCTTCGATGGGAAAGGGGAGCACTACCATCCGCTCCTAAACGGGATTGCGCTTTCCAGGTGGTTGAATGACCACCCGGAGGCATCCTTTCAGTGGACGGCGGACACCCCTGATAGGAAACTCACCCAGATGGAGTGTGCTGCCCTTGCCGCCATCATGCTGCCCAAGGGACGCTTTCGGTATTTCAATCCCAAGGTCGTCAGGATGATGTATGCGGCAATCCTTCCCAGGCGGGAGGACACGACGACGCTCTCGACGATGCGTGAGGTGGTCTCTGACGCAACCCATGCGGTAATGGGGCACTACCTGAAAAAAGAATCCCAAGCCTATTGGCAGTCGCAGGAGATCCAGCCCCTTGTGCCTGTTGATATCAAGGTGCAGACCCAGCCTCGGGCAGCCCAGGTTCAGGCGCCAACCAAGCCGAAGGTGGCGGTTGCACCCCAAGCGGCGCCTCCTGTCGCACCGCAAGCACAAACGCTTAATCTGGACAAGCTCTCTCCCCATACCCGTGAGGTGCTGGCCATCATCCAGCGCAACCCGGTCCTTATCCAGAATGAAAACATCAAGCTAACCGCGTCTGGCGTGCAGGTGCCCAATGGTGTCTTTGGCAAGTTCGGTCTGGAACCGGCTTCTGTGCGCAAGCATTTCATGACCGATGGCCTGGTCAAGAAAACCTCAATCAGCGTCAGCACACTCGTGCCGGAGATGGAACCTTATTTTCTGCCGAAGGGGTAAGTGATGCGCGTTTACCATGACATGTTCCGTCCTGTCTATGAACAGGTGGCCTTTTTAGGGTGGATGGCCGGTGCCGGTGCCGTGTGCCTCTTGCGTCCCCCATACTGGATTCTGATTGCCTTAGCCGCTTTGGGGGGGGCGGCGTGGCGTGCGAAGGAGGTAGCCGGACTCTACCGTTTCCGCCTGTCCATTTCTGCACTCAGGGTCGAGAAAATGGACAGTGACACGCTGGTTAGGATTTCCCGGCCTTTCTTCAAGAAGCAGGCGATGTGGCTGGGCCGGGGGTTCAAGTGGACGCAGCGCCATGCGGAACTCTCCCGGCAGATCATCTGGCGCGATCCCACGGAGATTGCGAAGGTGCCGGCATGGCTGCCCGGCTTCATCAGGAAACGGCTTGAGCCGCCCAACTTTGTGCCGTTGCGGGACGACGCCATCGGGGTGCCGTGGATCCATGGGCTGGAAGCGAAAGAGCATGAGCTGGCTTTTCCGCTGGAGTCGTTGGAAGGGCATACGCTTGTTACCGGGACGACGGGGGCAGGGAAGACCAGGCTCTATGAACTCATCTCGACACAGATCATCCATAACGGCGACGTCTTGGTCATCATCGATCCCAAGGGTGACAAGGCCTGGGAAGAGCGTGTCAGGAAGGAGTGCCAAAAGACGGGCCGGCGGTTCCTGTACCTAAGCCCGGCGCATCCGTCACGCTCCATCCGGATGCAGCCTTTACAGAACTGGAATTCCATCTCCGAGCCGGCGACGCGTATTGCGCAGCTGGTCGATGCCAATGGGTCATTCCTGTCGTTTGCCTGGAAGACGCTCTTTGATGTGATGCGCGGGATGGCCGCTGACGGGATGCGGCCGAACCTGATGAAAGCCAAGGACTATGTGCAGGGTGGGATTGAGCCGCTGCTTTTCAGGTTGATCAAAAAGGCGGTTGTGGCGGTGCAGGGCGACAAGTGGAAGGAGGGCTTAAGGGACTATAAGCCGGATGACAAGGCAGCGCGCATGTCCCAGATCAAGGATGAGAACCTCCTGATGCTGGTTGGTAAGTATGAGGCGATGCGTGAGGGGGAGCGTGTGCCACGTGATGAGGTGATCGATGCCCTGATTGTGATGGCACGCCACCCCAGGGAGCATTACCAGAAGATGGCGCAGGTCTTAAAGCCGATCCTCTCGATGTTAGGGGATGATGAGTTGGGGAAAATCCTTTCGCCCGATCCCTTGGATATGACCGATACCCGGCCGATTTATGATACCGGCAAGGTGATCGAGACGAATGCGGTGCTCTATGTCGGCTTGGATTCACTCTCGAACAAGACAATCGGGGCGGCCCTGGGCTCAATCCTTTTGGCGGATTTTGCGTCGGCTGCCGGGGCGATCTACAATTTCGGTGATTCCGGGAAGCGCCGTAACGTCTACCTGATGGTCGATGAGGCGGCGGAGGTGATGAATGACCAGGCGATCCAGCTGCTCAACAAAGGCCGTGGTGCGGGGATCCGTGTGATGGTGGCGACCCAGACGATTGCGGACTTCGATGCGCTTTTTGGTTCGTCGGCGAAGTCACGGCAGACGTTGGGGAACCTGAACAATGTGATTTCGCTGCGCGTGAAGGATATGGAGATGGCGAAGTTCATTGCGGAGTCGTTCGGTAAGACGTCAGCCAGGCGGATTTCCCGGACGCAGTCGGTCAATGCCAGTTCAGCCAAGAATATTGCGGACTATTCGGGGTCGCGCTCGCGTTCCATCCAAGAGGAAGAAATCCCGTTTGTATCCCCGGACTTGCTGACACGGCTGCCGGGGTTACAATATTTTGCATTCCTAGCAGGATCCACCCTGTACAAGGGCAGGGTGCCGCTTCTGGTTGATGATTGAAAAAATACGGGAACAGAATTACGAACGCACTGCGTTCGTAATTCAATTTTTTCGATATACTAACCTCAGCGAGGTAACAGTCAGTGAATAAAGATCCTTTTGAGCAGTATATTAAAGAATCCGAGCCGGACAAGCGGGATAAAGGTTATGTGTGGTATACAGCCATTGGCCTGCAGGCGGTTGACGGATTAAAAACATCAGAATATCTGGTGCATACAGCTGTCCGCAATATTGAGGGTGAGATTTCATTTGACGAGGCAAATGCCCTTCTGCAAACCTATTATGAGGAGAATCCTGTCCGTGATGCGGAAGACCGCACAGAGGAGGCGGACAAGGTTTCTGCGAAAATTGCAGCACTTCTTTCAGAAAAGGCTTTTAGCTTTACCCCGAATGAATATCTCTCCATCCACAGGCGGCTGTTCACCGGCATCTATTCTCATGCTGGACACATCAGGGATTTCAATATCACCAAAAAGGAATGGGTGCTTAACGGTGCTACTGTGCTTTACGGCAGTGCTGCGGAACTGCGGGCAACATTGGACTACGACTTTTCCGAAGAGAAAAAATTCTCTTATAAAAACCTTTCGATGGATGAAATCATCCATCACCTTGCAGTATTCGTTTCCAGGCTGTGGCAGATTCATGTCTTTGCTGAAGGCAATACCAGAACGACGGCAGTATTCTTTATCAAGTATCTGCGCACACTTGGCTTTGATGTTACAAATGACATCTTTGCTGAGAATGCGTGGTATTTCCGCAATTCCCTTGTCCGGGCAAATTATAACGATTTGAAAAACGGCATCCATCAGACGACAGAATTCCTGGAGCTGTTCTTGAGAAACCTTATCCTGAATGAGAACCATCCACTCCATAATCGGACATTGCATATCAGCGGGATGTTCCAAGAATCTGAGAAACCGGACATTGAAGGGATAAAATCGGACATTGATGCCTCAAAACCGGACATTGAAGTGTTAAAAGCGGACATTGAAAGGTTATTCCACCCAAAAACGGCGGGTCATATTTTGAAACTCTGCAGGACGTTTCCCAACCAGGCGTTGTTTGGACGCTCGGATGTCATGGAAGCAATCAGCATTAAACCGTCAAGAACATCGGAGCTTCTAAAAGAAATGGCAGAAAAGGGAATCATAGAGCCAGTGTCGGGTCATGGTAAAGGAAAGTACAGGTTCCGACAGCGTAATGGTTGATTGCCCTCTAAAGATAGGGGCTTCCTGTATTTTGTGAGGCGAACTTTGTCTCGGTGGCAGGCAGGGCAATTGTCTTAATAAAACTGCGGCACTGCTTGCGCCCCCTATCGCCTCCCCAACCCTAAAAATTTCTGCTTCCTGACCGCTTTTAGGTCTTTCTTAATTTCGGTTATTGCGGTATAACATCGTCTACGCAACATTGCCCTGTGCATGGCGTTTAAGCAAACGATGAGAACTCCCGATGGCCGGCAGACACCCAAGACGCATCCCTAAAGACCCGCCTATCCCATCTGGTGGCTGCCTTGGCTTCAATTCCATGGATGCTGCAACCAGCGTCCAGTGCTTCTTTTCTTGCGGCAGGCATCAACGGCCGCTAATCACCTGATACAAGAACGGTTCTCAATCATGTCAATCCAATCCCTTCTTGACCGGTTCTGCCTATCGCACAGCCTGCACTTCAGAAGCTTTTGGGTTAACCTGGTTTGCGCCTTTTACTTTGCCATTGTGCTCAATCTCGGGCTGTGGCGTTATATCTTCACCCGCATGGATTTTGACTGGGGCATCAATGCCTACATAGTCTGCATTACCGTCCCGCTTTTCCTGTTCCTGCTCTTTTTCCTGATCCTTTGCCTCATCAACGTGCCCTACGTTGGCAAGATTGTCGTGATCCCGATCCTATTGGTATCGAGTGTCGCCAATTATGCGATGTTCGACTTGGGTATCACGATTGATGCCGAGATGATCCAGAATGTCCTGGAGACCACGAGCCGGGAAGCGATGGAACTCGTGACATTCAAGGCCATCGCCTGGATTGTCATCACAGGGATCATCCCGGCGTATTTGCTGTGTATCACCCGCATTGATTACCTCCCCAGGCGGCAGGAAATCATCCATCGTGCCATTGTTTTTGCGGGTGCCTTGATCCTGATTGCAGTGACTGTTTTTGCCGGGGTTAAGCAGTATTATTTCTTCCGTCATGCGAACCGGGCGCTTTCGACGCTCGTCAATCCCTTCAACATTTTCAGGGCTGCCCAGCGTAATTTCCGCAACCAGTCCTTGGCAGAACACGATTTTGTCCGGCTTGACCCTGACGCAAAACGCATAGGGCCTGTGCGTGACAAGCCGTCTGTCTTTATCCTGATGGTGGGGGAAACGGCCCGTGCAGACCACTGGTCATTGAACGGTTACGGCAAGGACACCAATGCGGATCTCAAGAAAGAAGACGTAATTTCGTTCAAGAATGTCTATTCCTGCGCGACATCCACCACGATTTCGCTGCCGTGCATGTTCTCACACAAAGCCCGCAAGGACTTCAGCACGAAAGAAGCCCGCTATACGGAAAACCTCGTCGACCTGCTCAAGCAGACCGGTTATGACGTCATCTGGCTTGAAAACGACGAGGGCAGCAAAGGGGTGGCCAACCGTATCACAGAAGTTCGCCTCGACCTGAGCAAAAACAAACGCTATTGCGCAAATGAGTCCTGCTTCGATGAGATCTTGCTCGATGGCTTGGATGAAAGGCTCTCGAACATCAAACAGGATACGGTGATTGTCCTGCACACGATGGGCAGCCACGGACCTGCCTATTACCTGCGTTATCCCGATGCGCAGCGTAAATTCAAGCCGACCTGTGATTCCAGCGATGTCCATGGCTGTGATCCGGAAGGCTTGGTCAACGCATACGACAACACCATCCATTACACGAGCTTCGTGATTGCCAGGACAATCGACGCCTTAAAGAAAGTCCCGCATTTAAATCCCGGGCTGATCTATGTGTCTGACCATGGGGAATCGCTGGGTGAGGACGGCGTTTTCCTGCATGGGTATAACTATTCGATTGCGCCGGATGGCCAGAAGCACGTGCCATTCATCCTCTGGATGTCAGACGGTATGAAGAAAGAGGGCGGCTACAACTACAGCTGCCTGGCCAAGAAGGCCGATGCCGATGAGTTCTCCCATGACAACCTCTTCCATACCGTATTGGGTATGATGGGGGTTGGCACCAAGATCTATGATAAGTCGCTCGATATGTTCGACAGCTGCCGTGCCGGGGCATCTGCTGCGGAAGCAACCGCCAAATGAGTGGGTTGCTTGTCCAGTACGTTTATCCTGAAAGCCGCCTCACACAAACGTAATCCTAAATTAGCCTTGCTATCGAGGCAAAACGGGTGAAGCGGGAGCAGCTGTGTGACGTCGAACAGTCCTGGGTAGATAAATTCCCAGCATCCAAAGTGCTCAGGGCAGCAAGGCTGACATTCAGCCCAATACCCAAGCCATTGAAGAAGCAATGCACAACGATGGCTTCTACCTGGTTTCCAATGTCGAGAAGGATTCATGGACAGTCCTTAAGAATGACCGTATGCGGCACCGCATTGAGGGTTCATACCGCGTAATCAAAGGGGAATTGGACGGGAAAAGCGTGCGTATGGACGATGGTCAGCGGACGTGACAAGAAAGTCAGCCGTCTGGCAGCACTTAGGCATCAGATTCTTCCTGGCTGATGTTTTCAGGCGGGATAAGGATAAAGGCTTATGCTAAGCTTGGATGCGCATCATTCCAACCAAGAATAGAAGGGGGAATATGCTGCTTTGGCAAAATGGATTGAAGCGGTGGTATTCGGCAAACTTTTGGTGTGGTTTGTGCGTTGAAACGGTGACAGTAAAGAATTCGCAGGGGAAGATGCATTTGGATACTAGAGCGTACCCGCTGGGATTGTTTGTTTGCTTCTCAAAATGCTCTGCGAACCACAGTGAATGTGTCCTATGCGACTTTGTGGTCAACCCAGAAGCCGGATTTGCATGAAGGCAGGATTCAATCGTGCAGGAATGGGCTCAAACAGCAGCTTATTCTGGCCGTCCCTGAAAATTCCTTATTAAGAAGAGCGTCTCATTTAAGTCACAGTTAATGTTTTTTCTAGTTTTATAACATTATGTCTTTGTATTTAAATGAAATAGTTGGATATGTGGGGGGTAAAGTCAATCTGCATACTTATAAAGTATTTTTTAATGGTTCATTTTTGAGTACTTACATGTTATAAGGAAGATATAGCCCATAGTGTCTGCTGCGTGCGGCAGGCTAGGCTGTTGCCTCTGTATTAGCGTGATAGGAACCCCATCATGAACCACATCTTCAAAGTCGTCTTCAATAAAGCCCGTGGCATGTTCGTTGTCGGTAGTGAACTGATCCAAGCCCATGGCAAATCCAAGTCCCAGAAAACAGCAGTGGCGCTGGCATTGGCGACGTTGTTGGGGATAACAGGGAACGTGGCAGAAGCCCGTGCACTTTGGGTAAGTGATGGCTCAACAGAATCAATTCCTAGTTCCAGCTATCCTTCGACAGCATTTTCTGGGAATACTGAAGACACACAAGGTGCCGCTATCATAAACCGCGGAACTTTGAACATCACATCAGGCATTACTTTTGAGAATAATAGTGCACTAAAGAGCTCTGGGGGTGCTATTTTTAACGGTAGCGATAGTTCAAATCAGCAAACTGCTACGATAAATATGTCGGGTGGCTCAATTTTTAGATCAAACTATGCTCAAAGTTCTGGTGGCGCTATATATAATCACGGAGGACACGGAGTAATTATTACAACAGGAGATACTGAATTTTCACATAATACATCTAAAAATGGCGCTGGAGCAATTTATAATGGCAACGAAATAACTTTTGGCGGAAAAACAACTTTTAAATATAACACCGGAACCACTGGTGCCGTTAATAACAAAGGAACCATATCATTTAATGAAGTTGAATTTTCAAACAATGATGCACAAACTTTAACAACCATTATTGGAAAAGGTGGGGCTATCCTTAACAGTGAAAATGGGAAGATAACCATTAATAGCACATCAACTTTCAGTGAAAACAAAGCTACAGGAAATGGCGGGGCTATTTATAACAAAGGAACGGTTACTTTTGGAAATGTTGCACTTTTTGAAGAAAACGAAGCTGGCAATGCCAGTGCTGGTGGTGCAATTTATAATGAAGATACCAGTCTAGTTTTATCTAATGCATCTTTCACAAACAATAAAGCAGGGCATGGAGGAGCAATAGGCTCTCTTAGAGGAAGTTTAAATATCCAAAGTTCTAATTTTCAAGGAAATGTTGCAAATAACAAAAGGGGAGGTGCAATTGAATTAAAAGGCATCAGTAATCAAACAACAACAATTAGTGATACAGTTTTTACTAACAACAAAGCTGAAAGTAATGACGGATTAGGAGGAGCAATATATATTGGTCACGGAGTTGATTCACCTACTACTGACGAATACACAGTAAACATGCAGAATGTAACGTTCACCAAAAATTATGCAGGCGGTAATGGTGGATCTATATTTATTGGAAGACACTTCACATTGAATCTTTCAGGTAATAATACGTTCGGTGGCATAAATGATGCAGATAAGAACAAAATGGGAACCGAATTAAATGATATCTGGAATAATACAGGCATTTTCAATGTTATAAATGGAAAAACAACTCTGTACAGTGGCATAAAAAGTGCAGATTATAATTCACAAACAAATATATCTGGGACTAATACTATTCTTGATATTTATAGTGATGAGGTAGAAGATTCTTTAGGAACTGCTACTGTAGCAAGTAGTACCAAGCTCAATATCGTCAAAGGTTTAGTAGAGGCAGATAACCTCACCGGCGCGGGTACTGTCAATGTTGGTGACGGTACCAATACCGCCAAACTGACCGTTTCAGCCGGGAACGGCAGCCTGACCAAGCTCGATGTGAAGGGCAGCGCAACGGCCGACATTACGGCGGCCAGTGCAGGATATACCATCGGCACACTGGCCAACGCGGGCACAACCAATATCAAAGGGGGTGTTGTTGATCTCAATGGTGGCACCAATACCGGCAATATTTTGGTGACCGGCGGTGAAAACAATGGTTCTGGCACCGTGACTGGCACAACCGTCAATCTGTCTTCCTTTGCAAATAATGGCACAGCTTCTGTTGACAGCGGTATTTTGAACTTACGGGACACAGTTACAGGAACGGGTTCCATCACCATCGGCAACAACATATACGATAAAACCAATGAAGTTTTGACGGTTGCCACAAAAGAAAAGATTGATGCCGTATTGGGTATCGGTTACTCCACCACGATTGAAGAATTATCACTCAAAAATGATGCCCAGCTTGAAGTCTTCACGCCATCAACGACACCAACTTCTGTTACTGTCAATAAAGTCAACGGAACGGGCTTCATCGCTGTTAAAGACGCAGATAGTACACTGACTGTGGGTAAGAGCAGTACGGATACCACACTAGGCAACTTAACGAATGCCGGTACTGTGAATACCGTTGGAAATGTTGCCTCCACCAGTATGAGTGGCGCGGGCGGCTATATCAATGTCGGCACAGATTCCACCCAGTCCAAATTCACACTTTCTGGTGGGACAAGTGATGATCCCAATACCTTGGGTACGGCGACGATTGCTAAGGCTGACAGCAGCTTAGATGTCATCGGTGGTGCATCTAGTGCAACCAATATGATTGGTAATGGTATCGTCAACGTCGGTCGCGCAGCGTCGACTGATCCAGTTGTTGAAGCAAGCCATGCCACATTGTCCATCACTGCAGCTGATAACGGCACAGGAGATGGCCTGGCAGCATTAAACGTCAACACATCAGGCAGTACCGCAAACGTCAAGGCAGCCGATAACAAGTCTTACACCATTGCCCGCCTATCCAACGAAGGGGCAGTCAACACGGTGGGTAATATTCAGGCATCTGGCATCAGTGGAACAAACGGCCAAATCAATATTGGCTCAACTGATAAAACAGCCATATTCAGTGTAGCTGGTGGTAACGCAATCACACCGAATACCTTGGGTGAGGATACAGTCGCAAGCGGCAGCCAGCTGAAGATCACCAGCGGCGTTTCCAGTGCGACAAAGATTACCAATAACGGTACCGTCTTGGTTGGCACCAACGACAGCGCGGCAACCTTAAGGGTGGGGCAGCTTTCTGGCAACGGCATCCTGTTTGTTGACCCTGCTTGGTCTGATAATGATGCAGACAATACCCCGGCAAATGCATCCAATCTGGCTGTTGGATCATGGGATGCCAATTCTGACCTCTTAATCGGCCGCAATACGATTGGTATTTTAGGAAACACCGACGAGAGCAAAGCTGTCGCAGCCGTCACATGGCTTAATGCCAACACCCCATTGGCTTGGGGTACTCCTGCTAATGGGACGAATTATTTCGGCACTGCCTTGGCTGTTGTTGCTTCCCAAGCCGTGGATTCAGACAGTTCTTTGATTGTCGACAGCAGCCTAGATGCCATTCCTGATTCCTTGAGCGATTATCAGGATAAGGTGACTGTTGCAAGCCAGTCGCTTCTCTATGTCGGCAGTGCAGACGATTTAACAGCACCTTCGAATGTTGTTCTGGCGGCAGGAACCATCAACAACAGTGGCACGCTACTTAACCAAGGTTTCCTTACAGCAGCTGTCATTAATAACAGCGGCGACTTGTTCACTTCTAGGATTGACGGGCTCAACAGTCCTGAAATCAACCTAGACGGAGGCTCCCTTAAGACCATCGCAAACTCGAATGACGGCTTGGTTATCGGGCGTCAGGGCGATGACCCCCTGGTTGTGAATATGAACGGTGGCGAAGTCACCACTTACAAAACCGCAGCAGATTTTCTTAAGGGCATCAAGGGCGATGATACTGCTGTGACGGTTGACAACCTGAAGATCGGTACATCCACGACCGACGATGTCAAGCTGAAAGCCATTGTCAATGTCAACGCATCCGGCTATCAACAGGACGTTGTTGAAGTCGCAGAATTGGGGCAGTTAAATATCGCCAAAACGGCTGATGGTGCCATGACTGTCAGCAACCTGTACGGGGCAGGGGACGTCAATGTTGGTAACAGCACCGGCTCTTATAAAGGCACATTGGAAGTCACTGCTGGCAAAGGGACTTTAGCAACCTTAAACGTCAATACGGCAGATAGTACAGTCGACCTTACTGCCGATGCTGGCGAAGACTACACCATCGGCACATTGACCAACGCAGGCACTGCCAAGGTCAAGGGTGGCACGGTTACCCTGGAAAACCTCTCCGGTGCGGATGGTGACCTGACCGTTGCCAGCGGGGCAACGGCAACCGTCAAGGGGGCAGATTCCAAGTCACGGAACATCACTGGTGAAGGTACCGTCAATGTCGGTGATGGTTCAGACACCGCCAAGCTGACCGTCTCAGCCGGTAACGGCAGCCTGACCAGTCTGGACGTGAAGTCCAACGCAACGGCTGACATCACGGCAGACAGCAGCTATACCATCGGCACACTGGCCAACGCAGGCACTGCCAATGTCGCAGGAGGCACTGTTACTCTGAACAACCTCTCTGGTGCGGACGGGGACCTGACCGTTGCCAGCGGTGCAACGGCGACCGTCATGGGGACAGATTCCAAGTCCCAGAACATCACCGGTGAAGGTACCGTCAATGTCGGTGACGGTTCAGGCACTGCCAAACTGACCGTCTCAGCTGGCAATGGCAGCTTGACCAATCTGGATGTGAAAGCGAATGGTATGGCCGACATCACGGCAGAGAGTGCGGGCTATACCATCGAAACCTTAACCAATGCCGGTACAGTAAAAATCTCAGATGGCAATGTCGCCATCACCGACCTGGTCAACGATGATCTGACCCAGGTCGCCAAGGGACAATTGACCGTTGCAACCGTTGGTGGAACCGTTGGAACTTCGGGCAATATGACAGTTGGTGACGGTACCAATACAAATGCATTACTGTCTTATGATGCAGAACTCATCCTGCTGGAAGGCACGGTCAATGGCGACATGACCATCTTAAGTGATGGCAAGGCAACCCTGACAGAAGCAGGCAAAACCCTCCTTATCAAGGGGGACATGACCAATAACGGTATCTTGGTTGAAGGCGGTGGCAATATCATTTTCGGTGAGAATGACGTTTTCACAAACAATGGGGTTTTCGAGTTAACCAATGGGGAATTTGCTGTCCCGACCTTTGAAAACGGCCCTGATAACCATAACGCCCAGCTGAACTTAAGCGGTTCGGGCGTCATTACACTTACAACACTCAACAATGATGCCAATGTGAATGTCTCAGGCGGTAAGCTCACTGCAACAACAACAATCAACAATGGCATTAACAATACCTATAGTGCCAACAACAACCAAACGGGCGCATTGCTGAACATCAGTGGTGGCGAAGTCACCGCAACGACCGTCAACAATAAAGGTTCCGTCAAGGTGACCGGTGGTGTCTTTACAGTCGAAAACTTTGTCGGCGAAGAGGGTTACTTATTTGTCGATGGTGGTGACATGATTGTCCAGGATGCGTCCCATATCGGGATAGCAACCGTTGTTGATGGGCAAAAACTCGATATTCTGAATACGGACGACAGTAGCAAACTGGTTGTTGCCGGCAACCTGAAGGGTAACGGTGAAGTCAATGTTGGGCAGGTTGCTCCTGAGATTAACGGTACTCTCGAGGTTACCGATGGTAACGGGTATCTGGCAAAACTCAATGTCAATACATCTGGTAGCCAGGCATCCTTGGCTTCTGCTACCAACGATGAATACACCATTGGCACTTTGACCAGTGTTGGGGATGTCAATATCGTCAGTGGAACCGTCAACCTCGAAAGAGTTGCCGGTGAAAATGGCACATTGGATGTCTCTTATGGTGCTGTTGCCAATGTATCAGGCGGAACGGATTCTGCTCGAAACAAACTGGGAACCAACACCGTTGGGACATCCAGTGCGCTCAACATCACCAGTGGCGTATCTGAATCGAAAAACATCACGGGCAGCGGAACAGTCAGTGTCGGTGATGGTACCCATGATGCCAAACTTGTTGTGACTACTGCTAGTGGCAATTTAAGCAACCTAGCCGTCAACGCAAAAGGAACGGCTGATATCCAGGCTGTTAATGATGGCTACACCATCAGCAAATTGGATAATGCTGGTAATGTAGATATCACCAATGGCACTGTAAACCTAGAGGGTGTTGCCGGTAATGAAGGTACTTTGGCTGTTTCTGGGAATGCTACAGTCAATGTCTCGGGTAACAGCAACAAGCTGGGTACAGATACGGTCGAAACTGGCAGCGAACTGAACATTGCCAGTGGGTCTTCTGAAGCGAAGAACATCACAGGTGCTGGCACCGTCAATGTAGGCGATACGAATAATGCAAACCTTTCTGTTACTGCAGGAGACAATGGCAGTGGCACGGGTCTGGCTGTACTGAATGTGAACACAGACGGAAGCAAAGCAACGCTCGCCTCAGCAAATGAAAAGACCTACACCTTGGATAAGGTGACCAACAAGGGAACCGTTGAAGTCACCGCTGGTAATGTCGTTATCAATCAGTTGGTCAATGACAAGCTGACCCAGATTGATAAAGGCAAACTGACCATCGCTGCCATCAGTGGCACCGAAGGGACATCGGGCGATTTGGTTGCAGGTGACAGCCTGCCAAACCCAGGTCTGGATACAGAACTGGTACTGCAGTCTGGTACGGTCAATGGCAACTTGACCATCAACAGCGATGCAAAGGTTACACTGGCTGAAACCGGTGATGTAACGGTTCAGTCTGATCTGACCAACGGCGGTATATTGGATATCAGTGAAGATCACACGGTAGCAGTTGATGGCAAACTGGCAAACAATGGCACTACAACCAACGACGGCACACTCAAGGCTAAAACGCTTGAGAATGCTGGGCAGTTCACCAACAACAAGACGGTTGAAGCAGGTTCCGTCAACAACAGCAACAAGCTGACCAATGCTGCAGCTGCTGAAAGGCCGGTTGCCGGCGAGAGGACCACTACCGGAACCGGTGAGCTCA
>JAEEYE010000019.1 GCA_016291665.1 Oxalobacter sp. | reverse complement strand
GGATTTCGTCAGCCCCTTGATGTTCAGGTCTTCAACAACAATCATTGCGTGGTTCTTGCTCAATGTCGTCGAAGTCTTGTGGTGGAAATCCTGCCGGATCAGGGCCAGCTTACGGTGATCCTTGGCAATCTTCTTTTTCAGCTTTTTCCAATTCTTGCTGAATTTGGTTTTGTTCTTCAGCTGTTTCTGGTGGACAGCAATCTGTTTCTCCATCTTGGCAATAGTGTCTTGGATTTTACCTGGGACAGGTATAGGCGTCCCATCGGACAGGTAAGCGAACACCTCAACACCCATGTCGATGCCGACAGCAGAGGTAGTTTCTGGTAGGGGTTTCTCAACATCACGCCCTGTCAGGATGGAAACCAGCCACCTGTCCCCATCCTTCTTGACGGTGATGCTTTTCACTTCGCCTTCAATGTTGCGGCTTTTGCGGTATGGCATCCACCCAAGTTTAGGCAACTTGATCCTGGAATTGGCCTCATCTACCTCAAAGTGCTGCGGGAAACGGATGGAATCGTTGATACCTTTCTTGCGTGGCTTGAGTTCCTTGGCTTTGCCGCTGTACAGATCCTCGAAGGAACTGCTCAGGTCAATCAGTTTCTGCTGCAGTACCTGCGAAGCGCATTCTTTGAGCCAAGTTTTTTCTTTCTTCCAAGCAGGGATACGGTTTATCGCCTTGGTCCATCGGTAGCGGCGGTCTGGGTCTGCTTCAAGCAATGCCAACTCCAGCTTGAGCGTCTCATTATAGACATACCGCGCGCATCCACAGAAGCGGTTGAGCAGACGCTGTTGCTCACCGTTCGGGAGTATTTGGAAGAGGTAGCCGCGCAATATCTCCATGACTGTTCAGGATGATGGTTACCGTGCCAGTTTATTGCATTCTATTTTGGATGCAAGAAAGATTACATATCCTTACATCGTACTGTCTGTCCTGTATCCCCATACATAAATGTAGGGGTTTTAGGACAGTCATTTTTTGATAAGGAGCAAGAGTCGTATTTTTTTCATAATCATTAATTCGGTGGAAACTGCGTCCCTATATGGAACGGTTTTATTATGTATATATTATTATGGCATATAGATTGCACCTGCCCGCTGAAACCTGATGAAATCCGTCATGGCAAAAAATTCCGTTTGTTTAGAGCGTCTCTTGTCTGAGTGCCTTCCTTGGCACCATGCCGAGTGGTCGTTGCAATTTTTGCAATAACCACTTAACGCACAGGAGCGCTATGTTGGAAATCGGTTCTCTACGCTGAAGCTGGTAGAATAGCCAATTACACGGATGCTATTGAGTATTGAAGGTCAGAGAATGCGCATTATCGGCCTGCCGCACGACAAGAAGCGCCCAGAGAGCGTCGAGCTTGAGGGTGATGGGCTTTTTGCGTCTGAACCGAAGGACGCAGAAGCTATCCTGACAAAGCTGGAAGTGCTTCTCGGTGTTGGCGACTTAAAAATGACAATCCAGTGCCCCAAACGCCTCAATGGGGACCTGAAGAACCAAAGGAAGGGGACGTACTTCATCGTCTCTGACGGCAACAAAGAAAATCCCAACATGCTGGCATCTGCCTGCTTCAACTTCGATGAGATTGTTTTCGGGAACGCCTATGTCGTCAGCATGGATGCGGGGAAGGATGGCCTGTACACCGAGTTCAACCGCTCTCCCGAGGACATGGATAACGCCTTGTGGCAGATAAACGGCTATGCCGACATCATCATGCTCCTTGAGAAAACCCGCGACTACGACTGACCTACCCCTTAATTGGACATAGCAACATCGGGCTTTCTTGCCCGTAAGCCTTAGGCAATTAAATCCACAATCAACCCCATTCGTTACGTCCCTATGGAGTTGATTTATGTTTACCGTCATCACCAATTCACCTGCCTGCCTCTATTTCCTGGCATGGCGCAAACGCATTGCCAACTCGCTTGAAGAGCATCCCGCCACACTCCTGGTGGCCCTCTTTTTCTTTTTCCTGCCGGACATGGCATTCGCCGCCAACGGGATGGAACAGTTCCTGTGTTCTGTCGCATCGAACTTTAAAGCCATCGTCGGTGTCTGCGCTTTGGTCGCCATCGTTTTCTGGGCGATTGAGCATGTCTTTGGCGTCTCCAAGATCCATGACATGGTCATCAAGGTCGGTATTGCCTGTGCCGTCATTGCCGGTGCCGCCACGCTGATCAAGGCATCCGGCCTGACCACCTGTTCGAGCTGGTAATAAGGCTTTGCCATGGCCCGCATCTCAGAGCTCAACAGTTCCCTGTCACGCCCTCGACTCTCCTTTGGTGTGGATCCCAAAGCCCTCGGCTACTGCTGGGGGCCAGGGATGTTCATGGCAGTGATGGTAGGTGGCAGCGTGGGCTGGTGGTGGGCCCTGTTGCCTATTGGGCTTTGTGCGCTCGCGCACCTGATCCTAAGATGGGCATACAGGAAAGATCCCCACATCTTTGCGCTTTATGCCCGCTATTCGCTTCTGGGTAAAGCCTACCAGCCGTTCGTTAGGGAAAAGCTTAATGAGCATTTCCAGCGTCCTGCCAGGGTCGGCAGGCATCTGCGTTTTTGAGGTATCCAATGCTCCCGATCATCTACCGCGAAGAGGAAGACGTACGTCCACTCGTTGAAATCTGTCCGTGGATCGACCATGTCACCGACCGCCTTATCCTGAACAAGGACGGCTCTATCTTAGCTGGCTTTACGTATGCCGGGACCGATCCCGATGACCTGTACGAGGAAAAGGTGGACACCGTCACCATGCAGCTCCAGCGGGCCTTATCTGTCTTTGACAGCCGGATCACCGCCTGGTGGATTGTCGATAAACGGCGTGACTATTCCTACCCAAAAAACGGGACGGCAAACCCGACAGCCAAGGCGCTTGACGCCATCTATGCGAAAGCATTTAAAAGCGGCAGGCACTTTTCGATCCAGTACACGCTGTTTTTGCTTTACACGGGAAAGACCGGCTCAGACAAGTTCTTGGATCGGATCGCCCAGATCCAATCCGAAGAAAACAAGGGCTTCGGCTCGGCATTCATCCAGGCACTCACGGACAGTTTCTCGGGGTACCGCAACTTTGCGCGGGATACGGCGCTCCTCGCAGAAAACGTCCAGGCCTTTGAACGCGTAATCGACGGCTTTGTGAATGCAGCTCCATTAACCTTCAGGCGCCTTAAGGACGCCGAGTTCGATGGGGCTTTGGCGTCGATCCTTAACCGGGCAAGCCCTCGGATTACGGATACCAAGGCGGACTTTGCGATGTTGGATGCCTGGGCGCCGAGGAACTATATTGCCGCAGGTCCCGACTATATCCAGATCAAGGGGAATGTCCGCACGCTTTATGCCGCGACGTTGGCTGTCGTGAAGTGGCCGGAAAACACGACCCCCAAGATGCTGGAAGCGCTTTTGCGGATGCCGCTTGAGATCACGCTGTGCCAGGTCGTGCGGTTCCTGGATACCCAGGAGAGCGAAGGCGAGATCCAGAAAGCGATTGAATACTACAACCTCACCAAATACTCGATGCTCGGACATGCGATCTCCTCTTTGGCGGGGAATACGCCGCAAGCCAAGCAGGACAAGATGATCCTCCTTGATATGGCACAGGATGCGAAAAACCGTGTCGGGGTGGAGGGGTTATCCTTCGCCTATATGAACGTCACAGTCTTCACCTATGGGGCGGGTTTGGACGAACTGACGCGCAACATCTCACTTGTCTCACAGCGATTGGCGTTAGCCCGTTTTGGGGTGGTCCGTGAACGCTTGGGGACGCTGCCGTCTTACTTTGCGATGCTCCCCGGCCAATGGGCGCTCCAGACGCGCTATGAGCTCGTGTCTTTGGAAAACGTCTCCGACATGGCGCCGATCTATACGGTCGATGAGGGCAGCCGCATCCACCGGTTCTTTTCCGAAGACATCTACCATAAGGCCGTGCCTGCGTTTGCCGTCTTCGGCAATCCCTATGGGGGCAGGTATTACTTTTCCCCGCATGTGGGCCAGGTCGGGCATATGGTCGTCATTGCGCCGACGGGCGGGGGTAAGACGACGTTCGTGAACTTCTGCATGTCGCAGTTCCAGCGTTACGGCAGCGTCAACATGTTCGTCTTTGACCGGAACCATTCCTGCCAGATTGTGACCGAACTCCATGGCGGCACCCATATCGACATCAAGCAGGGTGCCCGGCTGAACCCTTTCTTTGCCTTGAAGGATGGCTCTGCCGATGGCAGGCATTGGGTGCGTGAGTTCATCTTAAGGCGGTTGTCTGAAGGGGGTTTTACCGCCAGTGCCGATGACAGGCGCGCATTGGATGAGGCAATCGACCTCTTGATCAAGTCGGGGCAGGAACCGCGGTTGAGCCGCCTGGCGGTGCTGTTGCCCAAGAACCTGGAAAACGAGCTCGGTGAATGGCTCGAAGGCCGTCCCTATGGGATGTTCGACAGTGCGGTGGACGATTTTTCATTGGACCGTTGGACGACCATTGAGATGCTGGAGATACTGTCTGTCGAACGGTTGGCGCGGGCTTTCATGGACTATGCTTTTAGGAAAATCGTCACCTCGTTGGATGGGACGCCCACCTTCATCTACCTTGAGGAAGCCTCGTTCCTTCTGAACAATGCGGTTTTCAGGGAAGCGATCGATGACTGGTTAAAGACCTTCCGTAAGAAGAATGCCTTTGTCTGGCTGACGATCCAGTCGCCGGAATCCATCACGAATAAGGAAGTCGCTGCATCAATCCTGGATAATATCTTCAGCTTCCTGTTGCTGCCCAATGACCGGGTTGAGTCCCACCGCGAAGCGTACATCAAGTCGTTCGGGCTGCATGAGCACCAGGTTGACTTGATTGCCAAGCTCCAGCCCAAGCGCGATTACCTGCTGGTCTCAGGGGGCAGGGCGCACATCATGCAGGCACATTTCCCCAAGGATGTGCTGGCCTATGTCCGCTCGGAAGCAACCGTCCTGAATACCTATAACCGTTTCAAGCAGTCAGGGGACGCCAACTGGCAGGCGAAGTACCTGGCCTATGTGGCGGAAAACTGAGAGGGTGGAAGCCGTTTGTGCAGGGTTTGGTAGCCGACCTAACCTGCGCTTAACCTTGGAAACGTGTAGATTATCCTTTTTTTAAACCTTGGAAACGTGTAAAATCAGCGAAAACTTAACCTTGGAAATGTGGAAGTATGGAGCTGAAACGAAGGATATATGACCGTCTCCTTGAATGGAAAAACCAGCGGCAGGGCAGGACGGCTCTCTTGATTGAAGGCGCACGCCGTATCGGTAAGAGCCATATTGCAGAGCGGTTTGGCCGGGAAGAATACAAGTCTTTCCTGCTTGTCGATTTTTCGAGGATTACCCGGCAGGTTCTTGCGATATTTGAGGAAGACATCATGGACTTGGATGTCTTTTTCCTGAAACTCTCAACTGCATACGGGGTTCCGTTGCATCCCAGGGAATCTCTGATCGTCTTTGATGAAGTTCAGATGTATCCGCCTGCGCGTCAGTTGATCAAGCATCTGGTGGCAGATGGACGTTATGACTATATTGAGACAGGATCCCTGATTACCCTTAAGAAAAACGTCGAGAATATTGTCATCCCTTCGGAAGAGGAAAGGCTGTCCATGCAGCCCTTGGATTTTGAGGAGTTCCTTTGGGCAATGGGGGATACCATGACCATGCCTTATGTCAGACGTTGTTTTGAGAAAAGGGTACCCTTGGGACAGGCGTTGCATCGGAAGGTGATGACGGCTTTCCGTACCTATATGATTGTTGGTGGTATGCCCCAGGTCGTGCTTTCATACTTGGACAAAAGGGACTTCAGCGAGACAGACCAGGTAAAACGCCAGATCCTTTCCCTGTACCGTACAGATGTCACAAAATTTGCTTCTGGGTATGAGAGCCGAGTGAACGCCATCTTCGACAGCATCCCTTCACAACTGTCCCGTCACGAGAAAAAATTCAGGATTGCCTCTTTAAACAAGAGCCTACGATTCCGTGATTACGAAGATGCCTTCATGTGGTTGAGTGATGCCAAAATCATCAACCTCTGTTTCAGTGCTTCTGATCCCAATGTCGCCCTTGCCTTGAGTCAGGATCGGAACACCCTGAAATGCTATATGGCTGATACAGGGTTGCTCGTCGCTATGGCATTGAACAGTGGCATTGCGACAAGCCATGACCTTTACCGGGCACTGCTGCTTGACCGGTTGCATGTCAATGAAGGGATGTTCATGGAGAATATGGTCGCACAGCTCTTGAAATCTTCCGGACGTGACTTGTATTTCTACAGTTCATATGACAAGGTCGATTCCACAAGCCGCATGGAGGTGGATTTCCTTATTGTCCGAGACAGGCGTGTCTGTCCGATTGAGGTGAAATCCGGCGCGCGCCTGACACATGCATCTTTGGACAAGTTTTCCGAGAAGTTTAAGAAAAATCTGGGGGAACGGTTCCTCCTTTCCGACCGGGATGTCATGACCAAGGATGGCATTACCTTTCTGCCTATTTATATGGCAGGGCTGCTTTGACCTATTTTGTCGGCTTCGCATCCCCTCAGCTTGGGGAACGGGGCAGCTATCATGCCGGATTTTCCAAGGGACAGTGCCGTGCGGGTTGGACGGCTATGGATGATGGCTCGCTCCAAATTTGTCAAACAAAATGCTCCAAATCTGTCAAATGAAATGCGCCAAATTTGTCAATCGCGAGTTATGATTAATCCAAAATTTCTAATGAAAACAAGGTATTTGGATGCATGCTTTCGTATTGGAATTGGATCTGCCCGGTTCTATCGCTTATGCGACCGACAGCATGGCGGTTTTTGCCGATATGCAGAAAAACATTGGCGTCCATAACTCTATTTTTTTGTCCGTGCCCGGTAGCGCTTTACCGGTTCCTTGGCATACAGATCCACGTGTTCCTCTACATGGCAGAGTGCGTCAAGGTCTTTACCCCGGCGTAATGCCAACATGAGGTTGACGAACCATTTCATTGAAATTTCGCCTGACTGCTCAAAGCGGCGTAGCGTAGCCAGTGGGACGCCTGAGCGTTTGGATAGTGTTTCTTGTGTCCAGTTGTACGAAAGCCTGACGTCCTTGAGTCTCTGTGCGATGTCCAAGCGAACATCCTTGGGTGGCCTGAGTTCATTAATTATTAACATATTATCAATTAATAATGATTTTTGAGTTTAACTAATAGTATTATATTATTTAATCTTGTAGAGGCATGGGCGGAAACATTGTGTTTCCGTTGCCTGAAAACATCCCCGCAAAAGTCCCCGATTCCATCCTGATTAACCCCTGCCTTGCCGCACGATGGGTTTTCATTTGCCGCCTGATTTTCGTGCGGCATTTTTCGGTTTTGGAGGCGGTGATGGGCGTTTGCATTCGGGGTATCAAGGGACAATGGGACAAGCTTTTTCTCTTGCTGTCTGTCATGCTGGTGCCTGGCCTTGCCTGGTGTGAGGAGGTCAAGGCGCCGCCCGGGAGTTTCTTCCATAACCTGACAGCCACGGCATCTGCAGTGATTACGAAGGTCTTGGGCGTCTCGACGTCCACCTTGACCGGCACTGCCAAGGGGTATGCCGGCAGCCTGGTCGGCGTAGGCTTGGGTGTCGGTGGTGCCCTGGCGACCTGTTACTTTTTCTGGCTGTTCTTCCAATACCTGGCAACCGGTAAGGGGACGGGCGGGTATTTCCAGATCCTCCTGGATGTGGGGATTCCGGCGTGCGTTGCGGGAACCTTCATCTCCGGCTATACCGGTTACGTGAGCAGCCTCGACGCTGGACTGGATGCCGTCAGGAACATCGCAGGGGATACGGGGTCCATGTTGAGCAACCTCCAGGGGCTCTATGAGGCGGTTTTCAGGCTCGTCGATAAGGCGTTTGAGGATGCGTTCACCCAGCTGGGCGTGGCGACACAGTGGAATGATGAAGATGGCATCACTGGGGAGGCTGCTGACAAATTGGGCTTGCCCAAACTCGGTGCCGACTTCCTGTTGGCGCTGTGCAGCCTGATCCTGACGGGGCTTTTCTGCATCGTCGTGATTGTGGTGGCGATGATCGGCCTTGCCGAGATTGCGGGGCTTGTGCTGATGGGACCTTTTCTTTTTGCGGTGGGACTGGCGTTCGGTCCGCTTTTCATCGCGGGGCTGGTAACACCTTGGACACGGGATTATCTCTCACGCTGGCTCGGGTTTATGGTCAGTGCTGCCGTTTTGACCGGTGTCCTGAACATCATTGTCGGGCTGGCATCCCATGTGGTCGGTGGGCTCGACCTCTCCGCCATCACGTCGGATGTCGAAGGGGGCAGTGCCGTGCAGATGGCAATCATTGCGGTGCTTTTGATGGCATTCAATTCCATCGTATCCCAAGCGCCGGCGGTTGCCAGTGCCTTGGTGCCGGGGTCCATCGGTGCAAGGAGTGGGGCGGGTGGCGCGATTACCGGTATGGCGGGCACGGTCGCAGGGTATGCCTTGGGGTCAGCCAAGACGGCGGCAGGGGCGAACCAGGCACGGTGGAACCGGCGTTATGAGATGGCAAGAAGGGCGGATTGGAAGGCAAGGCACGGTGGGTGATGGCGGATTTTGCCAAAAGCCGCGGAGCCTGACGCGCTTTCAGGCAGGATGATGGACATTTATCAGGAAGCATATCTTTCTTGCGATATATTTCCGAATTATATTGACTTTTTTCCTTTTCGACCTTATAAACAAGACAGTACAAAGTCAAGAAGGAGCACGGTTGATGGCTGATATGATTCGCGCAAAAGAAGCTGCCCAGCGCTGGGGACTGACAGAACGCCGTATCACGGGCATGTGCCGCAACGGGAAAATCACTGGTGCCGTCAAAAAAGGCGGGCTTTGGTATGTCCCTGGTGATGCCAAGCGTCCTGCTGACGGTCGGATCCGTACCGGTGCTTACCTTGGCAAGGGGACTGCCACCAAGAAGAAACGCCCACTTCCCATTGGCATCTCGGATTACCGGGTTGCCTCCACCCAATACTACTATGTCGACAAAACATTGTTGATCAGGGACTTCCTGGATGAACGTCCGATGGTATCCCTCTTTACCCGTCCGCGCCGTTTTGGCAAGACACTCACCATGAGTATGCTCAAGACGTTCTTTGAGGTTTCAGATGAGGATACGTCTGTCTATTTCCGCGACAAAGCGATCTGGAAGGCTGGTAAAACGTACCGCTCTTACCAAGGCAAGTACCCGGTAATCAGTGTGACTTTCAAGGACATCAAGTGCGAATCCTGGGAGAAAACGGTTGAGAAACTGGCTGAGGTTCTTGGTAACGAATATGCGCGGCATGCTATTTTGCTTGGGTCAGATCGCTGTCATGCCGTAGACAAAGCGTACTTCCGCCAGGTGATGGAGCGCACAGCTTCCGCGTCGCAATTAACCAGTGCCTTCCTGACACTCACGAAGATGCTGCACGAACACTACCAGGTATCGCCGGTGATCATCATCGATGAATATGACACGCCAATCCAGCAGGGGCATACGAATGGTTTTTATGACCAGGTCATCCTCTTTATGCGCAACCTGTTTTCAGGAGGGCTCAAAGACAACATCCACCTGTCGTTTGCTTTTATGACGGGCATCCTGCGTGTGGCGAAGGAAAGTGTTTTCAGCGGACTGAACAACCTGGTCGTCAATTCCATCTTGGATGACAAGTACAGTGCCTATTTCGGTTTTACACCGGAAGAGGTCAGGGCAATGGCTGCTTACTATGGCGCTTCTGACCGGTACGGAGAAATCTGCGATTGGTATGACGGATACCAGTTTGGCCAGACGGAAATCTTTAATCCTTGGTCAGTCATCTATTATTTCCGCAATGACTGTCGCCCTGATGCTTATTGGTTGTCTACGAGCGACAACAGTATTGTCAGGGTGGTCCTTTCAGAAGCGGGGGCAACTATTTATGAGCAGCTTCAGGCACTTTTGCAAGGGGATGCCATCCTTAGCTATATCGATACGGGGGTCATTTATCCGGAAATCAAGAGCAACCCTTCTACGATATACAGCTTCCTGTTAATGACGGGGTATCTGAAAGTTGTGGCATCAAGCCGTGCTTATGACGGTGGTTCTATGTGCCGGCTTGCATTGCCCAACCGGGAAATCGCCTTTGTCTATAGAAAGGAAATCCTTGATCTGTTGACTGGGATTGTCCCCAAGTCTTTTTCCGTATCTATCCAAGAAGCGCTGTTTTCAGGGAATGATGCCGCGTTGAATCAGCTGATGAGAGGGTTGCTGTTGCAAAGCGTCAGTTATTTTGACACGGCTGGCGAGAGCTTTTATCAGGGGCTCGTGCTTGGTCTGTGTGCGATGATGGATAGCCGGTATGTCGTGCAATCCAACCGTGAGTCTGGTGAGGGACGGTATGATATCCAGATGATGCCGACGGTAAAGACATTCCCTGGCATCCTGATTGAGCTGAAATCGGCGGGGAAAGAGAAAAACATAGACCTCAAGGCACTTGCGCAATCGGCACTGTCGCAGATAACCGGTAAGCAGTATGAAGCAGAGATGGCTTCCCTGGGTGTCACAACGATTTACCGATATGGCGTGGCTTTTAGGGGGAAGGAAGTTGAGATTGTAACAGGGTAAACCCTTCTGAAAGGCTATAACTCCTCCTATGGTTTTGGGTGCCGGGTTCCAGATTGCAGTAAGTAACCTGGTATGTTTTCGCAGCCGTTGCAGCTGTTGCAAATTTTGCAACAACTGAATCTGCACTAGGTTCGAGCCCTCCAAAAAGATATTCTTGATTGGCGTCGGAAGCTGTGGTGTTGTCTGAGACAGGGAAGGTAATGGATGATGAATGAAAAAAACGTAGCACAAGTTGCCACAGGCCATACGACTATCGATAGTCTCCCAGCAATGGGACGGCTCCCCAACATCCATCCAGGTGTAGTCCTGCTGGAAGAATTCCTCAAACCAATGGCAATCAGCCAGGATGCCTTGGCAAAGGCAATCCATGTACCCGAGATGCATATCAGCGACCTCTGTCTCGGCAGGTGCCGGTTGACTGCGGATACGGCAGTCAGGCTTGCCAAATTTTTTGGGACTTCGTCTGGCTTCTGGATGGGGCTTCAGGCGGATTATGATGCCGAAGAAATCCTGAACCAGAAAAAACCTGAAATCGACATGATCCAGACCTTTGATAAGCGTGCCATGCCGGCATAACGCTTTTACCTTGCCTGAGCCCAATGGTTGGTTGAGCCGTCTTGTCATTTTGGTGAGTCGGCACGGTTCCCAGCTGGGCGCCCGTGTTTCGGCCATCTGCGAATAGCCATAGCACATCTTGGCCTTTTCACCCGCTTTCCTCCCTCAAACCCGCCCAGAATCAAAGCATCCGCCCGAGATGGGTGCCATGAATGCAAGGTGAAGGGAGTTCCTGATGAAGCTGAAAACCACCGTACTGGCTGTCCTTGTGTCTGTCGGTATCGGTATTGCCGCACTGCCAGTGTCTGCCAAGTCTGTCTATGACGCAAGCAACTACAAGGTCAACGCCCAGACTGCCCGCAATGCGATTGAAATCGCCCAGACGGAAGTCCAGCAGTTGATCCAACTCAAAGAATCCGCCATACAGCTTGCCAATTCGACGGCGTCCTTGGGCAACCTGCCAAGCCTTGCCCAGACATCTGCGGAACTCAAGCTCTTCAACCAATTGAAAGCCGCTGACAGTTCCCTGCTCGCCCAAGTGAGCATAGCGATGAACTTAAATGACAACCTGCTTGCCCAGTGGGGGTCAACAAACATGTCGTTTGAAAACTTCTGCACATCGATTGCCAACAGCGCCAACCAGCGCGACAGGGACATGGTCACGCTGTTTCAGACCTCTACCGCCGAAATGCAGCAGGCAGCGCAGCGACGCCAGGACATCATCAACAAGCTCGGCAATGCCGTCGGGCAGACCCAGGCAATCCAAGCGGTGGGCTCCCTGGTCGATGTCCTAATCGGCCAAAACCAGCAGGTCATCAGCCTGATGACTGCCAAAGGGGCGGATGTGCTCGCCCAAAAGAATGAAGAAGACGCCCAGGCAAAATATGCCCGCCGTGTCCTGCAGGACTATGAAGCCAGGAAGCGTTCTGCCGCAGCCGCCATCCAGTAGTCATTTGCGATAGCGTTCCCTATCGAGGAAGCCTTCAGGACAGCCGTTTTTTAGGAGTTTTTCTTCAACGGCTTTCATCTCTGCAGCGGACTTGAAAATCTGGCCTTTCCTTTGGCTGCCCACGGATTCAGCGGCATATGCTTTGCGGCATTCATAGGCTTTAAGGGCTGGGTTTTCTCCCTTGCCACCACAGCCGGTGAGAAGGGCAACGGTAAGGGCAAGGGCTGTTTTCGTGAGGGTTGGTTTTTTCATGGGATGTTCCTTGTTTAGTTTGAACATAAGGGAAGTGTCCCATGGGAAAAGTGATGCGCAACTTGGCGCAAAACGGACGATAAATGGAGAGCAATATGAACCGGAAAACCTTGGCTGCCTTCGTGGTGGCTGCCTGCTTGGGTTTGTCTGCCATGCCGGCTTTCGCCTCATCGTGGCATAACATCTACGATTCCAACCAGTACACGCAGAACTACATCAAGGCGGTGAAGACGCTGGAAATATCGATTACCGAGGCAGAAAAGCTCCTCGTCATTAAGCAGCAGGCAACGCCCCTGACGCAGGATGCCACGGCCTCGCTGGAAAAGCTGGACGCCATGACCGAGCTTGAACAGGAGGTTGAACTCACCAACGCGCTTATCAGTGCGGACCGGCAGATGCTGGGGACAGTCAACCGTGCAATCGCACTCTTTGAAACCCTCAAATCCCAATGGGGGACATCGGACCTGTCGTTTGATGCTTTCTGTGGGGCACTGGCGGGTAGTGCCAACCAGCGTGACCAGGCGCTTGTGAAATCCTTTCAGGCATCCACCCAGGAAATGGCGCAGGTTGCAGCACGGCGTGGCCAGATCATCCAGGCACTGGGTGGGGCAATCGGGCAGACCCAGGCAATCCAGGCGGTTGGGGCGGCCATTGATGTCCTGGTTGGTCAGCAACAGCAGATACTGAACCTGATGACGGTTGAGGCAGCGGATGCGGTGGCAAAGGACAATGCCGAAAAAGCCCGCTCGGGCTATGCGCTCCAAGTGATGCGCGCGTATGAAGCCCGTAAACGCGCTGCTGCCAGCGGGGTCAAGTGATGCGGTGGGCAAAGCGCCATGCGACGCTTATCTGGGTGGTGCTGTTGGTGCTGGTGCTTTTGGTCTGTCAGGCTTCATCAGCAGCGCCTTTTAAAGTTGTCCATATTGGGGACTCGCATGTCGCGGGGCGGACGTTTCCTGACGCGGCAGGGGCTACCTTGCGGCAGTTAGCCGGAGCCGACGTGTCTTACCGTCACTTGGGCAAAAATGGCGCCACGATTGATTATTTCCTGGATTCCCGGGTAGCCGGGCGCGTGGCGGCGATGGCGCCGGACCTGCTAGTGGTCTCGGTTGGGACCAATGAGAGTTATGGGCGCTTTGACCCCCAAGTGTATGTCGGCAAGCTCGAGCGCTTTGTGGCGATGTACCGCGGATGTTGTCGGGAAATCCTGTTGACCACCTTGCCAGGCAACTATAAGCATGGGCGCTTAAATCCCCTAAACAGCGTCGTTGCGGATACGCAGCTCTGGTATGCGAAGAGCCGGGGGATACCGGTGTGGGACGTTTACCATGCGGTGGGACCTGCCTATTGGCGCGCGAATGGGATGATGGATCGCCTGGGCGTGCATTTCACCGGTCGCGGGTACGCCATGCAGGGGCGGATGCTGGGGCAGGCGATTGCTAGGCGGTGGCTGCTGTGATGTTTGCAGAATATCCTTTACATATCTAACAGATATGTGTTAGAGATGAGAGGGACATCCAGTTATGTCTCTTGGAATGAATTTTCCTGAAAGTGGTTGACAGTTTTTTGGCGGGTTTTCCGTTTTGGTTGTCAGGTTCAGATACCTCATTTTTTTGCATTGAAGTTCCAATGAAGTTCCAATGGAGTTCCAATGGAGTTCCAATGGAGTTCCAATGGAGTTCCAGCGGAGGGTTGGTACGCAGGCTGATGCAGAAACCCGCAAGCCAAGGTCCAGGGCAGGGGAAAACCAAACGAGTATACAGTCCGCATTGCCCTGTTTAAGCATTTCTGCCAATATGTGGTGCAAAGCTATCCCGGCCAATCACCACGGAGGCATCAATGACCAAAACGCAAGCCTTAATCGGATCTGCACTGATTGCAGCCACTGTCGCTGGCATGGTTTCCGCCTGCGGTATGGAACCAGAGGTCCCCAATGGCGGTCTTCAAGACTATTCCAACAAATCTGCACCAAAGGTCATCCAGTCGAAAGACATCACGGCATTTGCTTACACCTTCATGAATTTCGGACGGATCCAGACTGTTAAATCGCGTGGCGGGCAATATATTGGCGTCAGTGGTGACGGCTCTTACAGCGGCAGGTGCGCATTGAAACTCACGCGCCAGGGCGAGAAGGCTGATTTTTCGGTTTCCTGTTCCGGAGACGGACAGGGAGCCCCGTTCAAGGCATCCGGTACGGTTGGAAAAGAAGCGTTGGATGACCTTCAAGCCATCATCGATAAATACAAGGTCGCCAGATTAAACGGCTTTTACAGGCGTAATTCTGCTTTGGGCAATTATTTTGACCTTAGAATCAATTATGCTTCTGGAGAGGCAATCACTGCCGGCGGGGAAGGCGGCATTTCGGTCCTCCCTGAAGGCGGCCTGCCGGATGAACCACTCAAAGCCCTGTTTACGAAACTCGTTTTGCAGACCGCTCAGGCAATCCCCAGCATCATCCCGCCGTCCGATACTATCAACTCTTTCAAAATATCTTTCGTCAACAACCGTGCTGAAGCGGGTTTCCCGGCAGGCCGTTACCTTTTGCAGTACGTCCATATCCAAAACAGGGAATACGCCTATGCTTCTTTGGAGCCGGCTGGTGCAACCGAAAAGCGTGTTTTCAAGACGGATCTCAGCAAGGATGAGGTGAAGGCTTTGCAGGCGTTGGTTGACCAGGAAAAACTCCCGGGTCTGTACGGTTATACCAACCGGAAACCGGAGCTGGGTGACCAGAAATTAAGTGTCGAAGTCGCCTATCAGAACCGCCGTATGTTCCGTATCGAAGCACAGGGGGATGAAAGTGTCCTGCCTGCTGAATATTGGACGGATGGTAAGCCTTATGTCGAATTCTTCAGGCAGGCAGCCCAAAAGCGGGGCAAGGCATTCCCCTGACGGTAAGCCGCATTGGGCAGGGCGGAATCTCGAGACTATGGATTGATGGCTATTTTGGTTGTATTTTATGAAAAGACAAGGACTTAGAAATGTTTAAACGCCTCCTTTTATCATGTGCTTTGTTTGCATTCTGTTCCGTTTCATCTGCGCAGGAAGCTGAAGCTGATTGGATAGAATATGACTTAAGCACAAAGAACACGATAGGGCTGAATGCCAAGGTCATGTATCCATCTGATTTTGAACCGAGTGCCTCCAGTAATGATGAATCCTTATCAGTAGATTTTCTGAAGTATTTTGATAATAAAGATGCTGTTTATCTGGGCGTCATCAGTACGAAGGCAGAGATTGGGGATGAAATCGATAATGTACGCGAAGAGGATATGCGAATTGTTGCCGATCGATTTGTCAAGTCGGGTGGTTTTAAAATAAGCGGCCTAAAATTCTACAAATATAAAGGGTTGCCTGCGATTATTTTCGATGCGGAACTGTCAAACAAGGTTTCCGGAGACAAACGGTACTCCAAAGATACGCGTGTGATTGTCCTGACAAAAGAACATGCAGTCAACCTGTACTGTGGTGTCAGCGGATTGGCAAAATCGAAAAAAACGACCGTCGATACCCATAATGTATTGAAAAATTCATTCTGCACGCAGTACTTCGATACGTTAGAAATCGATTGATATGCAGAAATAGGAAAAGCATACTGGATATATCTTAGAGGTGACGGATATTGTTCTGTCATCCAATGGATAGCCTAAGTCCGGTTATGCTGCGCATTATGGGGTGTGGGCATCGGCGTCCTACAATCGGTAGCGGTTCTTTCCGCCAATCAGGACAGCCAGGCTGCCGTTGGTATCCGGCTGATGCCCATAACCGGTTCCGCTGCTACCGTAATCACGGTTGATCGGGCTGGCCGTATGTTTGCCCACATCAAAAGAAAACGAAAGGTTCAGGCAACGGACACCCTTGGCCATCGAAGTCGACAGGAAACGCATCGCCCATTACCGGTTATACAGAAAATGAAGGGCAAAGCCCAAGTCGGATGTTTTGCCAATGGATCTGGCATGAGTGTTTTTTGGGGGAGCCTTAGATGGAAGTGGCTGCCAGCGCTTTCCTGGTAAACACAACCATTTCGTGATGCCGTCCTTGGCGGAGGATGAAACGGTTGCCGCCAGACATCGCGTAGATGTTGTCGTAAAGGAGCGGTACGATGACCTGCCCATCCTTTGTGACCAAGCCCCGTTCCCATCCGTCTTTTATGCGGTTGCCAACCAGGTAGAAAGGGGTGCTGCCCGCCTTACCGAAAGCCGATATGGCGTCGTAAACAGGGGGGAAAAGGATTTTCCCGGAAAAGTCTTTGATACCCACCTTAGCGTTTTCCTTGAAGAGGAGACGGTCATCATCCATCCAAATATGGCCGGCAGCAGGGGGGATCAGCACGTTCCCTTGGCGGTCTATGATGCCTCCCGTTTCTGGCTCACCCGTCCAGACAAAATAACAGCGTTCAGACACAAATCCGTCGGGATAATAAATGGCGTATCCGGTCTGGAAAACTTCCTGGTAGGTCTTTGCATCCAAGAGGTGGGTGGTTCCGTTGCCGTCGACAGCCAGGATGTTGCCCTGGATGTCAAAGCAAAGGGAGACATACCTTTCGGGATCAATGACCACTTGCTGCGATTTCAGGTCAAACAATCCGTACTGCTCACTGTCACAGGCGGCGTCATGCCTGAAAATCAGGTTGTCATTGAAAAGCAGGAACAGGTTGCTCTGGAAAATAGGCGGGGCAATCCATTGGTTGGCCTCATCCTTGATGCCCCAGAGGAGGCAGCCCCCGTCACCGGCTATGGCAACAGGCCACATCCCATGTCCTTCCTGTTCAGTGGCGTTCCCCAGGTGAAGGGCAAAATCGATCAGGGGGTATTGGCATGGGATGACTTCTTCGCCAGAACAGTTGATGACACCAAACCGGTACGCCGTCTCTTCGTCTGGGTGGGGATCAGGGCAGGCGACGATGGCAAAACCATTGTCAAAGGGCAGTGCGATACAGTATTTGGCCGCTATGGCTTCCTTTCCCGTTGTATCGATATAGCCCCATAGGCCGCGGTTGAAACCCCCTGTTTGGAGGGCAACGGGATCAAGGGGAATCTTGGAGACAGCGCATAACCCGTCTGAAAACCGGCCAAAGGCCAGGTAGGGGCAATTGCCGCTGGCATCGGCAAGTTTCATCTCCCGGCCATCAGCATCCAAGAGGAAGGTATCGTCTCCCCGCTTTGCGATGCTGACACCGTCTTTGAAGTCGGTTGCGTCATCATATTTCGCCGCAATCCGGATCTGCTGGTTTTGATCAATGAAGCCGAATTTTCCCGTCTCAGGCATGCGTATCTTGGCCCGGTTGTCTGAAAACTTCCCAAGATAAGAAAAATAAAGGGAGGGATCTGGCCGGCTGCCTGCTTGGGTGATTGTGGTGCATAAGCCGTTTGAACCAAAAAAGGAGTCTCCAGATAGGCGGACCCGCAGCAGGTGGGTTGGTCCGTCTTCAGCAATATAGTCAACGTCCCATGCCCAGATTTTTTTCAGGAGATACTGGTCATTCTCGTGGATGCTTTCATCGCACAAGGTAGGGGCAAGGTTTTGGGATGGACGGGGTGTTCTGACTTTTGCCATGGCTTTTTAAGGCTTTTTTCAGGGACTGGGGGACTGTAGTATGCAATCTTTTATGTGGCTGTTCAGCATATTGTGGTTCTAGGATGGTTCCTAAGACAGATTGTCACATAGGGCGTCCATTTGGGCAAAATTGTATTACGTTCATTTTCTTTGTTTTTCCGTTTCCTGTTATAGCCAATGTGTTGAGAATCAGTTTGTCGTTAATAATTTTTTCTTGCCTTATGAAGATATTATAATTTTTATATGTAAATCGCCATGCGTCTAAAAGATCTTCATCATTGGTATCGACGTTTTCACCTTTTAATATAACTAGTTCTCTGTCAATCTCAAAATACATCTTATATTCGTCTGAATTTTCGTCAACCACCTCAGCTGTGATTTCATCATAGGTATTTTCTTTAAAATAATAACAAAGTCCTCTGGATTTTGTTGGCAATGCAGACAACTCCGTAAGTTGCAAAAAAGAATCAGCTAAAGCATGGTTGGCTATTAGGCCAGTTGCTATTGCTAATGTTGCCAATAATTTTTTCATTTTTTATCCAATAAAACGGTTTCTTATATAAGGATACGGTTAAATCCGTGAAGTTTTTTTCTAAGATAGGTAGGGTGTTGGAGGGAATAACCCTAGTAGTCTACATTTCTGTAAGTTAAGCCTGCTTCGTCAGCTTATCAGAATCTTTTGTGTTCATGACACGCTTATATTCGACGCCTTTAAGGCCGGTTCCGTAACGGCGCCCGTCTAAGGTGTTTCGGACTGCGGAGGAATAGTGGACTCCGATTGCTTGGACTGAGCCTTCAGTCGCCTTTCCGTAGCTTGTTGCAACAGTTCCAAGAGACTTCGTTCTAAAGCGCTTCCTGCTGAAAGAGCCATGCCCTGATCTTTCATTTGTTCCGGATCCGGCACCCAGTTGTCGTTGTCTTGATCCCTGTTCATTTACGCTTCCTTGGTAGAGGACTGCTGAGTAGTGGACGCCGACTGCTTGGACTGAGTGTTCAATCGCTCTTCCGTAGCTTGTTGCAACAGTTCCAAGAGACGCCGCTCTAAGGCGCTTCCCGCTGAAAGAGCCATGCCCTGATCCTTCATCTGTTCCGGATCCGGTATCCAGTCGTCGTTATCTTGATCCCTGTTCATCTATTCTTCCTTGGTAGAGGACTGCTGAGTAGCGGATTCCGATTGCTTAGACGGAGTGCTCCTGCGCCTGGCCATAGCCTGCTGATACAGCTCCGAGAGACTTCGTTCTAAGGCGCTTCCCGCTGAAAGAGCCATTCCCTGATCCTTCATCTGATCTGGGTCTGGTATCCAGTTGTCGTTGTCTTGATCCCTGTTCATCTACGCTTCCTTGGTAGAGTTCTGTTCCGCCATCTTGGCCGCCCAGTAGTCGTTCTTCTGTTTGCGGTACTTGGCCTTCAGTTCTGGATCCGTCGCCGTATCCGACAGTTTCAGAAGCCTTTGGTACTCTGGATCTTTCTGTTTCTGCAAGTTCTCTCTCCAGTTCTTCGGTGGCTTGGCTCCGAATATTATCAGCGCGCCTGTCTTTATCGGCATAGTCGTAATCCTTGTTGTCTGGGAAAGAAGAGAAAATGGTTGATGTCCTGGCATCAAATCTGCCATCCGTCTTCAATCGTAGCAGATTTTGGACAGGCAGAGGCCTGTATATCAACGGCCTGCCTGTCCGAATATCTTTGTAAGATCTTGCCGGTTTCTTCTGCTTGCCCGTCTGGCTGACATCATTGATGTAATTGTAGATGGTTACCCTTGTTACACCGTAGTCCCTTGCTAAGCGTGCCATTGATACACCTCGTTCATGCTCTGCTTTGATATTGGCAATCTGCTCTGGTGTTGCCTGTCTCTGGCGGCCTTTGTAAATGCCTTTTTCTTTGGCAATGGCGATTCCCTCACGTTGGCGCTGTCTAATCATGTTGCGTTCAAATTCAGCGAAAGCGCCAATCATTGACAGAATCAGTTTAGACAACGGGTTGCCAGTAGATGCGTCAAAATATTGTCCTTCTTTGATGAACCAGATTGATACACCCTTACCGAAAAGTTCTTCAATCAAGCAAAGCAGGTCTTTCAGGTTTCTGGCCAGTCTGTCCATGCTATGTACAAAGATGGTGTCACCCTCCCTAACCATTTCCAGCATCTTTTGCAACTCAGGCCTGTTGGTGTTCTTGCTAGGTGCCTTCTCGGTGAATGTCCTATCTAGGTCAATACCTTGTAGCTGTCTGTCAGTGTTTTGGTCTGTGGTGGATACCCTGATGTAACCGATGTTCATTTCCTGTCTTCTTGTCTTGTCTATAACAGTGCGTCCAACCCTACTGAAAGCAGGGATTCATTGTATGTAAGGCTCCTGAGGAAGTACGGGAACGTTTTAAAGCGCTCGATGTCTGCGGTAAAGAGGGCATAATAGAATACTCAATTAGTTCAGAGATTCCACGTTGAGTAAATGAGAACGAGTGCTTTACGAAAGGAACAGCAAATGACATTTGAAGAGGCTACTGCCAAGGCCATAGCGTTTCGGGACGAACGCAATTGGGTACAATTTCATAATCCAAAGGATCTTGCCATATCGTTAAACCTTGAAGCAGCCGAGTTACTCGAATTGTTCCAGTGGTCAGGGGCTGACTTGTCGGTTTCTGATCCCAAGAAGCGTGAGCACATGGCGGAGGAACTTGCTGATGTGGCCATATACTGCATCTATCTTGCTGATGTTCTGGGTGTTAATTTGGCAGATGCCATCAGTGGAAAAATAAACGCGAATAAACAGAAATACCCCGTTGAGAAATCGCGTGACTGCGCTAAAAAGTATACCGAATTGTAATTATGATTGTTTACAGCGGCACTAAAGTCGACTTCATGGCTGAGGTTGAAAACGATACCATCGCAAATACCATCCGTAACATGATATTTGAAAAGATGTATCGTAAGACGGGTGATTCTGAATTCCGGGCATGGGTGTATTCGCTTAGGTATATGTATATAGTCCTTAACGACGAAAACATTCCCAAGGATTCTGGAATAGCTATTGAGTACAACCTGCCTAACACTGCCAAACGTGTGGACTTCCTTGTGTCAGGTTATAACGAAAATAACCTTGCAAACGTTGTCATCATTGAATTGAAGCAATGGGAGAAACTTAAAAAGATTGAGAATCTGGACGGATTGGTCGAAACATTTACTGGAGGAGCCAATCGGCGTGTCGTTCATCCTTCTTACCAAGCCTGGAGTTATGCGGAAATGATTCGTTGCTACAACGAGTACGTCCAGGCTGCAGATGTCAAGATCTGGCCTTGTGCATACCTTCACAATTACAAGCGTAATGAGCCTGATCCTTTGGATGATGCCATCTATTCTGACTATTTAAATGATGCACCGGCATTTGCCAAAGGTGATGTCAAGAAACTCCGTGACTATATCAAACAGGCCATCAAGGTTGGTGACGGCAAAGAAGTTTTGTATGACATAGACAATGGGCGTATCAAACCTTCTAAGAGCCTGCAGGACGCCATTGTAGGGATGCTTGAAAACAATCCTGAATTCAATCTCATTGATGACCAAAAGGTCGTATTCGAGCGAGTCATAGAACTTTCTCAGCAATGTGAACGTGACGGCAAAAAACGTGTGCTCATTGCGAAAGGTGGACCAGGAACCGGGAAAACAGTTATTGCCGTGAACCTCCTTGCACGGCTCACACAACCATCTTATTGCTCTTTTTTTCCGCCATTTGTTACGACAACCAGAGAATTTGCAAGCAATTGTACATTGCGCTTCTACATCACCTTCTCTCGCAAGCTTTTTTACCTCATTTATTGGCGCATCTAAATAAAAATAGTTTCTTCTTCTATAAGTTTGCATTAACAACATATTTTTTCCCTATTCAATTTGTTTATGTGAGTCTGAAGGCCTGATGGGGAGGGTATTGATATGCCCATCAAACTGATTATCTGTATTTTTTGTTGTATCCCATAAAAGGTTATGAATTGTCAGAAGGCAAAAGAACCCCATCAAGCCATGACTATGGCCTGTCGTCTTTAAGTGGGATGATGGGACAGAAATAGGTATTGATTAGGAAACCATCAATGGGGATACGAGTTCCCTAACGCATACCCACTTCTTATTCTTTCAGTTCCTGAATGTATGCGAAATTTTATTTTGGGATTAACTCATTAAGGCGCCGTCCTCCATGGAAGATTTGAAATATGTTTCTTTGAGTCTTGAAAAAGAGGTGTGGATAAGTCGGTTAACTTATTGTTAATAATATCATATTGAGTTATTTTTCTCAAGTTTTTGTGATTCCTTTATAGAATAAGTATTCCTTTAAAATCCTTAAGAATCAGCGTCTTGTAACAGGCGATAAACAACTTCAAAATATTATGAATTCAAATCCATCTGGGGGCTGAAGGGGGCCATTTACGGGCTGCAATGCCATGGTCGGTGAAAGAAGGGAAGCGTTCGTTTCGCTTGTAGGTTACATTCCTGTAGGATTACACTGTCTTCGTACCGAGCTGTATCACAAAAGGACATTTGCATGAGTAAGATTAGGATGACTTGCCGTTTTTGCAGTGCGCCCTTGGATATTACTGAGGGCAGTATGTATGCAGACTGTCTCTATTGTGGGAAAAAGCAGCCGATTGTCGATAACCCTTTCCCTGAACCTGTCAAAGAACCTGTCCGTAATCCGCCTGTAAACAGCAATGTTGTCGTCCCCGAGAAGAAAACCAACCGTACCGCGCTTATCTTCGGCGTCGGTCTTGCCATTCTCATTGTTCTGATATTTGCCTTGGTGAAGTGCAGCGGGTCTGACAAGAATAAACCTTCAGAGAAGCCAGTACCGCAGGCACAAGGGTCATTGAAAGTTTCAGCACCTAAGGCAGTGCCGGTACAGAACACACCAAAGCCGAAACAGACAGCAGGCATTGCTTACAGCAGTTTAAGTGGAGTCTTTTATACCGACCGGCATAGTATCCGCGTCGTTGAGCAGAATGGCGGGTATCTGTACGAAGCATGGAAGTCACCCAAGGGACTTGATGAGGGCAGCCCTGATTTACAGGTAGAAAAAGGATGGTTGTCTCAGGAAGGAAGCGGGCAGTGTACTGCGGACAAAGTCACCTTTAAGAAAGGCAACCTGACGATGACGATGGTGGGGATGACAGACGTCAACCGTGAATGCTATGGGAATGTTCCGGCAGATGCAGTCGCTGAATTGACCATTTTCATCAATGGTGTCAAGAAAGACCATTATTGGGTCTACCGATGAATAGGGCTGATAGGCTACTTTAAAACCCTGGCAGGAGAAATTATGAAAAAGTCTCTTTTGGCATCAAGCCTGACCTTGTTATGTGCTTTGTCACTTGTTGCGTGTGGCAAGAAGGAACCGCCTACGCAGGCATCTGCACCACAGCCACAGCAGGTGGTGCAGGCTTCCGAACCAGTCCAACCAGAGCCACCCAAACCGCTTTCCAAACAGGAATTGAACGCTTTGGTGGCAAAGGTGATGAAAGACAATTTCCGGGCAAAAAGCGGGAGTTGTTGGCTGGCAAAAAATTCATACAACCATAGTTATTGCTTGAAGGTGAAATCCGTCAATTCCGTGCCGAATCCTGATGGATATCCTGAGACCATTTATATCCTCGCTATGGGTGATGCCGTCAACCAAGAGGAAGCGGCGCACGTTGAAGGGGGGATGACAGCTATGTTTGTTGTACAGCCTGAACCCAATGGTGGCTATCTGACGATAGCTAAGAAAGGCCCCTTTGAAGATGGCGGCGGGTTTGGTGCTGGTGGCGAAGGGAAGTTTGTCCCGCTTGGTAAAGGGCAATATGGATGGAAAATCGTAACCGGCTTCTTCAACCAAGGTGTTGGGGAAGAAAATACGGTTATCTATGGGGTCAGGAATGGCAAGATTGTCGAACTGTCCCATAAACGGAAGAATTTCTGAAGCTGAATGTTTATTGGAGTCCTTATGCGTACTTTGATCAAACCCCTTGCCATCTTGGCTTTTGCCGCCTCTTCATCAGCTGCTTTTGCCTGCAGCCAGAACCCTTACGATGGCGTATATCTCCTAAACGGCAAAACCGTCACCATTACAGAAAAGCCACGCTGTTCCTACCAGTTCATTTACCAGGAATGGCGTCCATCCCAACGTCCGTACAAAGGCAAGCCGCTCATTAGGCTTAAAAGTGCATACACGGGTAATTTCAACGATGTCCATTTCAAGAAAAGGGCAATGGAATACATCCTGACAATCCCGAAAGATGCCAAGCCTTTCGAAAAGGATGGCAATGAAGACATCGTGGATAAAATTACCCTTGAGGTCCTAAAAAAAGGCAAAGCCAAGCAGACCTATACGCTGAAACGCATCAAATAATCATGGATTGGACTTCGCGGATGCCGGTTTTGTCCTGGATGAAGCCAACCGCCATTGGCTGGTAATACTATGCGTGAATTAATTACTGATCCCTTTTATGAACTGATCGGTGGGTATAAGAACTGCATCATCGATTACTGTCTCATTGCGGATGATACGTCGCATCAGGGCAAGCGCTCTCATATCGACGCAATCCTCTTTGCCATGCTTAAGGTCATCGAGCGGGATATTGATTGTCAGCTGAAAGAAGAGGTCAAGTATAAGAAGATCGAGGATGGACCGTTCCCATGGCGCCTCGATATCGGGAAGGCAAAAGGCAAGCCCATCGATGCTTTAACGTTGCTCCATATCCCCGAGATAGTGCGCACAAACTCTGTCGGCCAAAGGTTTTACGACTGTCCTTGGCCGGAGCCTCTTAAAGGGGACCAGATACCGTATTGGTATGCTTTCTGGGAAACTCCGCATCCATCAGGGTATGGGCCGGATGAGTTCCGCAAGGTCAATGCCGCCTTGTTTCCGGCAGGGACGCAAGCGCTTGAAGTCTATGAGTGGTCGACTGACTGGTCCAACTACTTTGAGGATGGCCGTGAATGGTGGGGGACGGCATGCTGGAGCGTGTACGACAGGCAATTGGACCGGTATGTTGTTATCCTGGCTTCAACTACGGACTGACGGTCTTAATGCTTAACCGCTCCTGATGGGAATCCCGAGGCTATTTCATTTGAAATATTTCCTGAAGCTTGAGACCACTACGCCCCAGATGGCGATTTCCATGCCTTCAGAGGGGATGATAGGGCGATACTCATCGTTTTCGGCAACCAGCTTGAAGGGTTTGATCGACGCATCATAGCGCCGGATTAAGTGCTCATTGTTTACGACTGCCAGGACAATCCGGTTGTGCTTGGCGTCGACTGCCCGGTCAACGGCCACATAGTCTCCCTTCAGGATGCCAACGCCTGACATGGCATCACTGCCCACCCGGAAAAGGAAAGTACTGTTCGGGTGCATCATCAGCTCGTCATTCAGGTCGATGTTGGGCTTGTTTGATTCTCCCCGTGGCAGGGAAAACCCACCGGTATGGCGGCTTAAGTCTTTTGTGTTTTCAGTCATAGTGGTCAATGGTTTGGATTGTGTGCTAATTGATGGAGGGCATTATGGGATCTGGCATCCCTTTTGCCTTTTTTATTTGGCTATCCTAAATTAGAACTTATCTGACGCTACACCTTACCAGCTTTTTTCAATGCATCGTATGTTTCTGAGAGCCACTCATTATGGTACGCATAGGGAGTCTGCGTCCACCAGTCCAACAGTTTGTTTAAAGAGGCGATGTCTTCTTCGATACGGGTGCATTTGTACTGTTCAGGATTGCGGTTGACCGTCACGACATGATGGTTGTCTTCCTTGAAGTCAATCCGGTAGATGCAGTGTCCTGTCCAGCTGCGGTGTGCCCAAAGCGTTGACCCTTCCATATACCAGAACCACTTGTCCTCCATAGCCTTTGGGATATTACCGTAGCGAAGCGCATTCATTTGCTCATCGCTGAAAGACCTGTTCAGCACGAACGTCTCATGCTTTTCAGGCATGGGCTCTGTTTTCCAGTCATCGCGGTGCGCAACGCGTGTTCTGTTTTTATTGTTTTCCGTCATCTGTTTTCCTAACTCGATTTTTTCTGTCCGGTAGCAGGGAACGGAACAAGGATATACCAAAGCCCACCCAACGAAAAAGCCCTCGCATTTGCCTGCTTCTCGACTGAAGCCGCATACGAATCCTCTTCACAATGCCTTAAAAAAGCATCTGAAAGACACGACATGCAGCTTTCCCGAATTTCCAAGGCACTTGCCGTCATCGGCTTATCCACCGTATTGGGGGCCTGTTCGCTTTTAGACACCCAGACAGCGGAACTGGGCTACCACTATGCGACAGATAAACCCGGCCACCGCGACATTGTGCAGGTCTATGACTTGAACGGCCACACGGTCATCCAATTCCGCGATGCGTTTTCCTATGCCAAGGTAAGCGATGAAGCAGGGCGCCCGATTCCTTACAAAGCCTTCGGCACCAGCTACGAATTGGACCGTGTGTATTCGCGTTTCAGTGTCACGACAGGCCGCACGACCATCAACATCCGTCGCCAGGCACCCCAGCATGAACGGCTCTTAAAGCCCTCTTTGATTGCCGATACCGATGATGCGGTGATGGGCCACACCCAAGCGGCGGCAAGCCGTAAAGTGCTCTCTAGTGCCGACCCAGCTGATGATGTCCAAAACATCCCCCATCTCTCCCAGGATCAGGACCAAGCTGGGGACGTGACTGCCTTAAAAGGGGAGGTGAAAAGCCTTACCGCAGAATTGCATGCCCTAAAAACGCAGTTTGAAGCGCTTGCCGATGCCCGGGAAGACGCTGCGCTTGATACCACGGCAACAGAGCCCCAGTACGACGCTGCCTTTCACACCTGGGCAACGGAACACCCGCAGGATTTCGTCCCCAGCCAGAAGCTGACCCAGCAGATTGAAGCAGCGTTTGATACGGCGTCAAAGATCCGCATCATCACCTACCGCTCTGATGAATCGGACGCAGCAACCGACGCCGCCGGCCTGCGTGGGGAACTCGTCAAACAGTACTTCCTGGATCTGGGCGTGCCAAAGGACATCGTCTCCACGAACATCCTCATGGCAACCGGTAAGGGCAAAGCGTTCAAAAGAAAGCTTCGTACCGTTGAAATCCGGTTCATCCGTTAGGGGCAGTCATGGCACGTTTTATCAATAGGCAGCAAAAAAAGCCGAGGGCAACCGGCACCATCCCAGACTTTGCGCCAGGCCAAATCGGCCAGAATGCGGCGCAGAAATACTTTGAGATGGGATCTCACATACGGATTGAGCGTAACCGCTGGTTTTTAATCGCCTTGATCCTAGGTGGGGCATTGGTTGCAGAGTCGGTGAGCCTAACGTTGCTTTTCCCGTTGAAGACGGTGGAAACCATCCAGGTCAACAAGCTCGAAGGGGGCAGGCTCGTCGCAGACCCCACGCCGGTCGGCAGCTGGGTGCCGGACAATGATTCGTTGGCGTATTTCATCAACCGTTGGGCAGAGTCGGTCTTTGACGTGAAACGGGCCACCATCCAGAAGACCGTGGCGGATTCTGCCTTATATGCGATTGATACGGCGGCCAAGCAGTTGACGGAATTCCGCCAGTCAGACAACCCGATTGCGAGTCTGAACGAATACCCGGGGTATTCACGTTCCTACACGTTCATGTCGATCAACTTCTTAAATGCGGAGACCGCGCTTTTGCGGTTCAAGACGACGACCCGTAAGGCCGACGTCGTCGAAGAAGACGTGTACCTGATGACGGTGGTCTTTACCTTGGTCAAACCCAAGAACATCGACCAGGTGGTCAGAAACCCCGCTGGGCTTTATGTCACGAACTTTACGCTGTCCAAAGAGTCTTCGAAGGCCACGAAAGTGACCGCCCAAAAAATCAGTTCGGTTGTGAACGACAAGAAACCGGAGAAGAAATGATGAAACGTTTTCCACTGGCGAAGCTTTTGCTGGCCATCAGCCTGATGCCGGTTGTCTTTGTCCCGGTAACGGAGGCTGCCGCTAAAAGGGGCAGGCACCCGCTTAAAGCCCAAGCACCGGATCCGGTAACGGTACCGGTTGCGGCGCCGCATGAGCAGAGGATTGTCCGGTACACCTATTCACCCGATTTGATCTACCGCATCTATACGCACCCGATGCGCCATACGCATATCGCGCTGGGAGACGATGAAGGTTTGAAAGAAACACCGGTCGTAGGCGACTCGATCCAATGGCGGATCACTGGTGGGCCCACGAACCTCTATGTCAAACCGGTCCGTGATGACATTGAAACGTCTTTGACCTTGATTACGAACAAGCGTACTTACCAGTTCCAGCTGATCGCTTCGGGTAAAAACAAGACGCTGTATCAGAAAGTCTCATTCGACTATCCCGATCAGGAGGCAGAAATCCGTCTGATGCAGGACCATGCGTTGGCCCGCCTCCAGGCGGAAAACGCCCGGCTTGGCAGCCAGGTCTTGTCTTCCAGTATCCACCCGGATGAACTGGACTTTAATTTTACTGTTCAAGGTAACGCCTCCTTTACCCCAACGTCGGTCTATACCGATGGGACGTTCACGTACCTCAGGATGCCTTCCACGCAGGATACCCCAGCGGTTTTCTTGGTCGATGATGAGGGGGCCATATCACTGATTAATTTCCGCACGAAACCGAACTTGATCATTGTCGAGCGCGTGGCCAAAAAGCTCCTCTTAAAGCTGGGCACGAAAGAGGTCACGGTCCGTTACAACGGGACGAAAGGGTAAGGGTATGGCTAAAGACCCATTAAACGACATCCCGGAAGCCGTGGAAGAGGATGACGTCATTGATGAACCGGTAACCCTCGAGACGCCTGATGTTGATCCGGTCCCTGCTGAAGACACCATGCCGATGGCTGAAGTCACGAAAGGGACACCGGCCAAGGACATCTTTGGCAGGCTGATGAAGCTCATTATCCCCGCTTTGGCCCTGGCAGGCGGCGTCTGGTTTTTCATGCCGCAGGAAATCGATGCGCCCAAAGAGCGCTCGGAAGCCGAGGTCAATGATGAGCTTCAGGAAGCCAATACGAACTCGATGATCAAGCACCTCCAGGCCGAGGCTGAGGAACGCCAGAAAGCGGCTGCGGCAGCAGAAAATCTTGATGCTGAAGCCCTAGCGATGCAGTCCCAAGCGGTAGGCGGCAAAGTCCCTGCAATCCCGGTGATTGCGGGCAATGGCACTGTCTCAGGCGAAGGAAATCCAATAGAGGAAGCCGCGATCCGCGAAGGGGAAGTCAGGGCTTCGAACCTGGAAGCCGCAGGCAGCTTCAAGCTCCTGCCCGATGCGGCAACGGCTATCAGGGATGCGTTCACACACCACACGGCACCCACGAAGCCGTCTGCCCAAGAGATCTTGGATACCCGTATCGGCAAAGACCAACAGGGCAGTGGCATCAGTGAAGTGATGAATGCCGCAAAGGCCAACCCCAATGAAGCATTCCTAACCCGGCAGGAAAAGGAGGCTGTTGAGCCTGTATTCCAGAAGGAAGCCTTCGCCCAGTATCTGGTCCAGCAGGGGACAGTGGTGCGCACGGTCTTGGTGAGTGGGATCAACAGTGACCTGCCGGGTGCCTTCACCGCCGTCGTGACATCTGACGTGTATGACAGCACGACAGGGCGGCATTTGATGATCCCCAAGGGCGCCAAGCTGATCGGCCAGTATAGGAGTTCTGTGGCAGTCGGCCAGGACAGGGTGTTGATGGCCTTAAACCGCATGATCCTGCCGGATGGGAGCTGGATTTCTTTGGCAGGCACGCCTGGGGCAGACCCAATCGGCCAGTCGGGCGTTGAAGCGGATGTGGACAACCATTTCCTGCGGATGTTCGGTGCGGCTTTCATGATCGGGGCGGTTTCGCTGCTCCTGCCGGATGACCAGAACACGATTTCTACCGACAACCTCCAGGGCACTGGTGAGATCTCAGCCGGGTCGGTCACCGCCATTGGCCTTGGCTGAGACGGTCAACCAATTGATGCAACGTAACAAACATATTGCGCCCACCCTGACGGTTGCCCCGGGAACCCCGTTTACGTTCCTCGTGGCCAAAGACATGGTGATGGCGCCGGCTCGACTTCAATGACAGGAAACACCTTATGAGACACAACACTTTCAACAAAACCTTGGTTGCGGGTTCGCTTTTGGCTGTCAGTGCCAACCTTTTGGCCGCAACCGATGTGGCGTACCACATCGCAGGACAACAGCAGACGATCTTCTGTAAAACCGATGGTAGGAACCTCTGGTGTCCGGCTACGCGTGGCTTGGTCCTCGCAGACGATGCGGTCGTCGACGGCGACTGGTATTTCCTGCGTGGGATGCCGGACGCCATCGACGGGACCATCAATGGGCGCGCTGTGACATTCATCAAAGGGAAGATGCCAAGCGCTTCTCCAGATGCGGACCCTGAGGAGGAAGCCGTGGCCAAGCCTAAAACCCGTGTCATCAAGGTCAAGGACCGCAAAGGCCATTGGGTTAAAAAACGCGTCACCGTCAAAGAGGAAGAAGCCCCAGCGCGCCATCCCGATGACATTGATGGGGAACCGAAACTCTCGATCGCCGAGCGGATGTTGAAAGCCAAGGGCGAAGAAGCGTTGGCCTTAAAGGATGGCCCTGGCAACTGGCGGTTGTCGATGGGGGAAAAGGTGTCGGATGCGATTACCCGCTGGGCGAACGCCAGTGGCTACCAGGTCGTCTATGAGGGGCCTGATGTCACTTCCAAAGTAGATGTGAAACTGGCTGGTCAGTTTGAAGGGGCGATTGGCGAGCTGATAGAAGCGTTGAACCGTTCCGGCACACCGATGCGTGCCGAATTCTATGAAAAAAACCGCGTCCTGCGGGTTACGGGTAATGGAGGTTTTTAATGGATGGCAAAAAGACATTTGTGCGGGGGACGGCAACCGCGGTGGTATTAAGCCTTTTGACCGGTTCATTGACGGGCTGCGCTTCCGCTTTCTTAAAACCGATGGATGACGAGATTGAGCGGCAGAGGGCTTACGGCCAATCGTATATGGATCGGGTAGGAGGCAACCCGGCAGCAATCCGGGTCAATACGTCAGCGCATGTCTCTAAAGCGGACAGCCTTTATATTCCGACAGCCAAGTCCGGCAAGGTCTTTGACCATGCGTTGGGCAGGCAGCTGATACAAAAAACCGTCTCAATCAACCGGACGTTTTTCAGCCTGCAGGGGGTGGCAGAGCGGATCACGATGTTGACCGGCGTCCCAGTGACGATCGGCACACAGAAACGCTCCAAGGGCGAACTGGCAGGCACTGCCTCAGCTAAGGGCACCTCTTCACTAAAAGTCCCAACGCTGCCCTCATTTACGTCAGGGGATGTCGCAGGGGGACCGATCAATATCATGTACGAAGGGCCTTTGTCGGGCTTTCTGGATACGGTTGCCGCCCGCTATGGCGTCTCTTGGAAGTGGACGGGTAAGGGCATCCATTTCTTCAACCTCGATACCCGCACGTTTCGGATTGCCGCGATCCCTGGTGTTGTCGCAACGAAAAACAAGGTGACGAACGAGACCGGGTCAGATGATGATTCAGGCAGTGGCGGTGGCGCCAATGAGAGTGAGCGTTCGTCTAAAGGCGGGTCTTCTTCTGAAGTGGAAGTCACTGCCAAGATGTCGGTCTGGGATGGAATCGAAAAAGCGGTCAAGGCGATGCTCTCCCCGAATGGCCAGGTGGTTGTTACCCCGGCAACCGGCACGTTGACGGTGACCGATACACCAGAAGTCTTGGACCGGGTCGCTGAGTTTGTCGATGCCCAGAACGATTCAATGGCAAAACGCGTGCATTTGAATGTCCGCGTCGTGAGTGTCGAACTCTCTGACGCGCACCAGTACGGGATCAACTGGAACGCGCTCTATAAGTCCACCGCAGGGTACCTGGGCATGGCGATGGATACTGTCTTTGATACGCCAACGAATGGCACGATGTTGACGCTCTCTGTTCTGCCGGGCTCGCGTGGCAGCCGTTGGGAAGGCACGAAAGCGATCATTAACGCGTTGTCTGAGCAGGGGAACGTCTCAAACCTGACGTCTGCGAATATTACGACATTGAACAACCAGGCAGCACCGTTGCAGGTCGGGCGGCAGATTGCGTACTTGAAATCCGCTTCCACCACATTGGGCGATGGACAGTACAGCTCGAACTCGCTAACCCCAGGCACGATCAATACGGGCTTTACGATGTCGGTTTTGCCGCATGTCTTGGATGCCACCCAGATGATGCTCCAGTTTTCCGTGGACATCTCCTCGCTCGTCTCGATGCATGAGGTGCAGTCCGGCGGCTCGATGATTCAGACACCGGAAATCGATACCCGCAACTTCCTGCAGCGCGTGAAGCTTCATGATGGCGATACGTTGATCCTATCGGGTTTTGAGCAGGGCATTGCCTCATCTGACCGATCTGGCGTGGGCTCTGCCCATTTCCCACTGTTGGGTGGAGGGATCCATGGGGCCAAATCCAAGCAGATCATTGTGATCCTGATTACCGCAAGCATTGGGGACTGAGGATGGCAGAACCGTTTTTTTCAACCGGAAAAGGCCCTGTCCTTGCCGCCGGGCTCAAATGGTTTCCCCTCAAGGGATCCTCAAGGCGGGAGAAGGCCCGTTTCAAGCGGGATTTGGCGAAACGCTTGGGCTTTGACCTGGAAGTTGGCCTGAAGGAGCTGGACCAGGTCGGTTTTGCCAGGGCAACGGACGGGTATAAGGCGGGCATGGTCTCAATGGCTGCCGTTGTGCGCGATGCCGTGATACGGGAAACGCAAAGTGCCACCTTTCAGTGTGCGTTCTGCTTAGAGGGCGACACCTGGGGGTATTTGGCTGTCCGGCAGGGCTTGATCGTGCCGTCCACAGCGGCGTTTAGAAATGACTTCCTGGGTCCGGAAGCAGAGGTCAAAGCCCAGTTTGAAGCAGCCAGGGGGGCTGGCTGGGACGTCGAAGTCGCACCAGATGCTTGGCAGCTTGCCGGGACGTTGGCAATCGAAACAGACGTCTTGATACCCCGCCAGAAGGAGGGGCGCATCAAAGCTGCCCGGGGGCACGTTTTAGGCCGGATTTTAACGTCTGCCGACGTGGCAAAACGCATCCTTTTGGTTGCCCTGATGGGTGTCTTGGCAGGCGGTACTTATTTGTACTGGCAGCATCAGGAAGCGAAAAAGGCAGAAGAAGCCAGGCAACAGGCGGCTTTGGCTGCCCAGAAAAAGGTCGATATGAAGCCCTGGAAGAAGATTCCGACCGCTACAGCGTTCGTCCAGACCTGTCAGCAGACGTTCAACAGGCTACCGGACCTCTTTGTCGATGGGTGGACATTCCATTCGGCACTGTGTTCAGGCAACAAGCTCTCTATCGTCTGGAACCGGGATGTGAATGGACTGCCCGAGCAGATGACTAAGGCACAACCTAAGGCCACAGTTGCCCCCAATGGGAACAAGGCCGAGCTGGTCTTGCCGTTGGCGATGGAAACCGGTTCCGATGACCCAGTGGGGCTATTGTCCGAGCGCAGGTCTGTGATGGTCAATGCCGCCTTAAAGGGCCATATTCCCTTGACCTTCAAGGATAAGGGGACGGTGGAGAAAAAGGGGGCCAAGCCAAAAGGGGCTGGCGTGCCAATCAAGTCGGCCAACTTCACGATCAAGGACATGGACGTGCTGCCGTTTAAGGCGATTGATGCGTTAGACGGGCCGGGTTTCAGGATCAACCACATGCTAATCAAGATGAAAGACGGGTTATTTACCTGGTCTTTGGAGGGAACACAGTATGGACATTAAATGGACGGCAGTGGGTGTGCTGCTGGCAGGCCTTATGGGTGGCCTTGCGCATGCCCAGCAGACGGCGCAGGAAAAAATCATCGCCGCCAATGAACGGATGGCGGTATTAAGGGCACAGCAGCAGGAACTCGACATGCAGGCACAGATCGCTGCCAAAGTCTCGGAAATCAAGCGGATCAAGGGCGTTGACCGGATTGATCTCAAGGGCTCTCACCCGATGCCGGTCGTGAAGGCCATTGAAGGGATTGATACGAAGAAGATGGCGACCGTTGCCTATCCATCCGGTGAAGAAGAAACGGTCAGGATTGGCGATACGTTAAAAAGCGGCTGGAAGGTCGTTGGGATGGACCTAAGGTGTGTGACGCTGGTTAAAAAGCGCGCCCGCATCCGGCTTTATGTCTCAACCGGTGGCCATGTCGGCACAGTCGGCCAGGTCACGCCAGGTGTGAGTCCAGCACCGGCAAGGCCCGACGCCGTAGGTAAAACCCCGATGATTCCGGTCATCAATTGATGGAGGCGATGATGGATAGTAAAGAATGGGATTTTTCTGCATGGGAGGCCGACACCCTCCGTGAAGGGGGTGATTTTGTCTTAATGGATGGAGATCAGGATAGCAGTTGGGATGGCTTGGCTTCAGGCTCAGACGCACCTGTAAAAGATGCGTTTGGGGATATGGGCCAAGTCGATGGGGAAGGGCTCTCCCAGTCTGGGGGACCTTTACCGATGGATAAGGCGGTATCTGATGCTTTGGAAAGTACGGGTTTTCCGGGGCAGTTGATGACAGGACCAGCCGATGCGCCCTTTGTGGTGGATAATACGGAACAAAAGACGGTTGCCGTCTTTAAGACGGAAGACAATGAAGCCATTGCCTGGATTGACCGCAACAACCGGTTTTCCCCAGAGGGGCTCTCCGTCATCAGCCAGGTGGAAAACGCGGGGATCAAGGTTATCAAGACCGTGCCGGTTGAGATTGCGAAAATCGCGGCAGCCTATGCGTTGGGTGCCTCTTCCGGTGGCCTTGGGGTGGTGGCCAGTGAACAGCAGAAGCTGGCGATGGCAATCTTTTCCGATGCCGCCAAACAGAATGCCTCTGACGTGCATATCGTCTCAAGCAAAGGCGAGCAGTGCCATGTACTTTACCGGATAAACGGTGACCTGGAGGATCAGCCAGGGTTGGCGCGCTCGTATGATGATGGCATCCAGTTGGTCAGGACGATCTATAACGCGATGTCGCAGGAAGGGTCGAACAATTTCCGGATTGACGGCAAACTTGATGCGCGCATCTCGAAGCGCCCCTTTTTACCGGAAAACGTCGAATCCATCCGTGTGTCGGCAATCGGCACGAACAATACGGGGCACTCGTGTGTGATGCGCCTGCTTTATAACAGTTCCGTGCATGATGTGGATTTTGTATCCCTCGGCTACCACCCGAGGCATGTGAAGGACTTGAATGCGATTACGCGCTGTCCTTACGGGTGCTGCATCATTTCAGGGCCTACGGGATCCGGCAAATCGACGACGTTAAAGGGGCTTTTGCAGAAGATTATCGTGGACTTTGACTTCAAGAAGAATGTGATGACGGTTGAAGATCCCTGCGAATACCCGATTGTGGGCGCCAGGCAGACGTCGGTTTTCAATGCCAATACCGAAGAAGAGCGCAAAAGTGCCTATTCGCAGGCGATCACCGCTGCGATGCGCCATGACCCGGACGTCATTATGATTGGGGAAATCAGGGATTACCCTTCAGCGTCCCTGGCGTTCCAGGCGGCTAAGACCGGGCACCTGCTGCCAGCATCCCTTCACGCCAACAATGCGATGAGTATCCCCGGGCGTTTGCTGGACCTCGGGATCAAACCGGAGGACGTCTATGACCCAACATTGATGGTTGCGATGATTTCACAGCGCCTGGTCAAACTCCTGTGCCCGTATTGCAAGGTGCCATTGAAGGATCATCGCGCCGGGCACAGTGCGGATGCGGTGCGCCGGATCGAGCAGGTGTTGGGGACGTTGGATGGCGTGTATGTCTGTGGGGCGGGATGTTCGCATTGCCGTGATGGGGTGGTCGATAGGACGGTGGTCTCGGAAATCATCCTGCCCGACGAAGGGTTGATGGCACTCTTGCGCGAGCATAAGCGTCCTGAGGCGGTACGGTATTGGCAGGAGCGCTTGGGCGGTTTGACGATGAATGACCATGCGGTCTTGAAGGTCTTGGATGGGTTGGTCGATCCGTTCCATGCGGAGATCCAGTTGGGGGAACTGCAGCCGGTTTTCAGGCGGTAGTGTTTTGATGGGGGTGATTTGGGCAGGCTTAGGCCTGCTTTTTTTTGCAGTGGATGGTGGGGCAGCGTCTAGTGGATGACGCATAGCCGCCATGCCAGGCGAAAAGCCGGTTGCCTTTACTTCCGTTAATGATGATTAAAGGTAGTAAGATAAATTGGTAAGCTGTTGTTTTTTAATGGTTAAAAGCAGGAAGTTGTTGGTTTACTATAACACACGGTTACGGGCGGAACGGGTGGCAGTTCTGAACGGTTTTCCCTTCGCACGTGCTAAAATGAAATAGTCTATTTTTGAGTTTTTCCCCTAATCCGTATTAAAGGAACTTGGACTTTTACCATCCTGTAAAAACCGGGAACTGGATGTTGATGCGTTTTTTGTGATGTCGGTACAAAAACTGGCGTTTTTGGAAACAGCCAGGGCCTGATCAGCGTGTACCGGGCAGGATTGCCATAGAAGGAGTCACCCCCATGAACAAGATCTATAAAACCGTATGGAACAAAGCGAGACATTGCTATGTGACGGTCAGTGAGCTGGCCAAGTCGCAGACAAAGGGATGTGGACTCCGTTCGTTGCTGGTGGCGGCGGTTGTCCTGGGCGGATTGGGTGCTTCTGCGCCTGGCTCGGCTACTACCTACTATGGGGTTGAGGAAGAGCCAACCTGGGTCTTGGAAGTGGGTTCAGACGGTACGGTCATCAAAGGCTCCGATAACGCGATCACCAGGGTGCAGGTTGCTGAAGGGACGCATGTTGCTACTGGTGATTGCCTTATAGGTAACTGGCGGTCATATGCGGATATAGGGACTATTAATAATGCTCTGGTGACTTTCAACGGTAGTGAAGTCAAGCGGATTTTTGGGGGGATGTCCGGCTGGATCTCTGATAGCAATGTATCAGGCAGTGGCGGCGGTTCAAGTTTGGTCAGTCAAAACAGAGTGACCTTTAATGGCGGTAAAAGCCAATACATCTATGGCGGCTCTTCAAACCAGGGAAGAGTATCTAATAATTACGTAGATCTTAATGGAGGAGAAATCAAACAGGCCGTTTTTGGCGGCGTTTCTGATTGGCAAGAAGCCACTAATAATGAGGTGACGGTGAACAATGCCCAAATCACTGACGACGCCTATAAAACTATGGGTCTACCAGCACATTATTCTTCTGTTGGTTACGTTGGTGTTTTTGGTGGTCGTTCTAGCGTTGGTTCGGCAGATGAAAACCGTGTGCGTATCAAAAACGGGAAGTTCTACGCCCCTGTTTATGGTGGGTATACAGGAGGTACAGGACATGCCAATAATAATTCTGTTGAGATGAAAGGTGGTGAGGCCTCTGACAGTTATATTGATGAAGGGCTTAGCGGCGGTCCAGTCGATAGTATTTATGGTGGTTATGCCGAAGGGGGCAGTGCGAATGGAAACATAGTCTCCATAGGCAAAAATGCTGTTACGGGGAAAGTTAATGGTGGCTATGCGGCATACGACGGCCAAAATCGAGTCCAGACTGCTGATGGCAATCTGGTCGACGTCTCAGGCTCAGCTAAAGTCAATGGTGGCATTTTGGGGGGCTACTCAGGTGGCCGTGATGCAGACAGCCATGCCAACAAAAATACTGTCACGGTTTCTGGTAATGCATCCGTCGGAAACAATGCTTCCACGGTAAACATCAGGGGAGGTGTCTCTGGCAATAGTGATGCAGCGGAAAACAAGATCATCATCAAGACAGAAAACCCTGATGAGAAGGTTTCTGTCTCAGCAGATCGTTATTTGAATATCACAGCAGGGCAGGCCAGTCGGCCTGAGTCTGGGGAACATCGCGGTGCGGCAACAAAAAATACTATTTCCTTTTCGGGCAATGTGTTTGTTGGACTAACGGGGGATAACCGCTATGGCGCTTCCATTATTGCTGGTTATACGGACGCAGGTGATGCTAAAGACAACACTATTACGATTGATATCAATAATGGCGATAACTTAGGTATCGGCAAAATCAGCAACCCATCTGACGAAACGGAATATAAATATACGATGGTTGCTGGTAAAGGTTATAAAGAGGTATCCGGTAATTCCATTGAAATTACAAAAGGGAAAGTCTATCTCGACGATATGACCGCCGGCTATTCTTATTCAGGGTATTCTGGAGGTAACGTGACAGACAACCACGTTACTATTTCTGGTTCGGATACTGATATCAAGGCTGACACCATCTATGGTGGGCGTTCTGAAAGGAATACCAATCAAGCCCTTACAGATCTTTTAGTCCAAAACAATTCAGTTACCATTACCGGCAGTACCGTGGATGGTGGTGTCCATGGGGGGCGTGCAGTGTCGGGCGCTGTCCAAAACAATACCGTCAAGATTACTGACGCCAAAATGACGAATGCCAACCTGGCATATGGTGGCTCTTTCCTGATGTCTGGCGGCGGCATCGTAGGCGGGTTTACGAAGTACGGCAATGCGGCGGACAACAGCGTATCCATCTCGAATACCTCGGTTGGCGGCGATTATTCGGCCATCGTTGGTGGTGCTTACTCCGAAGGTGATGCAGGTACTGCTGTCACCCACAATACGGTTACCCTGGATAATGTTACATCAACTGGCATATTAATTGTTGTTGGGGCTGTCAGCGAAAAGGGGATTGTCGGCGGTGATACGGCCGAAAAAGGGAACCAGGTATCTATCACCGACAGTACCGTGGCTGCTGTGATAGGGGGTGTTTCGAAAGAGGGTGATGTTAAAAACAATACAGTAACGATTAAAGGGGGCACGGTAACCGGCGAAATTGGCGTCCTCTGGAATTCCCCTGTCTTCGGCGGTTACGCTGCGGAAGGCGAAGACAAGCAGGTTACGAATAACACAGTACAGATCAGCGATGGTGCCATTATCAATACCAATGTCTATGGCGGTTACGCCTACGGCGGCAGTGCGAATGAGAATACCGTCGCAATCAGTGGGACAGGGACGACCGTAGAAGGGCATGTTTACGGTGGTTATGTCGACTATGTTGGCGATGGTACAGCAACTAGCAATACCGTGACGTTGGGCGGTGTCGACGTCAGTGGGTTAGTTTATGGTGGCAAAGCTTACGTTGGTAAAGATGTCGTGACAGGCAATAAGCTGGTGCTTTCTACGGTTGGCAATACGGTAGGTAGCGATGTCCGAAATTTCCAGACCATCGAACTTGCTGATACGGTAACCTGGCGTAATGGTGAGACCGTATTGGCGGCCAATGCGTTTAAAGAAAATGAGGATACGGATAAGACCCGTGCTGGGCTTGATATAAAGGCTGTCCAGAATGCGTTTGCCAATGAAACCAGCGGCAAGATGACCCTCCTGGCATCGAACACGGCGGATGACTTCAAGACGCTGTCACTGACCACGAATGGTAGTACAGACACCTTGGATGAAAACACCTCATTCAAAATATTGAAGCAGGGTGAGCAAAAACCTGATGCCGGTGTCAATGGCGTGACCATCACCTCTGCAAGTACCCATTCCGTGACACTGGATAAAGCCAACAGTTATAAGAATGTGCTTTATACGATATCAGGGTTGGCTTCTAAAGTGACCTTAGGCGGTATGACGTGGGGTACACCGCGTGACGTCAGTGCAGACGGGTTGGAATTCAACGCAGCGACAGCCATCGACGCATCGGGTCTGACCTTTGCGGGTACGGATACGACTCTCCTCAAAAAAGATGACACCATGACACTGGTCAAAGGGGCTGCCGGTATCACAGGCAATGACATCAAACAGCCGGGTGAAAACAAGGGGACAGTTGCTGTTGAATATACGGATACCAACAACATCACGTTTGATGCGAAAGCCAAAGGCACTGTCGGCGTCGATGCCAACGACGTGAAATACACAGTCGAGAGTGTGACGGTTGACAAGATCACATTGGGTAAAAAGGCTTGGGGTTCTGCTGCTGATAACTTGCCTGATTCTTCTTGGCATGCATCTGCTTCAACCCAAATCGATGCGACGAATTTTGAATATACAGGTAAGGCCAAAACTGCGTTGAAGAAGGATCAAACTGTAACCATCTTGAATGCCAAGGATCTGACTTCAGGCAATTCTGTTGAAAACGGTACAGACAAGACAGTTGCTGTGGACTATAAAGAAAACGGTATTGCCTTTGACGCTACGGCTAAAGGTAATGTCAAAGCTGCAACAGATGCTGTCAATTACGTTGTATCGACAGTGACCGTAAACGGTGTCAATCTTGACAAGTGGAATGGCACGACGACTGCTGTTACCTCAGGTTGGGAGGGCGAAAACGTTGCCGTTGACACAGGTAACTTTAAAACACCATCGGGGCTGTCAAATGGCTCGAAAGTTGTCCTGACTGCTGACAAGGTTACTTTTGGCACAGTGACGGGTGCTAAGGCCTATAAGGATGATGAAGCCTTTGCACAAGAAAACCAAAATGGTGTGAAGCTCGATGGCAAACAGGTGGGCGGTGTAAAGGCAACAGATAATGGCAGCACCCTCACTTACTATGATATGAGGAAAACCGGTACGGTACTGACGCTTGGGACTATTACGACAGCGTTTGCCGCAGGTGGAAAAGCGGTAGCTACATATGACAGTGGATACGATCTGACTGCTGCTGAGATTACAGCAGGAGATGACTTTAAGTTTACCGATGGCATTAAAGACGCAAAAGCAGGCGACCAGATGGTTGTCGTCGATGCAACCGAAGCCATCAAAAATGCAGACAATCAAACACTGAAGGACTTTGGCGGCAAAGACGTTGACGTTGAGTTCAGCGATGACGTTAAGGAAAAACTGAACCTCAAAGGAACACGTAGTGACAAGCTGACCCAGAACGGCGCAAAAACACAACTCATCTACACAGTAGGGGATAAGAATGTCGCGAAGGCAACCTTCAGTGGTCCAATTGCCTGGAACGCCGACGAAGCGTATTACACAAACGACGGCTATCAGTTCAATGCGAAATCCACAATTGATGCTTCGGGCCTGTCCTTTGGTCAAACAACCCAGCTGCTGAAAAATAATGACAGCATGACCCTGTTGAGCGGCGCAGAGGGTGTTACGAGTGGTTCCATCACACAGCCAAGCGCAGGTGTCGCCGTTGAATATACGGACAGCAAAAACATCAAGTTTAATGCGACAGCCAATGGTACTGTCGGCGTTGCTTCCAATGATGTGAAGTATACGGTTGGTAGTGTAACAACCGATAAGGTCACTTTAACCAGCATAGCATGGGGTACTACGGCAAGCCTTCCTGATTCTTCTTGGACTGCCTCTGCTTCAACGAAGATTGATGCCACGAATTTTGCTTATACAGGTACGGTAACAACACCATTGACGGTGGGCAATACCGCAACAATCCTGAATGCGACTGGACTTACTGCTGCAAGCCCTGTTACCAAAGGTACTAATAAGACAGTCAGTGTAGACCATACAGATACCAACAGTATTAACTATCTCGCAACGGCATCAGGCCATGTTACCGCTGCTGCCGATAAAGCCAACTATGTTGTGGATTCCGTCACTGTCAGTGCTGTTGACCTCAGCAACTGGAACACGACAGGAACCTCTACGGTTGCTAACGACTGGACAAGCAGCGGTTTGACTGTCAATACAGGCCGCTTCACGACGAGCCTGACGCCTGGCAGTTCTAAAGATATCGTGACCGCAGCTGATGGGTTCTTTACAGGAGCCACGTATACGGGCGATAACAAGTACGTCAATGACGACCTTGATGCAGAAGATAAGAACAAAAACGGCGTCAAACTGGCAGGTACCCAGACGGGTGGTGTGAAGGCAAATGATGCCGGCAATACCCTGACTTACTACGCCAAGAAGAAAACGGGGACTGAGCTGACACTTGGCACCATTACCACAGCGTTCGCTAATGGTGGCACAGTCGCTACTTATGGCAGTGAATTTGACCTGACTGGAGCAGATATCAAAGCCAAAGGCCTTGCGTTTACCGAAGGGCTCAAGCAGGCTAAGGCTGGCGACACCATGACTGTCGTGGATGCGTCAGAGGCCATCCAAGACGAAAAAGGTCATACGCTTCAATCATTTGATGGCGAATCTTATGAAAAAACATTCAATGACAAAGTCAAAGATGCGCTGACCTTGGCAGGGACACGTACCGATACGCTTTCGCAGGTTGACGGCCAAAAACTCGTCTATACCGTGGGGGATAAAAACGTTGAGACGGCAAGCTTTAGCGGTCCTATCCAATGGGCAACAGGCTCAACCTACTATACGAACGACGGCTATCAGTTCAAAGATGGTACGAAAATTGATGCCTCTAGCCTGACGTTTGATTCGGTCAATGAAGCCTTGGCAACGGATGCGAAGATGACCCTGATTTCGGCTGACGGCATCTCCGAAAGCAATACAGTCACGCAGCCATCTGCCGGCACACTGGATGTCGCCTACACCGATGGCAACGGCATCGCCTTTGAAGCGACGGCTGAAGGTGAAGTCAAGGCAGCTGACGGTGCGGTCAATTACCAAGTCAGCGGGGTGGGGTTAAACAAGGTTGACCTGACTGCTTGGGACGGGTCTGCTGCTTCTGATGTGCCGGATGGTTGGATACTGGCAGAAGGGGCTACGGTTGAAACCGATGGGATGAACGTACCAGACGTTGCGACCGGCAAGCAGGCCGCAATCGTCAACAGCGCGGCCGGCTTCTTTGCCAATGCAACCATCAATGGGGAAAATGCCTACGGTAGCACTAATTTCAATGAAAGTGACGGTGGCATCCAGTTTGCCGGTACCCAAGAAAAAGGGGTAACCGCAGCGTCCAGCGGGCTGGTCTACAAGGTTGGGACCAAGGATGTGGCAACTGCGACCCTCTCCGGGACAATTGCCTGGAATACGGATGAAGCCTACTACACCAATAACGAATACACGTTCAAGGATAAGGCTGGGGAAACAGAAGGTCCCAAAATTGACCTAAGCGGTGTGACATTCACGTCTGATACGGATCCGTTGAATACGGCGATGACGTTGATCGCCAAGGGTGATGAAAACCATGCGGTGAAGGGGGCTGTTTCCGGTGCGCCGGATGGCTTTACTTTTGCCTTGGACCAGGGCAGTACCACATTGGAAGCGACAGCGTCAGGTGGGGCATCGATTGAAGATGGCAGCCTGCAGTATGCGGTCAACAGTGTGACCCTGGACAAGGTGACGGTCAACAGTGCGGGTAACGTTGAGGTACCGGACGGTTGGGCAGGCAATGCTAACGGTGTGGCTGTGGATACAGAGAACATGGACATTCCAACGGATGCTTCCTATGGGAACTCGAAGAATGTCCTGACGTCGAACAGTGCGATTTTCAGTGATGAAAACATCAGTGGTAAGAACAAGTATGCTTCAGATGAGTTCTCCGAATCGGAAAATGCCATCACACTGGCGGGTAAACAGGGCAAGGGCGTCAAGGCGGCAGACGGTGGCAAGCGCTTAGTTTATGAAGTCGGCCAGAAGATGGTTTCTGATGTCACAATTGGCGGGACGGGTTGGCAGAAAGGTGCGACGCTCCTAGACCGCAGCAGTGATGAGTACAACTATTCGGGTGTGACGACACTGGGTGGTGATTTCAGTGTGGACTATGGTGAAGAAGCAGGCGGCAGTGTCACTACGGGTGATACGATGACGCTCCTTAAAGCCAACAAGACGCTCACACTCAATACCGAATCGGATCGGAGTGACCAGTACAGCTATTCGCCGGCTACCGGTGTGACGGTTGACGGTACCATTTCCGGTAAGCTGGCAGCCAACGGCGGTGCGGTGACCTATACCGTTGCCAAGAACCAGGCTGACAGGATCTCCTTCGGCAATGTGGACTGGAAGGACAGCGGGGCATTGCTGGTCCGGCCAGACAACATTTCCTTTAATGGTGCGGCTGTCGACACGTCGAATATCTACTTCACGAACAGGCAGGCACTTGAAGCCAACCAGCAGATGACGCTGGTATCCAACTTTGATGGCAAGCCGGGTGCACTCACGGGGACGACCTATAAGGTGGGTACGGCTTATGTCGGTGAAGGCCATGCTGAGTTTGAAGACGGCAACCTCTACTTTATGACGGATACCGGCGCAGGTCGCCTGTCTGATGAAACCCATGCACCTGTGATGACGATGGCAGCAGGCCTGGCGATGCTCGCAGCCGGCAACGACTTCATCATGAAGGCGGAAGAAGGGCTCAAGGACACTTCAGTCTATGTTTCCGTGGGTGGGGCAACCTCCCGCTACAAGACCGGCAGCCATGTGAACACCAACACGAAGAATATCATTGCGGCAGTGGGCGGCAAGAAGGGGTTTGAAGCCGGTACCCTGGGCGTTGGTGTCTTTGCAGAATATGGTGAAGGCAACTACAAGCTCCATGGCAGCAATACCGGTGGCCATGGTGAAGGGCATTATGCGGGCGGCGGCCTCTTGGCGAAGTGGACAGACCCATCGAACTGGTATACGGAAGCTAGCATCCGCTTGGGCCGTTTGAGCAACGATGCCAAAAACATCCTGCATGATGGGGCTGGCCGTGGGTATGGTTACGACAAGCACACCACCTACTATGGTGCCCATCTGGGTGTCGGCAAGGTCTTTGAAGTGGACAAGGGCAGGAGCCTGGACGTCTATGGCAAGTACTTCTATACGAACTATGACGGCATGAACTTTACTGCCAGCGGTGACCGTTACAAACTTGATGACGTCACCAGCAGTGTCATCAGGACAGGGTTGCGGTATGCCTCGACCGACCAGCGCTGGAACTGGTACGGC
>JAEEYE010000044.1 GCA_016291665.1 Oxalobacter sp. | reverse complement strand
GAGCCAACGCCAGTGTGATCGTCTTCACCGTGCTGGAGACCGCCAAGGCTAACGGCTTGAACCCAGAGGCTTACCTGAATCATCTCCTGACCGTGTTGCCGGAACGGTTTGCTGCTGATCCGCAGTCACCTGTCGATGATCTGATGCCATGGATTGAGCCTGCAAATAAAAAGTCAAGCCCCTAAAGCAAGAAAATTTTTAGGGTGGTGAGGAGGAAAGATAAGAAACCCAAACAGACCACCCCCATCCAAGGCGGTCGAGGGCGTAAGATAGCACAGTCATCCCGGCGAGTCAAGGACAAGCGGCTTCGCCGTGCCTTCGGCATCCTTGACACGCCGTGCTGCCGGTGCTAAAGGGTAGTCAAGGGGTTGTTTCCAACCCCTGTCATCCAGGGTTGACCTCATCCATACTGGGCTGGTCCCATAGCCCCTTTTCCTTGAGGCAATCACGGACTTTTCCATAGTAGATGCGCAAGAACTTGGTCATCCCGGCCGTCATGTAGACGTAGTACTTCTTTCCTTCGGAGCGCTTCTTGTCAATGAACTGGTAGACGGGATCATCCTGGGGCTGAAGCTGGAGCAGGATGGTCATGATGACAAAGAGCGTCTTGCGAAGGTAAGGAGAGCCGCGTTTGCTGGCAGGATTGCTGGCGGAAACCTTGTCGCCGGAATCGTCCTTGATCGGGTCGGTACCGGCGAAACCCACCAAGGACTTTTGGTGGGTGAAGCGGCGAAGATCACCGATTTCAGCCATCAACTGCGGCCCCATGGACTTGCCAACACCGTACATGCTCATGACGGTTTCGTACTCCGGGAGTTGGGAAGCAAGGCGGTTCATTTCTGCCCGGTAGGCTTCCACAGTGCGGGAAACGGCGTTAAGCTGGGAGACAGCCTCCTTCACCAGCAGCTTACAGGTGTCGGACTTGGGAACCAGGGCGAATTTCCGCTTGGCGTCCTCGTGGAGCTCAATGGCTTTCTGTTCGGAGAAGTTGTATTTGTGACGGTTACACCACTTCTCGTAACGCTCAACGAAGGTTTTCTGGCTGACCTTGGCAACGCAGTCCACATGCCAGAACGTATCCACATAGTCCACCCATTTCTGGCTGCCGTCAGGACGCACCGGACTGTCAAAGTACCGGTTGGCTCCCGGGTAGCTCTCCTCCAAGAGCGCAATCAGGTTGTTGTTCAGTGCGGTCCTGGTTTTGCTCGACAGTTGAAACTGCCGATGCAGCGTCTTGAGATCGTAGCGAATCGTATCCATGGGAGTATATTGCGGCAGAAGCTCCCATTTGTCAAGAGCGAAGCTGGCAATTTTCACCGCGTCCGCCTTGTCCGTCTTCACCTTTCGGACGGTGATCCCATCCTGATAGTTCTTGATGAGCAGCGGATTCACAGCGGAAACGAAGAACCCTGCCTGATGCATGCTCATCGCAAACGATTCGTAGTACCGTCCCGTGTGCTCCATGACGATCCGGGTTTCACCGCCCAGGCCGTTCAGCTTCTCCGCCAATGCTGCGAAGCCTTCTGAGGTATGCTGAACCTCAAACGGCTTCATAACCACTTTCAGCTTGGATTGGAGTACGGCAACCATACTCCTTCCATTGGAAACATCTACTCCCACAGCGAACATATGGAATCCTCCCGCGTGTTACTACAATGGCTTACTGCCTTTACCCATTGCCGATTCTATCTGTTCGCTTACCCGAGCCGCCCTTTCGGGCACTCAACCTGCACAAATCGAACGTCGTATAATGGCAGGCAGACTGACTGACTCAATCTCGAGTGCTTAACTCTTTTATGCGGCTGTCAGACCATTGCCTTGCCATTATACAACTTAGGCAATGTGATGTCCCTCGTATGTGGCTGGCTGCCACAATCATGGGGCATATATATAGTAACAGGAAATGCAGAAATCGTTTAGGGCATCAGACGTGGAACATTGATCGCTTACGTCTTTTGTTCTTCCAGACTGGTTTCAAGGGTGATGATGTATTCCTGAACATCCTGATTCAGATTGTCAATTGCCGGCCTGTTCAAGCACACTCACCCCCTTTGCGTCGATATATGATATATTCAACGCTAAGGGGGTGAAATCCTTTTGGAAATTTGCAATTTTTTATGATTTTTTCAATGTTTTTAAAAGAATTCCTTTGGTGGAGAAAAGACTTTTTTCTCA